>CAMJHF010000001.1 GCA_946405435.1 uncultured Bacteroidales bacterium
ATCAGATATTTACAACCTCTAAAACACCAAAAAGATGAAGCACATTCTCAACGTCATGAAGAACGAGATCTTCAACCTCCACAACACCATCAACGACCTTGTCAAGAAGGTTACGGTCAGTCAGGAATCCTACCTCAAAGACCGCACGAACGAAACCCTATTCAACAACTGGTCGGAGAAGGTCAAAGACCTCCAGAAGTCCGAGTCCGACATGCGTTACCTCCGCAGTGCGTATGCAACCATTTGCACCGCCTGCGAGATCGAACCGATGTCGGTCGAGGATATCGTCGGCGAAAGGACTGCTAGGGAGTCCAAGAAGGCCGAGCGGAAAGAACGCAAGGTTGCGGTCAAGAAAGATGAGAAAACAGATGGAGAAAAGAAGTAACAAGCAGTCCATCTGCTGCATTTGCCATCGGCCAATAGACGGTTATCCACACAACGCCGCTCCATTGGCCGATGGCGTTTGTTGTGAGAAGTGCAACTCTGGGATGGTGATTCCTTACAGGGTTGCACTTCTTGGTATCGTGATAGACAGGAGAAACCTCAACACAAAGTAACAATGGAATTTCTCAACAAAATAGAATTAAAAGGAATCGTAGGTATAGTGCAGTGCAACCCAGTGAAGGATTGCTCTGTCTATAGATTCCAGTTGGTGACGGAATACGCCTACACGGACAAGGACGGTTCAAATGTGATTGACTGCACTTGGTTCAGCGTGGTCGCATTCTCGTCCGACACTATTTCCCCCGACATACTTAATGGAGTCCACAAGGGGTCAGCAGTACATGTCATTGGCAGACTACGGCAATTCAGATATTGCACGGTTGAGGGTGTCGAACAAAGGGGATATGAAGTTTTCGCCCAGATTGTTGAACTCATTAACAGATAGCATTATGTCAATAATATTAGAGAATTGGACAATTGAAGAACTGACCGGCTACAAGCCGCTCACGACTTTCTACACGGATTTCAGCATAGCGGACAAGTTCGGAGTAAATGGTATCAAATCCACTTACGAAAATGCCTTCCGCAGCTGGAAGAACAACTACAAGTACATCACTGAACTGGCAATGGTTTTGAACTGGAAATGCTGGAGGTGGTATCAGGTCAATGACGAGTTTTCCCGCCTTTATACCGACCTGTACTACAAGTTGGACGAGTGGATTTTCAACAACCTGAAAGGGGATGAACTCGACTATTACATTCAGATAACCGATTAATCATGGAGTCCAAGATTATAAGTAATCCGAGAATCGCAGTCGAGATGATGCAGGACAGATTCAAGGACATCGACCACGAAGAACTGTGGGGAATATTTGTCGGGTTGAGGAATGAGCAGATTGCCTGTAAGATGCTTTCGAGTGGAGGTTGGACAAGCACGACAATCGACCTCCGGCAGATATTCTCGGTTGCTTTGGAGAACAAGGCAGTCGGTATCATCTTGTTCCACAACCATCTTTCCGACAGTCCGAAACCGAGCATTTCCGATCTGAATGTCACGGATCGGATTCGGGCTGTAGCAAGGATTCTGGACATAAAGCTAGTTGACCATATTATCGTGGCCGGAGAACAGTATTTCTCCTTTGCAGACGAAGTAATACAAACCATCAAACAGGACAAGAAATGAAAGTAGGAGACAAGGTACGGATTATCCGTATGGACGATAACGGAGGGAAGGACTGGCAGGCATCTAGAATGAACGGAGTTGAGGGGATAATAGATTATATAGACTCGGCTGGTCAGGTTCATCTAGAAGGACATGGATTGGCATTGATTCCTGGTGTGGACGAGTTCATTGTCCTTGACTGACATTCACTCTCCCAGCCGATGCTTGCTTATGTCACCTTCCGGTGAAATTCTACCCGTCTCATTCTGAGACACTTGGAAACTCTTCCTAAGGCTGGGAGAGTTTTTTTTACAAAAAAGTGCAGAAAAAAATGAATTTTGGGACAAACGTTCCTATATTATGTATGTAATGTCAATGATGTTATTCATAAAAGTTATTAGTTATTAGTATTATTTTGCACCAAACAGTTCTGCTGTGAAGCACAACTGTTTTTCTTTTTTTATATAGCAATCTAGTCGTTGAGGTTTATTAAATTTGTATTGTTAAATAACTGAAACATAAAGCATTATGGATAAGTGGTATCATAGCATTCAAGACTGGCACAGGTTCGCAGATGCGGTTGCCGATCTCGTTGAGGATTATATCAAATACAGTACGGAAATTGACGAAAACGACGGTATATATGTCGATGAGAATGATAACGTGTCATTAATGAACCGTAGTGATGCTCCAGATGAGGACAATTTCCACAGCATATTAATTTTATTGGACATGCCGGAGGGGATGCCAGAGGTCAGTTATGATGCCATTCAGGAATTGACGGACAAATATATCTTCGTCAGGTAAAAAAAAGTTGTCCGAAACAATGAATTATTCTTGAAATGTTCCGATATTAAGTATAGAGAGTTTATTACCTACATTATTGTAATGAATTGAAAATGTGACCGTGACATTTTCAATTAAAAGAACGAGTCTGCTGTGAAGCACACTCGTTTTTTTGCTATGGTAATGCCCGACACAAGGACAACGTCTTTTCCGTTTCGTCCTCACACCACTGCCTAATCAAATCTTTATCCCAAGTGTCGGGAAACTTTGCCGTGATTTCCCTTTTCAAGATGGTCTTATATGACCCCTTGTATTTCCCGAATTCTAGCGGATAAAGTAAGATATAATCCCCTGCTTTATCCGCCAACTCAATGTCAATGGAATATATCTCGTATTCCGAAGGAACAACATAATAGATGCCCTTATAGGTAAAGTGGCAGATGTTCTTGTACTCCTCGTCCATCCGAGTGAAGCGCATTCTCTTTATCAACACGGATGGAATTTGTATTTCACTGTTGAGGTGAAGTTTCATACTATTTCTTATTTCGGATATAATTCTTGCTTGACTCATAGTCGGCAAGATCGGAATGATACGATAGGTATTTATCTATATAGTAGAGGAACATTTCTTCCCAAGTGGTATTACGACCACTTTCATCCATCAATGATTTTCTTCTCTCGGCAAGTTGCTCTACTTGCTCATTTGGTAGATTGAGACACTTATACTGAATCTTCTCCTTCTTTTTTACAGAAACACCAGACCGTCTTCTAAGGTTTTCCTGTTCTTTCTCCCACTTCTCTTTTTCGTCTCGCTGTTTATAGAAATCTGTAATGGATAGTTGAGGTTCTTTTCTGAAGATTTCTTCTACCAGCGTTTCATAGGTATAGTTCGTATTCTCGGAGAAGGTCAGAAACCTTCTCCATTTCGCCAACCGATCCACCAGTTTACTTGGCAGTCGGATGGGATGGTATTTCTTGATCTCAGCCTCCGGTAATTTCTTCATGATTCTGTCCGTTGGATTTCCATCTACAAAGGTAAGAAATTGTTTTAATTATAACAATAGTATTCCCAAGCGAGTAAAAAAATATCGGCCTCCCAGATATGCAGGAGGCCGATTTCGAAATTTTTTTCTCGAATCATTGAATTTTTTTAAAACGCTACGATGTTGATGATGTCATCGGTTGAGATGATGAAATGAAGTTAAATTATAAAAATGATTTGTTATGAAAAAGATTATGAATTTGAAGAAAGTTAACGGTAGTGAAAAGATTGTTTTGAATTTGAAAAATGGTAAAGGTAAATGGGTTGATATTGAATCAGGGAGGGTTGAGAAGTTCAAAGCAGAAGTGATTTATGATCGGTACAGCAGAAAAATATTAAAAGTAAAAATGGCCGCATAGGCCTTTATATCACAATCATATAAATAAAATTAACATCAAATTTAAGATTATGCACAAATTATCTTTTTTAAACGTTTTCAAGTCGCTCCAGAGCGCAAACCAGAACAAACAAGAAGCCGAATTTGATTTGTCTTCCGTAGAATTCCCAATTATTGACGCTACCATTTGTTATTCCGGGCGCCGAAGACATGCCAGAACCGGAACTAAATTGGCAAATAAAGCCTCTGCGTCAGGGACTGATTTCTCAAAAAACAAATATCAGGTCGTTCGTGAAGAAACCCGTAATATGAAGAACGAGGTCATTGATAGTTACTACTTTGTTTATCGAGTATATTCTACAGGTGGGATGAAGCGCATCACTAACAAAGCAGAGATCGACTGGGCGGTATCCAGAACATTTAATCAATAACAGGCTTGTCGGGGTGCTGGCCTTCAATAGCACCGGAACAATAAACAAATTGAATTAATATGGAAAAAATAGTTTCTCGAAATGAAGTTCTTAATTATATGGTCGCATCTGTTACCGCAAATATATCTATCCAGGAATCGTTTTGGAATATGGTTGCAATCTCTGAAAAAATCGGAGAATATGCCAAAACAGTTCCGTATAGTACTTCACTATGTATTACAGACTTGATGTCTGGTACTAAGGTGTCATTTCTATGGATCCCGAAAAAACCGTTCGGACAGCAAATCGGACCAGATTGTACTGAAGTCATCTTTATGAATTACAAGGATAAAATCAGAACTGTGTGGAGTAATGATAAAAGCACTCATAGAGTTTTGACTGATGATTACAGTCAAGTTCAAAATATCATTAACAATACGATAAGTGGGGATCTGAAAGAACACGGAATTAATATAGACACGCACCTTTATTCGGAAGAATGGCATAGCGGATGGTTGATTGATACTAGTGTTAGAGGTCACTAGAAGAAACAATCGACTCAGCAAAACTAAGAGCAAAGGCATAGCCGGGGTGCTAGCCTTCAATAGCACCCCATTAATATAACACTAATAGTAAAATGATTGTGAGTAATACAAAGAAAACAATCTCGGAAGAGACTCGTCGGAAACTCAGCGCAGCAAGTAAAGGTCATATTGTCTCGGAGGAGACCCGACGGAAAATCAGTGAAGCAAATAAAGGTAAGCATCACTCCGAAGAAACAAAAAAACGGCTAAGTGAGATGAATAAAGGTAAGCATCCATCGGAGGAGACCCTGCGGAAAAGAAGTGAAGCATTAAAGGGTAAACCCCATGACTGGAAAACTTCCGGAATGACAGGAAAACACCATTCTGAAGAAACTATTAGGAAGATTCGGGAAAAGCTTAAAGGAAAACCCCTTACTTGGAAAACCACCTCAGGAATGGCTGGTAAGCATCATACAGAAGAAACAAAAATGAAGATGCGCGAAGCACAGACAGGAAAGCATCTTTCCGAAGAAACTAAAAAGAAATTGAGTGAAATAAACAAAGGCAAACCGACATGTTTTCTCGGTCATCGGCTTTCCAAAAAGCATCGGGACAAGATCGGGAAAAGCAATAAAGGGAGAACATCTCCAAATAAAGGGAAGATATTTTCAGAGGAAACTCGAGAGAAGATGAGAGAATCGCGAAAACGCTATTTCCTAATGAAAGAGGCAAATCAACCGAAAAACGAACCCCATAAAACTCGTTATGTGAGGGTGGGAACAAGAAAGAAGATGTCGGATACACATAAAAACATACCAATTCCAGAAGCGCTAAGAAAGATGTGCCATTATGGGTATTATATTCAGGTAAACGGCCAGCCGTTCAAATCAATCGCAGAAGTTGCACGGACTTATGGCCTTGATTACCAGAGGCTTCTTAATCGCCTTTCACACAAGAGGAAAGGCGAAGCCACTACCCAGGACTTAGATAGGTATATTGACTTATCCGAATTTGGACTGGAGTACGATTATGAAACCTCAACGGTCTTCAAAAGAAGATGGGGCGAATATCTGGAAAAGGAACTGGAAGAAAGACCATACAGAAAAGATGAAATCACATTCATTGTACTGAATTACAAAGCGAAGAACTAAATCTCCGATATGGATTCGTCCTCTAAGATAGTACAACTATCCTGTAATAAGTTTGAAGAAGCTGACCGATAATACCATCGGTCAGCTTCTTTGTTATTTCAAAAGGTCATCTGTTTTCGTATTGCCTTGTGAAGAAAAAACGGTAACTTTGTAAGTTAGATGTTATTGGACTATGCCCCAACCTATTAGGATATTTTCTTTCTTTTCTGGTTCTGGCTTTCTTGATTTAGGATTCGAGAAAGCGGGATTTGTTGTAGATTTTGTAAATGAGTTCTCTCTGTCATTTTCAAAAGCCTATAAGTATGCTCGTGCTCAAATGGGGATTCCAGAGCCCAGATTTGGTTATAGTAAGGATATAAACGAGTTCATAGAAACTCGTTCAAGAGAATTAAAAGGCCACATTGCACTTGAACACAAAGAGGGGAATCTTGTTGGCTTTATTGGAGGGCCGCCGTGTCCTGATTTTTCGATTGCCGGAAAGCAGAAGGGCCGTGATGGAGATAACGGGAAGTTATCTCAATCGTATGTAGATTTAATATGTGCTCAAAAGCCGGATTTCTTTCTGTTTGAGAATGTTAAGGGGTTATGGAGAACAGCCAAGCATCGTGCATACTATGATGAATTGAAGGAGTCTCTTTCCAAGTACTATTATTTGACAGATCGGCTGTGCAATGCCCTTGAATTCGGTGCACCGCAAGATAGAGATAGAATCCTTCTATTTGGTGTTCGGAGTACAGTGGCTAGACGACTACACCTGAATATCAATGATTTTAATTGGAATGGTTATATAAGATTTGATATAGATGAAATAAAGAATCTTCCTTGGCCCCCAACAGAACCGTTTGAAATTCAGAATAATAGACCTGCACCAGAGGAAATCCCCCAGGAACTTACGGTTCAGTATTGGTTTGAGAAGAATGATGTCCTTCATCATCCAAACTCACAGGATTTCTTTACACCAAGAGCAGGGCTTGCGAGGATGTTGGCAATTCAAGAAGGGGATGATTCAAAAAAAAGTTATAAGAGATTACATCGTTGGCGTTATTCACCAACAGTCGCTTATGGCAATAATGAGGTTCATCTTCATCCGTATTTAGCAAGAAGATTGTCTGCTGCTGAGGCTATGGCCTTACAATCTTTACCTGCTGATTTTTCATTACCTCCGGAGATGTCTCTGTCGGACAAATTCAAGACTATTGGCAACGGAGTGCCGTTCTTATTAGCAAACGGTATCGCACAATCCATACGGGACTTTTTTAATCTTACAAAACAATGAAATTAACGGCTTATAATATCGTCAATGCGATAAATGGTCTTCCAAGAAATAGGGATTATAACTATGTTAATCCTGACAATCATGGGAAAATACGTATTGTCAATGTATGCCTGCCGGAAGGGCCTATTATTATTCGTCGTTGGGATCCAACATCAAATAAAGCGGCGACCCCTAAATCTTTTTCACAAGCTTCTGATATCAGTATGTCTAGTGAAATGATTTGGCGATTTGCGAATGCTTTATCATGTATGGAACCAATTAATCTTGACCGTCTTTTTGCTGGTTCATATAATACGCGATCTGTCCTTGAATCTTTAATGGCCCATACACCGGAGTTTTATTTCTGTTATCCCGGGCGTATTATGGATAAGGGGGGACAGACTTCAATAGAGACTGGACACAAGCATTTAATTTGGACACCTGAAACTCCACATCAAAACGCAGTACTTGTACAAAAGGAAGTGCAGAATATGGCCATTTCTGAGATTCCTTCAAAACAAGTTATCTATGATGATATTATTGTCCCCGAATCATTGACGAGCGGACCACTTGATATTGAAGTCGTTCGTCGGCATACACAGATACAGATTGCTTTGTATATCATTGGGTTGCAATTAGGATATAGAACATGGATAGCTCAAAACGATATGGGTATTCAGTATAAGGGCCAACCTCTAATCTGTCAGCCAAATATTATATCCTCATTGACGGATGATGAAAATGTCGTATCTCGTTTTCGAGCAGAATCCGAGGCTAAGTTGATAGATTGTATCTGGTTTCAGAACGGGCGCTTCATGCCAGCAGTAATGGAAGTTGAGCATACTACTGGTGTGACATCTGGACTGACACGAATGAAAGGGTTATATGATATGATGCCGGACTTTAAGACGCGATATGTCATTGTGGCTCCAGATGATGATAGGGATATGGTTATCGAGAAGATTAATCGTCCACAGTTCAAAGAATTAGATGCCAGATATTTCGCATATTCTTCGGTCGAGGAGTTGTATTATATCTGTACCCATCGAAACCTTCATGGCGTTAATCAGGAGTTTTTAGACTGCTATATGGAGAAGGTCTGTCTCTCGTAAACAGTCCCCAGATGTCCGATGTATTAACCACAGAACAACGCCATAAGAATATGGCGGCTATCCACTCAACCTCAACAAAACCGGAGGTCAGGATGCGACATGAACTGTGGAGAAGGTGTTTCAGATACAGAAAGAACGACAAACGACTTCCCGGCAGTCCGGACATCGTATTACCGAAATATCGAACAGTTGTATTCGTGCACGGCTGCTTCTGGCATGGACATAAAGGGTGCAAGAATTACACGATTCCAAAGACCAATACGGATTTCTGGGTGCAGAAGGTAGATCGGAATCAGCAGCGAGACCAAGAAGTCTGGCGGAAACTTGAAGCAAGGGATTGGTCTGTAATAATCATTTGGGAATGTGAGTTGGAGAAGAAACGATTTGACGAAACGATAGACCGTGTGGAGAAGGAGATAATAGAGAACGGCAGATTACACGAACAGAGACGACAAGAACGGCGGTTGCTGCGAGAACAAAGATTGGGGGAGAGAAGGGTGTGGAAAGCCAGGCAGGATGCATTGATGAAAGAATTAAAACATATTGACTTATGAAACTGTTAAAAGCGACCAACATCAAGAACCAGACCTTCAAATCTGGATTAAAGCAGACTGTATGGACTTATGAGAACGAAGAACTATCTCATTTAAAACCGGTAATCATTCCGAATGTATCACTTGACCCCAACAAGCCGGACGAAGAGGGTTTTGAACTGGTCAGAGTTGAGGGTATTTATGTTCGGAATGACAATACCGCATCTATCGTCTATGCCTGTCCGTTTACGGATGCTGAATTGGATAATAAAGAGATCTTGCATTGGTATTTGGATGCCTTCTATTCCAACATGCTTAATTTCCAGATTCGCAAGGTTCAAAAAACCGACATCGCTTTTTTGGTCAACGGAAAGATTGATAAAAAGGCCAAGAAGCATTTAGAGGATTTGGGGGCAATGATACTGGAAAGGAATATCAAATAATGCCCCAACCGTACACCGACAAGCAGTTCACAAAGGATTTCAAGGAATTGACTGCAATCATCACCAAACGATTGCAGTCTGCCGATAGTACAGATGAAGTCCAGGAAGAACTGTCCATGCTTGAAGGTCTTGCCACGAACAAGAATGCTCCTGCAGCGGCAAAGACCATCTACGGTCTTGCCTATTTGATGGAGGACAAGCCGTGGTATGACTTCAAGAAAGGGTTTGATGCTATCAAGGATGGAGCAAACGAGGCTCAGGAGAACGAGTCCTTCTGCTGGTTCATTCTCGGCTCGTTGTACCTCAACGGTAAACCCGATCTACCGAAGGATATCGTATCGGCAAAGTATTGGATTAAGAAAGCCGTTGATGCTGGATATAAGGATGCCGTTTTGGTGTATGAAATGAACTGGGGTGACAATCCTCCTGGATTCAAAGAGTGGATGGAGGATAAGATGGAGAAGGATTATGGCCGAATACAGAAACTGAAAAGATGGCTTCCGATTGTGCTGGCTCTGGCTATTTTGGGGTTGATATTTCTGCTGGTGAGATAGGCTTAATAGACCGTTATAGGCTTCAACTTCAAATAGCCAATCTGCTTACGTTTGTAATAGAAAAACACATATAGGAAGTTATCAACTCGTTTGTAAGATGCAGTCAGGAACTTTTGTTGTTCGGGATCGGTCAAGGTTTCAAAAAACTGCATGTTGTTGAAATAGAATGATGGTCTAAGACCAGTGATTGCCGCGCTTTCACTGATGGTTTCGATTAAAGTTTTCATGTTTTTTGTTTAATAATAAAGCGGATTTCTGAATTTATTTCAAGAAGTTACTATATTATTATATATAAAGTAATTACAGGTTAGGGACTGCAATGAAATTGGACATAGAAGATTCGTCTTTCGCTATAAAGTTTTCGTGCAAGCCCCGCCCCTGTATGTTGCCCTAACAATATATGGGGGCTTGGTTTGTAAAATTATAGCGGCACGAAAAAGAAATGACGATACGGTTCAACTACGCAAGACCGAGATATTGGAAAGAAAAGGATAAGTGGACGAAACCCAGCAATGGGGACAAGATGAATGTCAAGCCACTTAAGGATATCCGTTTCGGGAAGAATACCGAAAAGGATGCCAGTCCGATGATACAAATGTTCGATTGTGGCTATCGTGTTGGTAAAGAAAACATTGATTGGTCTGGGTGGAACGGTTGCGTCTATTCTGATATCGATGCTAAGCATTATTATAATGATTGCAAGCAGTTTGATACAGAAAAACTGAGACAAGGACTGCATGAATACCTGCTCGTTTATCACAATTTCAACTATTATGCACTCCAGACATCGAACTCTGGTTTGGGCTATCATATTTTGTTCTATTTCGATGTCGATAAGACCGAAAATAATTTCAGGAAGTGCGCTCAGAGAGTAAGGGAGATAGTTGCTGAGGCATTTACAAATATCGGAGCGAAAGCAATATTTGACTGGCCACATGTTGCCGATAAGTGTTCGGAAAGTCCATATCAACTGATGTACCTGACGGACAAACCGTGGCTATGGGGTAATTCCGACCAGCCCGGCTTCGGTTCTTTTGAGGACATCGAAACCTACGAACTGGAAAAAGAAAGAATCAAGGTGTCGGATGTCCAACCAGACGGTTCCGAGTTGTTCCAGTTCAAATCCGTCAAACTGGTTGATAAGATCGGTTATAAAGACCATCATCAGAGGTGGGCGATATACGATGCTTTGATAGCGGTGTTCAAAGACAAGGTGGAGGTGGACGAGGAATGGAAGAAGATTTCGAATCTGATACCAGAACAAAATGGCCATAACCATCGCTTCTATGAAGAAGAACCGGAAATAAACAAATGGTATGATATATACAACGGACAGTATGTCAAGGTGGCAAGGCTGGAAGAATTCGGCTACCGTTTCAAAAAGGTATTCGCCCCGAAAGAATTTGACCTATATAATGCCGACTTGGTATATGAACTGGAAGATGACCAGCATCTGACCGATATAGATATCGAATGGGACAAGGACAGGTGTAACCACGTATTTGCCGGATGCGGTTTCGGAAAGACGTTCATGGCGAAGGAGTTTACTAACTCCGGCAAAAGAACATGCTTCATCAGTCCGATGACCAGCATCAACAAGGATTCTTTCGACAGGGAGGATGCGAAGCACTGGCTGATTGTCGATGCCAACCATACGGATGAAGTCGAGCATATCTGCGGCAATGTACAGAACGCCCTGACCAGCAAGTGGAGTATCTGCACGACTTGGGAATCCTTCTACCTGTACGAAATGTGGAAGTACGACTTCGAATATTTCGTGGTGGACGAGATCCACACTTTGTACATGTACGATTATCGTCTGGAAAGTATATCCCACATCAAGAATGCCCTCAACAGGATTAAAGGAATCCGTATATTGATGACCGGAACGCCGTCTTATGAGGTTGAGGAGTTCAACTGCAAGAAGATACAGGTGAACAAGAGGGCAAAGAAGGTCAAGGCGGACATCGTTTTCTATTACAAGTCCGGGAAGGGGTATGTGTACAAGGACATGAGGGACTGGATTAACGAATCCCCGGACAACATAGCCTTGCTGTTCCGTGACGGAACGAACTACCAGACGGAGGAGGACTTGAAATACTATGGTATTGAGTGCGACGTTTTCAACAAGCAGTATTCTGAGACCGTCAATTTCGTCCTCAACAACCAGACTATCAGGAAGCAGGTAACCGTATTCAGCGTTTACGGACAGGCCGGCATCAATCTGTATATTGATACCAACAAGAAGGCCAGAGTGTATATAATGAACGACAGTTCACTCGGCATCATCCAGTACGCAAACAGGGTGAGGAACAAGGAAGTAATCGACAAGGTGGTCATTCCGTACAAGTATTCGAAACTCAATAACGACATCAAGGATTTGGATACCAGCATCGACTACGACTATGCCTATACTAGAGTGGATATGATAAATTCCAACAGGGTAAGGTACAATTTATTCGATGAACGATACAAAAACCTGTTTGAGGTCACTTATGGAATGATACCCGAAGTTCTGGACAGCCTTGAAGAGAAATGTGTCCTCAACGAAAGACGATATAAGGCATATCGGCTGATTAAGAATGTCCAGAAGTACGAAAGTCAGATGCAGCTGATATATAATCGTCTTTCGACCAACTACTTTGATGTAAACTGCATCTATCTGGATAAAGATGTGCCGCTTGCGAAGCATTCACAACTTCGTCAAGACAGATTTAGCGGTCAGATGGTCAGGTTTGACTGGAACATGGTACAGGAGACAAGGGATGGTGTTCTGTGGATCAAGCCGACAGAGGAGTTCAACAAGGTCGTTACTGGTGACTTGAAGGCCGTCATCGAGGACATCATCAACAGGATAAATAAACAGAACGACAGGGACAAGGAGAAAACCGAGGCCGAGTTCAAATCGGTAATACAGGAGATTGTACGAAGGACAGGCGGGATTACGAAAGTCGATATTGTCAAGTATGACGAGTTCCTGGTACTGATTGAAAATTACGGTCAGTATATCGACAGGGAGTTTCTGGAGAATATGACGAAGGATGACTGGAATCCGTTTGAAGAAGCGGCCAGATATACAAGGTCACTGTATAACGAGACGATAGACTGGAAAACTGCGGCGAGGGAGGTTTACGGCAATCTGAAAAGGTTGTCGGGAATCGTGTTCGATTATTTCGATGTGTTCATGTTCCAGCCGAAGGTGACGGACAAGATGGATATACCGGATGACGATATTACTCGGATGATAGAGGAATACTTGAAAAAGACTTATATCAGGAAAAAGAAAAAGGGCGGTCCGGTTATAGTCGATGGAGTCAGGTACGGTTCAATCAAGGAAGCGATGCACAAGACAGGGCTTTCGCGCAGCACGATTTGGCGCAAGGTGAAACAGTCGGCGCAAGTAGATGCTGGCGGCGGAGCCGGGGGGTCGTGAAACAATTAGCACAAATTAGACAAACTTTATATATTATAGAATTTGTCAAAAAATACATAATTGTTTCATACAATACAAAAAACAATGTGGGAACGGGGCTTGATGTGTCAGGGCAAGGCTTCGGATGGAAGCGGACAGGCATGGGCAATAATGTTCAAAAACAATCGTTTCTGACAGAAATGAAATAGCACAACAGGGATTGTTGTGCTAACTTATTAATAATCATATCGTTTAGTCACGAAATAATATTCATTAATTATATTTTTGAATATTATAGTTTAATTATTGATGTTGTATGGTTGTTTGACAAACAATATGCAAGATTAACTACTTGAGCTTATTATCCAAATCATTTTTCACTAATCGGTCGAATAGGAAGCCCATACCAACGCTCGTACGCTCGAACATCAAGAATATTCTCCATGTCCCCAACTTCTTTTTTTCCCATAATAAAGACATGTCCCCACGAATCTGGGCTAGTAAACATTTCTGCCGTCCAATAAACTCCATATTTTTCTGCCGCCCATGCATTGACATTAGGTCCATCTATTACTCCGGGTAAAGGAAAATAGATAATTGCCCCGTTGATATTGCTTTTCACTTCAAATACGTTTACTCCATTTCTTGTTGTACGCGTCCATGTACATTTCTCAATCAGTTCTTCACATTCCGACATCGTTGGAATTCGCCATTCCCCTCCAAGTTTCACATGGGCGGCATCATCATCCAAGTCAAGTCTTGTTTTTGTGTCGGCATTCTTAAACCAAGGTGTATATTTTGAAAAATGAATATTGGTATGTCCTGTATTGTGTGTTTCAATATCACCGCTTGTATAATACGAATAGTTATAGAGTGTAAAATCCGTTTTAGCAGTCCTCTCTCCCCAAGCATAACGATCTCCATAACCTTCAGGAGTTGTTGCCCCAAGATTACATTCCCCCCAATAAACACTTAAACCGAGATCAACTGCCCCTTTCGGCAGATTGGAATCTTCGGCATTTTCTTTATTACATGCTGCCAGACATAGGACGGCAAAAAGGATGGAGATAATAGAACAGTATCTTTTCATATACAACTTTGTATTAGGATGCAAAGATACTGATTATTTCCGACTATTTGCCGTCCTGTCCTATAACTGTCTAGATTATATGCTGTTTCTTCAATCTCTTGTGCATGCCTTGTTTTGATATGCCGTATTCATCTGCACACTCTTGTACTGTGTGGTATTCCTTTCCGTTGTAGTTGAAAATACGTTTGCCTGTTCCTTTCGGCCTTCCAACTGGTTTCTTTGGCTTATACTGGTTAATGAGTTTCTGTGCCTGTCTGTCCAATATACCGATAACGGAATCTTCCGAATCCCTGAATTCCTGAAGATAACCGATCCATCTGCGGATATCGGCATCATCTTTGGGTATTCCGTCACAGACTTGTTCTTTATGCTTGATAAGACATATATAATTCAACATATATGTCTCAGTCTGGTTCATCAATGAGCAACAGGTATTATATAACCTGTTTACATCGTCTTGATACCCAACATTCTCACTGTCACTTGCAATGTTGATGCAGGTCAATATCATGTCTCGTTTCTGTTGAACCTTTCCCATGAGTTTGTTGAAGTAGTCAGGGCAATTCCTTTCCAATGCCTTGTATATCAGATGTTTTTCGTCTTTCGTCATAGACCATTAATATATTTATATATAATAATAAGACTTAGACCGGATTATGTAAACCGACAATATATTCCAGACACGGGCAAAACCGCTGTCGGTCAGTTTACAATAATTCCGAGTAAACAAAAAAGGAATCGTTTTCCCGATTCCTTTCGCATCATCTGATAATACACGTTTACGAGAAGTCCAAGCAGTCGTAAGTGTTCAGCAGTTCTTCCTGCCTCAACCCCAGATATCTTCTCGTCACATTTACACTGCTGTGATTGAACAGTTCGGACAGCTTGATTAAGGCCATTTCGCTGTTTTCTCCAGACATTTCTACCACTTTCCGTCCGAAACACTTTCTTAAACTGTGATTACTGAAATGGTCAATGTCCTTGACCTTGTACTGGTCTTTGATTTCTTTCAAGACCACGTTCAGCCGTTGTGTACTATAAACGGTATTCTTCTGTGATATGAAGCATGGAGAATTGATGTCCCGAATCTTCAATGCCGTATAACATTTGCGGATATGATTCTGGAAGTCGGGATTGATTTTGATTGTCCTTTGCTTCTGGGTTTTCTGCTCAATGATGGAGAATGTGGAATCGTTGAGGAGCATCGCCCAAGTCAGTCTTTTCGTATCACTGACACGGAGTCCGAAGAATGCTCCGCAGCCAATATATAAACTCATCGTATAGTTCTTGTCCCTGTAGAGTTTGCGGACAAGTGAAAGCATTGTGTCCCAGGGCAGATAATCACTAGTGGAATGATGTGTCGTAAGCGAGTTCATATCAATTTGTTTTTGTTAGTACAAATTTAATAACTCCCCACGAGACCAGAAAATATTTCTTTGGTTAATTGCTTGATAATGAGGGAATTAGTAAAACGAGTCGTTTCAAAAAAAGTCTGGTCAAACTATGAATTTTTGCTTCCAGTTTACGATATTATATATAGGGGATATAGTGTAGAGGGAGTATTGTATAGTTTTCATCAATAAATAGCAATCTAGAAGTTGATCAGTTATATATTTGTAATACTAAGTAATTGAATATGAAAGTAATAGCATTAATCCGCGTATCAACAAAAGCACAAGAAACAGAATCTCAATCAATAAAAGTTAAGGAAGCAATCCTTCGGGACGGATTCAAGGAAGAAGACATCATTCCGATTAATGATACAGAGTCGGGGTCAAAGTTATCAGAAGAAGAAAGATCCGGTCTGAATCGATTGAAACACCATATTGAAACCGATGATGTATCTGCAGTATATGTATATGAGATTTCACGAATATCTCGCCGTGCAGCCGTAGTGTATTCTATCCGGGATTATCTCATATCAAAAGGAGTTCAGCTCGTCATTTTGAATCCGTATTGTAAGATGTTGAATCCTGATGGTTCTATGTCGAACGAGTCAAATATCCTTTTCAGTCTTTTCTCGGGAATGGCTGAGAATGAAACGTACATTAGAACAGAGAGGATTATGCGTGGTAAAGCGAGAAAACTCGCCGAAGGGAAACTACCAAGTGGCTATCCTATATACGGATATACTGTTGACTCAAACCATTATATTATACGAGAGCCGAGTCAAGCACCCATAGTTCAGGAGATATTTGAACGGTATGCAGACTACGAGAGTTCCGGAAGCATCGGGAAGGATTTGTGGTTACGTGGTTGCTTATGTGCAAAGACTGAAAAATTGATTAGTCATCAGACGAAAGTCTGTGCCATCCTTCGAGAACCAAGATACGCCAAAATTGATCCAGACTCTATCTATCCCGGCATTATTTCAAAGGAGTTGTTCTACAAAGTGCAGGAAATACGGATGTCCACCCCCGAATATTATAAAAGGAAATCCAGAACAGAATATGTATATCCGCTGCAAGGATTCATATATTCAGAGGAAGGTTATTTACTTTCTCCTTCCATTACCAATAATCGGTATTTGAAACTGAATGGCGGTAGTTATCCTGTTTCGTTGAATATGAAAGGGGCACATGGGCTTTCCAAGATTATAATTAACCAGTATCTTATGTCGGGTGTCCTTGATATAGACCGGAATAAACAAAGGGAGGAATTAAACCTGATGTATGATCAGAACAGGGTTAAGATTGCTGGAATAGATGGCAAGATTGCCGCATTACAAAAAGAGAACGATATGATAAACAGCCGTATCATCAAAGGTAGATTGGCAGAAACGAAGGGTGACGAGATGATGGACGCAAATATGGATGAGATTCATTCTCTTGAAGATGAACGGCAGACGCTAATCTATAACAATACAGTCATTGACAACAAGTTGGCATATCTTGCCAATCCGTTCTTCCAAGAAAATGAACTTGTACAGGCAAAAACAGACGATGAACTGAAAACTTTGGTAAACAAGTATTTGAAGAAGGTTACGGTGAAGAAACTTGGTCATTCAAGGTATAAACTGACATTCCTGTTCAATGACGGAGTTCAGAAAGAGGGTTCGTTTTATTCCTACTGTAATGATATAATTTACTATGTCGATGAAAGCGGGAAGGAAACTACTTACCGAGAATCGGAGATGAAGTAACCACCAAAAACGAATAGTAGAGGGGCAGTCAATCCGACTGCCCCTCTACTGTTGTATTTTGTATTGAATTAGTTGCGTCTTAAAACATCAAAAACTGGATGGTAACCATTCTTTATGACCTTTTTTGATGTCTCTAAGATTCATATCTTTCTGAATTAATTCAGCGCAAAGATAGTGATTATTTTTGAAATATCGGTTTCAGGGCGGCATCGATTCCTTCGCCACGCATTCCGTCCTGAAGGACTTTTCCGTCAGGCCCGAAGAGGAAAAGATGGGGAATGCCGTTCACTCCATATTCCTCGGCAAGTGTAGCGGCTCCCGGATCCAGCAACTGCGGATAATGGATGCCCAGTTGTTTCATTGCCTCTTTTGTTGCATCCTGTTTATCCTGTACCGGAATTCCCAGGACGATAAGGCCTTTGTCTTTATAGTCGTTGTAGGCTTTGATGACAAACGGCGTCTCATCCCGGCAGGGACCGCACCAGGAAGCCCAGAAATCCACCAGGACATAGGCCCCTTGCCCGATAAAGTCAGACAGATTCCCCTCGGATTCGATGAAATCATCCCCGGAAGGATTCAATTGGATAACTGTTCTTTTGGTGGCCGTAAGAGACTCGTAGCGGCCGGCAACCTTAGCGTCGGCGTGGATGCACTCTCCACCCTGTTCGTATAAACTGATGAATTCTTCATCTGTTGCGTCAGATGCCAGTATGGACATGGCCTGAACGCCGACAGGATCTGATAAATGATTCAGATAGACCTCCTTGAAATGTTCGGCCATGGTTTTGTGCATTTCTTCCCAGAGGGCTTCGGAGCCTGCTTCGTCCCCGCTCTCCGCCAGTGCAATTGCCTTGTCGTTATAGCTCATGAAATGATTCATCATCCATTGCTGGAGTTCCTGGAGCTCTTCCGAAAGCGGACTGCCGCTTACGGTAGCAATCCCATCCTCGATCTCCACGGTGATTTCTTTGCTGTCGGGAATCAGGGCGACGGGCTCGCCCTTCGGCCCGGTAATAACGCTTACTTGTGACTGGGAATTCCTTTCGCATGTCAGGGTGAATGAACCATCTTGAACAGCAGTGGCATCCAGACGTTTTCCGGTGTTATCCACCAGACACACACTGTCCACCTGCGGGCTGACAGAACCTTTAATGGTGCACGTCGAATTGGAGGAGCAAGCGACTGCTCCTATCAGGCAGGAAACTGCCAGTAATGATTTGCGTAACATATTAATTGTCAAATGATGTCTCTAAGATTAATGTCTTTCTGAATTAGTTCGGGTCAAAGATAGCATTTTCTTTGGATTCTTCTAAACGGGCACCCGGCATATTCCGCCATTTCGTCATAGTAAGCTCAATGCTTCTGACGTTGGTTGGCTTCGTCCAGGAAGGCGGCAAGTTCGGCATTCTGCCGGATCTGTTCCCGGAAGCGCTCTCCGAAATGCTCTGCAAAGCTCTCCGGTGTCTGGCCCTTGTAGAAATTGGTGGGCAGGTCGGTCCGGACGGTCCCTCCGCCGTAGTTGCCGGCGGACCATCCTGGCGTATAGACATCCTCCAGCAGGTAGGGACCCTTATCAGAGAAGCACAGGGTTAACTTGGTATACTCGTGGTGCTCCTCGTCTCTGTGATCCGCCAGGAAAATCTGGCGATGGTGCTTCATCTGCGTTATTTCTTGGGATGTCTGTCCCGAAGAATCATCAGAAGGGCACTTCGGAGTTGCTTTCTGTTTTTCAGGCAGCTTATTCATAAAGGGGCGTAATTATGTATGTCTTTCAGAATCAATTAGCAGCAGGGGAAATGATTATTCCATATATATTTGCTGGTTAGGTTGCCCGTTTGGGTACGCGCTTGGAAAGGCCGATGGCATCGGTGGGACAGATGAGATAGCACAAATGGCAACCGACACACTTCGTCCCGACGATATGGGGTTGACGGTCCTCGCCGAAGGTGATGGCCTGGTGTCCGCCGTCCCGGCATGAAACGTAGCATCGGCCGCAACCGATGCAGTTTTTCCTGTCAATGACAGGGTAAACGACCGTGGAGCGGTCCAGATCCGCTGTGCGAACAAAGTTGGGCAGCTCTACGCCGACCATATCCTCTATGCGCGAGATATTCCTGGAGGCCATGTAGGTCCTCATCCCGTCTATGAAATCATCGATAATACGGTAGCCGTACTGCATGACGGCCGTGCATACCTGTACGTTCTGGCAGCCTAGCTGGATGAAGTCCAGCGCATCCCGCCAGGTGGAGATTCCGCCGATGCCGGAAAGCTGGAGGTTCGGCAGAACGGGGTTGCCCGCTATCTCCAGGATGAAACGGAGGGCTATGGGCTTGACCGCCGAGCCGGAGTAACCGGAGATGATACGCTTGCCGTTCACCTCGGCGCCCATGGTCACGGACTTGATGGTGTTGATGGCGGAGATACCGTCTGCCCCGGCGAAATGGGCGGACAGGGCGAACTGTGTCAACGATGCGACATTGGGTGTCATCTTTGGGATGACGGGAATCTTGACGGCCTGCTTGACGTAGGTGGTGTATAACGCTACGAGTTCGGTATTCTGGCCCACGTCGCTGCCCATGCCGGAAAGGCGCATCTGAGGGCAGGAAAAGTTCAGTTCCACGGCATCGACACCGGCATCCTCCGCCATCTTGGCTAGTTCGATCCACTGTTCCTCCGTCTGTCCCATGATGGAGGCCACGATAATCTTGGACGGGTAGTTCTGCTTGAGCCGTCTGAGGATGTCGAAGTCCATCTCGACCGTATTCTCCGACAATTGCTCCATGTTGCGGAAACCGGCGAAACTGGCATCGACACGCTTCACGGCATCGAAGCGGGGAGAAACCTCTTTTATCTCCTGCAGACAGATGGTCTTGTAAAACACACCTCCCCAGCCGGCGTCCAGGGCCCTGGCCACCATCTCATAGTTCGTGCAAACGGCGGAAGAAGCCAGGAAGAAAGGATTCTCGCAGTGCAGACCGCAGAAATCGATCTCCAGAGAGGGCGGGTCCGCCACGGGGGCGGGTTCAGGCAACGCTTTGGCTATATCCCGCAGGCGGACAGGACGGTCGTAATGGATGCAGGCTTTCTCTGCGGCTTCCAGGTCCTCTTCGCTGCAGGCCGCGAACAGACGGGCACCCAAGGTTGGATTGTCAAAACGGATGGCCCGGACGGCCCTGGCAGGATCTCCATGGCTGGAGGCAGCAGTACATGGGGCCTTTTCGCAAAGCAGACACCTGGCGGCTTCTTGTTTGAGGTGGAACTGGCTCATTTTTATTCTGTCAGTCTTGAGTTATTTACAAAAATAAGGAAAAATTTCGATTGCGTTGCATTTCACTCCTGCAGACAGATGTTTGACAGTCATACATTTGCAATGTCGCAGAATATTCGTAAATTCGTCCGGACTAATTATCCCGAAAACCACTATGCCGCAGATGTGGCGGAAACAACCCAGTTTTATTAGTTGCCATGAGAAAAACATTGCTGATGATCCTGACGCTGGCCCTTTGCGGGCAGTTTCTTGCGAATGCGCAAGCCATCGAGACCGGAGACCGTTTCTGGGACGGCTACACCCTGTTTACCGTCCGGGAAATCCGGATGGGCAGCATCGTATATATGACCGATGACATCGGCGATCGCGAACTGACACTGGAAGCTTGGCCAGGGAATCAAGGGAAATATACCCTGCGCCCCAGCCGCAATGCCGAAGATGCACCCTACGGCACAGATTTCGGTACGCACATCGATTATGTAAACCAGCCGGACAACAAGTACCTGATCATCTATGGCGACAACGACACGGTTGCCCAGGTTTTATACCTTGTGCAGCCCCTGCGGGACAGCTCGCCCTCCGGCTTTTGGTACAATGGCTCGCTGGTCTATTCCGCCACTTCCTCGGAAAATGGATCCGTGCTGAATGCTATGGCGGAAGGGGAGGAACATGAGTTCCTGCTGGCACCAGTGGTGGCCGACGGAGACCTATTCGAGGTTTCCTCCAGCTTGGAAGTGTTTGAAAATGAATACGAAGACGCCCTCTATGCCCGCAGGATACGGCAGGACGGACTGGATGTCATCTGCTTCTACGACAAGCGGAATCTCCTTATTGGCGCCATTGAAGCCACGCAGGTCCAGGACGCCCAGGATCTTAACATCCGGAAGTGGATGGCGCTTCTTTGCGGCGAGTACAGGAGCGAAAGCGGCAAGGATGTGGTGATTGCCGATTCCGGCGGCAGCTACAACGGCAGGCCCATGCCTTTCAACGCTGTCACTTTCAACGGAATGGTTACTGGTGTGCTCGATTTCGGGAGCGGCGGCCCGTACCTCGCAGGCAAGGTGGAAGCTGTGCCTACACCGGATGGCCTCCAACTCACGGAGGTAAAGATGAACGACGGAGAGCCCTGGTACGACCGGACCGTATCTTACTTCAACTTGAAGTGGGCCGGCGTCGGCAGCCGTTTCGATTTCACCAGCCGGATACTGCTGACCGGCGTCCTGCACCGCTATGACAAACCCCTTCTCCGCGTGATGCGCAATGCCATCCTTGCACGGCATGGCTACGTGTTCAAGTCCAAGGACCTGAAAGCTTATTTTGAGGCGCAGCCCTGGTATAACCCTGCTCAGGACAATGCCGGCATCAAACTGTCCTTGCTCGAGCACCTGAACCTTCAGCTTATCCAGTCCGCTGAAAGGGAGAAGTAGCGTGCAGAGAGTTACAGTAGTTTAAGCTCGCAGAGGCCGCCACGGCTGCCGGCCACAAATGGGACTGGCGGCCTGTCCCCTTGAATCAAATTGCTCAGGTACATGGGCTCGCCAAGTATGAAGATGGATGCGCAGAACGTGTCTCCAGGCTGCAATTTGGAATTCTCGGCTTGTTCGACCTCGTTCGATCCGTGGACTGCTTGGGCCGTTTACTTCAATTACTGGACTGTTGAGAGGAGCGATGGCTATGATCGCGAGCACGGTCTATCAGTCCGTCCCGTCACAAAATAAATGGCGGCTTAGGAGTTAGTTAGCTTGGTAGTCGGATGTGTCAGAATGGTATGTTCGTATGAAAGCGATATAGTACGTTCTCGGATGCTCTGTGCAAACCTTCAGTAACCAATACTTCACCAATCAGCCACAGAAAGCCTTCCAGTGCTTTAAACCCCAGGTTTGGTAAGGGGGTTTAGAGCACTGGACTTCGTGTAACGGGCATTTATGACATATCCACTACCGAGCGTAACGCTCAGCCCGCTCCGTTTATCAACCAAAGTTGTCAGGAAACTAAATCAGGCATTCGCCTCTGGCGTTTTCTCTCATCCTCCTGGTCATAGCCAACAGGACCGGGATGTCCGTCTTAACGGTATTGAAAATACCCTCGGCATCCACCTCTCCATATTCGTGTGACAGAAAACTCCTCATGCCAAATACTTGCTCCCATGGAATACCTTTGTATTGCCTAAAATAGTCTTTGCCAGCCAGATTACGTATTTTTATAAAAATCTCTGTAACATATTGAAGGCTCATTCCGCAGGCTCTGTATACAGTCATGCCTTGAAGACTGGTAAGGAAATCTTCCGGAACGGAAATTCCGGCACTCATTCTGGACAAAAGCTCCATTTCCTTGATAGCGGCATCCAACCAGCTGGCAATCCTTGCGTTAGAGGTCAACATAAATAATGTCCTTTTTTATGTTCTCCAGAAAGCCTTCCTGGAACTGGGACTTAGCAGATATGAGATCTATCTTGCGGCCAAATACGGTCTCCAGTTGCTTGGACAGTGTATAATAACGGAAGAGGCTTGGGGCTTCCAGCGAAATTAAAATGTCTATATCACTATCAGGGCCTGCTTCGTCTCTGGCGAAGCTGCCAAACAGGCCGATACGTTCTATCCCAAAGTTTTTCTTGTTGTATATATAGTAAACTTTTAGAAGGTCAAGCACTGTACTTCTATCCAGATTCTGGCTTTTTCGCCTGTCTAAATAGCTGATTACCGGCTGATATCCCAAGGCGTCCAAAACCCTTGAATAGGTTTCGGGACTACCAAGCTTGCCGCTTTCCATGCGTGATATTTGAGATTTACTCATTCCAGCAAGTATACCTACCTGCTCTTGAGTCATGCCTCTGGTCTTTCGCATCGTCTTCAGATCCGGTTCTAACATAACAAACGTTTTGTGCAAAGATAATAGAAGTTTAATATATATGCAACAAAAGTTCGAGTCTCGATAAACTCTTCAAAACAATGCTGTCGCTATGCCTGATTAATAACCGTGGGATTGTATTTCGCACGGTCTGTTTCGAATTGCAGATCAGTTACTTAAAACAGCCAGTCCCACCAGTCGTCTTCGGGGTCTTCAGTTTCTTTGAATGAGAAGAAGGTGGCCATGGTCTTGATTGCGGCCTTGTTTGTCTCGCTCTCGTCGGAGAAGGCCGAATACAGCTCGTCAAAAGGACCGTATGATATCTTGAAGGAATCGGGAGTGATGCGGAGAGAGACATTATTATCCTCATCGTGAAGATGCACCCTGTTTGAGGATGGAATATAATCGTAGGTGGTGACGTCTACCGCCTGGGTGATAGTGTTTGCCAAATATGCGCACACGGATGCATTGGGGAATATGCACACAATAACTTCATCGGCCTCCTTGCCTCTTACACGCTTGTAATGAAGGCGGCATATCTCTCTGAGCATCTTGCCGTCATTGCCGTTGGCTACTGTAACATCCTCGTAGAGGTGCGCCTTGATACCGTCTATCGAAGCGCTCTTGCCCACGGAAGAAAAATCGCCGGCAAGGGTGGTTCCGGCCACATATGTTTTGTACGACAGCCATATCTCTTTCAAGCCGCTGCAGCCCCTGAAAGCCCCCATTCCCACCTTGGTAACGCTCTTGGGGATAAACGCCCGCTTGATGTTGGGGCAATTTGCAAAGGCGCTGTTTCCGATTTCCGTCAGATTGTTACTCCAGGTCAAGGATATATAACTATCACAACCATAAAAAGCGGAGTCGCCTATTTTGGTGCATTTCTTGAACAATTCGTCACTTATGGACAAGACTGCAAGCGAGTCACATTCATAAAAAGCCCGGCTGCAAATCTCCCTTACCATCCTGTCATTCGTATTGATATTGTTGAGCTTGCTGCATCCCAGGAACATTGATTCGCGGATTGTGATCATCTCGGAGTCAGATTCGAATTCCACTTCTCTTAGGTCCCGGCAATTTGCGAAAATGCCCGTTCCAAGAGAGGCAGCCGCAGCAGGGATGGTGATTTTTTCCAGGCCCGAATATGCAAACGCATAGTTGCCCAATGAGTGCAGGGAGCCGGGCAACTCGATCCGTTTCATGGAGCCGCAGCGTTCGAAAGCGTTGTTGCCTATGAATTCCAACCCCTCACTCAGCCCCACATAGATAAGATTACCGCAGTCCTTAAAGGCATAGTCATCAATTCCCGTCACAGCGTAAGTCCTGCCCTTTACGGTGATGCTCTGTGGAATGTTGACAGCCTGGAGTTTGGGATAGGAACTCTTTTTGGGATACCCATTCCCCTTGTACGTGACCATAACCACTCCGGTCTTGTAAGGGACTTTGCTATAGTAAAGATCCCCCACTTTGAAATCGTGAGCCAGCACACTTGCAGGCATCGTGACGGCGGCAAGCAGTGCCGCGGCAAACAGACGTGCAACTCTATTCATATCAATGACAATAATAGCGCTAGTTTACCCATTGAGTGAAGAATGACCTTATGCGGTCGTATACGGCCTGGACGGTGGTATCCACATCGTGGCTGTGCCAGTACAGGGACTGTTTGGCTCCGGAGGCATAAGTCAGTTCGACCGAGTAGATTGTGCCACCTTCCAGCGCGTCGTCTTTCTTGTAGTCGCCTAAGGCGGTGGTCTTCAGATCGATAAGGTCCTTCTGCAGTTGCTTGACCCTCTGGATGTCTTCTTCCGACTCGAGATTGAACTGGTCGTGAATCTCCCCTTTGGACCGGCCGTCGACGTTGAGATTATATATGACGCGCGGCGTGAATCTGTTCTGGGCGAGCAGCATGAAATGGTCGGTGCCGCGGCCTCCCGTGCGCTTGGCGAATATCTCGAAGACTACCGCCGGATCGTTCTCCCTTGCGGCCTGCGAACGCCAAGGCGCGAAAAATGCCTCTATCATGCGGTAAGCGGCCCAGGCTTCCTGCTTCACGTGGTGACCGTACCAGCGGGCGTTGATTTTCTCGCCCGAATCGTATTCCTGGTATATCCGGTAGGAATGACCGCCGGTGATGGCCTCCTCGACGTTGTATCCATTTAGTTTGTAGACCTTTGCTTCTGCAAGCATCTTTGCGAAAGAGTCTACCGTCTCTTGCCCGGCGGGGTACTCCGCATGAATCTCCGGGTCTTTGAATCTGTTGCCCATATTGAGCGCCACGACTATCTTGGGCGTCTTTCCTGGGTCTGCAATCAACTCGCAGTAGTCCTTGCCCAGCCCGGCGGCACCGGTGCTGGAATAGCTGCAATAGGTTAGTTTCCCTTTTGGGGCCTGCGCCAGGCAGGAAGCCCAAGTCAAGCCGAAAGCCATGACGGTAAGAATTTTAAAGATAAGCTTCATATACAAAGAAAGCAATTATCTTCTTTATTTGCAATCTAAAACCGTGAAAACTAAATGTATCCTCTACCCCTGGGCCGCCGCGCGGCTGCGGCTTACGAGAATCACGCCGCCGACCACCAGGACCGAGGCCAGTATTTTCTGCCATGTGAGCGTATCTACTCCGTACCAGATGCTTACGATTGCCGCGATGATGGGCTGAACATAGGAATACATACTCACCAGCGTCGGCCTGATCAGCTTCTGGCCATAGGGGATGAGAAAGTATGCCACGAAGGTCGCAAAGAAAACGAGATAGCCTATTTCCCATCGGACATCCACTGGAATCGCGGCATAGTCGGTGCTCAGCATACCCCTGAAAGAAATGGGCAGAGAAATCAGAAGCGAGAAAAGAAAACTCCACTTCATGAACGTCACGACGCTGTATTTGGAAATAAGCGGGCGGAACAAGCCCAGATAAAGCGAGAAGCTCAGGCTGTTTACAAGCAGCAGCACTATGCCAAGAGGCGACGTGGCCGCAGCTCCTCCCTCATGTACCGAGTTGAAAATCAGAAACAATATGCCGGCAAAACTGAGGGCGACGCCTCCGGCTTTCTTGCCGGTGATTGGCTCCTTCAGGAAAAAGAATGCAAAGAACATTGTGAAGATGGGCCCCAGCGTTCCTATGATGGCCGTATCGATGGCGGACGTCATGGCGATGGCCATAAGGAAAGTCATCTGGGGGATGAACAAACCTACGAGCGATGCCGCCGCTATTCTCCAGAAGTCTTTCCTGTCCACCTTCTCCTTGGGCATGCATAGCGAGAGAAGCCAGAAAAGAATGCTTGCCCCGACGGCCCTCAAGGTGAAAAGCACATAGGGCGAAATGGAATCGGAGTTGGCTATGTCCTTGCAGAATACGAGGTTGAGGCCGAATATAGTATATGCGGCGGCAAGGGCGAGATGACCTTTCAAAGATTCGCGCTTCATCCTAAAAGCCATAAATGAGTCCGTACTTGTCGTGCAGGGCCTTGAGCGTGCCGTCTTTCTTCATCGCCCGTATTGTGGCGTTGGCCTTTTCCATGAGGTCGTCCTGCCCTTTCCGCATGAGTATGCCGATCCGGCCGCGGGTGAAGGGTTTGTCCAGCAGGGGAGCAGCCAGCCGGGAGTCGTTCCGGACGTACCAGGGAGCCTCGGTGATTTCCGTTATCATTACGTCGGCATCTCCCCGGGACACCATGGAGGGGATTTCTTCGTTCTTGTCATGGACAATCAGGCTGCAGTTGGGCAGTTTTTCCCTTGCGAACTTTTCGTTGAGCCCTCCGGGGTTCACCATGACCTTGACTTCCGGCCTGTCTATATCTTCGAGGGTCCGGTACTTGCTTGAATCTTCCTTCCGGCAGAGAATCGTCTTGCCATTGCACAGGTAGCCTTCGGACATCGCCATCGTCCCGAGGCGTGCGTCGGTGATGGTGATGCCGCCTATTGCGAAATCAAAAAGCTCAGGGTTGGAAACGTCGGCAGACAGTGTGGGCCAGGAAGTCTGGACATAGCTGATGCTGACGCCAAGATTCTCGGCGATTTCTCCGGCTACATCAATTCCGAATCCCCAATAATCGCCCGTCTCCGGCTCTTTGTAGCTCAGCGGACGGTAATCCCCGGTCGTGCCCACGATAAGGACTCCACGCTCGAGAATCTTGTCTACCACAGGAGTCCGTGACACCCTCCTCGGGCTTCCGCAGCCGACGGCCGAGGTTAGCAGGACAAGGGAGACAAGGACTAAATGGAGGATTCTTTTCATTGCTGCAAAAATATAGAAAATCCATCAGATTTTAATTATTTTTGCATTTATGATACTGACTTCGATTCTTTCGTGGGCGATAGTCACGCTTTCGTCCTCTTTCATGCGCCCGAGTCCTGATTATGAGGCTCCGCTGGACAATCAACTTTTGATGGGAGCCTTGGTCCAAACCTCCGAAACCGACCGCTACTGGGTAAAAGTGCAGGCGGAAGACTACACCGGCTGGGTCACCGACCTTGGCCTGAAAGTGGTTTCGGACCAGGAAAAGGATGCCTATCTGGCTGCTCCCAAGTGGATTTGCGTGGCAGAATATGCTCGCATTCGCGAGGAGCCCTCCGAGGGCAGTGCGCCCATGTGCGACTTCATCATGGGCAACCTGGTCCGCCAGACTGGAAACGCCCGGGACGGCTGGGTGCAGGTGCTGCTGCCCGACGGCCGCACCGGCTGGGTGCTCAAGCATCAGGTCATGGACTTCCGTGCCTGGGCGGAAAGCCGCAGCGGAGTGTCCGGAGACAATGCCTTCTGCGCCCGGGAAATCACCTCGCTCGCATGCAGTTTCATGGGTACCCCGTACATGTGGGGCGGCAATACCATAAAGCACTTCGACTGCAGCGGTCTTGTGAAGTTATGTTACTTCATGAACGGCCTGCTCCTGCCGCGCAACGCCAGCCAGCAGATAAGATGTGGAACTCCCGTCAAGGACGGTGAATGGCAGCCCGGCGACCTGCTGTTCTTCGGCGGCAAAAAGCCGTTGAGGGTGACGCACGTGGCCATTTATCTGGGCGACGGCAAGATAGTCCATTCCTCGCACATGGTCCGCGTCAACACTCTGGCCGACTATGGCCGCGAGGTTGTAGGCGCCGCCCGCATCATAGGCAATGCCGACTGCGGCAAGGGCGTGACGAGCATACTTGAAAGTCCCTATTATTTCAAGCAGTAATAAATATGGCATCTAAAGCAAAGACCCTCTGGTACTGCACATCCTGCGGCAACGAAAGCCCCAAGTGGATGGGCCGCTGCCCGGCATGCGGCGAATGGAACACGATGGTCGAGGCCCCGGTCCCCTCAGGGAAGGGCTCCCAGTCCAAGACGGCCGCACGCATATCGGGAACCGAGCGCAAGCCGCGGAAACTCAATGATATAGATCTGGCCTCCGAGCCCAGGATCATGCTTGGAGTGGGCGAGTTGGACCGCCTTTTGGGCGGCGGTATCGTGCCGGGTTCGCTGATTCTCATAGGCGGAGAACCCGGTATAGGCAAATCCACCCTCAGCCTGCAGATCCCCCTCGGGTGTCCCTCGTTGAGCACCCTCTACGTCACCGGCGAAGAGAGTGAGAGACAGGTGCGCATGAGAGCCTCCCGTCTTTCGCCCGACGGCATTCCCGACAGCTGCCTCATCTACTGCGAAACCCGCATCGAGGCCGTGCTGGAAGAGGCCCGCGCCCTGAATCCCGGCCTCATGATAGTGGATTCCGTACAGACCATGTACACCGACGCCCTGGATTCCACCCCCGGCTCGGTGAGCCAGATTAAGGAAGTGGCGGCCATGCTGCTTAGATTCGCCAAAGAGAGCGGCGTGCCGGTAATACTCATCGGCCATATTACCAAGGACGGTTTCATTGCGGGCCCCAAGATTTTGGAGCATATAGTGGACGTGGTGCTGCAGTTCGAGGGCGACAACCGCGGCTCCTACCGCATCCTGCGCAGCATCAAGAACCGCTTTGGCAGCACTTCCGAGCTGGCCGTATTCGAGATGACGGGCACTGGTCTCCGTGAGGTGCCCAACCCTTCCGAGATGCTCATTCCCATGCACGAAGAGGATCTCAGCGGCACGGCCATAGCCGCCATGCTGGACGGCACACGGCCGCTTCTTTTTGAGGTTCAAGCACTTGTGTCATCGGCGGCATACGGTACGGCGCAGCGTTCTGCCACCGGCTTCGACGTCCGCCGTCTCAACATGCTGCTTGCCGTGCTGGAAAAGCGCGCCGGCTTCCACCTGAGCGCCAAGGACGTGTTCCTCAACATGGCCGGCGGCCTCAAGGTCAGCGATCCGGCCTGCGACCTGGCGGTTATCTGCGCCGTCCTGTCGTCCAACTTCGACTACCCGCTGCCGCTCAACTGCTGCTTCGCCGGCGAGGTGGGCCTCAGCGGCGAAATCCGCCCTGTCGGCCAGACCGACAGGCGCATCGCCGAGGCGGCCCGCCTGGGCTTCAAGAAGATATTCGTCAGCTCCTACAGCTCCGGCGACGCCCCCGTCCCCGACGGCATCAAGGTCGTCAAGGTCTCCGATGTCCCCGCCCTGGTCAAAGCACTGTTCAAATAGGATATTCCGCCCACGCCCCTATAACCTGTTCGGCCCCCTTCGGTAAGGGATATGCAGGGAGAGGGAGTGGCGGTCAGCCTCTTTCCAGCTCGCGGCGGATGTCTTTTTCGCGGATGGTGGCGCGTTTGTCGTATTCTTTCTTGCCTCGGGCAAGGGCGATGTGGAGTTTGGCGTAGCCATTCTCGGAGATATAGGCGCGCACGGCCACGATGGTGAGGCCCTTGGTCTTGGTGGCCTGCTCGAGGTGCCGCAGCTCGCGGCGCGTCAGCAGTAGCTTGCGGTCGCGGGCCGGCTCGTGGCTGCCCCACTTGGATGCCCAGAAATAAGTCGAGATGTTCATGCCCTTGACGTAGAGTTCACCGCCCGAAAAATAGCACCAGGCGTCGGCAAGGGAGGCCTTGCCGGCGCGCAGCGACTTGATCTCGGTGCCCACCAGCACTATTCCGGCGTCGTACTGCTCCAGAAACTCGTAGTCGAAAGAGGCTCTCTTGTTGTTTATCTGAACCCTCGGACTTTTTTTCTTGGCGCCTGCGCTCATAGTCCGAATGCCTTCTTTAGGTCATCAACCATATCCAGCAGTTCCCAGCCGAAGAACTGCACTTCCTTCTCCTGCCCCTGGACCTTCACTACGGCCTTGTAGGGCTTGCGGCCCACGTGTCCGTAGGCGGCGGTGGGGGAGAAAATGGGGTTCCGCAGGCCTAAGCGGCGCACTATTGCCGATGGCCTGAGGTCGAAGAGTTCCCGGACGCGGGACGCGATGAAGCCGTCGCCGCCCTCGACATGGGCGCTTCCGTAGGTCTCTATGAAGACACTCACAGGCTCGGCCACGCCGATTGCATAGGCCAGCTGCACCAGACATTCGTCGCACACACCTGCGGCCACAAGGTTCTTGGCGATGTGCCGCGCGGCGTAGGCGGCGCTGCGGTCTACCTTGGAGGAATCCTTGCCGGAGAAAGCTCCGCCGCCGTGGGCGCCGCGTCCGCCGTAAGTATCCACTATTATTTTGCGCCCGGTCAGGCCGGTATCGCCTGCGGGACCGCCTATTACGAACTTTCCGGTGGGATTGACATGCAGTATCCAATCCCCTTTGAAAAGGGAAGCAGTGCGCTCGGGAAGAGACTTTATGAGCCTGGGAATCAATATCTGACGCACGTCGGACTCGATCTTGGAGTGCATTGCCTCCTCGGTGTCGAACTCGTCGTGCTGAGTGCTCAGGACGATGGTATGTACCCTTACTGGATGATGGTGTGAGGAAAACTCTACCGTAAACTGGGCCTTGGCGTCGGGACGCAGGTAAGGCATCAGCCCGGGCTCGTCGTGGCGGATGCGGGCCAGCTCGCGCAGGAGAGCATGCGACAGACTGAGCGCCAGTGGCATATAGTCCTCTGTGTCGCGGCAGGCGTAGCCGAACATCATGCCCTGGTCGCCGGCGCCCTGCTCCTCTTCGCTGGCGCGGACAACGCCCCTGTTTATGTCGGCGCTCTGCTCGTGTATGGTGCTGATGATTCCGCAGCTGGAGGCGTCGAATCCGTATTCAGCCTTGGTGTAGCCGATGCGGCGTATCGTACGGCGTACGGTTTCCTGGATGTCCACGTAGGCGCTGTCCGAGCGGACTTCGCCGCCCACTACCACCAGTCCTGCGGTGCAGAACGTCTCGCATGCCACTTTGGCATCCGGGTCCTGGGAGAGGAATTCGTCAAGGATTGCGTCTGAAATCTGGTCGGCGACTTTGTCGGGGTGACCTTCGGAGACTGACTCCGATGTAAATAGATAGTTCATTTTTTAGCATTTTTTAGAGCGAGGTTGCAAGCATTCAAATCTCTCCTCGCAGTTTAACGGCTGCAAATATAGGCATAAAAAAAGTCCCCTGCAAATGCTGGGGACTTCTCTATGGAAACGTAGCAGACTAGAAGAACAGACGGGCGCTGAGGAGGAGCTGCCATGTGTTGAACGTGCTGCGGTAGTTCTTGACGGTAGGAGCGTTGAAGGTGTAGACGCCGGTGGCGTCGGCCTTGCTGATCTCGAGGATGTTCTCGGAGCTCACCTGCTTGGTCAGACCCCAGTTGGAGTTGAGCAGGTTGGCCACGTTGTTGAGGTCGGCGCCGACCTGGAGGGTCGTGGGCTTGCCTGCAACGTTGATGATGAAATCCTGGGCGAGTTTGAGGTTGATGCGGTGCTGCCAAGGAGCGACCTTTGCTCCGCGCTCGCTGTACTGGCCGCGGTGGGTGCTCAGGTAGCTGTCGTTCTCGATGAAGCTCTTGAAGGCAGCCTTGTTCTCCTCATCCTTGAAGGTCATGTTTGCGAGGTCGGCGTCGGTAGGGATGTACATCAGGTTCTGGGAACCGCCTACGCCGGTGACGTCATTCACATAGTTGCCGCTGCGTACGCCGAAGGTGTAGGAGTAGCGGGTGTAGGAATATCCGCCCACATAGCAGTGGTTGAAGCCTTCGTAGAACAGGCCGATGGTGGTGGCAAGGTGCTTGCCCTCGGGGATCCTGTAGCTGACGTTTGCAATCACGCGGTTGGGAGTGACGAATGCGGAGTGGCCGAGTTCGGGGATGTTGGAGCCGTTGACGCTGTAGTTGCCGCCGGAGAACAGGGAAGATACCTGGTCGCCGTAGCCTTCCTGGATGGACTTGGAATCACTGCGGGTGTAGGCAGCCATGAGGCTGAGGCCATTGCTGAAGTCCTTCTTGAGGCTTGCGGTTACGGAGTAGTAGGTTCCGTGAACGTTGTTGACGTTGGTCAGATAGTAAGGAGAAACGGTGCTCTTGAGGGAGTTCTTGATGCCCTCGGACTTGAAGTGTGCACGCTTGCCGGGCTCGCCGGGGAGCTGGATGCCGTCGTCCTGGACATAGCCCAGACGGGTGGCGGCCACTGCGTTGAGATCGTAGTTGAAGATACCCTCGACGGAGGCCTTGATGCCGCCGGGTAGGGTGGCGTCGAGTGCCAGGGAGCTCTTCCAGACGGTAGGCATCTGGAGTTCAGGATCGATGATGGTTGCTCCGGTAGGGGCCGCCAGATCCTGGGCCTTGAAGGCGCCGCCGTAGATGTCCTTGAGGATGTCTGCGGTGTTGGTGTGGAAGTTAGGAGTGTTGGGGTTGGTTCCGTCGGTGTCGATGAACTGGGCCTGCAGGCAGTTGCTGTTGCCGGCCACGGAAACTATCCACACGAAAGGAATACGTCCGGTGTAGAGGCCGCTGCCGCCGCGCAGGATGAGCTTGCGGTTCTTGAGGATATCCCAGTTGAAACCGATGCGGGGGCTGAGGTTCAGGCGGGTCTTGGGCATGTCTGCGGTGCTGGTGCCCTTCATGGACTCGCTGCCGGCCGCCAGGGTAAGGTATTCCTTGTTCTCGTTGCCTGCGATAGTCGGATAGACGGGAAGCTCGGCGCGCAGACCGAGAGTGAGCTTGAAGTACTCGCTAAAGTCAATCTCGTCCTGGATGTATGCAGAAGCCTGATGATAGTCGAATGCAGGATAGACCTGTGCAAGGTCGTCGCGGTTGGAATGGGTGATGGCGAAGGCTGCGGGCTTGCCCTCTGCGAGGAAGCTCTCCCAGCTGTCGTATACATAGTATCCCAGACCGCCCTGCATGAAGCCGTTCTTGGTGTTGTCGAATTCGTACTGCAGACCTGCGAGGAGGTTGTGCTTGCCTGCGGTGTAGGAAAGTTCCTCGGTGGCCACTACGGTGTGGACGTCGCGGAGGTTGCCGTAGGTGAAGGGATCGGGACCGAAGGAGGTAATGACTGCCTTGTTGTCCTTGCCGTCTTTATCTTTGTAGTTCTCGAGGATGTCAACGGTAGGGAAGTTGCCGCCCACGAAACTGCGGGGCTCGTTCTGGTGAGACCAGGTGACGCGGAACATATTGGCACCCTTGCCCTCGAACAGGCGGGAGTTCAATTCAGCTGCCACGGAGGTGAAGTTCTGCTCCTGGAAGTAGCGGCTGGACTCGAAGAACTGGGCGTACGTTGAGGTACGTCCGTAGGTGTTACGGTTGTAGGGGTTGGGGTTGATGGGGTTGACCGAACTCGAAGGGGAGTTGGAGTCGAAGTTGTGGGTGTGGCTGAAACGGAGGTTCAGACGGTTGTCCGAATTGATGTTCCAGTCTATGCGGGCCATGACCTTGTAGTCAGGGGTGCTGAGCGAGTAACCCTGGTAGCGTCCGGGGTTGTAGCCGTATTTGTCATTGAGAGTCTTGAGCACTTCCTGCATGAAGGACTCGGTGGGACGGGTGACGTCCGTGTTGGGAACGAAGGCAGGGTCCACGCGGCCTGATGCGGTGCTGACCACCTTGCTGGAACCGGGAACGGTGTCGGCGGTGTACTCGGCGTTCACGAAGAAGAACAGTTTGTTCTTGATGATGGGGCCGCCAACGGTGACACCGGTGGTGTTGTTGAGGAAGTCGGTCTTGTTGAGGTCTTCGTCTTCTACCTTATAGCCGCGGATGGCCTGGGAGGTGTAGTAGTCGTACACCGAGGCGTGCCACTCGTTGGTACCGGATTTGGTGACTGCGTTGATGGCGCCGCCGGTGAAGCCGGAGTGACGGACATCGAACGGAGTGATGTTGACGCTCATCTGCTCAAGGGCGTCGAGGGAGATGGGGGTGCCGCCTGCAGGCAGGTTGCCGCCGATACCGAATGCATTGTTGAATGCGGCACCGTCGACGGTCACATATGAGGAACGGTAGTTACCGCCGCCCACTGCAAGGCCGTTGGAGGTGACGGCGGCCTGAGGGGTGAGCCTCATGACGTCGTTCATGCTGCGGCTGATGCTGGGCAGGGCCTGCATGGTGCGCTGGCTCACGGATGTACCTGCGCCGCTGCGGCTGATGTTCATGCTGGACTCGTTGCCGTCAGCGACGAATACGAGTGCGTCCAGTGCGAGGGTCTCGTCCTCAAGGAGGGCGTCAACGACGACGGTCTCTCCCAGGGGAGCGTAGATGTTCTGGGTTTCCACCTTGCGGTAGCCGAGCATTTCCACCTTGATGGTGTAAGGACCGCCGGGGGTAACGCCGTTGATACGGTAGTTACCGCTCTGGTCGGTAAGAGCGTAGTACTGCGAGCCGGTAGGCTGGTGTACAGCGACGACGGCTGCACCGACGACTCCGCCGTCCTGTGCAGTAATGCGTCCGCCGATGGAAGAAGTGGTCACCTGGGCAAAGGCGACAGTGCCCGCAATCAACATAGTGAGAGCGAGCGAAATGTGTTTGAAGATATTCTTCATAAATAAATAAGGAAAAAAATATATAAATATGTTTTTGACCAAATTTGCCGATGCGAAGGTACAACAATTTTCGGTAATACGAAAGTAGCTTTCAACAATTTTTAAACACTCGTTGTCTGTATTGTTTTCTTGTTTTAATTTTGTAACATAAAAACACAATGACAATTAATTTATGAGAAAATCATTCAAAGCTCTGTTGCTGTCACTGGCGGCAATGCTCCTTGTCGTGTCTGCCCATGCGCAGGTCACGACTGCTTCTTTGAGCGGCAAAGTCACCGACAGCACCGGCCCCGTCGCGGGTGCTGCCGTGGTGGCCGTGCATCAGCCCACTGGCTCGCAGTATTATGCTGTGACCGACGCAGGCGGACGTTATCACATCAACAACATCATGGCGGGCGGTCCCTATGTGGTCACCGTTTCTTGCCTGGGATACACCGATGCCGTGTTCAAGGACATCAGCGTAGCCCTCTCCGACAACTTCGTAGTCAACGCCGACCTTCAGGAAGAATCCCTCAACCTCGAGGCCGTCGTGGTTTCTGCCGAGAGTTCCACCTCCAACATGCGGTCCGACCGCGCCGGAGCCCTCACCTCCCTGGATGCCAGGCAGATGATGAAGGTGCCTACAGTTACGCGCAGCATGAACGACATTCTGAAGCAGACTCCCCAGGCATTCGTGTCCGGTACCAAAACCTTCATCGGAGGCGGTTCCTACCGCGATTCCTATGTGACCGTCGACGGCGCTGCAATGAACAATGCCTTCGGTATCGGTTCCAACCTTCCGGCAGGCGGAAGCCCCATATCCCTCGATGCCCTTGACCAGATAGCCATCGCCATCACTCCGTTCGACGTGCGCCAGTCCGGCTTTACCGGAGGCGGTATCAACGCCGTGTCCAAGTCTGGTACCAACGAGTTCTACGCCACAGCCTACGGCTATTTCCGCAATCAGGACCTGCAGGGCTACAAGGTGGCCGACTACGACCCCATCAACAAGACCAGCAGCCGCTACATGATGTACGGCGCTTCGGTTGGCGGCCCCATAATCAAGAACAAACTCTTCTTCTTCCTTAATGTCGAGGCCGACCGTTCCATCTCCCCTGGCCCGACCGGCAACCTGTCCGAGCGCACCCTGGTTGGCGGCAAGCTCACTGACGTCGAAGGCAAGGTGTTCACCGACGGTAAGGACCGCATCGCATACCCTTCCTACATCGTGATGGACGCCATCGGCGAGTACCTCCGCAAGAACTACGGCTACGATCCCGGCAAGTACCTGGACTACAGCAGCGAGACTCCCTCCCTCAAGGTCCTCGCCCGCGTGGACTGGAACATCAACAAGGACCACAAGTTCAACATCCGTTACAACCTGGTGAACAGCAAGTATGTGTCCGCTCCTTCCACCTCCACCACAGGCTTCGGCAACTCCAGCTTCTCCACCACCAACTGCTCTTCGTGGTACGCCCAGTATTTCCAGAATGCCCGGTACTACCAGGAGCAGAACTTCTCTTCCATCGCAGGGGAACTCAACTCCCGTTTCCTCGACGGCAAGCTCGGCAACACATTCCGCGTGGCCTACTCCCACCAGTTTGAGCCCCGCAGCACCGACGGCGGTTATTTCCCCTTCGTCGACCTTGTGGTAAACGATGTCAACGGCGACGGCAAGTCCCACATCTACACCACCTTCGGCTACGAGGCCTTCTCTTACGGCAACCTTCGCGATGTGAGCACCCTCACCGCAACCGACGAGATTACCTGGAGCGTCGGAAAGCATTCCGTGCTTGGCGGCGTGAGTTTCGAATATGACAGTACCAAGAACGGCTTCCAGCGCATGGGTGCCGGCGCATACGTGTTCGACTTTGCCGACGAGCAGGCTCTCTACGATGCCGTTGTCGGAGGCACCCTGTTCGACAAGCCCCAGCAGTTCGCCATCACCCACGGCAACAACGCCAGCTTCTCGCAGGAATATCCCCACTTCAACTTCGGCCAGCTGTCCTTCTATCTTCAGGACAACTACAATGTGAGCGACAATTTCAAGCTCACCGCCGGCGTTCGTTTCGAGGTTCCTTTCTATCCTTCGCTTGACTTCAACCGCAACACCCGCGTGGAAGAAGCGACCTTCGCCCCCACTCCCAGCAACCCCAGCGGCAAGTACAGCACCGTGGAAACTCCAGCCACCCGGCTCAGCGTTTCGCCCCGTATAGGATTCAACTGGGACGTCCTCGGCAACCGCAAACTGGTCGTCCGCGGAGGCACCGGCGTGTTCGTGGGACGCATCCCCTTCGTTTGGATCGTGGGTCAGTCGGGTGACGCAGGCGTGCTTCAGACCACCGTCGTCAAGACCGGCGCAGAGAGTCCCGCCATCAGCAATGACAGGAACGCCATTCTCAAGCAACTCTATCCCGACGGATACAATGCCGTAGATGCCGGCCGCAACCTGACTTCCATCACCCTGATGGATCCCAAACTCAAGAACCCCACCACATGGAAGAGCTCCCTGGCTGTCGACTTCGTGCTGCCCGGTGACATCAAGGCTTCCGTGGAGGGCATACTCAAGGAGGATATCCACACCGTCACCCTTACCAACATAGGCCTCAAGTCGCCTACCGCCCTTATCAGCACGGGCACCGACGGAGTAGCAGCCCGTCCTTATTACATCAACGGACGCTACGACAGCCAGATTACCGACGCCTACCTGATCAACAATGTGAGCGGACTTGGCAAGGCCGGCCAGTACTATTCCGTCACCGCAAAGCTGGAGAAGAACAACTGGCACGGACTCAGCGCCAACGTGGCCTATACCTACAGCCACGCAAAGGTTATCATCGACGGCGTGGGCGACCAGCCCGGCAGCGCTTGGAAGGCCCTTGTGTCACAGCGCGGCACCAACAACCCCGAGCTTGGCTACGCCAGCTACGTGATGCCTCACCGTGTCCTTGGAAACATCAGCTACTCAGTTGATTACGCCAAGTTCTTCGGAACAGTGGTATCCCTTTCGTACTACGGCGGACCCACCTCCAGGGCCAACTGTGACTACGTCAACAATATCTTCGCCGACGGAGCTTATCAGTACAGCCTTATCGACATTCCCACCGCCGGACAGCTCGCCGGCTGGACTTTCAAGGACTTCACCGACAAGGATGGCAACGTGACCTACTCCGCCGGCGACCAGAAGGCCGACTTCGAACGGTTCATCCAGCAGGATGCTTACCTCAGCACCCACCGTGGACAGATTGCGGAGCGTAACGGAATGGTGAGCCCCTGGGTACACAAGTTCGACTTGAAGTTCAACCAGAACTTCTATTTCTACACCGGAGCCTCCAGGCACCGCAACACCATCCAGCTCGGAGTTGACATCCTGAATGTCGGCAACATGCTGAATCCCTACTGGGGCAATGTGTGGAGCATCAATGCAAGTGACGGCTACGGCAACATCATGCCCGTCAACCTCACCAATCCGGCCGATGTCTATACCGCCGGCGCCACTCCTGTATTCCAGTTCCAGAAGAACGGAACCAATATCCTCACCGATACCTATTCCCGCTCCAAGAGCCTGTCTTCCACCTGGGAGATGATCTTCAGCCTCCGTTATATCTTCTAATGAAACAAAAGTATGAAAATCAATAAATTAATCCTTGCATTAGCAATGCCTGCGATGGCCCTTCTGGCAGCTTGCCAGCAGGAGCCTGACTCCTTGCCGCAGATTGCCACCGACAAGGGCACATATGAAGCCGCTGTAGAGGGAGGCACCATCACCGTGAAACTTTTAGCATCCGAGGACTGGACCGCTACGGTAGCCCCTGCGACATCCCTTGACGAAGTGGACGGCATTATCGTCAGTCCCTCTTCAGGGTCCGCATCCGATAAAGAGCAGGACGTCGTTATTACCGTTCCCAAGAATGATGGTTACAACCGTTCCGCCCTTGTTTCCTTCATAGGCTCCAGGCTCAGCGGCGCCGTGACCATCAACCAGCCGGGCGCCGAGGGCGAGCGTGTCCTCAAACTCACCGTGGCCGAGTTCCTTGAGAAGGACGTGGACGCCAGCATCTTCTACGAGCTCACAGGTACCGTGACCAAGATTACGGACGAGTACTACAACGACTTCTGGCTCAACGACGGTTCCGTCGAGGGCGACGGCATCTATACCTACGGCCTGTTCGAGTCAAAGGGCGCATCCCGTATCAACAACTACATGCAGAAGATGGACATCCGCGAGGGTGACATCCTGACCATGCGTGCCAACAGGAGCGCCTACAACGGCCAGCCCCAGGCGGGCAACGCATATTATGTCAGCCATGAGAAGTCCAAGACCCCGAGCATAGCGCTGGGCCTTGAATCATACACTGCAGGCAACACTGGCGAATCTTTCGATCTTCCGGTTACTTCCAACTCCGTGACCTGGACTCTGAGCGCAGACAAAGACTGGATCAGTTTCGATCCCGCTACCGGCAATGCATCCACGACCGTGAAGGTTACGGTTGCGGCAGGTCCTGCAGATGAGGCTGTCATAACCCTTTCTGCTTCAGGCCTTGAGTCAAAGACTTGCAAAGTTGTCCGCTCCGACGTTCCCGTGCTCGGCGTGTCCGAAATCATCGCGGCTGAAAATGGAACCCTCATTGCCACCAAGTCCTCATTGGTCACGGCCAAGACGACCAAGGGCTTCGTGATTTCAGACGGAACCAAGGCTGTCTATGTCTATGATAACGGCGACAACGCTGATGTCAAAGTTGGTGACAACGTTGTCGTGAAGGGAAGCAAGACCGTCTATAACGGAGTTCCCGAGATCGAGAAAGTGTCTTCCGTGACCATTGAGTCAAGTGACAACAAAGTTTCCTATCCCAATCCTCGTTTCGTCACCGACATAGCTGCTTCATATGCGGCAGAAGAAGCCGAGTTCATTACCATCTGCGGCAAGCTGGCCGTTTCCGGCAACTACCTGAACATCAACCTCGAGGGCATCGACTCCGGCAGCAAGCAGGGTAGCATCGTGTATCCTGTCAGCGAGCTGGACGCCAAGAGCTTCGACGGCAAGGATATCGTGGTGACAGGTTACTTCAACGGCCTTTCCGGCAAGGGTAAGTATCTCAATGTCATCGCAGTGTCCATCACTGAGTATACTCCTGGAGCCAAGGGAACGTTCTCCGATCCTTATCTCCCTTCCGAGATAGCGCCCATCCTTGCCGGCGGCACCAAGATCGACGGCAATGTTTTCATCAAGGGCAAGGTGTCCAAGGTTGCCAGCCAGTTCGGCACCAAGTACGGCAACGCCCAGTTCTGGATTTCCGAAGACGGCGCCTTCAAGAGCGATCCCCAACAGGATTTCGAGGCGTACAACGTGTGGTATCTTGGCAACAAGTACTGGGCCGAGGGTGACAAGACCGTCGCCGAGGGCGATGAGGTCCTGATCTACGGCGAAGTTACCTGGTTTGCCAAGAACAGCGTCGCCGAGACCAACGGCAAGAAAGCCTACCTGCACTCGCTGAACGGCAGTACGGAGTAAGCCGACTCATGAGATGTAAAAATCGTCCCGGAGAAACCGGGACGATTTTTTGTTATCGGTCGATTCATAGAGATTCTATTTCACTGCTTCCGTCCAGAAGGGGACGTAGGATGCAGACATTTTCGGCATCAGGGAAGTACTGATGTATTAAAGTATCTACGTTCATATATCTGCAAAGGTGGTAATTATAATCGTTTTTTAGTTGCTGTAGATTCATTCTTCATTTATTAAAAGAATAGATTACCTTTGCAATGACTTTATGCTGACCGAAAGGGAAATACTTGCTTTGATTGCGCGCGGGGACCGGCGTGCGTTTGACTGGCTGTTCGTGCAGCATCAACCGAGGCTCGTTAATTTCTTGACGCAGCTTACCGGAAATCCGGAGGTGGCTGCCGACATGTCCCAGGACATATTTCTGGATATATGGAAGAACCGTTCGAGACTGGATGGAGTAAACAATTTCCAGGCTTACTTGTTCCGGATAGCCCGCAACACTGCCTATAACTATTTTGACCGTCTGGCTGTAAACGATAGATTCGTCAATGAAAGTAAGTATACGACCCAATCGGCGCAGGCTGAAGGTGAATACCTATTTGCCCGACAACTAATGGCATTGATCCGGAAGACTGCTGATGAAATGCCTCCAAAAAGAAGAAAGATATTTCTCATGAGCCGTTTTCTCGGCTTTTCAAACAGCGAAATTGCTGATATGCTCGGGATCGACAAAAGGACTGTCGAAAACCATATCACCAACGCGTTGGCTACAATTAGGCAAATGATAAAACTTCTTGTGTTTTTGTGTGTTTGCCTTTCGGAACTTTATTTTAGAGTATGAACAAGAATGTAGATATCCGTGATTTTGTTGAGAGTGAAGGAACTGTCGAATCCCTTTGGCAACTGAGCGAAGGAACAGCTTCTGGTAAGACCTTCGAGGATTTGATGTCTCTTAACAGGAAAATAGATGCAATTCAACGCAGGCGCAGCGTCAGGAACAGAATAATCGGTGTGTTTTCGGCGGTAGCGGTGCTCGCCGGAGTAGTGGTTGCTACATATTCTTTGACCAAGGACGTTTATAATAAATCTCTCCCAGTCTATATTCAGAAAGTTACCGCCTATGGGGATACCGCTTCGGTCCGCCTTCCTGACGGGACGCTTGTGGCTATGAACGCCGGCTCTTCTTTGATTTATCCGGATAAATTCGCTGATGATACAAGGACGGTGTTTTTTACTGGCGAAGGCAACTTTTCGGTGGCCAAGGATCCTGATCATCCTTTTATAGTCAAAACGGCGTGGATGGATGTCAAGGCCTTGGGGACAAGGTTCTGCATCCAGTCTTATTCAGAAGAAAGGACCGTCAGGACGACCCTGGAAGAAGGCCGGGTGCAGGTTGCTTTTCCCTCGCTCAAAGAAAAATCATTCATACTCGATCCGGATACCCAGATAGCCTTTACTCCCTCTGATTCCACAATAGCCTTGTTTCATGTAAACGCGGAAAAAGTCGCACTTTGGGAACAGGGGTACATGGTGTTTAACAGTGCTTCTTTCCAGGAAATCGTTTCTCGTCTTGAGAGGAAATATGGGGTGTCCTTTGTCTATGATGCGGCCAAGGCTGCAGGGCGTGCCTTTAATCTTCGCTTTACGCCCGAGGAAACGCTTTCGGAATCTCTTGACGTCCTGACCTGGCTGGTGCCTCATTCCCGTTATCGCATCTCGGGGAACAAAGTCTATTATTTTTTCCAATAAAGGCAATCTGGATTTGTGTGTATCCTTGGTTTAAACTTACTGTCAAGTTAGATAACCAAAGGATAACACTATATGAAAAGATTCTATTGGCTTCTGGCCTTTATTGTCATGGCCGGCTTGGCCACACCCTCTTTTGCGCAGAACCAGCGCGTTACTCTTAAAGGGGGCACAAGTACTCTGGCGGCTGTTTTTGCAGAAATTGAATCCCAGACCGACATGTCCGTCGATTATGACGTACAAGTTGTAGATGGGAGTAAAACGGTTTCGGTGCCGGCCGCTTCCCTTACCGTCAAGTCTTTATTGGACAAAGTGTTGCAGAATACAGGATATACCTATTCTGTCAATCGGAACCATATCATCGTAACGGTGCGTCAGGTCCAGGCTAAAGAAAAGGCCAATGTCCTGAGGGGACGCGTCCTCGACGGCTCCGGGCAACCGGTAATCGGAGCCGGAGTACTTGTGAGCGGAACGTCAAAAGGTACGGTTACAGATGCGGCTGGCACATTTGAACTTGATGCTCCGGAAGGCAGCATGCTGACTATATCTGCGCTCGGCTATGAGTCCCGGTCGGTCGTGTCGGACGGCAGGTCTGACTTGTCCATTGTCTTGGAAGAGAGCAATCTGATGCTCGAAGAGACAATCGTTATCGGCTATGGCAGCAAAAACCGGAACAAAATAGTCGGCGCTGTTAATCAGGTATCACAGGAAACGTTTGCCGGAAAGCCTGTTACGAACGCCGGTCAGGCTCTTCAGGGAGCGATACCAAACCTGAATATCACATTGACTGACGGTCGCCTGAACCGTAATCCAACCTATAATATCCGAGGATACAACTCAATAACCGGCGGATCGCCGCTGGTGTTGGTTGACGGCGTGCCCGGCGATATAAATCTTGTAGCTCCCGAGGATATAGAAAGCGTAAGCGTGCTAAAGGACGCTTCTTCGGCCGCCATCTACGGCGCGCAGGCCTCTTTCGGAGTGATTCTGGTCACAACCAAGAATGGAAACGATGAAAAACCGCATTTCCGCTATACGGCCAATGTAGGTGTCAGCCAGCCCCTAAAGACTCCAGAACTGCTCACGGACGGCATCCAGTATGCAACCATCATGCAGGAAGCTTACACCGGATGGGCAGGAAGCGGGCTTGCCGCCCTGGACGAGGTTAAAGCTTATCTTGAAGCCTATCAGCAGAACCCGGGACTTCCTATTGCTTACGTAAACGATATGTACCTGTCGTACATATCCGGACAGATGACCGACTGGTACAAAACTATCTACAACGAGTCACAGATGTTTCAGCGTCATCATCTTGAACTCTCGGGGAAAAGCGGCCGCGTCCGGTATTACATTTCCGGGGGCATCTCTTCACAGGACGGCGTTTATAGAATAGCGACCGATAACCTGCAGATGTATAGCTTGAAAGCCAAGGCGGACGTACAGGTAACCGGCAATTTCCGCTTGTACAATAATTTTTCGTTTGAGGACAAAAAGTATTCTGCACCAAATACAACGGTGTACGGCAACTGGGACATCCTGCGTTTCATGACACAGCTGTGCGCCCCGTTTTCAACGATTTACGACAACAATGGAAACTATACTTACGGCGGCCTTGTCTCGGTTGGCCTGCTTAAAGATTCCGGCCGCTCCACAACGGAAAAAACAGATATCCGCGATACTTTCGGCGCCGAACTCTCGTTGTTTGGGGATGCGTTGAAACTGAAAGGGGATTTCAGCATCTGGGAGGATAGGAACTTTGGCTGCGATCAGCGTATCCGTCTCTCTTATTCTTCTTCTCCGGGAAATGTCGCCCCAATGAGTTCGATGCCGGATTATGTGAAGAAAGCATACACCGAAGGAAAAATGTACACGGTAAATGCGTACGCCGACTTTAACAAAACCCTTGGACGCCATACTCTTGGAGCCATTGTCGGTTTTAACCAAGTGTCGGACTATTACCGAGCTTTCGATGCGCGTGTGGATGACAACCTGATTGACGGCTATCGTTCCCTGAATCTTGCCAACGGAGACAAGATTATCTCCGATGACGAGTCGTCTTATGCCACGAGAGGCATTTTTTACCGTTTGAGCTACGATTTCGACAGCCGTTACCTGCTGGAACTGAACGGCCGTTATGATGGTACCTCCAAATTCCCTGCGGGGCGCAGATGGGGCTTCTTTCCTTCTGCGGCCGTTGGCTGGGTACTGTCAAACGAGCCTTATATGCAGTTTCTTAAACCGGCGGTTGACGTGCTTAAAATAAGGGCGTCATACGGAAGCCTTGGCAATCAGCAGGTCAGCCCTTTCTCGTACATCTCGACAATGGAAAAGAAGCAATTGTCTGGGTATCTCACAAACCCCAATTCTCCTTCCAAGGTCGATTATGTAACCGTTCCGGAATTGGTGGCGGGCGACTTGACCTGGGAGACTGTGACTTCCGCCAATGTCGGCCTTGACCTGGATATGTTCAGGCGCCGTTTCAGCATAGGTCTTGATGCTTATCAGCGAATGACTTACGATATGCTCGCTTCCGGGGTTTCCTTGCCCTCTGTGCTTGGCGCTACGGTCCCTAAAACCAATTCGGCCGACCTTAGGGTACGCGGCTGGGAGGCTTCAGTGATGTGGCGTGACCGCTTTACATTATTCGGGAAGCCGGCCGATTATAGCGCTAAATTTGTAATGGCCGACAACAGGGCTGTCATAACAAAATACAACGCCAACAACGGTCGCTTGATTTCCGGTTATAACGTTGGCGAGGAAATAGGCACGATTTGGGGCCTGGAGTGCCTCGGTTATTTTACCTCCGACGAGGAGGCCGCCTCCTGGGCCAACCAGAAGAAGGTAAGTGACAACATCGTTACGCCGCGTGCCGGAGACCTCAAATTTAAAGACCAGGGTGTTCAGGACGGCAAGATAGACAAGGGACAGGAGACTCTCGACGATCCCGGCGACCTGATCAGGATTGGCAACAGCTCGGTAAGGCTTCCTTATAGTCTCGACCTCACCTTCGCGTGGAACAACTTTGACTTCAACATATTCTTCCAGGGCGTCGGCAAGCGCGATTTCTATCCCGGAGCCGAATGTGCGATATTCTGGGGTCCGTACAACCGCTGGTACAACCCTGTGTGGAAGCATCTTGAAGGGAACTACTGGACGGAGGATAATCCAGATGCGTATTTCCCGCGTCTGAGGGCATATATGTCCAATTCGACAAACAACGAGCTTGGCGTTCCCAATACCAAATACCTTCAGGATGCATCATACCTGCGCCTTAAAACCCTCACTCTCGGTTATACCATTCCGGTTAAACTCACAGGCAAAATCGGGCTTTCCAAAGTCAGAATGTTCTTCTCGGGGCAGAATCTGCTCACGTTCACCAAACTATACAAGTGCTTCGATCCCGAAGCCATCAACAATCTCAACAACAATGGCGCCGGTTTCGTGTATCCTATACAGCGTACCATGACTTTCGGCCTTGATGTTAATTTTTAATCGGTTGAAAATGAAAAAGATATTCATAGCGATGATTTCTCTTCCGCTGCTCGTTTCATGCGGAAAGGATTTTCTTGAGCGTATCCCGACTACCGATGTGTCCTACGAGGGTTATTTTACTTCGGAAGAACAGCTGAAACTGTATGCCAACGGCTTCAATACATATATCCCCGGGGCCAGTGTAATGACAGCAGATTTGAACAGCGACAATATTGAAGTTGGTACATACAACGCCCTGCTTGCCGGAGTTCGTACCGTGCCGGCCTCTGGAGGCGGCTGGAGCTGGAGTTGGCTGCGTACTTTCAACCTGCTTCTGGATAATTATAAAAAAGCTGATTGCGACGAGGCTACGCAGAATTATTATGCTGCCCTTGCCCGTTTCTACAGGGCGTGGTTCTATTATGAAAAGGTGAAGGCTTTCGGTGATGTGCCATGGTATGACAAGCCATTGCAAACCAATTCCGAGGAGTTGTACAAAGCTCGCGACGGGAGGGATTATGTGGATGAGCGTATTCTTGAGGACCTGGATTTTGCAATACAATGGCTTAAAGACAACAAGGACCAGACCGGCATTACCCGCTGGACAGCTCTTGCCCTCAAGTCGCGTTTCTGCCTTTACGAGGGAACATACTACAAGTATCATACGGAACTGGGACTCGGGAACTTGTCGCCGAAGTATCTGGAAGAGTGTGTCAAGGCCTCTGAAGAATTGATGGACAAAGGCGGGTACAAAGTGTACTATACGGGCTCCGAAACGGATTACCGTGACATATTTACAAGCGAGAAACCCAATTCCGAGGTCATCCTGGCAAAAATATACAACAAGGGCCTCAGTCTGGTCCACTCTGCAAATTACACTTTCCTTACTGCCTCCGCATCCTGCAAGGAAGGATTCAACAAGCAGTTCATGGACTCTTACCTTATGCGTGACGGCTCTTTTTTCAGTTCCCAGAAAGGCTATGAAACGATGACTTGGTACGAAGAATGCCAAAACCGCGACCTGCGTCTCTACCAGACGGTGCGCACGCCCGGTTACACCCGTATCGGAGGAAAGACGAAACTGCTCCCCGACTTCGACAAGGCGGCAACTGGCTACCAAATGATAAAATGGGTTACCGGGACCTCTGATGATGCATACAACGGCAGTGTAAATGCAGCATCCATTTTCCGCTACTCCGAGGTACTTCTGAATTATGCGGAAGCCCGTGCCGAATTGGGTGTGCTTACACAGGACGACATTGATAAAACAGTGAACCTGACAAGGCAGCGCGGAGGCCTCCCCAAAATGGTCCTGTCATCCCTGACGATAGATCCCACGCAGCAGAAACTGTATCCCGGAGTAAATTCCGCAGCTATACTGGAAATCCGCCGCGAGAGGAGGGTGGAGCTGGTCATGGAAGGCTTGAGATGGGACGACCTGATGCGCTGGAAGAGGGGACCGCTCCTTGCCCAGCGATTCCGCGGCATGTATTTCAAAAATCTAGGAGTGCAGGATCTGGACGGAGACGGTGTTGACGATTTTGCAATCCTGAACAGTGCTCCGGCCAAGAAAGAGAGTGGAATAACATATCTGATTCTCGACAGCAGCCGCATGTTGTCAAACGGCTCTTCAGGATATATAATTGCCCAGCCCACCACGCTGAAATCCTTCGATGAGGAACGGGACTACCTGTATCCAATTCCAACCAACGAACTGGTCAACAACAAACAACTTGAACAGAACCCCAACTGGGAATAAGCATGAGATTCGTGAAACTCTTTTTTGCCATGCTGCTTCTGCTCGGGTGCACTTCTCCCGAGATAAACATAAACAGACCTTCAGGAGAGGAACTCTACGACAATTCAATACCGCTGAAAGTCTCCGGAGACGTGCGTGTGATGCAGTATAACATTCATTTCGGCGTCGGGGTCGACAACCGGTACGATATCGACAGACTCGTAAAAGAGATAAAGAAGGTCAATGCCGACATCATCATACTAAATGAGGTTGACAAGCATTACAGCGACCGTTCCAATTACATGGATATGGCTGAATACATAGCCGGAGAACTGAAAATGAACTATGTATATGATTCTTCCATACGAAATCCTGCCACCACGGCGTCAGGCGGAAATCTGAGGGAAGTTGGCAATGCCATCATTACGCGTTACGACATAAGCATGATCGGGACCAAGTTCTATTCCATAGGTGACACATGGCCGCGGGTTATAACCAAGGCGTCGCTGACGCTCGAAACCGGAAAGAAGCTCGTCGTGGCGGTTTCCCATTTCGGACTTACACAGGAAGGACGCATAGTCCAATCCAAAGAGGCGTTGGAGTGGCTTAAAGAAGATATGGATACTCCTCTCCTGTTCTGCGGGGACTTCAACGCCATTCCGGATTCCCAAGAGATACAATACATTTATGCCAGCCTGCACGAGTCTTTTGGCGGCAAAAAGAATGTTTACACTTTCTCCACGGCTAAACCCGCTTCTCAAATAGACTACATCTTTGCTAACGACAAAGTAACTTTCAAACAGAACGCCACTGTGATTCAAAGCAAAACAGCCTCTGATCATTTCCCTATAATGGTGGATTTTACACTATAACTAAATATCAATAAATCAACAAATTATGAGAAGGTCTATCTATTTATTGCTTGCAGCTTTCGCGATTGTCGTGAGTTGCAAACCTGCCGAGCCGGAACAGAAGGCGCCGGCTATCGCATCCATCTCTCCCGAGTCTGGTTACGTGGGCGACGTCGTAACCATCAAGGGCACTGATTTCGGCGCAACTGCCGATGCCAATACTGTCAAATTCGGAACGGCCAAAGCAGAGATAACATCTGCAAGTGCCACGGAACTCAAGGTTACTGCGCCAAAGAACAACCCGGGTGCGGTAAAGGTTACCGTTGCGACTGCCGCAGGAACATCATCCGGCGTGTCGTTCACCTACGTACAGCCGGAGGTGAGCATAACGTCCATCAGCCCCGAGACCGGTTTTGCAGGGGACGAAGTCACTATCAAGGGAAAGAATTTCAACCCGACGCCGGACAACAATACAGTCATGTTCGGTACTTCGATGTCTGAAGTCCGCAGTGCATCGGAGACAGAGCTCAAGGTGCTTGCTCCCGGCGGAATCGTTGGAGTGGTGGATGTGACCGTAGCCGTGGGCACGAACAAGTCCAACGCGGTAAAGTTCAGCTACAAATCGGACAAGAGTTTAATTACCGAAATATCTCCGGCATCTGCCAAGATAGGCGAGACCGTCACCATCAGCGGATCGTTCCTTGAACCTTATTCGGAGAATAAAGTATTCTTCGGTACTGCTGAAGCCAAGGTCAACAAATCTGAGGCATACCTCATCGAGGCTGTGGTGCCCGAAGGTTATGGTGCCGTCGAGGTAAAAGTCAAGTCGTCAAAAGATGAGTCAAATGCCGTAAACTTCAATTATGTTGCCGGCGATCCTTCGGTGAGCGGACTGTCAGTGGCTGCTGCTGAGGTAGGAGACATCATTACTGTCAAAGGTCAGAACTTCAGCCCCAACAAATCAGACGTTACCGTAAGCTTCGGATCAGCCTCTGCCGAGGTGGTGGAGTCGCGCATGAGCGAAATCGACGTCATCGTCCCTCAGTACGAAGAGGGCAAGCTGGATGTCAAGGTAGGAGTGACGGTCGGCGGCAAAGCAACCAACGAGCTTGATTTTCACTATCTTACCTATTATTGGGCCGAAATCATAGCCGGCTCGGGTGAAAAGGGTAGCGACGACGGCCAGACAGTTGATGCGCTTTCGGCCAAGATGAACCAGCCCATTGCGGTAATCCCCGACAACAAGGGCAACATTTATATCGGAGAGGCCACAGGCGGTGTAATCCGCAAACTTACTCCTTCCGGCAAGCTCGAATTCATAGCTGGTAAGTATGCTACTACAGGCTCCGCCGACGGTAAGGGTGCCGATGCCACATTCAAGTACATCTACTCGCTTGCGCTTGACTCCAAGGACAATATTTACGTGGCCGATGTTACCAACCATCTTATCCGCAAAGTGACCCAGGACGGTACAGTTACTACTATTGCCGGAACTGCCGGAAGCAAGCAGGCCGATTCCAAGGATGGCATAGGTGCGGATGCATGGCTCTGCCTGCCTTACACTGTGGCTATGTACGACGATACGCACCTGCTCATCGGCGACGGCTTCAACCTGCGTATGATGGACCTTGCGACCGGAGAGGTTAAGTCTATAGTCGGAAGCCCCAACTCCATTGACTTTGCTGCAATTGACAATTTCTACAATATCCGCGGCATCGCTGTTTCTCCTGACAAGAAGACTATTTATGTGAGCGACGGTCTGAATAATTGCGTGAAGGCGATTTCTTATCCTGAATGTGCTGTAAGGCGTATCGCCGGACCCGAGGTGAGGACAAATATCCTTGGCAAATCCTTCGAGCCTCTGGCTGAATGCAAAGCTGAGGATGCATTGTTCTATAACCCTTCCAACATCGTCCTTGATTCCAAGGGCAACCTTTATCTTGCAGACGGCACCGGCGACTACAACCATCGTATACGCAGGATTACTCCGGATGGGAGAGTATATACTATCGCAAATGCAACAGGTGCCACTACTCCTGCCGTTACCGGTCCATGCCGCGCTCTGGAGATGACATACAAGGGCTGGGGACTCGGCATCGACAAGGATGACAACCTGTATGTGTGCGACCAGAAGAACAACCTTGTGTTCCGCCTGACATTAAAGTAAGCAAGCTTACAGCTGATGAAAAACTTGATAAAAGTAGTATGTCTTTGTGCCGCGATGCTGGCGGCTTCCTGCTCCGCAAAGGAGAAGGGCTTCGAGTTGCGCGGCACAAAGGGATACGACTGGACTCCCGAGCAGTGTCTTGAAGAGATTCCTGTGCTGAAAGAATTCGGGATGAATTTTTTCGCACCTTGTTATCTTTCTTTCTTCGAAAAGCACGACAGGGACATCTCATCCATGAAGGAGCTTTCGGGGCTGAATAAATGGTGGCTCCCTTTTACGGAGGAAGAAAAGCATGCCTGGGGGGCTGTGGTGAAAGAATGCCGTAGAGATGGTATCTACTTTTGCTTCGGCATGAATCCCATGCTGTATTCACCGCGTCCATTGTCCGTCGGAAGCGAGGAAGACTATGCGGTATTGCTTGACAAGTACCTGTGGTTCCAGAGCCTCGGAGTCAAATGGTTCTATCTTGCCCTGGACGATCTGGAACTCGAGGGGCAGGCGGAGATTGCGGCCGGCCATTTCCATTTCGTGAACCGCCTTTATAGCGATCTCAAGCAGAACGACCCCGGCTGCAGTTTTATTTTCTGCCCTACCTGGTATAGGGGAAAAGACGTGGACAATCCAGTGCGTCGGCCATATCTCGATGCCATGGCAGATATCCTTGACCAGGACGTCTTCGTGTTCTGGACGGGCGAGAAGGTCGTCAGTACAACTATCAGTGCTGCAGATGTAAGAAAATACAAGACCGTGGTCCGTCACAGGATAATCCTGTGGGACAATTATCCCGTTAATGACTTCAACAATACTCTCTATCTAGGCCCTCTGACCGGGCGCGATGCGGATATTTGCAAAGAATTATACGGTATGATGTCCAATCCCATGCGTGACCCACGCCTCAACCGTCTGCCGCTTTCCACGATTGCAGACTATATGCGGAATCCTGCCTCCTACGATGAGGATAAAGCCCTTAGGCACGCAGTCAAACGTCTGTACCACAACCGGGGGGACAGGGAAGCTTTCTTCCAGCTGGCTGAGATGTACTCTGCCAACATGGCGGCAGACCAGAGTAATACATCGTACAATGCTGTTAGGGAAAAGTTTTCGCAGCATCTTAAAGAGGACAAGGCCGCTGCGGCTGAAATTGCCGGAGAGTTGAAGTCGGTGTACGATTATATTGTTGAAAATCACCCCAATACATACAGTCTCAGCCTCGACGTTATCCGTAAAGATGTTGAATGGATGCTGACTCAAATGGGAGAATGAAAAACAGATGAAATACAAAACTATTATTGCTGCGGCAAGCGTTTGTCTGCTCTGCCAGGGATTGTTTGCCCGTCCTGCGTTTAAGGCCGGATATGGCTCTGTCCCTATAGATGCATCCGATTCCTTCTTCAGTTATGCCCTCCAGGGATACGGGCATCCTGCTGAAGGCCGTTATACCTTGGAATGGATTGCCGACGGACGGGTAGAGGTGAATGAACCGCTCTCATTCTTTGGCACCGACGACAGCCTTTTCTCTCTTGATATAGGGGGAAACCTGTATGAACTTGTAGAAGGAATCTGGGCGAAGCGCTTTTCGACGAACAACGTCAGTTTGCTTGCGGGTGCTGTGCCGGACTCTTATAAACTGATATGCGCTTCCGGGAGTAACTTGTATGGAGTATCACTTGACAACCGTCTGTCGGTAAGCAGCTTAAACCATTTTGACCGCATAGACCGCGGCAAGGTCCCGGACGCTGTTGCCGTGGCCGCTTCAAGCGAAGGCTTGTTTGTAATATCTTCATCAGGCGACATGAGTTATCTACCCTCTGCCGATCCTGCGGTTGCGGTTTATCAGGGGCACCTGCCTTGTGCGGCGAGGTCGGCAGCCTGGTATGATGGTCGTCTGTACTGTTTGTCCGCAGATCAGTATCTTTGGGTATGCGAGCCGTCCTCGGGAGGAGACTGGAAGGTGGCTGGATATCTTAACGGAGAGACTTGGAAAGATGCCATCAGGTTCATTGCCGTCTCTGGCGGCAGGCTGTATGGAATGGGCTTCGACGGGACTATGTACCGGGCCGAGTGCAGGAGCCGCGGGGACCTGTTCGCCAGAACGATTGCAATCGGCGATGGGAAGTCCACCGTTGCGCTTGTGAGCCTGGACCTTGGCGCCATTGACTATCGGCTTGTGAAGGCAATCAAAGCGGAACTGCATTCGGCTTACGGGCTCGATCCATCTGCAGTGCTGATTTCGGTTACCCACACTCATTTTGCTCCTGCGGCAATGGACTGGGAAATGTTCCCGGGAGGACAATCCGATCCTCGGTATTTAGCTTTTCTTAAAAAGGCCGTGGTGAAGTCGGTAGGCGATGCTCTCGAAAGCATGGCGCCTGCGGATGCAGGATTCAGCCGCACGAATGCAGATCTCGGGTTCAACCGGGGTTTGAAAGGAGCCGATGCCGTCACCGACTCAATTGTGGACGTGGTGGATTTCAGTACAGTGGGAGGGCGTAAGATTGTCTTCTTCGAAGCCGCCTGTCATCCGGTATTCCCCAATAGCGGCAAGAATCGTTTTACCGCAGGGGCAAATTATCCGGGTGTGGCACGTGAACGGCTTGAGGAACCGAACGGAGACTTGTGCCCCGTATTTTTCCAGGGTTGTTGCGGAGATACAGACCCGATGTCCAAAGACTATAATGAGTCTGGAAGTATGTTGGCAGGGGCTGTGTCGGCTGCGCTTGAAGGCAAATCCACTGCCATAAAAGGACGGATAAAGTACAGTCTTGACTCGCTGGCCATTCCGGTTCAGCCAATGTCCCTTGAAAAGGTACGGGCATTTCTGGATGAAAACAGCGGCCGTTCCCTTGACATAGAGGCTGTAAAGAATGTCAAATGGGCGCGTAAAATGCTTGCTGCCTACGAAAAAGGAGAAGTCAAAACTCATCAAATGGAGTACTTCCAGATAATGGATATCGGCAACTGGAGGATTGTCGCCCTGTCAAGGGAACCGGTCAAGGAGTATGCGTTGAGAATCAGGGCGCTGTGGCCCCATAAAAATGTGACGGTTCTGGGCTATTCAAATGATGTAAGCAGTTATCTTACTGATGACAAGCACATTGACGAAGGCTCATACGAGAGCCATGATTCTTTCTTCTGGTATGGTGAGCATGCCCCATTCCCAAAAGGGACCCTTGATATGATTGTCGGTAAGATCAAAAAGACAGTTTCAAAGTAATTAATGATATAATTCTGTTTGGTTGTTGATTTTCAGTGGTCCGCCCGTCCCGTTCAGGTACAATCCTCCGGGGCGGGCTTGGCGCGTTGGCGTGAATGAATAAACAAGTTGCGCTTTTGTCAAAAAAATTATATCTTTGAAAACTGTAATCAATCAACGATAATTATATCAAAATCTATTGTTATATGAAATTCAAACACTTGTTGATCGCTTTGATTGCGGCAGTCCCAGTTCTTTTTGGCTGTGAGCAGGAAGAGGACCTGGGGTCCCCGCGCCTTACCGTGGATGTTGAACAGCTTTCCTTCGATCAGGGAGAGGGGTCCAACACCTTGCAGATTACCGCTACCCGCGACTGGTTCATCTCCAGCAAGCCCGAGTGGGTGGCACTGAGCGCCGAGGAGGGCAAGGGCTCTGCCCAGCCACAGACAGTCACGGTTTCCGTGAACGCCAATTCCGGCAACGACCGCACGGGCGAGGTGCTGTTCTCCATCGGTTATGTCAAACGCGCTGTGGTGGTGAACCAGAAAGGCGCCCAGGGCGAGCTCAAGAAAGGCTCCGGCACACTTGAAGACCCGTACACGGTGGCCGGTGTCATAGAGTATGTCCAAGGCCTCGGCAAGGATATCCAGAGCCCCGGCCAGGTGTATATCAAGGGTGTAGTAGAATCTGTAGAAACGACTTACGAGGCCAGCGGCACTTATGGCAACGCCACCTTCTTCCTTGTAGACGAGGGCATGTCGGAACCTCGTTTCTATTGTTTCCAGACACTCTATCTGGGCAACAAGAAATGGTCTTCGGGTCAGCCGGATATCGCCAAGGGCGACCAGGTCATAGTCCATGGATATGTCGTCAACTACAAGGGTAACACACCTGAAACCGTGAGCAAGGGCAACAGCTATGTGTATTCCCTCAACGGCAAGAGTGACGACACCCCCGCCCAGACCGAAATCACTGCCTGCACCATTGCCGAATTCATCCAGAAGGCTGATCCCAATACATACTACAGACTCACCGGCAAGGTTTCTTCGTTTGGCACCGGAACGGCCAAGGATGGACGCAAGTGGTTGCAGTTCAACCTCAACGACGGTACTGCCTCCATCCTTGTCTACGGCTTCAAGGACGGCCAGTACGACAAGTGGGCGGAGGTCATCAAGGACGGCGGCACCGCAGTGCTCACCGGCACCTACGAGTATTACGAGAAGAATCAGCAGCACGAGGTCATGAACGCCACCGTCGAGAGTTTCGAGCAGGGCGGCCCCGCCAAGACCGTGACCGGCACCGTGTCCCAGACCATCGCCGCTAACGACGGCGACAATGTGGTCATCGAGAGCTGCCAGGTCATGGCCAAGTCCAACCAGGGCATAGTGGTCTCCGACGCCACCGGCGACGTATATCTGTACTTTGACGCCAAGAAGAACGAGACCGTTCCTGCCGTCAATATAGGCGACATGGTCAAGGTCGAGGCTTCCAAAGACACCTACGGCGGCGTGCCCGAATTCAAGAGCGCCAAGGTAACCGTAGTTTCCGCCGGCGGCCAGGTCGTATATCCCGAGCCCAAGAACATCACTCCCATCGCTACTGTCTACGAATCCAAGGTGACCGAGTTCATACAGATGAGCGGCAAGCTCACCATCTCCGGCAACTACTACAACGTGGAGCTTGACGGAGTCGATTCCGACGCCAAGATGGGTTCCATCTCCGCTCCGCTCGAATCCCTCGGTGCCGCGTCCTACGACGGCAAGAAAGTTACTGTCAACGGTTACTTCTCCGGCCTTACCGGCTCCGGCGGCAAGTATATCAACATCGTAGCCGTGAATATCGGCCCCGCCGACCCCAACGCCAAGTACTGCAGCGTCAGCACCTCCAAGATAAACGTCAAGGCTGACGCCACTTCGGCCAGCTTCCAGATATCTACCAACGCCGACTGGACCGTCGAATCCGACAACCAGGCCTTTACCGTGTCCCCCGCCTCCGGCACCGGCGACGCTGACGTTACCGTAAGCTTCTCGGCCAACGAGACCGACGCTCCCAGAGTGGCTAACATCAAGGTGTCTTGCCCCTCCGCCAACTACGAGGCGACCGTGGTCGTGACCCAGGCCAAGCCCGCCAGCGGCAACGCAGTCGTGATTACTGCCGACTTTACGATTGAAGACAAAGATAACCTGCCCCAGGGCTCTTCCGCAGGCAAACAGGACGGAACCTACACCGTGGACGGCTACACATTCACCTTCCACGCGGCGGACAAGTACTACCAGGCCAAGAGCAGCGGTGCATTCTATCTTCTCATAGGCAAGCAGGATTCTTATGTGGAATTCCCTGTTGTCGAGGGCAAATCTCTCGTGAAGGTTGAGTTCCTTACCGGCGCCGCCGCCTCCGAGAAAGTAATCGGCGACCTTGCCAAGGCTGACGGCACCCGCCTCAATGTCAACAACGACAAGCTCAAGCAGGGTACTTCCTATACCTGGGAGCTCACCGGCGAGATCGGGGCGGCCTACCGCTTTGTGGTGACCAACTCCTACAACGCCCAGTTCCAGACGCTCACCCTCACTTACGAATAGTCTGCGATGAACCTTAGTCCGCTCCGTAAAGCGGCGTTCGCGCCCCTTATGGCCCTGCTCCTCGGTGTCGCCGGATGCGACACTGTGGAGCAGGGCGGCGGCGTGGAGCCGGTTATAGCTCCCCGCAGCACCGAACTGACTGCCGAGGCCGGCACGGTTTGGGTGGCGGTAACCGCCGGCGGAGCGTGGACCATCAACCTGTCGCTTTCGGAGGGACAAGACTGGGCCATAGTGGACCCGGCCAAGGGCTCCGGCTCAAAAAGCGACGTCCGCCTGCGCTACGACGCCAATCCCTCATCCGGTTCGAGGACCATCAACTTGATCCTGAACGTCGAGGGCGGAGGCTTGGCCACCGCCACCATCACCCAGGCGGGCACAGGCGGCGGGGAACCTTCCGATATCGGCCCCAATGGTTACGACGTGGCTCCTTACGGGTGGCTCGAGCTTCCCGTCACCAAGGCGGGCGACGGGCTTACCTTCTTCGTCCACAACATGGACGGCGGCAAGTATGTCAGCGCTTCCCGCAGCGGCGTGCGCAACTGGTCCTTTTACTGGGACGCTTCGGAACATCTGTCCATGTGGGTGGCTTATCCTCTGAACAACAAGCTCAAAGGCACAGGTTCGCGTTCCAACGCCTGGGGGCTCGACCCGCTCCTGCCGGCCGACGCGCAGCCCAACCTTACTATGGGATCGTATGGCGGCGGCTGGACCCGCGGTCACCAGATCCCTTCTGCCGACCGCCTTTCCTACAGGGCCAACGTCTCCACCTTCTACGGCACCAACATGACTCCGCAGCAGTACGACTTCAACGGAGAGATATGGGCATCGCTGGAGAATCGCGTGCGTTCCTATGCGGCGCTTTCCGACACGCTTTATGTCGTGACCGGATGCATGTACAAGGCTTCGACGCAGTACACCGGGGTTAACTCCGGGTTTGCCGTACGTGTGCCTACGCACTACTTCAAGGCTCTGCTGTTCAAGGGAATATCCACCCATACGGTTTCCGACGGTTACATGTCGGCCGGCTTCCTGCTGCCTCACGACGAGTCCATACGCAAAGACAACTACCTCAATTACATAATGTCCATCGACGAGCTGGAAAGCAAAACGGGCATCGATTTCTTCCCCAACCTGATTACGGCCATAGGCTCCTCCAACGCCGGTAAGGTCGAGGCCACGGCTCCTTCGTCCTGGTGGAAATAACGCTGAAATTCAATCATATGAAAAAACACATACTGTATCCTCTGTTCCTGGTGCTGCTCCTTGTGGCCGCCTGCGGGCCCGCCAAGAAAACAGCCTCCGCACCTTCCTACCGGGAATCCCACATCATTGGGTTCTACAATCTTGAGAACCTGTTCGATACCTATCATGACGAGGGTAAGAACGACACTGAGTACCTGCCTGAGGGGGCCAACAAGTGGACCGAGGTCAAATATGCCAAGAAACTGTCCAACATGGCCCGGGTAATCGCCGCCATGAAGGAGGACAACGGCGTGTGGCATGCCGTCCTCGGAGTGTCCGAGATCGAGAACCGCCATGTTCTCGAGGACCTCGTGTCCGAGCCTGCCATTGCCGAAGCCAACTACCAGATAGTGCACTATGACGGTCCCGACCGCCGCGGCGTGGACGTGGCCCTGCTCTATCGTCCCGAGGTACTCAAGGTCCTTGCCACAGAGAGCATTCCGTTCACATTCAAGCCCTCGCGCATAGACTGGAGCCAGTGGACCGAAGAGGAGATGGACTACTTCAAGACACGCGACGTGCTCATGGTGCGCGGCACCATCGGTGGCGAGATGTTCGCCTTCTTCGTCGCCCATCTCCCTTCCCGTCTTGGCGGCAAGGGCGCCGACCTGCGTCCCCGCGGGGCCGAGATTATCTACGACCGGGCGATGGAGCTTCAGAAAGAGTTCCCCGGCATCAAGATAGTGGTGATGGGAGACATGAACGACAATCCCACCGACGTGAGCATGACCGAGTTCCTGCACGGCAAAGAGTTCATTGACGGCCTTGCGGACGAAGACTTCTTCGACCCCTTCCTGAGCATGATAAAGGCCGGCTACGCCTCGCTCTACTACCAGGGAGGCAACAACATCTTCGACATAGTCATGGTCAACAAGGCGCTGGCCGCTGCCGGTTCCGGAGAGTGGCAGATACGTCCCATCGTCAAGGGCAAGTTCTACGGCCGCATCTTCAACAAGCCGTTCATGACCAACCAGAGCGGCCAGTACAAGGGCACGCCCTACCGCACCTTCTCCAACGGAGCTTTCGTGGACGGCTATTCCGACCACTATCCCACATACATCCTGATAGCAAGATAATTATCCGCTTATGCTCAAAAGATATCTAACCGCGCTTGCCCTCCTGCTTGCAGCAGCCGGCCTTTCCGCCCAGGACTACACCGGCGGAGTCAAGGGCACGGTGGTCAACCGCAACGGCCGCCAGCCCGTCGAGAAGGCCCGCCTTACGCTCATGCAAGGGGCTAACACCGTCGCCGAAGTGGAATCTGCCGCCGACGGCACCTTCCAGATTCCAAACCTGGCCGACGGCATGTACACCCTGGTCATCGTGGCCCCCGACTTCCTGGAAAACCAGGTGCAGGTGACTGTCAACGACGGCTATGTCAAGAACATGTTCAACCTTTCGCTCACATCCATGCAGCAGGTAACGGAACTTGACGACGACTCGTTCGCAGCCTTCGACATGGACGATTCGGGCTACAACGACAATCCGACCATCCTGTTCGGATCCAACGACATCTTCAACAACCTGGCCGGCTACAATTTCTCGTCCGTGCGTTTCCGTGCCCGCGGCTACACTTCCGAGAGCCAGGACGTCTATCTGGCCGGAGTGCGCATGAACGACGCCGTGACGGGCTACAGCCCCTTCTCGCTGTGGAGCGGTCTCAACGAGGCCATGCGCTCCAAGGAAACCGTCAACGGCGCCGAGTTGTCGGACTACGGTTTTGGCGGGTACAACGGCCTCACGTACATATTCGGAAACGCTTCCAGCGTGCGCAAGGGCCTGAGGGGCAGCTTGCTCACCAACAGCCAGCTGTACCGCCTGCGCGTCATGGCTTCCTATGCCACCGGCCTGCAGGACAACGGATGGGCCTTTGCGGCCAACGTATCGGCCCGCCTCGGCGGCAACGACTGGATCGACGGCGTGTACTATCGCTCGTTCGCCTACTATCTGGCCGCCGACAAGGTGTTCAACAAGTCCCACAAGCTGAGTTTCGTGTTCTTCGGCACTCCCGGCGAAAGAGGAGCCCAGAATGCCTCCACCCAGGAGGTGTACGACCTTATGAAGGACAACATGTACAACTCCAACTGGGGCTACCAGAACGGCAAGGTGCGCAACGCCCGCGTGCGCAGGACGCATGAGCCCGTTGCCATCGTCCGATATGAGTTCACTCCCTCTGACAAGTTCGAGGGCGGCGCCACGCTGCTGTACCGCTTCGGAAAGAACGGATATACGGCCCTCGACTGGTACGACGCCCAGGACCCCAGGCCCGACTACTACCGCAACCTTCCGAGCTACTTCCGCGATTCCAATCCCGACATGAACCGCAACAACGAGTACAAGTACGCCTGGTCTAATGAGATATGGACACACGCATCGGAATTCCCCGGGCTTACCCATATCAACTGGGACCGCCTGTACAACGTGAATTACCTCCAGGGCGGACGCTCCAAGTACGTCCAGGAGGAGCGCCGCGTCGACCAGAAGGACTTCAACGCTTCAGTCAACTTCAAATGGCGTGCAAGCGAGCGCTTCACCCTCACCGGCGGACTGGACGGACGCATGAACAACACTGAATACTACAAGGTCTTGGCGGACCTGCTTGGCGGCGAGTATTTCCTTGACGTGGACAACTTTGCCGAGCGCGAGTTCAGCTCCCAGGCCTGGAAGATCCAGAACGACCTCAACTACTATGTGGCCAACGGCGAACCCCGCAAGCTAAAGGTCGGCGACAAGTACGGCTACGACTACCTGGCCCAGGTGCGCAACCTAAGCGGCTGGGTGGCAGGCAAGATGGTCCTTGGCAATTTCAGCGCCAATGTGGGTTTGAAGGCCGGATACGAGTCCTTCTGGCGCCACGGTCTCATGCGCAAGGGTCTCTTCCCCGGCTATCCCAAGGACGAGAACATGGCCGCCGCGTGGCGTAACCTCGGCATCGAGCCTTCGGAAGAATGGTCCTCATGGGTGTCCAAGAAGGCGAAATTCTTCACCTACGCCGCCAAACTCGGTCTCAATTATGTGATAGGAGGCAATCAGAGAGTATATGCCAATGTGGGCTACTTCAACGACGCCCCCAAGTTCAACCAGGTATTCCTTTCCCCCAGGACCCGCAATACCATGGTGGACAACCTTCAGACAGTCAAGACTTTCACTTCCGACGTCAACTGGCAGTATTCCGGCGGAGGCCTCAACTTGAGGGCCACTGCTTTCTATACCACGATCAATGACCAGAGCAAGGTCATGAGCGCCTACGACGACCTCCAGAACGCCTTCTCCAACTTTGCCATCACCGGTATAGACGAGCGTCACATGGGTCTGGAGTTTGGCTTCAAGGTGCCCACCTATCTTGTAGACAATCTGTCTGTCCAGGGTGCCCTGAGCCTCGGCGAGTACATTTACACCTCCAACCCCAGGATGACGCAGACCGTGGACAACAGCGCCGAGACGGTAATGTCCGACGTGCTGGTGAGCTACTGGAAATCTACGCCGGTGGCTGCCCGTGACGAGAACGGCAACTACCTCGACGATGTCGTGGACCATTACCAGAAGCACTACGTGCCGTCCACGCCCCAGCTGGCGGCGAGCATAGGGCTTGCCTATAACTACAACTACTGGTTCATCGACGCCGACGTGGAGTACTTCGCCCATTCTTACCTCGACATGAACCCCCTGTACCGTACCGACTACGCCACCGCCGGCCCAGACTACAACATCACTCCCGAGGAGGTCCTCTACATGACCACCCAGGAGAAGTTCAAGCCCGCCTGGCTCGTCAACTTCTCGGTGGGCAAATCGTGGTACATCCAGCGTAAGTACCAGCTCGGCTTCTCGCTCAACGCCAAGAACATCCTCAACAACAGAAACGTCAGGACCGGTGGTTACGAGCAGACCCGCCTTGTCGACAACACCGTCTCCCGCGAGCGTTTCTATCGTTTCGATCCCAAGTACTTCTACATGTCGGGATTCAATTACATGTTGAACATCTATTTCAGATTCTAGGCTATGAAGAAGATATACATTGCATTGGCCTTTGCGCTGCTGTCCCTTGTCTCCTGCCGCAGCCTGGTCGAGGAATGGCAGCCCGTGTTTACAGGCAAGTATGCCAACCCCGAGACATCCAAGATTTACAGCGAGTCCGACCTCAGGGACATGGGATTCTCCGGAACCTTCACCACCATCAGCGCTCTCAAGGCCCTGTACAAGAATGCTCCCTATGCCATCAATTCCAATATCTGGATAAAGGGCCAGGTGACCACGAGCGACGTGTCAGGCAACCTGTACCGCGAAATATACATCCAGGACGAAACCGGCGGCATCGACCTCAAACTCGGCAAGTCTTCGCTCTACAGCGAATACAAGATAGGGCAGTGGCTCTATGTGAGCTGCGCCGACCTCGTGCTCGGGGCCTACAACGGCATGCCGCAGCTGGGCGCCGAGGCCGACAATACCTCCACCAACGAGTATGAGACCTCGTACATCGACGTCCAGACCGTCATCGACCAGCATGTGTTCAAGGGCCCTTACGCCGAGCCCCTCAAGCCCCTGGTGGTAAGCGAGCAGGACATCAAGAACGCCATCTCCAAGGGCTTTACGGGCGAGCTGTGGGGCAAGCTGGTGACCGTTCCGGGGCTCCTTTACAAGAAAGAGATTTTCGCCCTGTTCTATCCCAATCCCAACATGCCGCACAAGAGCGGCAATCCAGAGAACCGCGTGTTCCTGTCCGACAACGGCACATGGGGGATTACTACCTGGGCGCTTACCAAGTCAAGGTACATATCCAACATCTACGAGGGCTTGTGGGACGCTGCCGAGGTGGGCAGCGGAGCCACCCGCTACGGCCCCATAACCGGCGCTCCTGCAGATTATCTGAAGCCCGGAAAGATCCTCGACAGCTTTGGTTTCGACAGCCATTCTTCCTACAAAGATATTATGGCCAACTATGCCACAGCCAACTATGTGTCGCACTATTTCGTGCTGGGTAAGACGGACGTGCAGGTGCGTACGAGCGGCTACGCCAAGTTCGCCGACGAGCGGCTGGACGAGCGCATCCTCAACGGTTCCGCCTGCGACATCACCGGCATACTGACAGTTTATGACGGCTCCGCACAGTTTACCCTGATCGACGAGCCTTCAGTATCGGTAATTGTTAAATAGTTGTTAACGATATGAAAAAAGCAGCCCTATTATTATCATTGGCTATTGTGATGACTGGTTGTGGAAAGAGCAACGTGTTCCTGCAGGAATGGGACACACCCTACGGAATTCCTCCGTTCGACAAGATCAAACTGGCGGACTACATGCCCGCGATAGAGGCCGGTATGAAGCAGCAGAACGCTGAAATACAGGCGATTATTGATAACGAAGAGGCCCCCTCTTTCGAGAATACCATTGCGGCCTACGACCGCAGCGGCGCTATCCTGGACAAGGTCGGCGCCGTCCTCTTCAACGTGAGCGAGTCGGACTACAGTCCTGAGCTCAACGAAATTGTGGAGAAGGCTACGCCCCTGCTGTCCGCCCACGGCGACAACATCATGATGAATCCGGCTCTCTTCGCCCGCGTAAAGGCCGTTTACGAGGCCGACCAGAGCGCCCTGAGCCGCGAGGAGCAGATGCTTCTGAAAGATCTCTACGAAGGCTTTGTGCGCAACGGCGTAGGCCTTGACGAGGCCGGCCAGGCCCGCCTCAAGGAAATCAACAGCGAGCTGTCGACCCTGGCCCTCACTTTTGCCAACAACCTTCTCGCCCAGAGCAACGCCTTCAAGGAAGAACTTGGCTTCTCCGTGTCTTCTTACTACGACAAGATGGCGTCCGAGCCCGACAGGGCCCTTCGCGAGAAGATTTTCCGCATGTACTCTGGACGTGGCTCCAATGGAGACGAATATGACAACAATGCCGTCGTGCTCCGCATCATGGAACTGCGCATAGAGAAGGCGAAGCTCATGGGCTACGACACTCCCGCCGCCTTCATCCTCGAGGACAAGATGGCCGGCAATCCTGCCGCGGTGGATGCTTTCCTCGGGGACATCATGGCTGCAGCCATGCGTCGTGCCAAGGAGGAAGTGGCTGACATGCAGAAGCTTATGGACGAGGATGCGGCGGCAGGCGTGGTGCCTGCAGGCTCCCGCATCGAGCCATGGGACTACATGTACTACGCCGAGCGTGTCCGCAAGGCCCGCTACGATCTGGACGAGTCCCTGGTGAGCGAGTACTTCAAGATGGAGAATGTCCGTGCAGGCGTGTTCGGCAATGCCTCCCGCCTCTACGGCATCAGCTTCGAGCCCATCACCGGCGTGCCCCTGTACAACCCTGAGTGCGAGGCGTTCAAGGTAGTGGATTCCGACGGTTCGCTCATCGGCGTCATCATCACCGACTACTATCCCCGCGACACCAAGAGGGGAGGGGCATGGATGACCAATTTCGTGGAACAGAGCGAGGGCGTGCGCCCCGTGATCGTCAACGTGGGCAACTTCAACAAGCCCACCGCCGACAAGCCGTCCCTTCTCACCATCGACCAGGTGGAGACCATGTTCCATGAGTTCGGCCACGCCCTGCACGGCCTTCTGAGCCAGTGCAAGTACAAGGGCGTCAGCGGCACTTCCGTCAAGCGCGACTTCGTGGAATTCCCTTCGCAGGTCAACGAGAACTGGGCTTTCGAGCCCGAGGTGCTTGCCACCTATGCCTTTCATTACAAGACCGGTGAGGTGATTCCCGCCGAACTGGTGGAGAAGATCCAGGCCGCGTCCAACTTCAACCAGGGATTCACCACCGGCGAGCTCTGCGCCGCCAGCATCCTGGACATGAAGTGGCACGAGCTCTCCAGCATCGAAGGAATCACGGTCCCCGAGTTCGAAAAGAAAGTCTGCGAGGAGATGGGTCTCATCAAAAAGATCATCCCGCGCTATTGCAGCACCTATTTCAATCACATCTTCGGCTCCAGCGGCTACAGCGCCGGCTACTACAGCTATCTGTGGGCGGAGGTGCTTGATAAAGACGCCTTCGAGCTCTTCAAGCAGAAGGGAATACTCGACAAGGAGACCGCCATGAGCCTGCGCCGCAACATCCTCGAAAAGGGCGGAAGCGAAGAGCCCATGACTCTCTACCGCGCCTTCCGCGGCCAGGACCCCGACCCAGGCGCCCTGCTCCGCGCCCGCGGATTGCAGTAGCGGCTATTGGCCGAGGCTTTAGGTGTACAAGGTCAGATCTCAGAAATCGACCTTGTACGCCAGTGTTGTTTCGCACCTGCTGTGAACGTACGGGGGGACCTTGATTATCTTGTTCTCGAGTATAGATCTTTGAGCCAAGTGTTCAGGTTGAGGGTGCCCAGGTCCTCTCCTATCTTGCTGCGTATGCTGCCGTTGAGGTGGTATATGTCTACCTTGTAAAGTATATCGGTCATTTCCTTGGAGGAATAGCCGCAGGCATACAGCGAGCAAAGGCCTATCTCTTCCGGGCTGAGCCCCTTGCCGGACAGGACGGTGGTGAACCCGGGGTTGGTCATGGCGTAAAGCATCCCGATGGAGGATAGCATCTCGCGGCGGTCTTTATTCATGGATTCGAGCACTTTCCGGCCCTTGGGTGCCGGGAACTTGACATTTGTGATAAATGGGCGGAGTGCGTTTATGCGCTTGTCAAGGACGTTCCTTATCGACTCGGGGGTATCAGACCCCGTCTGCTTGAACACTTTGGTAATCAGGTCGTACTCTTTCCTTATTTCTTCAAGTTGGAGTTTGTTTTTCCTGTTCTTGTGGAACAGCGCAGCAGCTGCGCCGCTACCTGCAGCCAGCACTGCCAGCAGAACTGCGAGCAACACGAGCTTGTCCTTGCGCGATCTGGCTTGTTCTTCAATGTTTGCGCTCCTTTCTTCCAGGAAGCGGATGTCGTCGTTTAATGCATTCAGGCTCAATGATTCTACTGCTCTCTGGTATTCCTGCTGAGCAATCCGGTACTCATCCCATCTGCCAGTGGCTTCGCATAGAGCAGATAAGGTTGAATAGTACTTAATTATTTCAAAATAATCGTCTTTATCTGGTACCGGGATTGTCTTTATAATATCCTCAGCTCCTTCTATGTCACCTGTTTTTAAATGGAAGTCGGCAACTTGGTATGTATTTGGTTTTATGTGATTACTATTACAGGATTCTATATACTTTGAGTATACCATTTTAAGAGAATCTATACTTATGTCGCTTACCAGACTCTGTTGAAGGCATGCTCTATAGTAGTTGTGATTTGGTTCTATATGTTTGTCTTTCATCCATTTCCTTATCTCGTTAATTGTATTATTCGATTCTGTATATAGTTCATTAATGAAATAAAGATTTGATTCGTTAAGAGCGTAGGCCATGAAAAAATCAGGATTATCCAATTGCTTAGCTAAGTCTTTTGCTTTTGTACTTTCCATTAATGCTTTATCATTAGCAAAATGGTGACGGTATACTGCGGATTTGTTGTAATGAAGCCTTGCGCGATAATCAATCGGAATGGTTTTATCCACATAACTCTCTGCTTTAAGATACGCTTCAAGCGATTCTTTGTATGAACCAGCATTAGAACAAATACGCCCAAGATAATAATATGAATAGAACCGGTGTAACTTGTCTCCGTGAGTGGAATAGTATTCAACAGCATTGTTGATCAATGAATCAGAAGTTACATCTATATAGTTCTTGTCCATGGCCATTGACATAAGAAGGCTGTACAAAGCATAATCCTCCTTGTCTGTATCGGCTTTAACGTCCATCCCGGACAGTTCGCTATAGGCCCTTTTGGGATTCTCTTGAATGTAACCCTCAATATCTCTTAATTTAGTCAAAACTTCGTTGTTCGCATTACAACAAATAATAACAGACACGGATAAAAGACTTAGGATTCTGTGAATAGTCATATACTCTTCGTTTTTGTGAAACAAAGTTAATGTTAATTTACATATATCTTGGCCCATGATTGGCATGTGTCAAACTTGGATTTTACAAATACCTAGTAATCAGATTTTTACGCCGAAAATTTCAGATATTTTTCCATTGAAGTTAGACGGATATAAGCTAACTTTGTAATCAAAACCAGTAACAATTCAATAAAATGAAAAAGTTATTATTAACAATTCTCTCAATCGTTAATTGTACAAAACAAAACATGGGCACAGGTTAAGACCCAGCTACAAAGTTATATTGGGACATACTTCACTCAGAATGATTACGACCAATACATTGCACCCTACAACTCGTATTTTTAACAATATGCAACGTTTCTATTATAGAAAGCATCTATAAGAAAGTCAAAACATTTAAGAAAGTAAAATCATAATTGGCTATGAAGAGAATTATTACGCTTATATTAGCACTTTCAGCTGTTGTCAGTCTTTTTGGGCAGAATGCCGGACACAAATTCGAGATTGGTGTGGGTTATGCCCCTTTCTTCTTGGAAATTTCTGATGATGGCGTTCGCATGCCATATGAAGGTGATGCTTATATTGAGTGGCGCTACGACTTCGGGAATCATTTTGACGTCGGAGCAAAGCTCGACTATAAGTATTGCCCGGTCACTACTGGCGAAGGAAATAACCAAATCACGTATTCCGGAGATCAGCATTACGGCGCCCTTCTGGCACTTGCGGACTTCAAGTTCCTTCCCGGAAAGAAGGTCAACCCCTTCATAGGTATCGGTGCCGGCGCAGGTTTCATTCTCGACGTGTGGCAAAAAGTTGATAACCCTCAGAACTATGATTCTTCCAAGCTGATGCCCCTTGGAGCCAAGGACCCTTCTTTCTTTTTCGTGGCGGTCCCGCGCATCGGCGTTGAGTTGTTCTATCATCTGAGGCTGTCGGCTTCTGTAGATCTTTCCGGCGCAGGCAATTCTAGAGCGCCCATCTGCTTCAACATAGGCTGGACCTTCTAGTCGTCGGCCTTCTTCCAGCTTTTCACCAGCCGCCGGGCCCGGAATCATCGTATTTGGGCCCGGCGGTGGTTTTTTGTGCTTTCGCGGGCCCATCTCTGACGATTTTAGTCCCGATGGCGGCACCGGCAAACTTTCTGGACAGGAATTCCCCGGGAGTCAAGATTTCAGGCTTCCAAGTAGTCGGGACCGGACGCAGGTCAATGAGTTTCCATATACCTTTGGGGCGAAATTACCTGAATTCTCTATCCTCCTCGAGCATGCCGAGGTAGGAGTTGTAGCGCTCAGGGCTGATGAGGCCTGAGCCAGAAGCAAGATTTTGATATAGTAGTTATTTAGAATATAGGATGGATTGATTATATTTGTTTTAATAATCGAGAAGTCCTAACGATTAGTTTTTTTGACAGCGATTAAGTATGGCTATTGTTAGAAATACGTTTATGAGTTTCCTTCGTCTTGTACCATTGATTGCATCTTTTCTTGCCGCGACAAGTTGTTCTGGTGGTTTTTTCGACAAGATGGATGATACTCCCTCACAACTGGAAGCTGTGGACTTGGGTTTGCCGTCGGGCACTTTATGGGCATCTCAGAACCTTGATGCTACTCACAACTGGGATTTGGGCGGGTGCTTCGCATGGGGGGAAACTCAAAAGAAAAATGGCTCTGTGGGTTACTCCTTCCTGGTAGACGGTGCACTTACTGCATATAGTTTTGACCAGAGTTTGGGTGTAGTAGATGAAAAGTATATTCTGGAGATTCAAGATGATGCAGCTAGTGTTATCCTGGGAGAAGATTGGAGAATCCCGACAAAATGGGATTGTGAAGAGCTATATGAGAATTGTGTGTGGGAGGAAAAAATAATTCATGGGATAAGAGGTTTTTTAGTTTCGTCCAAGGTTAATTCAAACAGCATTTTTATTCCGTCCTATAAAGTGACGGGGGTCATCGGGCCAATTTACAACTATGATTATTGGACTAGTTGCGTATCGTCTAATAATTATACTCAAGCCGTTTATCTGCATCCCTCTGGGAAGCCGGAATTCGGCGAGTGCGACAGGAGAAATGGCTGTTATATACGTCCCGTATTAGCCAGAAGAGCACCCACAGAGGGGATTGCTTTTCAATCATCAAAAATTCCATTAACGGCTGGAACCAGTGAAAGAGTTGTGATAGATTTTACCCCACGAGACGCCCTGGATAGAAGAATAGCCTGGACATTAAGTGATGCTGATGTTGCGTACATTGACGATAATGGTATAGTTACGGCTCTCTACCCAGGAACCGTACATCTTACTGCCAGTACGCCTTCCGGACTCAGTTCAGAAGCAGAAATTACTGTTTCAGATTTTATTATTCCGAAGAAAGTGGATCTTGGCTTGCCTTCCGGCACACTCTGGGCAGACCGGAACATCGGTGCTATTCAAGAAAATGATGATGGATTGAAGTTTGCTTGGGGCGAAGTGCGCCCAAAGATGTTGTTTATTCAACAGGATTATCTGGGGCCGTCAATCTCCTCAACAAATTATGTCTTGGCCTCGGAATATGACGCCGCTACTTTTATCCTCGGTGATGGCTGGAAAATGCCTACGGCATCGGATTTTAACGAACTGGTCGAAAACTGCGACATTCAATATGATGCAAGGCACGGTTATTATTTGTTGACCAGTCGAAGTAACGGAGGCATTCTGCACTTGCAATCAGTTTTTTGTTGGACATCTACAATGATTAATCATAGTGCCATCTACTTCCACATAGCACTTACAGATAATGGGATTCAGCCCCTATTTGAAACTATTCACAGTTCTTACCGAGGTCATGCAGTAAGGCCTATATATATAAATAAGGCAAATGAATAGCATATAAAATGTCTTTTACACTCCCAAGTTAGCCGCAGAGCATATAGCATGTCAAGGCAGGAGTTGTAGCGCGGCCCTGCCCGCATGGTGTTTGAGGTGCGGGGTTTATTTGACTTTGGTATAAAGCTCTTTGAGCCAAGTGTTCAGGTTGAGGGAGCGTATGCTGCCGCAGGGCGGTGGTGAACCCTGGGTTGGTCATGGCGTAAAGCATCCCTATGGAGGATAGCATTTCGCGGCGGTCATTATTCATGGATTCGAGAACTTTCCTTGTCGACTCGTGGGTGTCGGAGCCCGTCTGCTTGAACACTTTGGTAATCAGGTCGTACTCTTTCCTTATTTCTTCAAGTTGGAGTTTGTTTGTCCTGTTTTTGCGGGTACGATATGTGACTTATGCAAGATTCAAGCGGCAACGGCATTTAAGAAGTGATATGAAGAGATTGCTTTTGTTCGTAGCTGCGCTTGCCATGAGTATTTCCGTGAGCGCCCAGTCATCCGGCATAAGGCTGGGCGTAAGCGGTGTAAACGCTGCAGCCAGGTCTCTGCTGTTGACAACCAGGGGCGACACTACGCCTTATTCTCTAGGCTCAGTGTACGACGAGGTGGGAGATCTGAAGGGATATGGCTCTGTATGCATAGGCTATGTTTATGAGCCGGGGGGGCGCTTTTCCTTTGCGGCCGATTTGCAGTACAGTCCTTTTGTAAGGACGGTTTATCGCGGTCGCACCGGAGCCGTCACCGGCACTTACATAGCCGCCGAAATGTTCTCGCTTTCCGGAATCTTCCGCTGGTCGTATATCAAGCGGCCTCATTTCAGCATGTATGTCGGCGGAGGCCCGATGGTGTTCGTGACCAATAATTTGCCAATCCCCCTTGTGCTGGCACAGCTAAATCCCATTTGCTTTTCGGCGGGAGGGGAGAGGCTTCGGGTATTCATGGAAGCAGGATACGGCGCAATGTTTACAGGCGCGCAGATTGGAGTTTCATATATTTTTAAATGAGTATGTTGCGAAATATCAAGGCTTTTCTGATTGTGGCCGCTGCGCTTGTCTTATGCGGCTTCAGTTGCCGGCAGGAAGAGGTGCCGGTCCCGGTAAGGATTTCGCGCTATGCCAAGGAGTGGGTGGTAAGTTCGGGTGACTGCATCTACCGTGCTGCCCTGGCCGGATTCCCTGCCGGCACTTTTACCGACGACAAGGGCTTCGAGGTGACTTGCACCCCTTCCGGGGAAGGCGTATGGACGGTCGCCGGCTCCAGGACTGTCACGGCACCGATGGACAAGGGTGTTATACGCATCAATTCCGCAACCATGACTCTCAGCTTCCGGGCGGTGGTGACACACTCCGAATTGCTGGGCCCCGACGCTTTCTGCGCTTCGTCTTACGTTGTGGATTACCTCGAAGACAACGGCCTCTCGGCCCGCGTGAGAGGTTCCGGGCAGGTCAATTATCCGTATCCCGGTATGCCGGACGGCCATTTTTTCGTATCGGTAATGGACGGGGGGCAGGAATTCGAACGTTACGAAATTGTGCTTGAAGGTGGGCGGGTAATATATGATAATCTCGATATTTCTCACTAACTTTGCAGGATTTAATGTGAGAATATGAAAAATAAAGTTCTTTTAATGATTCTTGACGGTTGGGGCGAGGGACGCCACGACCATAGCAATGCAATTTATACCCAGGGGGCTCCCTTCATCGACAGCCTCAGGGCCAAATATCCCATGGCGCATCTGCACGCCTGCGGCGAGTACGTCGGTCTGCCTGACGGCCAGATGGGCAACAGCGAGGTGGGACACATGAACCTCGGCGCCGGACGCGTTGTGTACCAGGATCTTGTGAAGGTCAACATCGCCTGCCGCGAGCACCGTCTCCTGCAGAACCGCGAGATCCGTGCCGCCTACGACAATGTAAAGAAGAACGGTGGCAAACTCCATTTCTTCGGCCTCTGCTCCCACGGCGGAGTCCACTCGTCCCTTAACCATCTGTACGAGTTCCTTGCAGAGGCAAAGAACGAGGGTATCGAGGACGTTTTCGTCCACTGCTTCATGGACGGCCGCGACACCGACCCCCACAGCGGACTTGGGTTTGTCAAAGAACTGGAAGAGAAGATGGCGCAGACCACCGGCCGCGTGGCCACCGTCTGTGGCCGCTTCTACGCCATGGACCGCGACAAGCGCTGGAACCGCATCAAGGAGGCCTACGACATGCTTGTCGAGGGCAAAGGTGCACAGTTCGAAAGCGCCCTTGAGGGCATCCAGGCATCCTACGACGCCGACGTCACCGACGAATTCATCAAGCCCATAGTCATCACCGAGGGCGGGAAGCCCCTCGCCAAGGTCGAGGCCGGCGATACCGTAATCTTCTACAACTTCCGCAACGACCGCGCCCGCGAGCTCACCAACGTGCTCACACAGAACGACATGCCCGAAGAAGGCATGCACACTCTGCCGCTTTACTACTGCACCCTTACTCCTTACGACGCTTCGTTCACCGGACTTCATATCCTCTTCCCCAAGGAAGAAGTGCAGGACACCCTTGGCGAAACTATCTCCAAGGCCGGTCTGCGCCAGCTCCGTATAGCCGAGACCGAGAAATACGCCCACGTGACCTTCTTCTTCAACGGCGGGCGCGAAACTCCCTTCGAGAATGAAGACCGCATCCTTGTAAACTCCCCCAAGGTTGCCACCTACGACCTTCAGCCCGAGATGAGCGCCGTCGAGGTGACCGACCGCCTGTGCGAGGCCATCCGCAGCGAGAAAGAGGACCTCATCATCCTCAATTACGCCAACGGCGACATGGTTGGACATACCGGTGTCTACAAGGCCATTTGCAACGCAGTCGGGTGTATTGACGGCTGCGTGGAGACCACCATCACCTGTGCCCTCAACCACGGCTATGTGGTGCTTCTCACCGCCGACCACGGCAATGCCGACTATGCAGTCAACGAAGACGGTTCCCCCAATACCGCCCACTCCCTCAACCTGGTGCAGTTCATCGTAATAGGCGCCGGCGACGAGGTCAAAACGGTCAAGGACGGCGCCCTCTGCAACGTGGCTCCTACCATCCTCAAGCTGATGGGCATCCCTCAGCCCGAGGCCATGACCGCAGAGCCGCTTATCTGATGCTTTACCGGCTCGATCCGATACTGCGCCCCATGGTTTGGGGCTCGGAGCTTTGGGTGCTCTCCGGCTACCCCGAGCGGGTGTCGGTGGTCGCTGACGGGCCGCTCAAGGGACTTACGGTCAACGAGTTGGCGGCCCGTGAAAAGGAGCGTCTGCTCGGCGCTTCAGTTTATAGCCGCTTCGGCGACAGTTTTCCCCTGCTGATCAAGTTTCTGGATGTTCATGCTCCGCTGAGCATTCAGGTCCATCCTTCCGAGGAGTTCGCCCGCACGCGCCAGGGCCTTTACGGCAAGACCGAGATGTGGTATGTGGTGGACGCGCAGCCGGGTGCCGGACTCATGGCCGGATTCTCCAGGGATTTGACTCCAGGGGAATACGAGCGGCGCGTGGCCGACGGCAGCATCACCGAGGTCATAGCGCACCATCGGATAACTGCCGGCGATGTATTTTTTATTCCGCCCGGAAGGGTTCATGCCCTGCTGCCGGGGGCTTATATCGCTGAAATCCAGCAGGCTTCCGACTCTACCTACCGCATCTGGGACTACAACCGCCCGGGGCTGGACGGAAAACCCCGGCCCCTGCACACGGCTCTTGCAAAAGAGGTCCTGGATTTTCAGGCCTTGCCGGACTACCGCACTCATTATGAACAGGCTGAGGATGCTCTGGTGCCGTTGGTCAGTTGTGACTGGTTCTCCACTTCGCTGCTCGATCTTACGGAACCCTTTTCTATGGATCTGGGCTCGCTGGACAGCTTTGTTGCCGTCACATGCGTGGAAGGCTGCGGCCGCGTGGAATGCAGTGACGATTCGGCTGAAATCAGGGCCGGCTCTTGCCTTCTGGTGCCCGCCAGCGAAAGCAACATCGTCTTCGAGCCATCCGGCGAGGCCATGAGAGTTTTGATTACTAATGTTTGAAACCAGGTATAACAGATGAAACGAAAGAACAACAGCAGGGGACAGAAAACCCGCGACCACGGCAGTCACAAGACACGTAAATTCGCGCCCGAGTTTACCGGCAAGGTACAGATGACCCGCGAGGGCTTCATCTTTGTAATCGTGGATGGTCAGGACAACGACATCTATGTCAAGGCGGCCAAGACGCGCCATGCCCTCAACGGAGACATCGTCAGGGTGGCTGTCACCCATCCCGGAGGCGGCAAACAGCGCCGCGAGGGCGAAGTCGTGGAGATTCTGGAACGAAACAAGGCTCCTTTCGTGGGCTACATGCACTACATCGGAGCCCAGGCCTGGGTGCTCATGCAGAGCAAGTTCATGCCCTACGACATTGCCGTAGACGCGGAACAGGCGCGCAGCATGGGGGCAGAGCCAGGCATGAAGGTGGCCGCAGTGGTGGATGAATGGCCCCGCGGCGAGCTGAGTCCTATCGGCCATCTTACCGACGTGCTTGGCATGCCCGGCGACAACGACACCGAGATGCACGCCATCCTGGCCGAGTTCAACCTGCCCTACCGCTTCGAGAAGGAGGTTGAAAATGCTGCTGACAAGATTTCCGAAGCCATTGGTCCCGAGGAACTTAAGGGCCGCAAAGACTTCCGCGATACCCTTACATTCACCATCGACCCCTCGGATGCCAAGGACTTCGACGACGCCCTGTCGTTCCGCCGTCTCCAGAACGGCAATTACGAGGTGGGCGTGCATATCGCCGATGTGTCCTATTACGTCAAGCCGGGTGGAGCGGTGGACAAAGAGGCCCGCGAGAGGGGAACATCCGTATATCTGGTAGATCGTACCGTCCCGATGCTGCCGGAGAAGCTCTGCAACAAGCTCTGTTCGCTCCGTCAGGACGAGGACAAGCTCACCTTCTCCGTCGTGTTCGAAATGGGCCCCAAGGGCGCCGTCAAGTCGCGCTGGATAGGCCGCACCGTCATCTGCTCCAACTCCCGCATGGACTACGAACAGGCGCAGGCCATCATAGAGAATCCTCCTGCAGAACCCACTCCCGTCGAAGATGCCGTGCTGACTCTCAACAAGTTGGCGCGTATCATGCGCGAGGCCCGCTTCAAGTCAGGGGCCATCAATTTCGACCGTCCCGAGATGAAGGTTGAGGTGGACGATGCCGGCAAGCCTGTGCGCGTGTACCAGAAGATTGCCAAGGAATCCAACAACCTCATAGAGGAGTTCATGCTCCTTGCCAACCGCACGGTGGCGGAATTCGTGGCCACCGGCGGCAAGATGAACGGCGTGGAGATGAAGAACGCCAAGACCTTCGTGTACCGTATCCACGGCGAGCCCAACTTCGAGAAGCTGGAGGGCCTGCGCGGCTTTGCATCCAACTTCGGCTACAAGATGGAGGAGGCCACCAGCGGCAAAGGCGCCGCCGATGCCTTGAGGGACCTGCTGTCCGCATCTCTGGGCAAGCCGGAGCACGCAGCCTTCGAGAATATCGCCCTCCGCTCCATGGCCAAGGCCGTGTACAGCACCGACAACATCGGCCACTACGGCCTGGCGTTCAAGTTCTACACTCACTTTACTTCGCCCATCAGGCGTTATCCCGACCTCATGGTGCACCGGCTGCTGTCCGCTTATCTCCAGAATGGTGCGTCGGCGGACAAGGGGCGTTTCGAGAAGGAGTGCGTCCACGCCTCCGAGCGCGAGCTTGTGGCCGCCGATGCCGAGCGCACCAGCGTCAAGTACAAGCTGGTGGAGTTCATGCAGGACAAGGTGGGCATGGAGTTCGACGGCGCCGTGTCCGGCCTTACTGACTGGGGCATGTATGTCGAGATAGATGAGACCCACATCGAGGGCATGGTTCCCCTGCGGGAGATCCGTTCCGACTTCTACGAGTTCGACGAGGCCCGCTACAAGCTCATCGGCCGCCGCACCCGCCGCCAGTACCGCCTCGGCGACCGCGTCCGCATCAAGGTCGTGGGCGCCAACCTCGAGCAGCGCCTTATCGACTACGAACTGATCGAGAATCTAAGCGGCGCCGGCGACTTCGCCAGCCCCGCCAGCCCCGCCGGTCCCGCCAGCTCCGCCAGCCCCGCCGGCGCTCCTGGCGACGGTTCCGCCTCCGGCCCCGCCGCCTCCGGCCGCCGCTCCGGCCATTCCGGCAGTCGCTCCGGCCATTCCGGCGCCAGCTCTGCCCCCGTCAGTCGTTCCGGCCATGCAGCAGCCTTCGCCAGCCGCGACGCCGTCGCTTTGGAAAGCCGCCGTTCCGGCCATTCCCGCAGCGGCAAAGCCGCTTCCAAAACTGGCAAATCCGGCTCCAGGGCATGCAAATCCGGCTCCCGCAAAGGCAAACGCTCCTGACACAGACGCTCCCGTCCTGACAGGATCCCTCCGTTATCCTGCCCTTTGGCAATGCTTACTCATCCGTCTGACAGGATTCCACCGTTCCGGCCATTCCTGCAGCGGCAAAGCCGCTTCCAAAGCTGGCAAATCCGGCTCCCGCAAAGGCAAACGCTCCTGACACAGACGCTCCCGTCCTGACAGGATCCCTCCGTTTTCCTGTCCGTTAACGTAGTTCACCCTTCTGCCTGACAGAGTTCCGCCGTATTCCTGTCAGTTAGCGTAGTTTACCCTTCCGCCTGACAGGATTCCGCCGTATTCCTGCCCGTTAGCGTAGTTTACCCTTCCGCCTGACAGGATTCCGCCGTATTCCTGCCCGTTGGCGTAGTTCACCCTTCCGCCTGACATGATCCCGCCGTTTTCCTGTCCGTTAACGTAGTTCACCCTTCCGTCTGGCAGGATTCTGCCGTTATCTTGCCGGGAAGCGGTTTATTTTTGGGAGACGAATAGTTGGTCCAGGGTTGTGGCGGGGATTTTGAGGATTCGGCAGAGTTGCTTTTTTGTGGCGCCCCATTCATAGTGCAATTTGGTTGCCAGGTCTATTTTGGCTTCTTGGGAGATCAGGGACAGAGAACTGTTTGGGAACTTCTCTTTGCAGAGTGTGTTGGCAATGCGGAACATTTCTTCGTCGGTGTATCTGATTGTCTCTCCGATTTCTGTTGCTATCGCCTTCTGCGCCTCAATGTTTCTTGCAATTTGGTAAAAGTAGTTTGATCCTGTGCGGTAATAGCTTTCGGCGGCTTCTATGCTGCAATAGCTTAAAGGACAGACATATCCGTCGAGCATCTTAAGAAAGCCGACCTTGTCTGCTGCATGGCTGTGAAGCATTTGCCGCCGCTGGGTCATTGTCATCGGGGTCGATTCATTGTTGTATCTGAGCTTTGCGTCCGTATTGAAGAAGAACCTGCCGGCGCCCCATCTGTATGAGTAAGGAGTTTGATCGGGATTGGCCAGAAACCCATTCCGGTTTGAATAGCTGATAACATTCATGATATCAGTCGTGGAATCAAGGGCCCTGAGTTTGCAAACAAACTCGGACAAGTCTACAAAACGACCAATGGAGTTGAGCCACTTTTTAAGGGCGTATTTGAATCTGGCAAAGAATGCTTTGGCTTCTGCTTCCGTACAATACAGTACAATGTGGATGTGGTTGTCCATCAATTCAAATGTAAGGATTGCAATGCTTGGATACAGAACGGCGCAAAGGGCAAAGATGTTCATTCCCGTTTTGAAATCGTCTTCGCAGGTAAAGATAACCTGCTGATTTTCCGGTGTCCAGAGGTGAAAGTGTTTTTTCATAATTCAAGTTCCGGCCTTTAGTGGCCTGCCGAAATATAATAAATATCTCTCGGACTCCAATACTCTGACAGAAAAATCTGAAAAAAATGCCCGCTTGACCGCCTGATAGCTAATCCTGGCAGGAAACAGGACTATATCTGTCAAACGAAGGGGAATAGGCAGTGTTCTGGCTGGAAATTGGATAAAATCTGTCAAACGGCGGGGAAGAGGTAGTGTTCTGGCAGGAAACTGGCGTAATCCTGGCAGGATGGGGAAAATGCTGGGGCATCCGGCAGGAAACTGGATAAAATCTGTCAAACGAAGGGGAAGATGCAGTGTTCTGGCAGGAAACAGGCGTAATTCTGGCAGGATGGGGAAAATGCTGGGGCATCCGGCAGGAAACTAGATAAAATCTGTCAAACGAAGGGGAAGAGGCTGTGTTCTGGCAGGAAACAGGCGTAATCCTGACAGGATGGGGAAAATGCTGGGACATCTGGCAGGAAACTGGATAAAATCTGTCAAACGGAGAGGAAGATGCAGTGTTCTGGCAGATAATGCGCCAATTCTGTCTGGCAGATAATGCGCCAGATTCTGTCTGGCAGCCGGGCAAAATAGGGGATTGCGGGAGAAATGCTGCAATCTGCCGGAATGCCATCAGCTGTTTGCATATTATTTTGCTTCGAATTATATTTGCCTAGATTATGACGATTACAATGAAGAAAGCGTTTATCCTGCTGCTGGCCTTCACTTTGACAGGGGGCGTGGCGGCGATGGCACAGACAAGGAGCGAAAGGCTCGCCGAGTACGTTTACTATTTTGCCTCCGACTCGCTGCGGGGCCGGGAGGCCGGCAGCGCGGATGCCGCCAAGGCCCGCGACTACATTGTCGAGCTCTACAAGGAGTGCGGCCTCAAGCCGCTCTCTGCCGGCAGTTACCTGGTGCCTTTCACCCGTGACGGCAAACAATACACCGACGTGGTGGCCGTCATTGAAGGCAATTCGCTCAAGGACGAATATATAGTTCTCGGCGCCCACTACGACCATCTGGGCGTTAAGAAAGGCCAGGTTTATCCCGGTGCCGATGACAATGCTTCCGGTAGTGCGGCCATCATAGAGATAGCCCGTGAGCTTTCTGCCCGCCGCAGCGAACTGCAGCGCAGCGTGATAATCGCCGCCTTCGACGCCGAAGAAATCGGCCTTTACGGTTCCACCTACCTGGCAGAATACCTTGACGCCCTGGTGGGCCTGGATAAGATCAAGCTTATGATGAGCGTGGACATGGTGGGCCGCTACAGTACAGGAGGCGGCCTTACGCTCGAGGGTATAGCGACCATCAAGAACGGAAAGAAAATTGCCGCAGGAGTGGCTGGGCAGCATGCCCTGAAAATCAAGACCAAGAACTTCGAAACCTCGGTCATGACTGCCACGGACACCGACGCCTTCGCCCGTAAAGGCGTGCCCACGCTGGCGGTCTCCACGGGCCTCCACCCCCAGTATCACAAGCCTGCTGACAAGCCTGAACTGGTTGATTACGAGGGTCTTGACAAAGTATCAGGATACCTTGCCGATTTTGCCCTCCAGGCAGCTGGCGACGAGTCCTTCCAGCCCAGCGGCCGCATAGCCCGCAAGCACCTTGGCAAGGCCCGCGTGTTCGAGGCCGGCGTCACCGGCTCCATAGGCAATGCACTCATCTATTTCCCCAAGGCTGATATCAACACCAAGGGCAGGATGGATTATACTGCAGGCCTTACTACCCGCTTGAATTTCAGTTCCTTCGGCCTTCAGGTGGACGCTCTCTGGGAGAGTTCCACCTCCAGGTTCCCTTCGCTTGACCCCATGTTCGGCCCTGCGCAGGATTATACTCAGCGTTCCGTCACCGTACCGGCCTACTTCCTGCTTCGCTCAAGCGAGTCGGACAACTGTGCTTTCGTGGGCCTCGGAGGATATTACAGCTACGTCTATTCCCACTCCTTCAGCAAGTCCGATCCGGGCTGGACTGTCAATCCCCACCAGGGCGGTATCGCCGGCAATTTCGGACTCAAGGTGGCCAATCTCATGCTGGAATGGTCGTTCCGCTGGCAGCTGAACGAGCTGTTTACCGGCACTCAGCCTGCCCGCATGCACACCGCCACTTATCTCAAATTAGCTTGGATGTTCTGATGAAGCTCGAATTCACAAAGATGGAAGGGCTCGGCAACGACTACATCTATGTCGATGCGTCCAGATTTCCGCTTGCCGACCCTGCAGATGTGTCCAGAAGGCTGAGCGACAGGCACTTCGGCATAGGCGCCGACGGCCTGGTGCTCATCGGCCCTTCGCACGCGGCGGACTTCTCCATGCGCATGTACAATGCCGACGGCTCCGAGGGCCTCATGTGCGGCAATGCGGCCCGCTGCATAGGCAAGTATGTGTACGAAAAGGGACTGACCAACAAAACGATGATCGACCTCGATACTGCCTCCGGAGTGCGCAGGCTGAACCTGCATCTTGCCTCCGACGGCACTGTGGAAAGCGTTTCCGTGGGCATGGGGAGTTACCGGATCTTGCAGCGGGAGCTGACCTTGGAGGCCGCAGGCAGAAGTTTCACCGGCATGCATGTCGATGTTGGTAACCCCCATTTCGTGATTTTCGTGCCGGATGCCGAAGCGGAAGATGTGGCCGCCGTCGGTCCGCAGCTTGAAAACCAGATTCCCGGGGGAATCAATGTGGAGTTTGCTTCGGTTTGTTCGGAGGGAATACGCATGCGCGTGTGGGAGCGGGGGAGCGGCATCACCCTTGCCTGCGGCACCGGTGCCTGCGCCACTGCTGCCGCAGCCTTTGAGCAAGGCCTCAATGCCGGCGCTTGCAGCGTGCTGATGGACGGCGGCCCCCTTCACGTATCCATTCAGGACGGCACCATGCTCCAGCGCGGCCCCGCCAGCATGGTGTTTGAGGGTGCCGTGCTTATTTAATACTACCCCTTTTTAGGGTAATACTTGTCAAACAAATCGTTGAGTTTCGTTTTTAACTTGACACCGTTAGGTGCGAGGTTAAGTTTTTTTCGTATGCTCACGTTTATCTGGCGAATTCCCTGCGAGTACAGGAAGTCGTTCATCTCTTTATGTGAATAGCCCAGCAGATACAGTACGCAGAGTCCTATTTCCTCGGAAGTCATTCCCGCATCCGCCAATACCTTTACAAAATCAGGATAAGTTATGGCATAGAACAGAAAGACTGATGTGAGCATTTCTTTGCGGTCTTTGTTGATGCTGTCCATGTCTTGCCTGGCCATTATCATGTTCATGCGTCGTCCGCTTATATAAGGGCGCAGCGCCTGGATGCGCTTGGCTATCAAGTCAGTCAACTCTCCGTTTTCGCCGGCAGCCTTGTCATGGATATCTTTCAGGAAGGCATATTCCGCCCGTGCGTCCTTTAACGCGACGTCATATTCCCTCCTTCTTCTTGAGTAGGCGACGATGCCCCATACAAGGCCTCCGGAAAGCAGTATTACGACAATTGAGAGCAAGGTCCGGGTGTGAGTGAGTTTTTCTTTTTCAAGTTCCCTTTTGTAACGCTCTTCAAGGAACCGAATGTCATTGTTGAATACAGTCATGTTGATAATGTCGGTAGTTTCCCGGTATTTATCCCTGTACTGGAGCGCTTCCTTGTAGCGCCCTAGTCCTTCCTGTATTCTGGAGAGTGTTTCATATTTGCCCGCAGTATCGAACAGCGTGGATCCGGGCTCGTCTTCATGCCCTTGCATATAATTGGCTGCGGCGGCAAAATCTCCAAGCTCGATGCATGCGTCGGCCATCAGCACGGGATTGGCCGGAATTCCCTCTGCCTCACAACGGCTGAGATAGTTGCCGGACAGTTCTTTAATCTTTGCCGTATCTTTTACAGGCACTGACAGGTCCCGCCTCAGGCTAATCCTGTAGAACTCCGCATCCCTTGCCAGGTTCCTCTCCGTCATCCATGCGTCAAGTTCTTCAAGTTCTTTACGGGCCCGCTCTGCCTCTCCCTGTATGGTAAGTTGCGTTATTGCGTCGTAGCAATTGTGCAGGAAGTAGGCAGGATTGTCAATGTTTTTCGATATTTCCTTTGCCTTGAAGACTTCGTCGAGAGCCCTGTCTTGGGCGAACTGGTGAAGATATACTCTCTCCTTTGCGGCATGGAGGCGGACTTTGTATTCGTCGGGAGCGGATTCGGCATAGTCTTCTGCATTCAGGAATGCAGACATTGCCGGGGCATAGTCTTCTGCGTTTTCGTAAACCCTTCCCTGGTAGTAATATGCCAGGAACTTGTGATAGTTGTCACCATGACGGGAGTAGTATGCTACGGCCGGGGATATGAGGGTGTCGGATGTTAAATCGTTGTAGCACTTGTCTTCCGCCATGGAACTCAACAGGCAGAACAGCGCCTTTTCACGAGGCGTCCTCAAGCTCCCTCTGTCGATGTCTGCCAGTGCCGATCTGGCCTGCTGGGGATTATCCTGTATCGCCAGTTCAATTCCTTCCAGTCCTGACCGTTCGCCAGTGGTTTGCACGCAGCCTGACAAGGTCGCGGCAATCAAAAGAGTCAAAACACAATTCTTCATAATGCTGAAGCAAATATATCGAAAAACCTTTGTTTAAGCTAAGTATAAATGTCCGAAAACAGCCCCCTGGAACGACAAATCTGGCCGTCTGTAAGTTTGTTTTTTCTAAATTGTTGATACTTAATGTTTTGCGTTTGGTTTATACTTGTTTTTTTCTGATGGTTTTCCAGGCGCTTATATCTAACTTTGTAATCAAAACCAGTAACAATTTAATAAAATGAAAAAGTTCTTATTAACAATTCTCTCAATCGTTAATTGTACAAAACAAAACATGGGCACAGGTTAAGACCCAGCTACAAAGTTATATTGGGACATACTTCACTCAGAATGATTACGACCAATACATTGCACCCTACAACTCGTATTTTTAACAATATGCAACGTTTCTATTATAGAAAGCATCTATAAGAAAGTCAAAACATTTAAGAAAGTAAAATCATAATTGGCTATGAAGAGAATTATTACGCTTATATTAGCACTTTCAGCTGTTGTCAGTCTTTTTGGGCAGAATGCCGGACACAAATTCGAGATTGGTGTGGGTTATGCCCCGTTTTTCTTGGTCGGCGTGGAAGATAAAATTCAAATGCCGTTTGAAGGAGACGCCTATTTTGAGTGGCGTTACGATTTCGGGAACCATTTTGACGTCGGAGCAAAACTCGATTACAAGTATTGCCCGGTGAATTTGTTTGACGGAAATGCAGTCAGATATTCCGGCGATCAGCATTACGGAGCCCTTCTGGCACTTGCGGACTTTAAATTCCTCCCCGGCAAGAAGGTGAACCCCTTCATTGGAGTAGGTGCCGGTGCAGGTTTTATCCTCGACGTATGGAAGTCGCAGAAAGTAGAGCGACCTGAGTATCACGATGCCTCGAAGGACATGCCCCTTGGAGCCAAGGACCCTACTATCCTTTTTGTGGCCGCACCCAGGATCGGTGTCGAGCTGTTCAGCCACTTGAGGCTGTCTGCATCGGTTGACATGTCTCCAGCCGACACCCGCTGGCCCGTTTGCTTCAACATCGGCTGGACCTTCTAGTCGTCGGCCTTCTTCCAGCTTTTCACCAGCCGCCGGGCCCGGAATCATCGTATTTGGGCCCGGCGGTGGCTTTTTGTGCTTTCATGGGCCCATTTTGGACGATTTTAGTCCCGACGGATCTCTTTCTGGCCTTCTGGCTTATGATATTGAGCACAGAGGGACGCAGGTCAATAAGTAGTTTTCTTGCATCGTTTCTATGATGCAAATATATATACCTTTGGTGCGAAATTACCTGAACTTCTTATCCTCCTCGAGCATGCCGAGGTAGGAGTTGTAGCGCTCGGGGCTGATGAGGCCGGAGTCCACGGCGGCTTTGACGGCGCAGCCGGGCTCATGGGTGTGGGTGCAGGGGATGAAGCGGCAGTTGTCGGCCACGCGGAGCATCTCGGGGAAGTACTTGGCAATCTCTTCCTTCTCCAGGTCCACCAGGCCGAAGCCGCGGAGACCCGGAGTGTCCACGATGAATCCGCCGCTGCTCAAGGGGTACATCTCGTAGAGCGAGGTGGTGTGCCGCCCCTGGAGGTGAGCCTCGCTGATGCGGCCTATCTTGGGGTCGAGCGACGGGTCGAGGGCCTTGATGACCGACGATTTGCCCACGCCGGACTCGCCGCTCACAAGGGACGTTCCCTCGGAACAAATGCTCCGAAGCTCATCGATTCCTTCTCCTGTAAGTGCCGAGCACTCAATTACTTTGTATCCTGCACCGCGGTAGATGCGGCAGAATCCCCGCACCTGTTCCGGAGCGAGCTCGCGGTAGAGGTCCATCTTGTTGAGGACAATCACGGCCTTGACTCCGTACACCTCGCAGGTGACCAGCAGCCGGTCCAGGAAAGGCAGTTTGATTTCGGGGAAGTACAAAGTGACCACCAGCACGGCCCTGTCCAGATTGGCGGCAATGATGTGCTGCTGGCGGGAGAGGTTGGTGCTGCGGCGTATGACGTAGTTGCTGCGCGGGAGGACTTCGGTGATGACCGCCGGGTGGAGTTCATCCGCAGTATCGGCATCCAGCGTATAGATCACCTTGTCGCCCACCGCTACAGGGTTGGTGGCCCCGGATTTCTCCAGCCGGACCTTGCCGCGGAGCACTGCGGGAAAAGGGGCCCAGCGGGGGAGTTCGCTCAGCAGGAAATGGCTGCCGGCATTCTTTACGACGGTGGCTTCCATCATTTGGCCCGGCCTATGAGACGGTCGGCAAAGTTGCGCAGCGGGGTAATGTCGGCGTGGATGCCGGTCAGGGCTTCAAGTGCGCGGTCCGAGTAGCGGAGTACCTCGGCGCGAGCCTGGGCCGCTATCCCGAGGCGATCGTATATTGCCTTGACATCCAATATCTTGCGCGAGCGTTCCTCCTGCGTGCTGCACTCCCGGCAGAAGGCCTGCAGGAAGGCGGCTCTGTCGGGGGTCTTCTCCAGGGCACGTATGGTGAGCCAGCTTTTCTTGCCGTTGATGATGTCGCCGCCTATTGGCTTGCCGAACACTTTTTCGTCGCCGTAAGCGTCCAGGTAGTCGTCGGCGACCTGGAAGGCCATGCCGAGCTCATAGCCGTAGCGGTACAGCGCCTCGCATTCGGCCTCGGGAGCCCCGGCCAGCAGGCCGCCCATCTTGGCGGAGCAGGCCAGCAGAACGGCTGTCTTGAGGCCTATCATGCGGCTGTATTCATCCATGCCCACGTTTTCCTTGTTCTCGAATTCCATGTCGAACTGCTGTCCCTCGCACACCTGCTCCGCAGTGGTGGAGAACAGGTCCAGGACGGCGGTGCGGCACTCTGCCGGCGCCTTGACTATCAGCTTGTAAGCCTCGATGAGCATTACGTCGCCGCTCAGGATGGCGGTATCCTCGTTCCATTTTTTCCACACGGTGGGCATGCCGCGCCGCAGGGGCGAACGGTCCATGATGTCGTCGTGTATGAGGGTGAAACTGTGGAAGACTTCGAGTGCGGCGGCCGGCGCAAGCACCTCCGGCCCTGGTTCCTTTCCATAAAGTCCGTAGGCAGTAAGACACAGTGTGGGGCGTATGCGCTTGCCGCCTATCTGCATCATGTACCTCAGCGGGTCGTAGAGGCCGGCGGGCTCGGCGGGAAAATTGATGACTTTGTCTATCATAGACCACAAATATAGCAAATTAATGAATACCTTTGCAGTATGAAACTTGTATTCGCTACCGCCAACAAAGGCAAGCTGCGCGAGGCGCGGGAGATTCTGGGCCCCGCCGTGGAGCTTGTGAGCCCCGCAGACCTGGGCGTCTTCGACGATGTGCCCGAAACCGGTACCACCCTGGAACAAAACTCGTTGCAAAAGGCTCTGGCATACAAGGAGCTTTGCGGCTGCGACTGCTTCGCCGACGACACCGGCCTCGAGGTGGACGCCCTGGGTGGCGCCCCCGGCGTGCATGCGGCCCGCTTTGCGGTGGACATAGCACGGCGGGACGGCCTGCCCCTGCCGGCCGACCACGACTTCAGCGCCAATGTCGACGCCCTCCTTCGCGAGCTCTCAAAGCATCCCGGCGAGCCCCGCACGGCCAGGTTCCGCAGTGTAGTCACGCTGCTTCTGGATGGGGAGACGCGCACCTTCAAGGGTATCCTCGAGGGCAGCATCGCCATGCAGCGCAGCGGCAGCGGAGGCTTCGGTTACGATCCTGTGTTCATTGCCAACGAATACCCCGGCAGAAGCGTTGCCGAGCTCCCGGACGGGACCAAAAACACCATTTCCCACCGCGGCAAGGCACTTCGCGCCATGGCCCGGTGGTTGCAGGAGAGGGAATAATTGTTAATTTTGCACTTATGAAGAGAATTCTTGTCGCAATAGCGCTCCTTGCCGCGGTCCTTCCCGCCAGGGCGCAGTCCAAAAGCTTCAAACTCGGCAAGTGGACCGAGATTCACAGCGCCATACTCAAGGAACTCAACCGTTCTTATGTGGATTCGCTTCCGCTCGACCGCATAGAGCGCGCCGGCGTGGACGCCATGCTCTCCGACCTCGACCCCTATACCACATACGTCCCCGAAGAGGAAAACGAGAACCTCCGGATGATGATACAAAAAACCTACGGAGGCATAGGCGCGATTATCTACAAACCTGATATCCAGGGGAATGTGATTATCAACGAACCCTACGAGAACTCCCCGGCCCACAAGGCCGGCCTGCATTGCGGCGACGAAATCATGACCATCGACGGCCAGAGCGTAAAGGGGCTCAACAGTTCCGAATGCAGCGAGAAGATGCGAGGCACTCCCGGCACCAAGGTGCTTTTCAAAGTCAAGAAAGCATATACCGGCGAGGTGGTCGACGTGCGCATCACCCGCCAGGCGATACATCTTCCCGACGTCCAGTACGCCGGGATGGTGACTCCCCACACCGGATATATCCTCCAGACCGGCTTCACCGAGGGGGTGGCAGACCAGGTGCGTGCCGCCGTGTCGGCTCTCAAGAAGACCGCGCAGCTCGACACCCTGGTGCTTGACCTCAGGGGCAACGGCGGCGGACTTCTCAACGAGGCCGTGGACATAGTTTCCATCTTCGTGCCCAAGGGTTCGCTTGTGGTCACCGCCAAAGGCAGGGAAGACGGTGCGTCCTACACAAGCCGCACCACCAAGGCCCCGCTCGATACCAAGCTGCCGCTCATCGTCATGGTGGATTCGGGCTCGGCATCGGCCTCTGAAATCGTTTCCGGCGCCCTGCAGGACCTGGACCGCGCCATAATCATCGGCACCCGCACCTTCGGAAAGGGCCTGGTGCAGAGCATACGCCCTTTGCCATACGGCGGCCAGCTCAAGCTCACCACCGCCAAATACTACACGCCCAGCGGCCGCTGCGTGCAGGCTATCGACTACTCCCACCGCAACGAGGACGGCAGCGTGGGGCATATTCCCGACTCGCTCACCCATGAATTCAAGACGGCCGGAGGGCGTATCGTACGCGACGGCGGCGGCATAACTCCCGACATAGAGGTCAAGCCCCACGACTACAGCAGACTGACTTATTCTCTGGTGATGAACGGCGTGGTGGAGCAGTATGCCCTGGAGTATGTGCGAGGTCACAAAACCATCCCCGTCACCGCTGACTTCAACCTGTCGGATGCTGATTACGAGGACTTTATAACCTTCGCCAAAGGCAAGGAGTTCGACTATCGTTCCAGTGCCAAGACCTACTTCGACCTGGTGCGCAAGGAGCTCGCCCGCGACGGCCTGGAGGAGGCCATGAGCGCAGAACTGGACGCCCTGGGCAAGGCCCTTGACATGGAAAAAGAGGACTTCCTGCGCCTCAAGAAAGATGAGATTGTGCCGTTCATAGAAGAGGAAATCGTGGTTCGCTACTATTTCCAGCCCGCCGGCGTGCAGCTCCGCCTCCGCTACGACACCCAGCTCCAAGAGGCCCTCCGCCTCGCCTCATCCTTCAAGTTTTCCCCGCTTCCCTATGAAAAATTCGGAGCGTAGCGACCGGGGGAGTTCGAGGGGGTGTCCCCCTCGTCCCCTGGGGGTGCAGGGGGATTGTAGGCCCTTGGGCCCATTATCTCCAGGGGCGCCCCTGGAGATAATGGCTCCCGCAGGGAGCTTCGAGTGCCTGCAGGCGGCGATCCAGGGCGGCGCCGATTCGGTGTACTTTGGCGTAGGGCGCCTGAACATGCGCTCGCGCAGTGCCAATAATTTCGCACCCGAAGATCTGATAGAGGTGGTGCGTATCTGCCGCGAGGCGGGCGTCAAAAGCTACCTGACTCTCAATATCGTTCTCTATCCCGGAGACCTGGAGGCCATGCGGGAGGCCCTCGACGCCGCCAAGGCGGCTGGCGTGGACGCTGTCATAGCCTCCGACATAGCGGCCATAGAATATGCCCGCAGCATCGGGCTCGAGGTCCATATTTCCACCCAGCTCAATGTCTCCAATACGGAAGCCCTTCGCTTCTGGTCCCGCTGGGCCGATGTTGTGGTGCTTGCGCGCGAGCTGACGCTGGGGCAAGTGCAGCAGATTCATCAGGATATCGAAAACGGGAACATTTGCGGCCCGTCCGGCACGCTTGTGCGCATCGAAATGTTCGCCCACGGCGCCCTGTGCATGGCGGTGAGCGGCAAGTGCTACCTGAGCCTGCATGCCTACGGTGCATCGGCCAACAGGGGAGCCTGCATGCAGCTGTGCCGCCGCGGCTATACCGTACGCGACCGCGAAACCGGTTATGAACTGGACATCGACAACCAGTACATAATGTCGCCCAAAGACCTCTGTACCATAGAGTTCATGCCTCTGATGGTGAACGCAGGAGTGCGGGTGTTCAAGATCGAGGGCCGTGCCCGCAGCGCCGAGTACGTCAAGCGCTGTGCCTCCTGCTACCGCCGGGCCGCCGACGCGGTGACCGATGGTACGTTCACTCCGGAACTTGCCGCCGAGCTCAAGGCCTCGCTTGCCGAGGTGTTCAACCGCGGCTTCTGGGACGGCTACTACCAGGGGGCGCCCCTTGGCGAGTGGAGCAATGTCTACGGCTCCCAGGCCACCAGACGCAAAGTTTACTGCGGCAAAGTCAGCAACTGGTTCGACCGCATAGGCGTGGCCGAAATAACCGTAGAGGCAACGGACCTGCACCTTGGCGACGAAATAATGGTCATCGGTGCCACCAGCGGAGTTACGCAGCTTACAGTGGAGGACATGCGTCTGGACATGAGCCCGTGCGAGCTGGCCCCCAAAGGCTCCCGATGCTCGGTGCGCATCCCGGCCGGTCCGGGCGGAGAGCACGTGCGCCGCGGCGACAAGGTGTTCCTTTGGGTGGAAGCCTGAATTACTTCACCGTGAAATATACGCTTCGCGATGCACCCGCCGAGTCCATCGCCACCAGCAAGTGTGCGCCGGGTGAGGGCCTCAGCATGAGGTCGTGGTCGCCCACGGTGCTGCCTACGTAGCTGTCGTCGAGATGCCAGAATAATCTGGCCGTAGGGTCGGTGTGGGCGGCGCGCACCACCACCCCCTGCTCATTGCCGTCAAGGCCGCGCGTTATCACCACCGTCACTCCCTGCTGGGGATAGATTATCTCTATCGGGTTGCCGTTGTCGGAACCGGCGTCGAAATCCGGATGTTTGGGAGGCAGCGGCCTGTAGTCGATATGGTTCTTGATGTAGTACCATTCCATGGCCGGCGGCAGTACGAACCATACTTTCTCCACCATCTTTTCTACAGGATAGCAGCTGCTGTTGACAAGATACTGCCCTTCGGCGTCCGTGTGCACTATTCGGTGGTACTTGCACTCGTCGGGCCTAACTTTGATGTCCGGCACCCACACCGTGTCCCGTTCGGGGCAGATGCGCGAAGCGGGCAGCCCGCTCTTGTGGCAGACTTCCAGCGGCACCAGGTCGTCCAGCGGCTTTGAGAACCAGCGTGAGGGCGGAAGGGCGGAGAATACGTCGAACATGACCGGCGAGGCGTACCCTACGCCAGTCATCTGCGAGCGTCCCTCGCCGTCGCTGTTGCCCACCCACACGCCGACGGCGTATTCCGGCGTTACGCCCACGCTCCAGGCGTCGCGGTTGCCCCAGCTGGTGCCGGTCTTCCAGGCGATCTTCCGGTCGGAGCTGAAGTCGCGCCACGAGGCTTCCTCCTCGGGCCTTCCAGCCTTGGACAGCGCCTCGAAGGTGAGCCATATCGCCCCGCGCCCCAGCGGTATGTCTATATCGTTGTCTTCAAGCAGTTTGGCGGCCATGTTGCGGTACGCTCCGACTATGCTGGCAAGGGTTATTTCCGCCCCGCCCAGAATCAGCGACAGGCCGTAGTGGTCGGCGTCCCGGTTTATTGTGGCAAAGCCCATGGCCTGCAGCAGCTCGAGGAACCGCGCCGCGCCGTACTGCTCCAGCATCCTGACCGACGGGACGTTGAGCGAGCGGGCTATGACTTCGTCTGCAGGCACTGCTCCGTCGAAGGATCGGGAGAAATTGTGCGGCGAGAAGTTGTTGTAGTTGTATGGTGTGTCTTTTATGAGGGTGCCGGGCAGAATCTGTCCGCTCTGGAGCATGGCGGCGTACAGCAGCGGCTTGAGCGTGCTTCCGCTGGAGCGCGGAGCCGGTATCATGTCCACCTCGGCGCCCCGCAGGCCCTTTGCAAGCCCATGCGTGTTGCCATAGTAGGCACGGGGCTTGCCGGTGTGGACGTCCAGCACCAGTATGCCCATGTTGTCCACCATGTTGCTGTGGTAGATTTCGAAGTGGTTGGCGGCTATGGCGTTGACCCTGTCCTGCAGGGCCGGGTCAAGGGTGCATGTGTAGGCCTTGTCGCCGCCCTCGGCCCGGAGGCGCTCCAGCAGGTGGTAGGCTTTGTCGGGCATGGGGAGCGGCTTTTCCGGGAGCGGCTCGTCCTTGGCCAGTTCGCACTCGGTCTGGTCTATGGTGCCGTTTTCCAGCAGCTTGTCAAGCAGGAAGTTGCGCTTCTCCAGCAGGCGCTCGCGGTTGCGTCCCGGGTGGATCAGGGCGGGGGAGTTGGGCAGTACGGCAAGCATTGCGCTTTCCGCCCAGGAGAGTTCTTCGGCAGGCCTTCCGAAATATCGCCAGGCGGCTGCCTCAAGTCCCACTACGTTACCGCCGAAAGGAGCGTTGGATGCATACAGAAGCAGTATTTTGCGCTTCGAGTGCCGCAGCTCAAGACGTGTGGCCATGACGGCCTCCAGGAGTTTTTCCGGCAGGCTCCTTGGGGCGTCGGGGCGGCTGAGGCGTATGACCTGCATGGTGAGGGTGCTGGCGCCGCTCACCACCTCGCCCTGTCTGGCATTCTGCCTTATGGCCCTTCCGACAGACAGGAAATCGACGCCCGGATGCCACCAGAAGCGCTTGTCCTCGTATGTGACTATGCATTTTGCAAACTTCTCCGGCACTTTGTCTGCGGGCGGGAAGTGCCATTGTCCATCTTTTGATATCCTGGCCCCGAGGAGCGTACCGTCTGTGGCGGTAAGGGTTGCACTCACCGGCGAACGGAATAACTTCCATGGCAGGCAAAAAGCATATAATGCCACGAAAGGAGCCAGAATCAAAATTATTTTCTTAAATTTGGACATTTGATAACAAATATAACCAAATTATATGAAACTGTCCAAACTGATAGCCGCAGCGCTGCTTGCCTCCATGGTATTTGCCGGCTGCAATCAATCCGATCCAGGCGCGGGTGGCAAGCCCGCAGACAAGACAGACGGTTCCGCCATCCATACCCCAACTCCTGAAGAGGCAGGCTATGCCACTTACGATGAGTCGGATGCCGAATCCGTGCCTACTCCCGATGCTCCCGAAATCAAACTTGTGAGCAAAGGTTCCGTTCTGCCCTCCTCCGGCAACATGGATCTGCTGTTCAGCTCCTATGGCTATGCACAGGCTCGCGTCCGCGTGCGCAAGGTGTTCACCAGCAACATCCTGCAGTTCATGCAGTTCGAGAGTTACGAAGCCCGCTACAACCTCTCCCGCGTGGCCCGCGTGGTGGCTGATACCACCGTGGTCCTGGGCGCCACCGACGCTCCCCACCTCCGTGAGGTCCGCAACTACGCCCTCAGCCTGGACGAGCTCATCCGGCCCGAGCCCGGCGCCATCTACCATGTGGAGATCCGCGGCCTCGAACCTCTTGAGGAAGAGGATTTCTGGGACAGTGACTCGTATTTCGGCGATTATGAGACCTATGACGAGCGCAACACCTTCCTGCTCGCCAGCGACGTGGCCCTCATAGCCAAGGGCGGCGACAACAAGTGGGAGATTTTCGCCTGCGATATCATCAACGGAACTCCCCTGAAGGGCGCCAAAGTCAAATTCTATGATGACGTCCTCCAGGAACTGGGCAAGGGCGTGACGGACAAGGACGGCCGCATCACCTTCCCCGCCGACCCCAACGGCCGTTACGTTACCGTAGCCTCCGACAAGGGTGCGGCGTATCTGGCCCTCAAATACGAAAAGTCGCTGTCTACCAGTGATTTCGATGTCAGCGGCACTTCCGCCGACGGCGGTCTCAAAACCTTCATCTTCGGAGAGAGGGGAGTCTGGCGTCCCGGCGACACCCTGCATATCAGCGCCATCACCATGACCGAAGGCGAAGAGCTGCCCATAGGACATCCTATAGTGGCCGAGCTCCGCAACCCCGACGGCCGCATCACCCGCACGCTCTCCGTCAAGAACGACGGCAGCCATATCTATCATTTCCCCTTCACCACCGAGGCCGACGCCCCCACGGGCAACTGGAGGGTGAGCGTCAAGGTTGGCGCACAGACCTTCTCCAAGCAGGTCAAGATAGAGACCGTCAAGCCTAACAAGCTTGACATCGGCCTCAAGTTCGACAATGAGTGGCTGGTACCCAAGAGCAGCTGCGTAGGCACCATTTCCGTCAATTGGCTTTACGGCGCTCCCGGCGCAGGTCTCAAGGTCAACGGCGACGTCCTTCTCTCCAACGCCCGTACTGCATTCAAGGGCTACGAGGCATACGACTTCAAGGACGACAGCCGCAGCTTCACCTCGCAGTCCCGCTACTACTCCGACATGCGCACCGACGAAAACGGCCAGGTGCAGATAACCACCAACATGGATCTGCGCAGCGCCGGCGTGCCCGGAATGCTCAATATCGACTTCACCCTCCGCGCCTTCGAGCCTTCTGGTGAATTCAGCACCGGCGTATCCAGCTTCAAGATGTCCCCGTTCGACACCTACGTGGGCGTCAAGGTGGACCAGGACAAGACGGAATGGGGCGAGGAGTACCTCAAGGGCGGCGTGGCGCATAAGTTCGACATCGCCACCGTGGGCCCTGACGGCAAGCCCGTTTCCGTATCCGACCTGCACGTGGAGGTGTTCCATGTGGACTGGAGCTGGTGGTGGAACTCCTCCGCCCAGATAGCCAGCTACATGTCCGGCAAGAGCAAGGAAGTTTTTCTGGACAAGCATGTCTCCAGCCAGGGCGGCAAGGGCAGCTTCACATATGACTGGAAGAATGCTCCCGACGGCCTGTATTTCATCCGCGTGAGCGACGAGGCCGGCGGTCACGCCACTTCCATGCTGTGCGAGGTATACGAGAACTACAACGGCTCGTCTGCCGGCTCCGACGCCGCCACGCGCCTTGCCATCACCTCCAACAAAGACAAGTATTCGGTAGGAGAGACCGCCAAGCTGGTCATCCCTTCCGCTGCCGGCAGCAAGGCCCTCGTATCCCTGGAGAAGGGTGGCAGGATACTGCGCACCGAATGGGTTGACTGCAGCGCCGGATCCACCGAAATCAAGGTTCCCGTCACTTCCGAGATGCTGCCCAACGTGTACGCGTTCGTCACTCTGGTGCAGCCCCACAAGAATACTCTCAACGATGCTCCAGTGCGTATGTATGGAGTTCATAATCTGAATGTTGAGGATGCCGCTTCCCATCTGGAGCCGGTGATTGACATCCCTGCCGACGTGAAGCCCGAGACTACCCTCAAGTTCAAGGTCAAGGAGAAGAACGGCAAGGCCATGAGTTATGTGGTAGCCCTTGTGGATGAAGGACTTCTGGGCCTTACTTCCTACAAGACTCCCGATGCCTGGAAGGCCTTCTACTCCAAGGAGGCCCTGCGTGTCCGCACATGGGACCTCTACGACGATGTGATCGGAGCCTACGGCGGCAAGATCGAACAGCTGTTTGCAATAGGCGGTGACGAGGAGTCCGACTCCGGCGCCCTCAGGCCGCAGGGAGCCCAGCGCTTCAAGCCTGTGGTGGCCTACCTCGGCCCCTTCACCATCAAGGGCGGCAAGACCGGCAGCCACAGCATCGAGGTTCCCCAGTACATAGGGTCGCTGCGCGCCATGGTGATAGCCACCGACGGCAAGGCCCAGGGCAGTGCCGCTACCAACGTCACCGTGACCAAGCCCGTAATGGTCCAGACCACACTCCCGAGGGCCATGAACATAGGCGAGACCATCAAGGTTCCAGTTACGCTCATGACGCTCAAGGACGGTGTCGGCAGCGTCAAACTGGGCATAAAGACGGACGGACTCGCCACCGTGGTCGGCTCCGCGACGCAGACTGTCCAGTCTTCCAAGGCCGGTCAGGAGCTTACCTACTTCGAAATCAAGGTCGGCGACAAGACTGGCATCGCCCATGTCACCACCACTGCCGAATCAGCAAATGACAAGTCTACCAGCGAGATAGAGATTGACGTGTTTAATCCCAACCCCGAGGTTACCCGCGGCCAGACCGCGCTGCTGTCTGCCGGCGCCTCCAAGGAACTGAAACTCGACCTGTTCGGCACTCCCGGCAGCAATTCTGTCGAGCTTGAGCTCTCCACCATTCCGTCCATCGACCTGAATTCCCGCCTGCGTTACCTCATTACCTATCCTTACGGCTGCCTGGAGCAGACGGTATCCGCCGCCTTCCCGCAACTGTATCTGGACAAGATAATGACCTGCGACCAGAACGTTCGTGAGCGCAGCCGCTTCAACGTGGAGGCCGCCATCCGCCGCCTGCAGATGTACCGCCGTTCCGACGGATCCCTGAGTTACTGGCCCGGTTCCAGCTATTCTTCGCTCTTCGGCAGCGCCTATGCGCTCCACTTCATCAAGGAGGCCGAGGACGCCGGATACGCAGTACCGGTGGATCTCAAGAAGGAGCTCATCGCATGGCTTAACCGCAATGTGTCCAATTCCAAGGAGGACTTCACTTCCCGCGCCTACGGCGTTTACGCGCTCGCATCGGCCGGCAAGCCTGCACGCAGCGCCATGAACCTCCTGCGCGAAAGCGTCAAGAAGATGCCCGCCGGCGCAACATGGCTTCTTGCCGCGGCTTATGCCGTTGACGGCAAGAAGAACGTAGCCCGCGAGCTCGCTGCCGCGCTCAAGTATGAGGATGGTGTGTACGAGGCCTATGGCAGCTCGGACCGCAACCGCGCCGTGGCCCTCAAGACCATGCTCCTCACAGACCGCAAGGAAGACGCCTTCAAGCTGGCGGAGATCATCGCCGGCCGTCTGAACGACAAGTCCGTCTACATGAGCACCCAGTCTACGGCTTGGAGCCTCTATGCCGTGGCCGACTACGCCAGGGCCAATGCCGGAGGCGTCCAGGCCTCGTTCACCGCAGGTGGCAAGACCGTCAGGGTGTCCGGCGACAAGTGTCTGGAGTCCAGGACTATAGCTGTCGGCGAGAATGACAGGTCGCTCAGCCTCAAGATAGACAATTCCGGCACCGGCAACCTCTATGCGGTAGCCTCCGTCACCGGCATACCTCCGGCATCCACCGAGAAGGCCATAAGCAACAAGCTCAAGATGAGCGTAAGCTATGTAGACGACCAGCACAACCCCGTCAGGGTGGATACCCTGTCCAGGGGCAGGATGATATTCGCAGTGGTCACGGTCACCAACACCGGTGCTTCCACCGTACGTGACCTTGCCCTCAACCACAAGTTCCCTTCGGGCTGGGAGATCCAGAACGACCGCCTCTATTCCGAGGCCGCCAGCTATCCTTCTGGCGTTGAGTATCAGGATGTGAGGGACGACAGGGTATACAGCTTCTTCAGCCTGGGTGCAGGCAAGAGCGTTACCATCGAAACCAAGCTCGTCGCCACCTATCCCGGCCGCTTCTATCTGCCTGCAGTCAGCTGTACTGCCATGTATGACGCCTCGGTGTCGGCACTGGTGCCGGGCCGTTGGGTTGAAGTCAAGTAGGAAAGATGTGGCTTTTGCTGGCGGTTGTTTCCGCCGCCCTGCTGGGCTTTTACGACGTAGCCAAGAAGCAAGCACTCCGAAAGAACGGCACTTTTGCCGTTCTTTTGGTGGCTACGGCGCTGTCTACGGTGTTCGTGTCTCCTTTTTTCCGCCTGGGACCTGTCGAAGACCACCTAAAACTTGTGCTCAAAGCCGTGCTGGTCACGGCTTCGTGGGTGTCCGGCATGGAGGGTCTCAAGCGGCTTCCGCTTACGACCGTGAGCACCATAAAGGGCTCCAGGCCGGTGTTCGTGGTGATTTTTTCCGTGCTCCTTTTCGGCGAACGGCTGGATTGGATGCAGTGGACCGGAATAGTGCTGGTAATAGTGGCTCTGTACTTGCTGGGCTTCACGAGCCGCAGCGACGGCACGGTGGAGGTTCGCAAGGCTGGCTTCCTGTGGATGGGCCTGTCGGTGGTCACTGGGGTGTTGAGCGCCCTGTACGACAAGCATATCATGCAGGGGATGGAGCCCCTTTTCGTCCAGAGCTGGACCAACCTCTTCATCACCATCATCCTGGCGCTCTGCGTCCTGTTCAAGCGCCTGTTTTTCGGCACAAACACACTTAGGAGCGAAGCGACCGGGGGAGTATCGAGGGGGTGTCCCCCTCGTCCCCTGGGGGTGCAGGGGGATGGTAGCCCTCAGGCGTCCAGTCCCAGGTTCACCTGGGACTGGACCATAGTGTTGGTGGCGGTGCTCATCACGGCGGCCGACGCGTGCTATTTCTTTGCCCTCAAGCAGCCGGACGCCCTCTTGAGCGTCATTTCGGTCATCCGCCGGGCCTCGGTCCTTGTCACCTTCCTTTGCGGCGCCCTGCTGTTCAAGGAGGACAACCTGCGCGCCAAGGCCCTTAACATGCTCCTTCTCGCCGCCGGCGTGGTGCTCCTGCTGCTGGGGTCTTAGGACTGATATTGATTGCACTGTTGCATAATAAAATAAGTGCTGATAAAAATGAATATAAGACATTTACTTCAAGGCCTCCTTTGCTTTTTGCTCCCGCTTGGCGGCTGTGCTGTAAAAGACGGCGAGATGAGGCCGGCAGACGGAATTATCAAGATCGTTGAAGGAGAAAATGTTATTGATGCCAATAATTATACTTTGCAAATCGCCCCTATGAGCGAAACTTACATTGTGCTGGAATACTGGGGCGAAGAAGATCACAGGACTCTGTCTGTTTTTTCTAAGACGGGGGAACCGGAGAAAAACGGAATAAGTTGGGAAATCCTTGAGGACCTCAAGGTTGTTTCTCCGCCTGACAAGTGGGGTAGTTGCCGTGTGCAGCAGACCTTGAAGATAACCACAGCTGAAGCTAAAATCAGAGGAAGCCGAAGATTCTCGCTGTACATATCCTGCAAAGACGGTGCGGCAAAACTCAATGTTCTACTGAAAGAACCGTAATACGCTCATTCGCTCCACCCGAATAGTTTTCCACGGGCCTCGAAGAGCTTGAGCCAGGTACTGTCGCCGGAGGTGAGCTTATTCTTGTGGCTGAACAACACGGCACGTATCTAGGGCACCACCCAGCCCCGTTTTCCACTCTGGTTGTCCCTCTTTTTTGGCCCATGCCCGCAGTGAGGGAACAAGTATGCTGAATTTTTGTATATTTGTGAATACGGAAATTAACCAACAAAACATAACACAATGAAACGTTTTATTATTGCAGCGACAGTAATCCTGATGGCCTGCTCGTGCAGCCAGAAGCTTTACAACGTAACCAAAACTTACGACGACAAGCACTTCGCCAAACTCCAGCAGGTGCTTGACAATCCCACTACTCCCAAAGCTGCCAGCTACAGCTTTACGGAAGCGTCCGACATAGGCCTCGTGGGAAAAATGTTCTACGACACCCCCAACCCATACCACCGTATCGACACCGTCAAGTACAAGGGCATGACCAAGGGCGAGAACCAGCAGGCACGCTGTTCCGCAGGCCTTGCCGTTATATTCAAGACCAACTCCAGCTCCATCAGCGTCAAGACCGAATGGGGCCAGCTGTACAGTTCCGTAGCCACCATGCCCATAGCCTATCGCGGCTACGACCTCTACATCAAGAACAAGAAGGGCCAGTGGCAGTGGGCCGCTTCCGGAGCCACCAAGCCCGAAAAAGGCACCGACAACCTTGTGCTCATCAAGGACATGGCTCCCGGCGAGAAGGAATGCATCCTGTATCTCCCCAACTACTGCGAGATCCGCTCCTGCAAGATAGGTACGACCGTAGGCTCCTACATCCAGAGGCTCGACGGACAGTTCCGTAACAAGATAGTCTTCCACGGCTCATCCTACACCCACGGCATCAGCACCAGCCGCCCCGGCATGAGCTATCCCATGCAGTTCATGCGCCATACCGGCATGCAGGTACTTGGCTTCGGCATGAGCGGCAACTGCAAGATGCAGCAGTATTTTGCCGACGTGCTTGAGGACGTCGAGGCCGATGCCTATGTGTTCGACGCCTTCTCCAACCCCGACTACAAGATGATAAAGGAGCGCCTCCAGCCGTTTATCGACCGTCTCGTAGCCGCCCATCCCGGCAAGCCCCTCATCTTCCAGCAGACCATCTACCGCGAGGCCCGCAACTTCTCTCTGACCTACGACGCCAAGGAGCAGGCCAAGCAGGATATGGCCTCCACCATGTTCGACCAGCTGCTCAAAGATCCCAAGTACGCCGATGTGTACTTCATCCAGACCAACGCCTGCGAGAAGGACTCCCACGAGTATTCGGTAGACGGCGTCCACCCCGACGACCACGGCTACTACCTCTGGAGCAAGTCCATCGAGAAGCCCATCCTTACCATCCTTGCCAAGTACGGCATAAAGTAGTATGAAGCGCCTGACTGTTTTGTGTCTGCTCTGCGCTGCAGCGCTTGCTTGCAGTCCTGCTGCGGAGCCGCTCGTGGGCATTACCTGCTCGCGCAGCCGCTCCGGCAGTACCGTGCTGCCCACGACTTACTCCGATGCCGTAAGCAAGGCCGGAGGCGTACCGCTTGTCATACCTACGGTTTCCAGCATGGAGCAGGCCGCTGCCGTGGTGGCAGCCGTTGACGGCATCGTGTTTTCCGGAGGCGAGGATGTGAATCCTGCGTGGTACGGCGAGGAGGTGCTCAACGAAACAGTCGAGATTGATTTTGTCCGCGACCGCTCCGACAGTCTGCTTGCCCGCGCCGCACTGGCGGCGGGCAAGCCTGTCCTGGCGATATGCCGCGGCTCGCAGTTGATGAATGTCATCATGGGCGGCTCGCTCTGGCAGGACCTGCCCTCTCAGCTTGGGGTTTCGCACAGCGATGTTGTGCACAATATATCTGTTGAACCAGGTAGCTTCCTGGCCCGTATCTACGGCTCCGACTCGCTGAAAGTCAATTCGATGCATCATCAGGCGGTCAAGGATGTGGCGCCGGGTATCACCGTAGTGGCACGTTCCGCCGACGGTGTCGTGGAGGCATGGGAGACGCCTCAGGTTTGGGCTGTCCAGTTCCACCCCGAGAAGATGCTCGCCTCCGGCGACGAAAGCTGGCTCCCTCTTTTCGAGGCATTTACTGCGGTTTGTAAATAATCTTACGCAGCGTACAAGGTCGCTTTTTTCGCCTTCGACCTTGTACACTGTTTCTGCCCTGCAATGGTGTCCAATGCTTATCTTGCGTACAAGGTCGTGCCGCTGAAATCCGACCTTGTACACTCTCGGAGATTCTCGCCAGTTGTTCCCACACCTGTTCCAAATGGGAGACCTGCGCCACGGGACGTGGTAAGCTGCGAAAAGCTCCGGGGACCTTCAAACAGGAATGGGGCGTTTTCTATAATCTCCTGACTCCCAACACCTTGCTAAACTTCCCGGGGGATTCTTCCCCTGGGATCTACTGGTAAGCTGCTGAAGGACAGCGTTTTACAAAAAACGCTAAACGACAACGGAAACGTGACCTTCGCCCCCCCCTCAAAGAACATCTTTGAGGTAGGGTCCGGTGACGCTGGAGGTGTCGGAGGCGACTTGCTCCGGAGTGCCGCATGAAACGACGGTGCCTCCGCGGCGTCCGCCTTCGGGCCCCATGTCTATAAGGTAGTCCACGCTCTTGAGGATGTCGGGGTTGTGCTCGATGATGATCACCGTATTCCCCTGATCTACAAGCTTCTGGAGTACGTCCAGCAGGGTTTTTATGTCCTCGAAGTGAAGACCCGTAGTGGGCTCGTCCAGCATATACAAAGTGTTGCCAGTGGCCTTGCGGAACAGCTCGGCGGCAAGTTTCATCCGCTGGCTTTCACCTCCGGAGAGCGTCACGCTCGACTGCCCGAGGTGCACGTATCCCAGGCCCACGTCCACCAGGGCCTTGAGCTTGGGCGCTATCTTGGGATTGGCCTTGAAGAACTCGTGGGCTTCGGAGATTGGCATTTCGAGCACGTCGTTGATATTTTTGCCCTTGTAGTGCACCGCAAGAGTATCCTCTTTGTAGCGCCTTCCGCGACATGCCTCGCAGACCACGTTTACAGAGGGCAGGAAGTTCATTTCCACCACTTTAATGCCTGCACCCTTGCATTCCTCGCAGCGGCCGCCGGCTACATTGAAAGAGAAACGTCCGGCTTTGAAGCCTCGCACCTTGGCGTCGGGCGTTTCCTCGAACAGGCGCCTGATGTCGTCGAACACGCCCGTGAACGTGGCGGGGTTGGACCGCGGTGAGCGGCCTATGGGACTTTGGTCGATTTCAATAACCTTGTCGATGTTTTCGATGCCTTCCAGGGAGCCGTAGGGAAGGGGCTTTTGCTTGGAGTGGTAGAAGCGGGCCTTCAAGATGGGCATCAGGGTTTCGTTGACCAGCGAACTCTTGCCGCTGCCGGACACCCCGCTCACTCCCACAAGGCAGCCGAGCGGGAAACTGACGTCGATTCCTTTGAGGTTGTTGCCTCTGGCGCCCTTGATTGTCAGGAACTTGCCGTTGCCTTGCCGGCGCGTGGAGGGAATCTCGATCTTCCTGTGCCCTGCAAGGTACTCGTTGGTTATGGATTCTGGAGAATAATCGCCGTTTCCGCTCTTGTCGGCGGGCCCTGAATAGCAGATACGGCCGCCTTCGGTTCCTGCGCCGGGGCCTACGTCCACCAGCCAGTCGGCGTTGCGCATGGTCTCTTCGTCGTGCTCCACTACAATGACGGTGTTGCCCTCGTCGCGTAGCTTCTTCAGTGATGCTATCAGCTTGCGGTTGTCCCTCTGGTGCAGGCCTATGGACGGCTCGTCCAGGATGTAGATTACGCCCACCAGCTTGGAGCCTATCTGCGTGGCGAGCCTTATGCGCTGGCTCTCGCCTCCGGAGAGCGATGCCGTAGCCCTGTCCAGCGACAGGTACTCGAGGCCCACGTCAACGAGAAACTGGAGCCTGTCGCCCAGCTCGCGAAGCACGTCGCGGGCCACCGCCTTGCCCCGGCCGGTGAGTTTTCCGTCAAGGGAACGTATCCATGCGAGCATCTCGGAGATTTCCATGGCAGATACCTCCGAGATGGTCTTGCCGTCGATGCGGAAATACTTGGTCTCTTCTTTGAGACGCGTGCCGCCGCACTCGGGGCAAGTGACGCGGTCTTCCACGTCACCCACTACGCCCTCCCAGATGCACATCTGCGAGAGGCTTCCCTCACCTATGCGGTAGAGATCCTCGGAACCGTTTATTATCAGTGAGATATACTCCTGGGGAACGTCTTCTATGGGAGCGTAGAGGGAGAAGTTGTGCTTTCGGGCCATAGCCCTTACAATCTCGAACTTGCGATTGCCGCGCTCCTTTCCCAGCGGGACGATACCGCCCTCGGCGATGGAAATCCTTGGGTCGGGAATCAGCGTCTCCATGCTGATGTCGGCCACGGTGCCCAGTCCTTTGCAGACAGGGCAGTAGCCTTCCGGCGAATTGAAGGAGAAACTGTGGGGTGCCGGCTCCTGGAAGGAAATGCCGGATTCGGGATCGACCAGGTGCTTCGAGAAATGCCTCAGCGCCCCGGTCTCGGCGTCCAGGACCGCAACGGAACCCTTGCCTATTCCTATGGCTCCGGCAACGGAACTGCGTATGCGGGAGAGGTCTCCGGCGCCGGGTTTGAGTTTGTCGACTACCAACTCTATGAAGTGGTTTTTGTAGCGGTCGAGGGCATCTACCTCGGCGAGTTCAAGTATCTCGCCGTCAATTCGTATCTGGGTATAACCGCGCCGGCGCATCTGGTCGAAGAGCTCGCGGTAGTGACCTTTGCGGCCGCGCACGAGAGGAGCCAGCAGCACGCACTTGCGTCCGGAAAACTCCGACATGATGAGGTCGACGATCTGGGAGTCGGTGTAGCGTACCATCTCCTTGCCGCTCACGGGGGAGTAGGCAGTGGAAGCCCTTGCATAGAGGAGTCGGAGAAAATCGTAGATTTCCGTGATGGTTCCCACAGTCGAGCGGGGGTTGGACGAAGTTGTCTTCTGCTCTATCGCTATGATGGGACTCAGGCCGTCCACGCTCTCCACGTCTGGCTTCTCCAGCACTCCCATGAAATGCTTGGCATAGGGAGACAGGGTGTTCATGTAGCGCCGCTGACCCTCGGCGTATATGGTATCGAACGCCAGCGAACTCTTGCCGCTGCCGCTCAATCCAGTGATAACCACGTACTTGCCGCGCGGTATATCCACGTCCACCCCCTTGAGGTTGTGAGCGCGTGCGCCACGGATTCTGATGATTTCTTCTGCCATAAAGTTTATTTGTACAACTCCCGCAGGACGCTCAGCGAGCGGATTTCGAGGCGGGATTCGGTGTGGAAACTGATGTAGTCGAGGAGGAGCGATGCTACGTCCGAGCGCTGGGCGCCGCTCATGGGGATGAGAAGCGACTCGGCGGCGCTGCTCTCAAGGAATCTGGACAGAAGGGCATAATTCTCTCCTGCGAAGGGAGCAAGGTCGCCGATGGTCGGGCTGAACCCAAGTTCTACCGCCAGCTCCAGAAGGAAGCGCAGGTGGTAGTTGGAAAAATCGTTCTGCAGGGCATCCAGAGTGAGGATGCTCCTGCGGCACCATTCGTAGAAATCCCCTGCGCCTTCGCCGTCCCGGATGGCTCGGTAAAGCACCTCGCTCATGAACATGGTCATGGAATTCTTGTATATGCTGGAACGTATCCCGGCAAGGGGCTCCGGCACCGATACTGAGTTCAGGCGCCAGAGTTCGGACTTCGGATTCTCAACCACTTCGGCCTCCAGGAGCGACAGGGGCTGCAGCGCCCCTCCGGGTATCTTCCGGGAAACGCCCACGATGAAACTGCGCCGGCCCCACTCGGCGCTGAGGGTGTGCAGCACCAGCGAAGAATCGCCCACCTTGGTGACGGCCAGGACAATGAACCCGCAGGCGTGCGTCATCTCCTAAAGTGTCTGTCCTCCAATGAATTCGCGCATGATGGAGGTGGGCGGGATGGCCGCTATCTCCGAAGGCTTGAGAGCTACAACCCTCTTCAGGAATTCCAGGAGTACTTGAGCCTTTTCATGCGCAGGAGACGACTCGGCAATGCCGTACAGCAGAGGCTCGGCGTAATACTTCAGAAGGGGTACGTCGTAGAGGGTGGAGGAGTTGAACACCACGTCGGCATTCTCCTCGAAGGTGAAGATGTTGAGAGTTTCGCCCCTTCGCACCGAGGGCCAGCGGAGGATGTTGTCCTCGGGGCTGATGCCGCGGACGCGGTTGTCGCGCACGATTCGGCGCAGCAGGCGCTTGTCGGTGGTGCTGTTGTGCACCTTCTCGCCTCCGGGAAGGGAGCTGAGCGCCGAAATGTAGATGCGGAAGATGCGGCCCTGGTCCACTGCGTAGGTGAGTGCGGGATTCAGGGCGTGGATGCCCTCCATGAACAGGATGTCATGCTTCTCGAGCTTGAGGGCCCTTGACGGATCCATTATGGTGCGGCCTTCCTTGAAATCGAACTTGGGGATAATAACTTCCTTGCCGGACAGCAGGTCGTTGAGGTTGTCGTTCAGGAGCTCGATGTTCATGGCCCCGAGAGCCTCGAAGTCGTACTCGCCGTTTTCGTCCAGAGGGGTCTGCTCGCGGGGCTTGAAGTAATTGTCCAACTCTATGACTTTCGGCGAGATACCGAGTACCTTACACTGCTGCGCGATGCGCAGCGAACTGCTGGTCTTGCCGCTGGAACTGGGACCGGATATCATGACTATGCTGGAGTGCTGGCGGCGCCAGAAAATCTGGTCGGCGGCTTCGGCGTACTTGCGCTCCTGGCGGGCCTCGCACAGGTTGATGAGGGGAATGGCGTCACCCGCCTGGACCACTTCGTTGACTTTCTCTATGGTGTCTATTCCTATTGCAGAGCACCAGTCTTTGTACTCCTGCCTTGCTGCTTCGATCTTAGTCATATTGTGCTTGATTTAATTCGGGGATTTCTTCGCGCTCGTTGAACGGCTCCAGGAAAGGATTGCCGGTGCGCTCGTCGCTTATGGTGCTGGCCGGGCCGTGTCCGGGATAGATTTCCGTGGGCCCCGGGAGTATCATGAGTTTCTCCATGATGGCCTTGATTTCCTGGTCGTAATCGCCGCCGAAGAGGTCTGAGCGCCCTATTGCTCCGGCAAACAGCGTGTCGCCGGAAAACATCACGCCGCGGGCTTCGTCGTAGTAGCATACGCAGCCGGGGGAGTGCCCGGGGGTAGTTATCACCTTGAAACTCAGGCCGGCAGCATCTATGACCGCGCCGTCGGAAATGTCTGTCGTGGTGAAGGATGCGTCAGGTACGGGGATTCCGAACCTGCCGACCCTCTGGAAATAGTCTATGACGGGTTTGTCTTCCGGGGACATGTAGACGGGGATTCCGAACTCCTTCTGCAGGGCGGCGGCTCCGTATGTGTGGTCCATGTGTCCGTGGGTCAGGAGTATGGCCTCGGGCGTGAGGCCGAGACCGCGGAGGCGGGAGAGCATTTTTTCCTGTTCTTCCCCAGGCTGGCAGCCTGGATCTATCACTACGCACCGTCCCGGCGCTCCGGAAGCTATGTATGTATTCTCGTCGAGTCTGTTGAATACAAGTCTGTGTATATCCATAAAAATATAAAAACCCTTCTGTTCAGTCTGGCAAAAATACGAAATTCTGCTTATTTTTGTAAACATTAAATCAAAGTTCAATGCACATCGGTATAGCTGGCAACATCGGATGCGGCAAGACGACACTCACACGTCTGCTTGCAGAACATTATGGCTGGACTCCCAAGTACGAGGCCGTGACCTACAACCCCTATCTGGAAGACTACTACAAAGACATTCCGCGCTGGTCCTACAACCTGGAAACCTACTTCCTGGCGCAACGTTTCAAGGACGTACTCGAGATAGCCTCTTCCAAGGATGTCATAATCCAGGACCGCACCCTGCAGGAAGGAGTGCATATCTTCGTGGCCAACAACCGCGAGCAGGGCAACCTTTCCGAGCGCGACTACGACACCTATATGCAGCTCTACAACCTCATGATGTCCATGGTCAATCCGCCCGATCTCCTTATCTACCTCAAGTCGTCGGTGCCCCACCTTGTCGCGCAGATCCAGAAACGCGGCAGGGATTACGAACAGTCCATCAGCCTGGAGTACCTTTCCGGCCTCAACAACCACTACGAGGAGTGGATTGCCGGCTACAAAGGACGCCTGCTTGTGATTGACGCCGACACCCTCGATTTTGAGCACAATCCTGCCGATTTCGAATCTATAACGGATAAAATCGACGCCGAACTCTACGGCCTATTCAAATAATTATTATATTTGTAGATTGTAAAATAGATTACTATGCACGTAGCAATAGCAGGCAACATAGGCAGCGGAAAAACCACGCTCACCAAGATGCTCGCAGCCCATTATGGCTGGACACCCAGGTTCGAACCTGTTGACTTCAATCCCTATCTCGCAGACTATTACGAAGATATGGAACGCTGGTCGTTCAATCTGCAGATTTACTTCCTCAACAAGCGTTTCAAGGACATCCTTGAAATATCCAAGTCGGACAAGGTCATCATCCAGGACCGCACCATCTACGAGGACGCCCGCATCTTTGCCCGCAACCTCCACGACATGGGTCTCATGAGCACCCGCGACTTCGAGAACTACACCGACTTGTTCGACCTAATGATGTCGCTGGTCGGTCTGCCGGACTTGCTGATATACCTGCGCTCATCCATCCCCAACCTCATCGCCCAGATCCAGAAGAGGGGACGCGAGTACGAGAAAAGCATTCGCATCGACTACCTTACCGGTCTCAACGAAAAATATGAAGACTGGATTGGAAGTTACAAGGGCAACCTGCTGATAGTGGACGCCGACAATATCAAATTCGGCAACAGGCCTGAGGATTTTGAGTTGATAACCAATATGATAGATGCCAAACTCTACGGACTCTTCCCCGAAGAGGGCAAATAGTTTTAACCTTATGGAAAAAGAAATCAAGACAATTATTGACTTTGTCGATTATTACACAGGGAAGTACGGCGACGCCACATTCCTGCGTGAAAAAATTGGAGACACCTGGACCGAAACTTCTTATCGCAAGACCCGCGAGGAAGGAATCCTCTATGCAGCCGGCTTCATGGCCCTCGGCCTGCAGAAAGGAGAAAAAGTGGCGCTCATATCCGAGGGCCGCAACAAGTGGATGTACAGCGAGCTCGGCGTCCTGTACGCCGGCGGAACAGATGTCCCCCTATCATTCAAACTGGAATCGGACTACGACCTCTGCTTCCGCATCAACCACTCCGACTCCCGCTTCATCATAGCGTCGGAGAGCCAGATAGAAAAAGTCCGTCGCGTACTCCCTAAGTGCCCCGACCTCGAAAAAGTCATCGTCCTGGACGACATTCCCCTGCAGGAGAACGAACTCTATGTCGACGACCTGCGCAAGATGGGCGAGGAATTCCTCAAGGACCACAAAGCCGAACTGGACGAGCGCATCGCTTCCATCCAGCCTGGCGATTACGCAAATATCTCCTACACTTCTGGCACCACCGCCGACCCCAAGGGCATCTTGCTTACCCACAACAACTACACTTCCAACATCGTGCAGTGCAATTCCGTGGTCAAAATCGACGAGGGCGACGTCATGCTCATCATCACACCTCTTGACCACTGCTTCGCACACGTTGCGGGCTTCTACTTCATGATGTGCAACGGCGGCAGCATAGCCACCGTCCCCGGCGGCAAGAACGCCATCACCATGCTCCGCAACATCCCGATTGCGATCAAGGAGGTCCGCCCCCATGTCATGCTGTCCGTACCTGCCATCTCCAGGAACTTCCGCAAGAACATCGAGGCCGGCATCAAGAAGAAAGGCCCCAAGGTGCAGAAACTCTATGAGTTCGCGCTGGACAATGCCATCAAATACAACCGCGAGTACTACAACATGGGCAAGCCCGGCTGGAAGCTGTGGTGGCGCAAGCCCATCATGTCCATCATGGACAAGCTGATTTTCAAGAACGTACGCGAGAACTTCGGCGGCCGTCTCAAGTTCTTCATCGGCGGCGGCGCCCTGCTCGACATAGAGCTGCAGCGCTACTTCTGCGCAGTGGGCATGCCCATCTTCCAGGGCTACGGCCTCACCGAGGCCACCCCTGTCATCTGCGCCAACTCCGCAGGACACGCCCGCTTCGGCTCCTCGGGCCGTACCGTCAAGCCCATGGACATCAAGATCTGCGACGAGGAAGGCCGCGAGGTCCCCAACGGCACCACAGGCGAGATAGTCATCCGCGGCGGAAACGTCATGGCCGGCTACTGGAAGAATCCCACAGCCACCGCCGAGACCATTATCGACGGCTGGCTCCACACCGGCGACCGCGGATACCTCTGCGCCGAGGATCCCCGCTACCTGTACGTCACCGGACGGTTCAAGAGCCTCCTCATTTCCTCCGACGGCGAGAAGTATTCACCTGAGGGCTACGAGGACAGCCTGGCCGACGGCTCCCGCTACATCGACGCTTCCGTGCTGCACAACAACCAGAGTCCCTACACCGTGGTCCTGGTCATCCCCAACAAGGCTGCACTGGCCGAGGCGGTGAGCGCGAAGGGCATCGATCCTGCATCCGACGCCGGCCTGCGCGCCCAGCTTGACATAATCAAGGCCGAAGTCGACTCCTACCGTCCCGGCGGCCGTCATGCCGGTCTTTTCCCCGAGAAGTGGCTCCCTGCAGCCATCATCGTGGGAGACACCCCTTTCACCGAGCAGAACGGTATGCTCAACACCACATCCAAGATGGTGCGCGGCAAGGTGGAGAAGTTCTACGCCGACAGAATCGAGTATTCCTTTACTCCGGAAGGCAAGGACCTCTACAACCCTAAGAATATAGAATCACTTAAATAACAGTACTTTATGACCAAAGCCTCCAACTCCAAGAGCTACACGCCGGCCATCATCGTGATGTTCGCGCTCTTCTTCATGATTGCGTTTGTGACCAATCTGGCCGGCTCCATGGGTGTCATAGTCACCAATCAGTTCGGCGCCTCCAAGGCACTCTCGCAGCTTGGCTCTCTTGCCAATTTCATCGCTTATGCCTGCATGGGTATCCCTGCCGGCATCATTCTCAAGCGTAAGGGCTACAAGTTCACATCCCTTGCCGCCGTGGTGGTCGGTTTGATCGGTGTCGGAATCCAGTTCCTCTCCGGATATGTCGAGAGTTTCGCAGTATACGTGGCCGGTGCTTTCGTGGCCGGATTCTCCATGTGCATGCTCAATATCGTCGTCAATCCTATGCTCAACACGCTCGGCGGCGGCGGCAACAAGGGCAACCAGCTCATCCAGTGGGGCGGCTCCTGCAACTCTATCGGCGGCACCATCGCTCCTGTGTTCGTCGGCTGGCTGGTCGGCGGCAGCATCGCAGACGCCAGCGTGGCCAAGGCTGCACCGGTAATGATCATCGCCATGGCCATCTTTGCCATCGCATTCGTGGTCATTATGCTCACCAACATTCCCGAGCCTCACATGGAGACTGCCGAGGAGAAGGCTGCACGCCTTGCCGGCAAGTCCGTCAAAGACCCGTACGGCCCCCTGTCGTTCCGTCATTTCGTGCTGGGAGCCATCGCGATATTCTTCTATGTCGGCATCGAGGTTGGTATCCCCAACACCGCCAACGTATATTTCTCCGGCCTTGACTGGGTTGGTCCCGCGCTCACCGGCACCGTGATCGGAGGCTACTGGTTCTGCATGCTGATCGGCCGTCTGGTCGGCGCTCCCATAGCAGGTAAGGTCAGCAGCCGCAACATGCTTCTCTGGACTTCGGTCGCAGCCATCGTGCTGCTGCTCGGCGCCATTTTCGTACCCGAGTCCGCTGCAATCAAATTCGGCAGCTCCCAGGTTCCCGTGGCGCTTGTCTTCATCATGCTCTGCGGCCTTTGCACCTCCGTCATGTGGGGTTCTATTTTCAACCTCGCAGCCGAGGGCCTCGGAAAATACACCGCTCCCGCTTCCGGTATCTTCATGACGCTGGTGTGCGGCGGCGGAATCATCCCCTTCTTGCAGAATGCCCTGGCCGACAAGATCGGCTCCATCCAGAGCTACTGGCTGCTTATCGTATGCCTCCTCTTCCTTGTGTATTATGCAGTGGCAGGAAGCAAGAACGTAAATAAAGACATCCCCGTTAAATAGAGCAGAGCCATGGATGACAAGCCTTTTGTATTAGGAATTGACATAGGCGGGCAGACTGCCAAGAGCGGCGTGGTGAATGCACGCGGCGAGGTTCTCGCCCAGACCATAATGGTGTCCAACAAACATCAGGACGCTGACGATTTCGTGGCTGCGCTGGCCTCGACGCTCAAGAAGCTTGTTTTCGACGCCGGCATAGAGGGCCAGGTGCGCGGAATCGGCGTAGGTGCCCCCAACGGCAATTATTACACCGGAGAAATCAAAGACGCCCCCAACCTTTCCTGGGCGCACGAGAAGAACATTCCCTTCGCAAAGATGCTCTCCGCCCACATGGACGGACTGCCCGTCGCCCTCACCAATGACGCAAATGCGGCCGCGGTGGGCGAGATGACCTACGGCGCCGCCAAGGGACTCAAAGACTTCATCATGATTACCCTGGGCACCGGAGTCGGCAGCGGTATAGTCATAGACGGCAAGGTGCTTTACGGCCACGACGGATTCGCCGGCGAGCTCGGACACACTTGCGCCGTGCGCGGCGGCCGCCTGTGCGGCTGCGGCAAGCAGGGCTGCCTCGAGGCATACTGTTCCGCAATAGGCGTGGCGCGCTCGGCCGTGGACTGGCTTGAGCAGCACCCCGACGAACCTTCGCTTCTGCGCCTTCGCGAGAATATCACCTCCAAGGATGTCTACGAGGCCGCCAAGGCCGGAGACAAGGGCGCCAAGGAGATTTTCGACTTTACAGGCGCCCTTCTGGGCCGCAGCTTCGCGGACTTCATAGCCTTCTCCGCCCCCGAGGCGATAGTGCTGTTCGGCGGTCTGGCCAGGGCTCGTGAGTTCCTCTATGAGCCTATCCTGAGGTCCATGAACGAGAATGTTCTCCCTTTGTGGAAGGATAAGGTTAAGCTCCTTTTCTCCAGTTTGTCGGAATCGGATGCCGCCATACTCGGCGCTTCCGCACTTGCATGGGATTTATAACATATTAATCAATACATTTATTATTAAAATGAAAACTGTAAAACTTATCTTCGCGCTCGCACTGGGCGCATCCATTGCGGCTTGCACACCCAAGCCCGCTGAGCCCGCCGTTGATGGTGAGCAGGCAAAAGAGAATGTGGCAGAGGCCGCCAAGACCCTCAAAGATTTCACCCCCAGCAAGGCAGAGATCGATACGGTCAGCTATCTTCTCGGTGTTAACTTCGGCAGCTTCCTCAAGGGCTACAACTTCGGCGATGTAAACTTTGCCAAGGTTGTTGCCGGTATGAAGGATTATGTCAACGCAAAGGGCGACTATCGCGATCCTGACTTCAACTCCCAGTTCAAGATCAGCCCCGAGCTCATCAACGATTCCTTCAACGCTTATCTTGAGAAGCGTCACAACTACACCCTCCTCGCCAACAAGGAGAAAGGTGAGAAGTTCCTTGCCGCCAACCTCAAGAAGGAAGGTGTACAGGAGACCGAGAGCGGCCTTCAGTACAAGATCATCGAGGCCGGCAATGATGTCAAGCCTGCTGCCACTGATACTGTCTGGGTCAAGTACAAGGGCACCCACATCGACGGAACCGTGTTCGATCAGACTCCCGAGGACGGCGATGCAGTCCGTTTCCCTCTGAATTCCGTAGTAGCCGGCTGGACCGAAGGTCTGCAGCTCATCGGTGAGGGCGGTCATATCGAGCTCTACGTTCCTGCCAACCTCGCTTACGGTGAGCAGGGCCGTCCCGGCATCGATCCCAACTCCACCCTTATCTTCGACGTCACTCTCGAGAAAGTAGGCAAGTTCGTTCCCGCTCCCGTTGTGGAAGAGAAGAAAAAGTAAAACAAACACTTGATTTTAAAGATGCACCGTTATTACACAGCGGTGCATCTTTTTTTGTATTTCTTCGGTTCCTTGCCGCCAGCCTTCTCCCAGGGCCGGTTTTTCGGGGGATTGTTTGGAGGTTATGGAGCAAATGATTAGATTTGTGGAAATTGTACAATTAATCACCAATCTTTTACGGCCATGACTACCAATCGTTTCGTTTGCAACGCGCTCGCTGTCTTTGCAGCAGCGCTGGGCATTGCGGCCCTGTCGGTAACCTCCTGCAAGCCCAAAGGGGCGGAAATCGCCGTGAGCGGCATCAGCGTGAGCCAGCCTTCGATCAGCATCACCGAGGGAGAGACGGCCACGATCAGCTACACAGTAGAGCCTTCCGATGCATCTCATAAGGGGGTCTCATTCTCTTCAAGCGATCCAAGCGTAGCAACAGTAAGCGACAACGGAGTGGTTACGGCCATAAGCCCCGGAACGGCTGTCATCACCGTCACTACCAGCGACGGCGGCTTCACGGCCACAGTCTCCGTGACGGTCAAGGCCAAAGGTTCGGGTGGAGGCGGCTCCGGCGACGACACAAAAGTCAAGGTGACGGGCATCACCCTGAACGAGTCCGATGTTACCATTGCCGCCGGCAGTTTCATACAGCTTGTAGCCACGGTGACGCCCGAAAACGCAACAGACAAAACCGTGGAGTGGAAGTCCAGTAAGCCCTCGGCAGTAGTAGTGGATGACGATGGCAAGGTGTCCGGCATCATGGCGGGGTCGGCCACAATCACCGCAACCACGAAGGACGGCGGCTTCAAGGCCACTTGCGACGTGCTGGTGACGGATGTTGCAGCCGCCGGTTATGATTTCCTCCACTTGAGTTACTACACCTTCAATACCGGGCGCGCCAGTGGTTCATTTATTCAGAAATTAGACTTCACCGGCAATGACGGCTCCGTGACCTGGTGGACCCATATAAATCCGAGATATGAGACCGGAGACGGAGATATTTCTTTCCGTCACGCCCTCAAAAAATACGATGTCTCATACATCAATCTCGCAGAACTGGCCTTCAACGTAGTGGACAAGAATGACGCCGTAATGTCAGACGTGGACATAGCAGCCGCCGGATTGTCCGTTGAGTTCAGCACCATCGGCGCCACTGATTACAGCAGCCTGTGGAAGAGCCCCGCCGTGTTCTATTATAAAAGCAAGGAGCCGTTCATCCGCATGCAGGGTAAGCTCTTCCTCAACTCAGGCGGCACCAAGATCCAGCTTCCTACCCGTTTTTCAAAGCCCAAAGCTTCGGTCGCCTATCCGGCAGAGGTGCTCGACTACAGTTCCTATGCTCTCGTCCCATGGCGGCCGTTCAAGGACATTACCCTTGCCAAGGATACGTACACCATCTCGCTTGACGAACATAAGAAGTATGTGGTGGCGTTGGCCGGCGTGACCGGATTGGCACTGAAAGACAACCGTCCGAATGGTGTTTCCTACGATGTTTTCAAGGATAACGGCTGGGTCACCGGCAATGTGACGACGTATAACTGGGAGGCCGGTACGTATACCCCCGGGGGCAACGGCTACATCAGCGGCGTGTCCTCCCGGCGGGCCTACGGCATCACGCCAAGGGCCGCCGCGTCAGTCCCCGCTGAATTAAAGAAAATAATGAGCGTGAAGTACAGCGCCGACGGTGTCAAATTTGCGGATGAACAGAATTCGGACGGGTCGCTGATGCCCTATTTCGTGGTTGATTATATCAGCTCCGTCGAGTTCTCGGGAGAGGTGAACATCCCGGTGACCATCAAGTTCGAAAGCCCTTGGCAGGATGTGAGCGCTGACTGCACCATAGTAGTGAAGGGAGTATAAGCCAATAACTTGATTTTGCCTACCTGATGCGGATGGTTTTCGCCAGCCCCTTTTCGGCGGCGTCGCGTGCTGCAACAAAGCGGTAGCGGCCCCTTTCAATCTCCCAGCCTTCGGCTGTTTCATCCCAGCTTGCCAGGGATTCGACCGGAACCGACATCCGCACGGTGCAGCTCTCTCCGGGCTGCAGGAGGGGAGTCTTGGCAAAGGCCTTGAGCTCCCGTTCAGGCTTGTCCATGCTCTTGCCCGGAGCCTTGACATAGAGTTCCACAACGTCCTTCCCGGCTCGCGAGCCGATGTTGGTGACCTGGATATCAACCATATACTCTATTATCTTGCCGTCAGGATCAAGGACTCCGTCGCTCTGGGCGTAGCGCGACAGGACCTTCATATCGCTCCATCGGAAGGATGTGTAGCTGAGGCCGTAACCGAACGGATAGCAGACGGCGCGGGGGGCCTTTGTGCCGAAATACCGGTAACCCACATAGATGCCCTCGTCGTAGTCGGTATAGTCTATATCTTTGACAGTATAGTCTTTCTTGTTCCCCTCAAGACGGCGGTAGAATGAGTAGTTGAAGGGTTTGTCGGCATAGATGCGGGGGAAATTGCCTGCCGACGGCTCATCCTCGTAGCTGCGCGAAATCGTCATCGGGAGGCGTCCGGACGGGTTTACCTCGCCGCAGAGCACGGAGGCCACGGTGTGTCCTCCCTCTTCGCCGGGCTGCCAGCAGACGAGAATGGCATCAGCCATGTCTTTCCAGCTCTCCATCTCGACCACTCCGCCGATATTGAGTATCACGGTTACTTTCTTGCCCCTGGCGTGGAACTCCTCGCTGACTCGGCGCAGAAGTTCAATCTCCCGGTCTTGCAACATATAGCTGTAGTGGAGGTCGCGGTCCTTGCCCTCGCCGAATACCCTGCCGAAGGTGACGAACGCGCGGTCGGCCTTGTCAGCCGCCTGGCGTATGAGCTCTTCCGGAACCACTTCTATCGGGCGCTCCCTGTCTATAACCCATGAGTTCTGCCCGTCAATCATTGCGCAGCGCCAGTGCTCGTCTTGCATGTAGGAGGTGTAGAATGTGTCGAGCCCGCTCTCCAGGGTGAATCCGCCGTCGGCGAGGCCCTTCTGCAGGTCCACTATGTAGGGGCGGTGTACGTCGCCGGAACCTGTGCCGCCGGCGATGAATGCATAGGATGTGACGCCCAGAAGCGCAGTCACTCCGTCGGGACCGGCAGGCAGGGCGCCTTTGTTCTTGAGCAGGACCACTCCCTCGTCCGCAGCGGCGCGGCATACTTTTGCATGTGCTTGCAAATCAGGGGAATCGGAGTGTTTGTAGCCCCTGAACGCCGGGCATTTGACTATGAGTCCGAGGGCCCTGGTCACGCATGCGTCCACATCTTCCATGGCCAGGCGTCCATCTTTGACGGCTTGGATCAGGGCGTTGTAGCGGGAGTCGGACCCGGACTGGATGAGGTCGTTGCCGGCATGTATCTGGGCCGCGGTATCATAGCCTCCGCCCCAGTCGGTCACGACGGCCCCCTCGAAGCCCCAGTCGTTCCTCAGGATGTCGGTCAGCAGCCAAGGGGCTTCCGATGCATGGGTGCCGTTGATGTAGTTGTACGATGTCATCAGGGTCCAGGGCTGGGCCTTCCGGATGGCAATCTCGAAAGCCCGCAGGTAAATCTCGCGCATGGCTCTCATGCTCACGCGGGCGTCGTTGTGCAGGCGGTTGAGTTCCTGGTTGTTGAGGGCGAAGTGCTTGACCGATGTGCCTACGCCGTTGGACTGTATGCCTTCCACGTAGGCCGCGGCAATCAGGCCGGCCAGCAGCGGGTCCTCGGAAAAGTACTCGAAGTTCCTTCCGCACAGTGGGTTGCGGTGAATGTTCATGCCGGGGGCAAGCAGCACGTCCACCCCGTATTCCAGCACTTCATTTCCCATGGCCTCGCCAACCTCGCGGACTATCTCCGGATTCCAGGTGGAAGCGAGCATGGTGCCGATGGGGAAGCCCGTGCAGTAGAAGGTCTTGTCGGTGCCGGGACGGGTGGGGTCGATGCGCAGGCCGGCGGGGCCGTCGGCAAAGACGATGGACGGAATGCCCAGGCGCGGAACGGCGTGGGTGGCTCCGGCGCTGCCCTTTACTCCGATGTCGTTGCGGCCGATGCCGTCGAAGGCGGTGGAGCCGCATCCCACCAGGATGGCGGCCTTCTCTTCCAGGGTAAGCAGCGAAACGATTTCTGGGATATTGTCTTCCCTCAGGACTGGTGTTGCGGCAGACAGTGCCGCGGCAAGTATAAGTGTAAGCATAGACATATATCAAGCGGCCGTCAGCAGCCGGGCGCATTCGGGATTGGAGAGGGTGTCAGGCAACAGGCGGATTATGCAGTCCCTGCCGGTTATTTCGCTCATTACCACCAGGTCGCGCAGGGCCTCTTCTTCTATCACGCGGAAGCGCTCGGGGGAGTCGGCCTGTATCTTCGGGATGCTCATGCCTATCTTGTGCTCGATGTACTCGCCCAGGTCCTGGAAGTCGGCTCCCGGATGGGCTGCGGAGGCGCCTGAAGGGTCGCTGTGTGGGGGAATTGCAAAGACCATGGTTAGCGGTAAGCGAAAAGCCGGTAGTCTGCCGTGCTGAAAGTCATTTTGTGGCGGGGCTTGGAGGCCGGGTTGCCGTCTGGTGTTATTATTATCCTCACGGCGGAAGCCGGCCTTCGGTTGCGGAAAGCCTCGGCGGCCTCGGCCGGATCGGTGTAGATGGTTATCCCATGCGGAATGCCGTGTGTGATGACTCCTATTCCGGAGTACGCGGCGGTTTCGGATTCCATGGCGGCGTCGGTGTAATCCTGAACGATGCTTATGAACACCGGCATATACAAGAGTTCCTGGCCGGAGCTGTCTCTTTCGCCGGCTATTGGAACGGAGATGATTTCCAGCGGACGTTTAAGGGGGTTGGTGTCGTTGGTTTTGCCGCCCTTGGCGAGGGTCAGGTACACTATCCCGCGGTTGTTTTCGGTGTACAGGAAGCACAGGTCGGGGTTGCTCTTCTGCTTCTCGAACTGGGCTTTCGTACAGAATTCATAAGGTGAAATGGTCCACAGCGAGGTTATGCTTTCCCGGAGGGCCTGGTCGAATTCCGGAGGTCCGGGGAGCACCACCCTGGTGGTTTTGCTCTTGAAGTCCTGCATCCTGTAGCTCTTGGTGTAGATGCGCTTCTGCCCCCAGGAAGTCAAGGGCAAAAGCAGCAGGAAGAGCAAGAATATAATTTTCCCGATAGGGCGTTTCATATCAGCAAAGTTAAAAAATAATTCACTACATTTGTAAAATTAAGACGCATATTATGGCTCAGTATATAGTTTCTGCCCGCAAATACCGTCCCGATTCCTTTGAAACCCTCATAGGACAGGACAACATAGCCCGGACACTCAAAAACTCCATCCTCCGCGGCCAGTTGGCCCATGCCTATTTGTTCTGCGGCCCCAGGGGTGTAGGCAAAACCAGTGCCGCGCGCATTTTTGCAAAGACCATCAACTGCTCCCATCCCGGCCCGGACATGGAACCCTGCGGCGAGTGCGAATCCTGCGTATCCTTCCGCGAGGGGCGCTCGTACTGCATCCACGAACTCGACGCCGCGTCCAACAATGGCGTCGAGGATATCAAGGCCCTGATGGAACAGGTGCAGATTCCACCACAGGTGGGCCGTTACAGCGTGTATATCATAGATGAGGTGCACATGCTCACCCAGTCCGCCTTCAATGCGTTCCTGAAAACCCTCGAGGAGCCCCCTGCACACGCGATTTTCATTCTCGCCACCACCGAGAAGCACAAGATCATCCCCACCATACTGAGCCGCTGCCAGACCTACGACTTCAACCGCATCGGCGTGCCGGATATTGTACGCAACCTCCGCGACATCGCCGGCAAGGAAGGTGTGACGGTAGATGACGAGTCGCTCCACGTGATTGCCCAGAAGGCGGACGGCGCCATGCGCGACGCCCTTACCATCTTTGACCAGACCGTGGCTTTCTGCGGCACTGACATCCACTACGAAGACGTGATCCGCAATCTGAACGTGCTGGATTACGAGTACAGTTTCCGCCTGGTCGACGCCTTCCTCGCCAAGGACTACGCCACGGCGCTGCTGATTTTCGACGAGATACTCTCCAAGGGCTTCAACGCCCTGCACTTCGTGTCGGCCGTGGGTTCGCACCTCCGCGACCTTCTGGTCAGCCGTACCGGAGGCCTGGACGCCCTGCTCGACCTGCCCGATTCGCTTAAGTCCCGCTATTCCGAGCAGGCCGCCCGCTGCAGCGTCAAGTTTATCTACGACGCCCTTGGCGTGATAGCGCAGTGCGAGGCCGGCTACCGCGCCGCCACCAACCAGCGCCTGCACATAGAATACGCCCTCATGCGCCTCGCCTTCCTGGGCGGTGTGCCTGCGCCGCAGGCCGCAACCATCCCCCAGCAGTCCCAAGTGACAGGTGAAGGTTCCCCCGGAACCCCCTCTGTCGCTCCTGCGGCGCCCCGAACCGCCCCTGCGGGACAAAAAACGGCAAATTCTGTCCCGGAACCTGCCAATTCAGCTCCTGCGGGACAAAAAACGGCAAATTCTGTCCCGGAACCTGCCAATTCAGCCCCTGCGGGACAAAAAACGGCAAATTTTGTCCCGGAACCTGCCGAATCCGCGCCCGCTGGACAAAAAGCGGCGGATTCTGTCCAGAGGCCGCGGCGCAGGGCCTCCGGGCTGTCCCTCAGTTCACTGATGGACGATGAAGAGATCACCGTGGAACTGGCCCCCGAGGAGTCCCAGGAGCCGCAGGCCAAACTCCCCGATGCGGAGGCCCTGTCTGCCAAATGGCTGGAGCTCGCGGCTTCGTTTTCGTCCCAGCCGCGCCTTGCAAACGCCCTTTCAGGCTCCAAGCTGGAAGCCTCTGAGCAGGACGGCAGGCCGGTCGTGTCCTTCTCCCTTGTAAACGAAGCCCAGAAGAACTGGATAGCGGAGAAGAAACTTCGCGAGCTGGAAGACCGCTTCCGCAAACTCACCGACTGTCCGTCCCTGCGTCTGGAACCGGTCGTCATCCCCGAAGAAGAACACGAAGAAAAAGTATATCTCCCCCAGGAGAAAGCCATGGACCTCATGAGCAAGAACACCGAGGTGGGAGAATTGGTTAAAGACTTAGCACTTGATATACGATGAAACTGTACTGCGAGAACCTGGTAAAGAAATACGGACTTCGCACCGTCGTTAAAGGAGTTTCCATGGAGGTCGAGCAAGGCGAAATCGTCGGATTCCTGGGCCCCAACGGCGCGGGAAAGACCACGAGCTTCTATATGATCACCGGGCAGATAGTGCCCAACGGCGGCAGGGTGTTCCTGGACGATGAGGAAATCACCAAGCTTCCCATGTACAAGCGTGCCCAGAAGGGTATAGGCTACCTTCCGCAGGATGCATCGGTGTTCCGCAAGATGAGCGTTGAGGACAATATTATGAGCGTCATGGAAATGAAGGGCATCCCCCGCAAGGAGCGCAAGGAAAGGCTCGAATCGCTCATAGACGAATTCAACCTCTCCAAGGTCCGCAAGTCCCTGGGTATCCAGCTCTCCGGCGGCGAGAGGCGCCGCTGCGAGATTGCCCGCGCCCTTGCCATCGACCCTAAGTTCATCCTCCTGGACGAGCCCTTCGCCGGAGTGGACCCCATCGCGGTCGAGGACATCCAGTACATCATCGCAAAACTGAAATACAAGAACATAGGTGTCATTATAACCGACCACAACGTAGGCGAAACCCTTGCCATCACCGACCGGGCTTACCTGCTCTACGAGGGTTCCATCCTCCAGCAGGGCACTCCGGAAGAGCTTGCGGCAGACGACGATGTCCGCACCAAGTACCTGGGCAGCGGTTTCGTTCTCAAACGTTCCGTGTCGGTAATAAAGGCGCAAGAGGAGCACAAGGCGCGCGTGGCTGCCGCAGAGGCTCAAATCGAGGAGGCGTAGTATGGAAAGCATCAACGGAACAATATCCCAAATCATCGGCCCGGTGGTCGACGTCCATTTCCAAAATGCCGAGAATCAGCTGCCGTCCATCCACGATGCATTGCAGGTGGAACTTCCCGGAGGCCGCAGGCTTGTGCTCGAGGTTCAGCAGCACATAGGCGAGGAGACCGTCCGCTGCGTAGCCATGGAGTCCACCGACGGACTGAGCCGCGGCCTGAAGGTCTCGGCCACTGGCAAATCCATAGCAATGCCCGTGGGGGCGCAGATCCGCGGACGTGTCATGAACGTCACCGGAGGCCATATTGACGGCCTGTCTCCGCTCGATCCCGAGGGTGCCCTGCCCATCCACCGCGAGCCGCCCCGTTTCGAGGACCTCGCCACGTCGCAGGAGGTGCTTTTCACCGGCATCAAGGTCATAGACCTGCTGGAACCCTACCTCAAAGGCGGAAAAATTGGTCTTTTCGGCGGCGCCGGAGTAGGGAAGACGGTGCTCATCAAGGAACTCATCAACAACATCGCCAAGAAGCACAACGGCTTCTCGGTGTTTGCCGGAGTTGGGGAGCGCACCCGCGAGGGCAACGACCTCCTTCGCGAAATGATAGAGTCGGACGTGATCCGTTACGGCGAGGAGTTCAAGAAATCCATGGAAGAAGGTCACTGGGACCTGTCCAAGGTTGATCCGGAAGAACTCAAGAAATCCCAGGTGGCGATGGTCTTCGGGCAGATGAACGAGCCCCCGGGAGCCCGCAGCAGCGTTGCCCTGAGCGGACTCACCCTGGCAGAATCGTTCCGCGACAGCCATGAGCCCGACGCCCCGCACGACATACTCTTCTTCATCGATAATATCTTCCGTTTCACGCAGGCCGGCTCGGAGGTGTCCGCCCTGCTTGGCCGCATGCCCTCCGCAGTGGGCTACCAGCCCACCCTGGCCACCGAAATGGGCGCGATGCAGGAGAGGATCACCTCCACCAAGAACGGCTCCATAACCTCGGTGCAGGCGGTTTACGTGCCGGCGGACGACCTCACAGACCCTGCGCCCGCAACCACCTTCTCCCACCTCGACGCCACTACGGTGCTGAGCCGTAAGATTACATCCCTGGGCATATACCCCGCGGTGGATCCGCTTGAATCCACGTCCCGCATACTGGACCCCAACATTGTGGGAGAGGAGCACTACAACACCGCCCAGAGGGTGAAGCAGATACTCCAGCGCAACAAAGAACTCCAGGATATCATCGCCATCCTCGGCATGGACGAACTCTCCGACGAGGACAAACTCACCGTCAACCGCGCCCGGCGCGTGCAACGGTTCCTGTCGCAGCCATTTGCCGTGGCGGAGCAGTTTACCGGCGTGCCCGGCGTGATGGTGGACATCGCCGACACCATCAAGGGCTTCAACATGATACTCGACGGCGAGTGCGACGACCTGCCCGAACAGGCGTTCCTGAATGTCGGCACAATAGAAGAGGCTATAGAAAAGGGCAAACGTATACTGGCCCAGATAAATGAAGGATAAAGAGCTGATACTTAAGATCCTGACCCCTGAGGGAACGGTGTTCGAAGGTGCTGTGGAGGCGGTTTTCCTCCCCGGCTCCAAGGGCCGTTTCGAGGTGCTTCCCGGCCATGCTCCAATTATTTCGAGCCTGGATTCCGGGCAGGTGTCGTGGCGGCACGCCGGCGAAGAATCTTCGCTGTCCATAAAGGTCGGAGCCCTTGTCCTGGACAATAACGAATTAAGACTATGCGTCCAAACCGTCTGACAGTCCTGCTGCTTTTGGCGGCCCTCCTGCTGCCGGTGCACGCCGCTGCAGCCCCGCAGGAGGATGCGCCGGCGATAGATATGAACGAATACATATTCGGGCATATAAGCGACGCGTACGAATGGCACATCGCCACTGTCAACGGAAAACATATATCAATCCCCCTGCCCTGTATCGTCATAGACGGAGGCGTGCATGTGTTCAGCAGCGCCCGTCTCGGGCACGGGGAGGAGTACCAGGGCTACCGCATAGCCGCCACGGGGCAGCCGCACGAGGGCAAGATAGTGCGTGCCGCGGACGGCTCCAGGCCCGTGGACCTGTCGGTGACCAAGAACGTCTGCGGACTTATCATCGACAGCATCATCCTTGTGGTGCTCATCCTGCTTTGCGCCCGCTGGTACAGGCGGCACGACTACCTGAAGGAAGCCCCCAAGGGCCTGGCGGCTCTTCTGGAGCCCGTCATCATGACCATCGAAAACGATGTCATCAAAGAGGCTGTAGGGCCTGATTACAAGCGTTTTTCGCCATATCTTCTGACGGCGTTCTTCTTTATCCTCATCAACAATCTGATGGGGATAGTACCGATATTCCCGGGAGGGGCCAACATCACGGGCAATATAGCCGTGACATTCGTACTCGCCCTGTTTACATTCCTGATGGTCAACCTCTTCGGCAACAAGCACTACTGGAAGGATATCCTGTGGCCCGATGTGCCATTGTTCCTGAAGGCGATTCCCATCATGCCGGCGATAGAGATCCTGGGCATGTTCACCAAGCCTTTCTCGCTCATGGTGAGGCTCTTTGCCAACATGCTGGCCGGCCACATCATGCTCCTGAGCGCCGTGGCGCTTATATTCCTGACGGCCAAGATGGGCCCCCTTCTGAACGGCTCCCTGAGCTTTGTAGCGGTAGTGCTGGGCATATTCCTGGATTGTCTCGAGCTGCTCGTGGCCTTTATCCAGGCCTATGTGTTCACCATGCTGTCGTCTGTCTTCATCGGTCTGGCGCATCAGCATCCCGAAAAAGAAACTCATTAAAATCAAATAGTTATGTTAGTATCAATTCTTCAAGCGGCAGTTCTTGCCAAAGTAGGCGGCGCAATCGGCGCCGGTATAGTCGCAATCGGCGCTGCCATAGGTATAGGCAAACTGGCCCAATCCACCATGGAAGCGTCTGCGCGTCAGCCCGAGATCGCCGGCGGTCTGCGTACCACCGCCATCATCATAGGCGCGCTCCTTGAAGGCGTGTGCCTTATCGGCGTTATCGCTTGTCTGCTGGCTGTGCTTCTGTAGGGGCTTATGTCGCTGATTACACCTGATTTCGGACTCATCTTCTGGATGGTCGTAATCTTCGGCGTGGTGTTCTTCATCCTCGCCAAGTTCGGCTTCCCGGTGATAACGAAGGCTGTCCGCAAGCGCTCCGAGCATATCGAAGACGCGCTCAGGGAGGCTGAACGGGCTCGCCTCAGCGTGCAGGAAGCGGCCATCCAGAGGCAGCAGATGCTGGAACAGACACGTACCGAGCAGGGCAAGATCCTCCAGGATGCTTCCAAGGCCAAGGAGGCCATACTGTCGGAAGCCCGCGCGAAAGCCCAGGAAGAGGCGGCCGAAATGCTTCGCGGCGCACGCGAGGAGATTGCCGCCGAAAAGGAATCGGCCTTGCGCGAAATCCGTTCGGAGGTGTCGGCCCTTTCGCTTGCCGTAGCAGAAAAGATAGTCCGCAAGGAACTGGAAGAAACCCCGGAGCAGCTTGCCCTCATGGAAAGGCTCTCCGACGAAGCCTCGGCGCCGCCGGCCAACTGATATGAATACCGGAGCGATTACCAAACGTTATGCAATGGCCCTGCTGCTTCTGACAAATGACAACGGCAGCGGCGAGGCGGTGTGCGCCCAGATCGTGAAGATGCTTCGGCGCCCGTTCTCCATGCCCGAAAACCTTGAGCCGGACCTGCAGAAATTCATAGCCCTGCTGGCAAGGAACGGACGTTTGGATTACCTCCGGCGGATATTCCGGACCTTTGTAGACATGTATTGCGAGGACGCGTCCCTCGCCCACGTACGCCTGACGACTGTGGTTGCCTCGCCGGAGCTGGAGGCCAGGATCATTAAGGAGATAGAGCGGCGCAGCGGCCACAGGGTGCTGCTCGAGACGGATACCGACCCTTCGCTTATCGGAGGCTACCGCGTTGAGTATCATGGATATATGCTGGATGCAAGCGTACGGCGCCAGCTGGAGATACTGCAGCGTCAGTTTGTAGAAAAGAACAACAGGATTGTGTAAGGATGGCACAGAATACTATCAAAGCAAGTGAGATTTCAGACATACTCTACAGGCAGCTGAAGGGTATAGATATGTCTGTAAAATACGAAGAGGTGGGCAGCGTGCTCACCGTCAGCGACGGCGTGGCGCGTATTTACGGCCTGTCCAAGGCCGAAGCCGGTGAGTTGCTCGAATTCGAATGCGGCGTGAAGGGGGTTGTCATGAACCTCGAAGAAGACAGCGTCGGCGCAGTTCTGCTGGGTCCCACCGACCTGGTGAAGGAAGACATGAGGGTGAGAAGGCTCGGTCGGATTGCCGGAATCGATGTGGGCGAAGGCCTGGTGGGGCGCGTGGTCGACCCCATAGGCACTCCTCTTGACGGTCTGGGCAAAGTGCAGGGCGAGACCGTGCGCATGCCCCTTGAGCGCAAGGCTCCCGGAGTCATATTCCGCGAGCCCGTCCACGAGCCTCTGCAGACCGGACTCAAGGCCATCGACTCCATGATTCCCATAGGACGCGGACAGCGCGAACTTATTATCGGCGACCGCCAGACCGGCAAGACCGCCATCGCTCTCGATACCATCATAAACCAGCGTGAAGGCTGGCTTTCGGGCAATCCGGTGTATTGTATATATGTGGCTGTCGGCCAGAAGGGCTCCACTGTGGCATCGATAGTCCAGACGCTCAGGCAGAGAGGTGCCATGGACTATACCATCGTGGTCGCCGCAACCGCTGCGGATCCTGCTGCGCTTCAATACTATGCGCCGTTTGCCGGTGCTGCAATAGGCGAGTACTTCCGGGATACGGGCCGCCATGCCCTCGTCATCTACGACGACCTCAGCAAGCAGGCCGTCGCCTATCGCGAAGTTTCCTTGATCCTTCGTCGTCCGTCCGGCCGCGAGGCTTATCCGGGCGATGTCTTCTACCTGCATTCGCGCCTTCTGGAGCGTGCGGCCAAGATTATTTCCCAGCAGGAAGTTGCCGAGCAGATGAACGACCTCCCCGAGTCGCTGCGCGGCAAGGTCAAGGCCGGAGGCTCCCTGACGGCCCTGCCCATCATCGAGACACAGGCCGGCGACGTCTCTGCCTACATTCCGACCAACGTGATATCCATCACCGACGGCCAGATCTACCTGGAGAGTTCGCTGTTCAACGCCGGTTTCAGGCCTGCCGTGAACGTGGGTATATCGGTGTCGCGAGTAGGCGGCGCCGCACAGGTGAAGAGCATGAAGAAGGTGGCCGGAACCCTCAAGATAGACCAGGCGCAGTTCAGCGAACTGGAGTCTTTTTCCAAGTTCTCTTCCGACCTTGACAAGGTCACGGCCATGGCCCTTGACAAGGGGCGCAAGAATAACCAGCTGCTCATACAGCCCCAGTACTCGCCCATGCCGGTAGGGGAGCAGGTGGCCGTGCTGTATTGCGGCACGCATGCGCTGATGGCCGGTATTCAGGTCAATCAAGTGATTGAGTTCCAAACGCTTTTCCTTGACCGCATGCGCAATTCCCATAAGGCTGTTCTGGACGAACTTCAGTCCGGTGTGGTATCGCAGGCAAGTGAGGATGTCATTAAGAGTGTCGCCGCCGAGGTATGTCATCACTTAGGGAAGTAAAGGACCGCATCGACTCTGTCAGGAGTACGCTGAAGATTACTTCGGCCATGAAACTCGTGGCTTCTTCCAAGCTCAGGAAGGCCCAGCGAGTCATTGAATCCATGCGCCCATACCAGCAGGAACTGGAACGGATTCTATCAGCCGTTCTTCTTCAGGGGACGGACTGTATCCGCCAGCCAGAAATGCAGTCGGAAGCGCCGGCCGGAGGCAGTCTGTCCCCGGAAGACCAGGCAGCACGGCCCCAGATTGTCTTGGCTTTCAGCAGCAACAGCTCCATGTGCGGGGCGTTCAACGCCAACGTCATAAAGAAGACGCTCGAGACCTTTAATATATTAATAAGCAGGGGACTCGATGTGCAGGTATGGAGCTTCGGACGCAAGGTGACCGATGCCCTCCGAAGCAACGGGACGCCTGCCGCCCGCGATTATTCATCCCTTGTATCCCATCCGAATTTTGCGCAGGTTGCGGACATTGCCTCCGAACTGCGCGGCATGCGGGCAGCCGGGAGCATCTCCGACGCCATCCTTGTTTACAATCACTTCGTGAGCACCGGGCGCCAGCAGGTGACCGTCGAGTCTTTCTTTGAGACCAGCCTCCGGGAGCAATCCTCCGATGTGGCGGGGGACTATACGGATTACATCGTAGAGCCGTCGCGGGAGGAACTGCTGGATAAACTCCTGCCCCAGGTGAGCGACCTTAAGCTCTACACCACCTTGCTCGACTCCGCAGCGTCGGAACATGCCGCGCGCATGGTGGCCATGCAGGCTGCCACCGACAACGGCCAGGAGCTTCTCTCCGAGCTCACCCTCGAGTACAATAAGGGGCGTCAGCAAAAAATCACTTCCGAGATACTTGACTTGGTCGGCGGGGCAGCGCAGCAGATATAAAAAATTTTTTAATTAATTATCGGAACTTTTATTGGCTTTTATCTTAATGATTTAAAGCTTAAAATGCCTTATTGCTTTCGATTTTTATGCATTTTTATGCATTTTTCCGCCTTGCAGATGCCTGCAAGGCTTGTTTTAAAATTTGTTTATTTAAAAAATGTTCAGTAACTTGCGCGGTATTGCTCGCATTATACGACAAAACTTAAATATAGTTAGTATAGTTATTGTTTAATTAAAATTCAACCAATGAGAAAAATTAAATCATTTTTCGCGGTTGTGGCATTGCTCCTTATCGGGACCGTTGCTTTTGCTCAGACGCAGGTCAGCGGATCGGTCAAGGAGTCAAGCGGCGAGGCTGTATCCGGAGCTGCAGTGCAGCTTAAGGGCAGTACCACCGTGTATGCGATGACCGATGCATCTGGTAGCTACACAATTTCCGTCCCCGCTGACGGAACGCTTGTATTCAGCTGCCTTGGCTACAAACCGGTGGAAATACCCGTTGGTGGAAAGAAGGTTGTCGATGTGACCCTCGAGTCTGATTCCCAGCTCCTCGAAGAGACGATCGTCGTTGCCTACGGTACAGTCAAGCGTGAGGCCGTCACCGGTTCGGTTTCGTCCGTCAAGGGTGAAACCCTCACCGCAGCCCCTGTGACTTCCGTCGACAAGGCACTTGCCGGCAAGCTCGCCGGTGTGTCCGTTTCCGCTAGCACCGGTCAGCCCGGTGCCCTTACCCAGATCCGTATTCGCGGTAATGGCTCCATCAATGCCAACAATGCCCCTCTGTGGGTTGTTGACGGCATTCCCGTACTGTCCGGCGACTTCAGTCTCGAGTCCAACCAGAGCAGCGCCATGACGGCTCTCAATCCCAACGACATTGAGAACATCACCGTCCTCAAGGACGCTGCCGCAGCAGCAGCCTACGGTTCCCGTGCTGCAAACGGCGTCATCCTCGTCACCACCAAGAGCGGCAAGGAGGGCAGGACACAGTTCAATGTGCGTGCAAAGTACGGTATCAACTGGCTTCAGCCCGACAACGGCTTCCGCATGATGACCGCATCCGAGCTCCTCGGCTGGCAGAGAGATGCCATCCGCAATGCCGGTGGCGACCCTGACGATCCTTCAGCAGGCGGCTACTACAGGCCTCTTTCCCTTCTCCAGGGCAAGCTCTACAACCCTCTGCACGAATTCACCCGTCTGGGCAATACCCAGGAGTATGAGATTGGCGCCAACGGTGGTAACAGCCGTTCCCGCTACTATTCATCCTTCTCCTACCAGAAAGACGAGGGCGTTTTCTACGGAGTTGATTTTCAGAGGCTCCAGGGCCGTATCAATTCTTCCTACAAGCTTCTCGACAACCTCGAGACCGGCGTCCGCTTCAACATTGCCTACACCGACCAGAGGGACGTCCCCATGGCATCCCTGGCGCGCACCAACCCTGTCTGGGCCGGTGAGACCATCCTCCCCTGGCTGCCCCTCACCGACGAGAACGGCAAGCACGTGGCCAACCCTGCAGTGAACTCCGGCGAGAACCCCAGGGCTACCGCAGAGAATGACGACAAGTACGACCGCACCTTCCACCTCAACGGAACGGTCAACCTCAAGTGGACCCCCATCAAGAACCTCGATATCGAGACACGCAACTCCATGGAGAGTTTCTTCGTGCAGTCGCGTTACTACTTCTCCCCTCTGGCCCACCAGGCTCCCTATGCCTATCAGCTGGAAACCCAAAACGCCCAGATCCTTCAGCTCACGACCTCCAACACCATTACCTACCAGAACATTTTCGGCGGTTATCACAATGTCCGCGCCCTCGTAGGTCAGGAGGCCATGTCTTACAGCCGCTACTCCAACTTGCAGTACTCTCCTGAGGTTTCCGACGCCATCCCGTACCACAATTCGGCAGACCAGTCCAAGACTGAAATCCAGGAGTCCATCAGCGAGGAGACCATGCTTTCGTTCTTCGGTATCTTCGACTACAACTACGACAACCGTTACTTCGTGCAGGCCAATGTCCGTGCCGACGGTTCCTCACTGTTCGGCGCCGACAAGAAGTGGGGCGTGTTCTGGTCTGCTTCCGCATCCTGGAACATCACCAACGAGGCCTTCATGCGCGGACTGCGCAATATCAACCTGTTGAAGTTCCGTGTCAGCTACGGTGTCAACGGTAACAACGGTATCGCTGCATATCGTGCTTACGGTCTGTACGGCACTTCCATTTACAACGGCGTGACCGGTTTCCGTCCCACCCAGCTCGAGAACAGGGTTCTCTCCTGGGAGCGCAACCTTACCAGCAACGTCGGTTTGGACTTTGCCTTCTTCAACAACCGTCTCTCCGGTAGCATTGACGTTTACGAGCGTCTGACCAAGGACCTGCTCCTTACCAAGCAGATTCCCCAGACCTCAGGTTTCTCCTCCATCTTCTCCAATGTGGGTTCGATGGTCAACGACGGTATAGAGGTTCAGCTCGACTACAACATCATCCAGAAGCCCGACTTTGTATGGTCCATCGGCGGCAACGCCGCATTCAACAAGACCTGCATCCTCGACCTCGGCGGTGACGACTACATCAACGCAAATGACGGTGGTGACATCCGTTACGTCGTAGGAAAATCCCTCCGCACCTTCTATCTGGCAGATTACTATGGAGTCAACCCCACCAACGGCGAGGCTCTCTGGGTATCTTCCATCAATGAGGAGACCGGCGAGAAGACCCTCACCAACGATTACGCCAAGGCCCGCTACTATTATGCAGGTTCTCCTGAGCCCAAGGTCGTGGGCGGCTTCAATACCGTACTTCAGTGGAAGGGCCTCTCCTTCAGCGCATTCTTCGAGGGCAAGGCAGGACACAAGGTGCTCATCTGGAATGAGAACCACTACCTCCAGTCCGACGGCCAGCAGATGGCTATGAACCAGTTTGCCAGCGGCCTCAACTACTGGAAGAAACCCGGCGATATCGGTGTCAATCCCAAGCCCGTTGCAGGAAATACCTCCAACTCCAATGACTGGGCCATCGACCGCTGGCTCGAGAACGGCAGCTATCTCCGTGTAAAGGACATCACCCTTTCCTACAATCTTCCTCAAACGCTCATCGGTAAGATAGGTCTCAAGAACCTGCGTGTTTATGTGAGCGGTCTCAACCTTTATTGCTTCAACGACGTCAACTTCTGGGATCCCGAGCAGGGTGTCACCGGTATCACCGCCGGTGCTTATCCTATCACCAAGAGCGTTGTCGGCGGTGTAGAGATAACTTTCTAAAAGAGAACGAATATGAAAAAGACATTTTTTGCAATCATAGCAGCTGTTCTCGTTCTTTCCGGATGCGGCAAGGACTTCCTTGAGAAAGCCCCCAAGATGTCCCAGAGTGACGTTCTGACTCTGTCCACCTTCGACGGTCTCGACCTCTCTACGGCCGGAGCTTATGCTCCTCTGTCTTCCACTAGCTGGTACGGTGCCAGTTTTATTCTCGCCAACGAGATGGCTACCGGCAACGGCAAGCGCTGGGGCGTCATCTACGACAAATATGAGTCCGGGCGTTACAAAGACGAATACTCCGTCCACTATACGCCCAATTCCACAAGCCCTCTCTGGAGCGCTGCATATTATGCCATTTCTGCGGCCAACAACGTCATCAACGCTATCGAAGCCGAGGGCGCATCCTATGATGCTTCCGAGCAGGAGCTGAACAACATCAAGGCCGAGTGCCTGTTCATACGTGCACTTTCCCACTTCGACCTGGTGCGTACATACGCCATGCCTTACAACTATACGGCCGACCACAGCCACCCGGGTGTTCCTTATGTATATGTAAGCGACTCCGAGGCCAAGCCCGCCCGTGAAAGTGTAGGCAAGGTTTATGAGAACATCATCGCCGACCTTCTCAAGGCCGAGGAAATCATCGATCCCAACTATGCAAGGGCCGGCGTCAATGATGTCAAGGCCACTGCCACCCTTCCTGCTATCCAGGCTCTTCTTGCCCGTGCTTACCTCTACAGCGAGCAGTGGCAGAAAGCCGCCGACTATGCAACCACGGTTATAAATAACAAGAGTTTCAGGCTCTGGACCGCGGAAGAAATCAAGGACGGTGCAGCCTATCAGGTTGACGTGCCCGGTGAGGGCGAAGTTATCTTCCAGATATACAACGGACTTTCCCAGACCTACGGAACCGGCAACGAAACCGTTTGGGGCATGACTTCCTACAAGGGTTATGGCGACTGCGGCGTCGGTATGGACCTGGTCAACCTCTATGAAGACACCGATGTCCGCAAGACGCTTTATACTCCCGACGAGGACGGTATCGGCATGTTTACCCTCAAGTATTTCGGCAAGGGCCTCGGCGCCCTGGATGCTACCAACGTAATCGTGCTCAGGCTCTCCGAGATGTACCTCATCCGTGCTGAGGCCGTTGTCAACGGCGCCACCGGTTCTTCTGCCGTAGAAGACCTCAGCACTTTGGCTGCCAGCCGCGGTGCAACCGCCCAGAATGCGACCAAGGATGGCGTGTTCCTCGAGAACCGCAAAGAGTTCGGCTGGGAGGCCCACCTCTGGTTCGACCTCGCCCGTACCGGCCGCGACATGAACCGTACCGACATTACCGGTACCGTGATCACTAATATTCCCGCCGGAAACTATCGCTGGGCGAAACCTATCCCCAGGCGTGAGTTCACCGTGAATCCCAACCTCAAGCCTCAGAACGAGGGCTATTCAGAAGAGTAATACGATACAGTTATGAAAAGATTTAATACACTTATACTTGGATTTGCGACTCTTGCGATGCTCGCATCATGCAAGGGCTTGAATGAGATGCCCGAGTTCGAAGCGTCCGAGTCTTTCGCATCTTTCCCTACCGCATCGTTCAGCCTGGATGAAAACAAGGGGCAGGTTGTCATCCCTGTTGAGGTGGCCTCCATTTCGCCTGTGAAAACCGTGGTCTCCTACAAGGTCGTTGACGGCACAGCCAAGGCCGGTGTCGACTACAAGGACACCAACGCCGATGCAGTGCTGACTTTCGACGGTGAGAAACGTTCCCAGAATATTGTCCTGGATATTATTCCCCGTGTCGGAGAGTATACCGGCGACCTCATGTTCTCCATCGAGCTTATCTCCGCAACAGGTCTGAAACTCAGCAGGGAGAATGTCTGCACCGTTACCATCCAGGACCTTGACCATCCTCTGGCACCGATCCTTGGCGACTATGCAGGTTCTGCAGAATCGTCCTACGATGGTCCGGTTTCCTGGACCATGACTCTCCTCAAGGATGCTTCCGACGTCACCATGGTATGGATCAAAGGCCTTACCAACGAGCTGGTTGGAGATGCCGACGTGTTCTATGCTACCGTCAATTATGACGATTCAGGCAATATCACCGGCTTTACCATCCCTGCCGGACAGTATACCCTTTATTCGTCCTATCATCTCTTGCTTGTCGGTAACACAGCAGGCAGCGGAACCTACTTCCCCAACGCACCTCTTACATGGGCATTCAAGGACGGCAAATTCACCTTTGTCGCCGAAGAGGGCGGTCCCAACTCGATAGGTATACTTGCTGTCAGCCAGTCCGACCACACTTCGATAGCCGGATGGTACAACCGCTACAATGTACCTCCAAGCTTCGTCAAACTTTAATTATTGACAGGTTATGAAAAAGTTTATTCAGTCTATAGCAGCTTTTGCTGTACTGGTCTTTGCGGCAGTGGCTTGCCAGAGCGAGGCGCTCGCTCCCGCCGAGCCCAGCACCACTCCCGGTGCCACCCCCATCGTCAAGGTTGAAGTACTGAGTACTACGGATACTGGTTTTACTTTCCAGGTTACTCCTTCAGGCAATGTAAGTTTCTACACCTGCCTGGTATCCACGGAAGAAATCGCCACTCCGAACCCCGAAGCGGTATATGCTCTCAGTTATGACAATATCCTGGCAAAGCGTCTGGTGTACGAGAAAGACAAGTCTTACACCGGAGAGGTGTCGGGCGTGGACTTCAACAGCAACTACTACATCTATGCTGTTGCCGCCAATGCTGAGTGCAATGTCAGCTCCGTGGCTTCCGCAAGCGTCCGCACCACTGACACCGTGGCTCCCGGATTTGTCGTTGACGAGGATGGCTACATCGATTATGAATTCGAAGAGAACCAGGTACTTCTCACTTTCTCGGAGGACATTACCTACGACGAGAGCAAGAAGATTACCGCCAATGTCTATGCAAAGCTCTATCTTCTTGGCGCTCCTGTGATTCAGGGGACTGTTGCTGAAGTGCAGACGCAAGACAATCAGGCTCTCCTCACTTTCCCCGAGATTAAAACTCCCGGTTCCTACTATGTCGTGAACATTCCTGCCGGAGCATTCGTGGACGCCATGAAGCAGGCCACTCCTGCCGTCGTCTCCGGATTCTCCCAGGGTGAGAAAGGCGTAAAAGTCGAGGGTATCTATGGCTATCTTGAAAATGGCGAGCTTGAGGTTGAACTTCCGGAAGCGACTACTATCGAGAATCTGGAAGATTGGATCAAAGTCGGCGTTCCTGCGATGGTTAGTTCCATCGATTCCAAGGCCAAATTTACGACTGATATCAAGCATGTCGAATCCGGAGAAGGTGTCAGTTCCGTAACTGTTACGACCTATGACATGGCTCCGATGACTCATTTCGGCGGCGACCTTACCAACATTATGGTCCGTCCTGCCGGAACGCCTGCTCCCAAGGATGAGATTACCATCACCATCCCTGCAAAGGCTTGTCAGGACATCTACGGCAACACGAATTCCGAACCCATCGTTCTCGGTCCTTACACCTATGCTTATACTGCCGTATATCCCAAGACCGGCAAGTACATCGTGAACAATGGCAAGTATCCTTTCGAGATCAATCTTGTCGCCGTTGTGGAGAATGAGGCTTATGCCCTTCAGGCCGATTGGTTCGCCGGCTTCAACGGCGAATATGCCAACCCGGTTCTGTACTTCACTGTCGACGAGCCTTCAAGGACTCTCACCTGTGACGGCAAGTTTATCTACAATGGACAGCTCATTACCTCGGCTTCGGCATTCGGGTCGTCTTTCTACTACTATGATGAAGCCGGCACGCAGGTCCTGGCCTTCTTTGGCGGCGGCGAAAGCGGAAAAGAGCCTATCGTGATAACTTACGACGACGAAGGCAACCTCACCACAATCAGCTATTGCGAATATTCGATCTTCGATGCCACCACCAATGAATTCCTTGGCGTGTTCGATTCTTGTGAGGACGGCACTACGATTTCTCCCAAGGTGGAAACCGAGTCAAAGCCTGTTAACTTCGTCAAGAGGTTCAATACTCCGCGCATTCAGGTCCCCAGTCCCGTGAAGTTATCCAAGTAGTTTTTTGACATGCATTTTTGAAGCGCCGCCCGAGGGACGGCGCTTTTTTTGCAATCTGATGTATTTGCAAAAAACTTTTGTTATATTTGTAAGTTACACTTTTAATTGTTGGTTAAATGAAGCGTTTTGCCATACTGGCGGCAATTGCCTCCATCCTGCTCTCCTGCACTGCCAAGGAAGTCACCATATCTGTGGACGGCCCGAAGGAGTATGCACTGTCTGCGTCCAGGGTTGCGCTTTTGATCCGTGTCGTATCTACAGCTCCGAACAATTACTGGACATACGATACCGGCGGGGCGGCCTGGCTTTCCGAGGCTTCGGTTACTGCCGACCAGCTGCGTCTTGACGTTGCACCCAACGAGTCGCCCCTAGCCCGTGAGGCTACCGTGACGCTTTATGCAGGAGAAGTCGGCTCGCCCGTGTCCACGACCGTCTTTGTACGGCAGGCTGGAGCTGAGGTTGAACCGGCCATTACGGCTCCTGACAGCTTTGAGATAGCCGCAGATGCCGGAACCGCGCAGATAGACATATCGACCAATCAGGGATCGTGGGAGCCCGAGCTTATGTCCGGGGCCGAATGGTTGAAAATGGAAGTTGCTGCAGGCAAACTGCAGTTGGAGGCAACAGCCAATCCTACCGAAGATGTGCGCAATGCCCGCATCAGAATTTATGCTCCGTCCAAGGCTGCCGCTATAGTGTTCAAAGACATAGCTGTGGTCCAGGCGGCGAACGTGATTGAATATGACCCTGTGAATCTGAGCGAAAGCGCCACGGCAAACTGCTATATTATAACGCATCGCGGAGAATACAGTTTCAATGCGTGTGTCAAGGGCAATGGCTCGGCCACCAAGGGACTCGCGGCTCCGTCGGCCCTCGCTCCTTCCGGAGTCCGCCTTGTCTGGCAGACAGTCAAGGACATGATAACGGACCTGCAGTTCAAGGACGGTTATATCAGTTTCCAGGCATCCAAAGCTGCCGGCAGTGCGGTCATAGCTGCCACCGGAGCGGACGGCCGGATAATCTGGAGCTGGCATATATGGCACCCTTCCGCCCCTATCGAGGAGCTGCGCAACGTCACCGGGAGCATGATGATGAACATGAATCTCGGCGCCATTGACTGCACGGAAAACAAAATTTCCTCGCACGGCATGCTTTACCAGTGGGGTCGCAAGGATCCATTCCCATACTCGCCAGTATCCAGCAACGGAAGCATAGCCACCTTGCCTATAAATGTGTATGACGCCTCCGGAGCCAAGGTGAAAATTGGCTCTACGGACCGTTACTCCCTCAAAGACAACACGCTTGCTTTCAGTATAGCCAACCCCGACGTCTGCATCTCCAACAACTATCAGGCATCTGTCACGCGCGACTGGCTCACGCCCGCCGAGTCCAATGTGGCTCTCTGGGGCAACCCCGACGGCATGGTTAGAAGCGGCGGTGCCTACCGTAACGCCGGTGCCAAATCTTACTACGACCCTTGTCCTCCCGGGTGGAGGGTGGCTTCCGTGGGTGAATATGTGCATTTCTCCGAAAGCGGCGGCTATACATGGGCCACCGGCGACACGATGACGGGCCTTGAGTTCGCCGACTTGGGCGGACCTGCCGAAGTTGCGGTCGTGGATTATAACGAAGACGGCAAGTATACTCTGGCCGATTATGTTGGCGGGTGGTGGATGTGGCTCGACAAGAAGTCCGGAGTCAAGTCTTATTTCCCCGCAGCTACCCGCTATGACGGCGGCTATGCCATGCTCATGGGCAGCATGGTAGGGCTCTGGGGCAACTATTGGACTAATGCTGCATCGGATGAAGCGCTCACCGGCGGCGCCGCCGCTTTCGCCTTCAGCCTTAAAGATTATAATTTGGAATATCAGATTACCGTCTCGCCCGTGTCCAACGGCTCAAGGGCGGATGCATACTCTGTGCGTTGCATTAAAGAATAAGTTGTATGAAACGTTTGTTTATCGCCTGCATTCTCATGATAGCTGCACTTCAGGCTGCAGCACAAGGTTATACGCCGACCACGACCTGGCCTTATCTGTATTCCGATTTCACGCCGGGTGAACTGCTTACCCAGGATGGCAAAAGCATCAAGACCGACCTGAATGTCCATCTGCTGAAGGCTACCCTCCATTACGTGGACGGCGAGTTCATCAAGGAACTCGCTCCCGGAACCGTTTTCTCGGCCAAGATAGGCGATGATCTTTTCATCAATGCCGGCGGCCGCATCATGAAGGTTCTGGCACGTAATGACAATGGCTATGTGGCAGAGTGCAGCGAGGTGGACATCGCAAAGCTCAATTCCACCGACGCCGCATACGGTTCGTCCTCCACGACCCTCGGCACCATGCAGCTCAGTTCCCTTGAGGGAATAGGCGCAACCAATTCCAATTCGAGCCTCAACCACATGGAGCTCAAGAACAGCAAGGAAAGCGGTCAGCTTCTCCCGCTGATAACCAAGAAGTACCTGTTCGTGGACAAAAAGTGCATTTACGCCACCAAACGTGATGTGGCTGAGTATGCGGACCCCGCAGGCTTCAAGGCTTTCCTCAAATCAAACAAAGTTAAATGGAACAATCCCGAGAGCCTTCTCTCGGTTGTTGACTACCTGGCAGAAAACAGCAAATGAAAAAATTGACACCCCTGGCTCTTGCCGGCTTGCTGGTTTGCGCTTGCAGCGTCGAACCAGGACCGGGCGAGGCCGTAACCGCCCCCGTGACGCATGAAGTGGACAGCACTTCATATATTCCCGGAGAAATTATAGTAGAGTTTTCAGATGACATGATAGCCGAACTGGAGAAGGATCTCCAGGGCGGCCGCTTCCTGCATACCAAATCCGGAGAGGTGAACTCCGTATTCGGAGGCATGGGCGTGACCGCGGTGGAGCGCCTGTATCCCGACGCCGGGGAATGGGAACCCCGTCATCGCGAAGCCGGTCTGCACAAGTGGTATAGAATCAAGTTCGACCCCGCCATGCCTCAGACCAAGGCTGTGAGCGACATTTCCGAGATCCCCGGGCTTGTGTATGCCGGGCGCTCGCCGCGCATCAAGCCATCCGCGATCTTCAACGACCCGAGCCTTTCCAAACAGTGGCACTACATAAACAACGGAACCCTCACACCTTCCCACAAGAAGGGATGCGACATTAATGTAGAGCCGGTCTGGGCCCATTATACCGGTGGCAGCAGCGACGTCATTGTGGCCGTTGTGGACGGCGGCGTGGACCTCTCGCATGAAGATCTGGGTTCAGTAGTGATTCCCGGCGGCTCCAACGGCAGCCGCAACTTCGTGAGCAACAGCTATCAGATCGTGCCCCACAGCCACGGAACCCACGTCGCCGGCACCATAGGCGCCATCAACAACAACGGTAAGGGAGTCTGCGGCATAGCCGGCGGACTCGACGGCAAGGGCGGCGTGAGGATAATGTCCTGCCAGGTGTTCGAGCCCAATCCTTCAGACCCCGAACATGACAAGTCCGGCGGTTTCTACGAGGCTCTGGTATGGGCTGCCGACCACGGCGCCGTGATTGCCAACAACAGCTGGGGCAATGTCTATGATTCCGAGGCCGATGCGCTGAAAGGCGGTGTTGGAGGCATGAAGGGTGCCATAGACTATTTCATCAAATATGCTGGAGTCGACAAGGACGGCAACCAGACGGGCCCCATGAAGGGAGGCCTGGTGGTGTTCGCCGCCGGCAACGAAGGTTGGAAAATGGGATGGCCTGCAGCTTACGACGCCGTGGTGGCGGTAGGCGCGGTGGCTCCCGATTTCACCCGTGCGTATTATTCGAATTACGGCGACTGGGTGGATATCGCAGCACCGGGCGGCTCCCAGCAGTATGACAACGGCAATATCCTGAGTACCGTTCCCGATAACAAGTATGCCGGCTTCCAGGGCACTTCAATGGCCTGCCCTCACGTTGCCGGAGTGGCCGCGTTGATAGTGTCGCAGTTCGGCGGCCCCGGATTCACCTGCGATATGCTCAAGGAGCGTCTGCTCGGCGGAGTAAATGCTTCCGTATTGTCCAAGAACGCCCAGATAGGCAGCCTTGTAGACGTGCTTGGATCCTTCTCGTATGGCAGCACCAAGGCTCCGGAAGCTGTAGGCAGCTACAGCGTAACCCAGCATTCCAACTTCCTTGATTTCGCGTGGAATGTCACCAAGGATCCGGACGACAAGGTGGCCTACGGATACATGTTGATGGCCAGCGAGGACCGTTCGCTCCTCGAAAACATAGACTTCCGCAACATTCCGTCCGCCGTGAGCTATGTTCTGGTGCCGGGCGGAGACAAAAAAGTGGGCGCTGCGATTTCCGGGACCTTGACCGTTCCGGGCTTCGAAACTCCGTACTATGTTGCCGTTGCCGCTTACGACTACAGTAAGAATTACTCCGTACTTTCTGAAATCAAGACAGTTGTCACCGGACCGAACACTCCTCCTGTCATCAGCTGTTCCCAAGAGGGGACGCTTACCCTGAAGGCGTTCCAGACTGCCAATGTGGATTTCCATATCAGCGACCCCGACGGCCATGCGTTCACCATCTCGCTGACCCCCGGTTCGGCCGCCGTGTCCGAAATGCTCAATTCCGGAGGGACCTACAAACTTAATGTCAATGCCCAGGCGGTTGATGCGGGTAAATACGAAGCCCTGGTCACTGCAAGCGACGCTTTCGGTGCTTCTACAACGTATACTCTTGTCTATGAGATACTTGAGAACCATGCTCCAGAGGCCAAGGGCAACATTGAGAACCTTCTCTTCACCGCTCCGGCCCAGAAGAAGGCCCTCGACATGAGCGACTATATCGAAGATCCGGACGGCGAGCAGTTGGTTTATACCATTGATTCTTCCCCCAAGGGAATTGTTCACCTGAACCAGGTAGACAACACGCTCAACCTCACTACTCTTGACTACGGCCTTGCCCATGTGGTGATTACCGGCACCGACGCCAAGGGGCTCAAGGCCACCGTGGACCTGAAGGTGCTTGTGCGCGATCCTTCTTCGCTTCCCGATATTTATCCTACCACGGTAACCGATATCCTCAATGTGTCGGACGGTGAAGAGAAGACCTTGAGCATCAGCATTTCCAACGCCGCCGGTGCGGAACTGTACAGCAATTCCGCCACCTGTGACGCTTTCTCCCCGGCCGCCATCGACTTGAGCGGATGGGCCCCTGGAGTATACACGGTGCGGGTAGTATCAGGAGACAAGACAAGAAGAACGAATATCGTAAAGCTCTGAAGATGAAGAAAATATTTGCTATTATACCGATTTTGTCAATGGCGATTGGGCTTCGTGCGCAGGATGCTGCAAGCGTAGCCATGCCTTTCAGCCCTCTGCCACGTAACGTCAAGACTCTGAGTCTCGGCGGCACGACTTCCGCCGACGATCCGGCATTCAGACTGCTTGGCCAGGAGTCTTTGGATATATCTGCCTCATGGTATTCCTGGGCGCCCGGCGGCGTCAAGTCCAACGACATCAACGTGGACGCATTCGCCCGCATAGGCAAGCGTCTGGCCCTTACGGCGCAGTTCGGGCTCGACAACGGCGAACGCTACGATATTTATGACAGCCAGGGCTCCAAGGGCGGTTTCTTCGCCCCGAACGACATGATAGTCCGTGTCGGTGCGGCTTATCGTATCACCCCTGCCATCAGCGCCGGAGCGTCGTTCCGCTACCTCAGCAACAAACTTTCAAAGGTTGTTTCGTATTCGGCCGTCGCTGCCGACATCACTGCTGCCATGCAGTTCGGAGGAGCCAGGGTGTCTGCCGGAGTTACGAACCTTGGCGGTTCGGTCAAGGATGCGGGCGGCAACGCCTTCGGTCTTCCCACAGCCGTGAGCGTGGCCGGCGATTACGGCCTGTCTTTCGGTGAGATGCACGCGCTGAATGCCCGTGCGCAGTTCGACCTTTTCTTCAAGGGCGGTCTTCGTGCAGCCGTGGGCGCCGAATACGGCTTCCGCGACCTGGCCTTCCTGCGCCTCGGCTACAGCTACGGAGGAAAAAGCCCCTTCCCGGGCTTTTTCTCCGCCGGTCTGGGGGTGAAGGTGTCCGGATTTAAACTGGATGCCACCTATCTGCTCGGCTCTGCGGCGATAGGCGGCACCCTTGGAGTTGGCCTGGGATACAACTTCTAGAGCGTTTCCTGGCGTATGCTCTCTATGTAATCGTCGATTCTTTTCAGTTCCCTCGGGATCCTGATATGCTGCGGGCAGTGCGGTGCGCATTGCCCGCATGCTATACAGTGGTCGGCCTGGCGTACAGACTCTACCGCCTTGTCATATTCCAGCAGGTAGCGTTTGCGGGCGCGGGCGTAGTGTTCTTGTTCGGGACCTTTGACAAAGCTGCCTTCGATGACGCTCTTGTCGTAGAAACGGAATACGCCGGGGATGTTGATGCCGTAGGGGCAGGGCATGCAGTATTCGCACCCTGTGCAGCCCACCAGCGGGAATCGCGACTGCTCGTCGGCAATCTCTTCCAGCAGGGCGAACTCTTCTTCTTTGAGGGGCTTGAAGTTGCAGAAGGTCTTGAGGTTGTCCACAAGATGGTCGCGGTAGGTCATGCCGCTCAGGGCTGTAAGCACCTTGGGGAAGCTGCCCACGAAGCGGAATGCCCATGAGGCCACGCTCCTGTCGGGCTCGATGGCCTTGAGGCGCTCGGTCTGCGAATTGGTGAGGCTGGCGAGCGCACCGCCGCGCAGCGGCTCCATGATGACCACCGGGATGTCGCGGGCGGCGAGCTGCTCGTACATGTGGTCGGCGTTGGTGTTGCGTCCGCCGGCGTGGGTCCAGTCAATGTAGTTCATCTGAATCTGCACGAAGTCCCAGTGGTACTTGGGGTGCAGCTCCATCATGGAATCGAAGCCCTCTTTGTGGCTGTGGATGGAAAATCCAAGGTTGCGGATATGCCCGCTTTCTCTCTCCTTGACCAGGAAATCCATTATTCCGGTGTCTTCGAAGCGGCGCTTGAAGTCCTCGGCGCTGCCGATGGCGTGCAGCAGGTAGTAGTCGATGTGGTCCGTCTTGAATATTTCCAGCGAACGGCGGTACATCCTCACCGAATTGGCGTAGCTTGAATCGGAAAAGTTAGACAGCTTGGTGGCCAGCAGCCAGCTCTCGCGCGGGTGGCGGTTCAGGGCCTCGGCGGTTGCCCGCTCCGAATCGCCTCGGAGGTATACGGGAGAAGTGTCGAAATAATTAACTCCGTGCGCAAGCGCCTCGTCCACGAGGCTGTTGACGGCTTCCTGGTCGATTACGTCCTTGCCCTCGGAGTCTTTTATCATGGGCCAGCGCATGCAGCCGTAGCCCAGGACGCCTATGCCCGGATAATTCTGGAGCATGGGACCGTCGGTAGTTAGTTCTTCATGTATGGCGGCCTGGTTGTCCTTTGTGGGGCCGCTGCAGGCGGCCAGCCCGGCCAGGGCCGCTGCCGCTCCGCTCTGTTTCAAAAATGATCTTCTGTCCATGGTTACTTGCTGATGTGGGTTTCCAGACCCTTAACGGTTATGGCGCTGACTGGCCTTGAGGGGCAGAGGTATTCGCATTTGCCGCAGCCGATGCACTGCTCTTCGGCCACTACCGGCCGGCGGACGCCGTCCACGCTGGTCATGATTATGGCGCCTGTAGGGCAGTGGCGGGCGCAGTTGCCGCATTCCGCCTCCTGTTTGGCGGCAAGGCAGAGGTACTGGTTGACTACCGCCGTGCCTATGCGTATGAGGGTTTTTTCGTCTTTGGTTACGGGACGTATGGCTCCGGCGGGGCAGACGTCCGAACAGGCGGTGCATTCAGGACGGCAGAAGCCGTTCTCGTAGCCCATCTGCGGCTGGAGGAAGTGTTCAAGGTCGGTGGAGGGACGCAGCACGCCGTTGGGACATGCGGTTACGCACAGCTGGCAGGCCGTGCAGCTTTGGTAGAAGGCCTTCAGTCCCCGTGCGCCAGGAGGCACCAGCCCGGGAGTGCGCTCCACAGGCTCTTTGGGCAGCACCTCGGCCAGGCCGCCGTCCACTTTCATGTTGACCTGCGCGCGTGCGAGCGTGCCTGATGCGGCTGTGCCGAGCAGTATGGCGGACCCTCCAAGGAACGCCCTTCGGCCTGCGTCGTTGCCGCCTTCCGCTTCTTTTTTGTCAATTGCGGGCCTGGCGGAAACCTTTCCGAAGCTCAGCGCCCCCTTCTTGCAGCTGTCGATGCAGTCGAAGCAGTCCACGCAGCGTGAGCGGTCTATGCTGAGCGTGCCGGGTTCGATGCAGGATGCCTTGCACTGGCGCGAGCAGGCTCCGCATTTGATGCATTTATCCTCATCTACCTTGATTCCCAGGATAGAGTAGCGGCTTATCGTGCCCAAAAGCGTGCCCACAGGGCAGATGGTGTTGCACCATGCCCTTCCCCACAGCGCGGAGCAGGCGATTATTACAACTGCGGTCACGCATGCGGTGATGATCAGGGGAGCCGGTCCGTTGCCCACGATGGCCGTCACCATGCGGCCGTAGGCACTGTATGGGCCGAGCAGCGCCACTGCGAACTGCACGCCTGCGACTATGCAGGCGATGAAGGCGGCCAGGACGACGTAGCGGAGGACCTTGTGTTCTTTGTTGTAAGTGAAGCGCTTGCGCAGGGGTTTTATCCAGCGGCCGAGGGTGCGTCGAAGCCATAGCACGATGTCCTGGAAAACGCCCAGGGGGCACAGGACCGAGCAGTAGATGCGGCCCAGCAGCAGGGTGAGGAGCAGGATGCAGAGCACCACGGCAATGTTTCCGAGCGCGGCGCCTCCGATTACCCGCATGGTGGCGGGCAGCAACTGGAGTTTGGCCAGCCAGCCCCACCAGTCGCGTCCTATTCCCAGAAAGAGCAGGGTTATGCCCACGAAGCACAATCCTGCAAGGACTATTCTAACCTTTCGTAACATATTTGATATTAAGTTGTTTCAAGAATCTTGTCCGCGAGTGCCAGGCGGGCCTGGCAGTGGGCGCGGAAGTCTTCCCAGCGGTAAAAACCGGGCCACTGGCGGCCGCGGCGGTCGGTGTAGCAGGGGATAGGGAAGTGCTGGGGAACTTCGTCCAGGGTGCAACGCACCAGCACTTGTCCGTTTTGGCCCCTGTACAAGGCGAACAGCAGGGTGGAGGCCATGGGAAGGCGCCCGAAGTCGTATGCCTTCCACACTTTTTCGGGATCGCTCTCACAGATGTTCCAGCCCTCGGCGTCCAGCAGCACCAGGGTGCCTGATATCTTGTAGTCGTGCCCGAAGCGGAGGCGGGCTGCGACGTCGCCGGAATCTTTGTCTGTCTCCAGGTAGTCCAGTATGTCCCGCAGGAGGGCTTCTTCGAGCGCCCAGTTGCGGCCATGGTATAAAGGGGTGGCGCCGCAGCAGCTGTACATCCTGAAGTTCTCGCACTCCCACATCTTCCAGGCGTCCTCGGGATCGAGCATGTACATGAGCGACTTCCCGGGGCCGAGGGTTTCAGAGAAGCACATGTAGAAGTTGAAACTGCGGGCTGCGGAGACGTAGTCCTTGAACACCTTGAGCACGAAGGACGGCTCGGTAAAGAAGCGGCCGAAAAATCGCTCCGGGTCAAGGTTCTTGCGCCACATGGCGTTGAAGGCCGGGTTCCAGCGGGCTGTGTCGGCCTCGAAGGCGCGGCTCCAGTCGCGCTCCTCGGCCCTCGGGTTGTATTTGCTGGTGGGGTTTAGCTTGCCCATGTCGGCCGCGGAAGCGTCGAAGCAGACCTTGAGGCCGGGCTTCAGGCTCCTGTACTCGTCCAGCGCCGCCGTCATCGAAAGTATGGTGCGGGTGGTCTGGGTAGAACGGGCCGCGATGGTTTTCCTCCCTTTGAAAACGGGCTTCCAGCTTTTCATGATGCGCCCGGCAACCACGCGGTGCTGCAGCTGACCATATTCGGTAAGGTCGTATGCACGTCCCTTGACAGTGTGGTAGACAGCCTCGCTCTTGTCCAGCAGTTCCTTTCCGAGGGGAGTCAGGACGCCGGCATCGCCGGCCTTTGTCATGAGTTTGTGCATCTGGTCGTACAGGCTCTCTTTGCTGTAGAGCCTGGCGCCGTGACGGGCGTAGGTGCTGATGTGGTATGGCCTGAAACCGGCCGGAGCTTTTGCCTGACAGGCAGGCTCGGCATAAGGATATCCGCTGAACCAGCTGGCGGCGCGCCTTACGTCTGTCTGTACCTCGGCGGGGCTGAGCCCCTGGCCCGCAAGGGCTTGGCACAGAGAAAGGGCCAAAACAAAAACCGATATTTTTTTCATTCCATGCAAAGATAATAAAATCAAAAAAAATAACTATATTTGCCATGTAAAGAGTTCTGTCATGGCGGCAGGACTCCTTTTTAGTGACACTAAGTATAACTATTATATATGGCAGAAGTACATTATTTGAGCCAGGAAGGGCTCGACAAACTGAAGAAAGATTTGGCAGAGGCATTGGCGCGCAGGCCCGTTATATCAGCGGCCATAGCCGAGGCCCGGGAGAAGGGAGACCTTTCCGAAAATGCAGAATACGAATCGGCCCGTGAGGCCCAGGGACTGCTGGAGCTTAAGATAGCCAACCTCCAGAACACCATAGCCAACGCCAAGGTAATCGACGAATCCATGCTCAACGCCGACACCGTCCAGATGCTCACCCGCGTCAAGGTCAAGAACCTCAGCGCCGGCAGGGACATGGAGTTCACCATAGTGGGAGAGAACGAGGCTGATTTTTCTCAGGGCAAGCTTGCCGCCACCACCCCTATCGCCCGCGCCCTCATGGGGCATGCCAAGGGTGACATCGTCGAGGCCAAGGTCCCCTCGGGCATCATGAAATTCAAGATTCTCGATATTTCATTATGACAATCTTTACAAAAATCGCGAAGGGCGAAATCCCTTCCTGGAAAGTGGCGGAGAACGATGAGTTCTACGCCTTTTTGGATATTAATCCCCTGGCCCCCGGTCACACCCTGGTAATCCCCAAGAATGTGGAGGACGACTATATCTTCCACCTCGACGAAGCAACGTACGCCGGCCTCTGGGCCTTCGCACGCAAGGTGGCCCAGGCCATCAAGGCGGCCGTCCCCTGCAAAAGGGTCGGCGTCGCCGTCCTGGGCATGGAAGTGCCTCATACGCACATTCACCTGGTCCCTCTCCAGACAGAGGGCGACCTGGATTTCCGAAAAGACCGTCCGGTCCTTACCCCTGAGCAGCAGGCCGGTATTGCCGCATCCATCCTTGCCGAGTATGAGAAGCTTTAGACTGATTGTTCCTGCTGCGGCGCTGCTTGTGGCCGCATGTACGCCCAAGGCTCATATAGATTGTACCTTGTCGCAGGCTCCCGGGGCGCAGATTGCCGTCCGCCAGCTGGACATGAACAGCTACAAAGTCCTTGACACCCTCACCGCAGACGCCTCCGGCCGGGCACGCTACTCCATGGACGTCAAGCCCGGCAATCCCGAGTTCGTGTACCTTTTCTACAAGGACACCAAGATAGCGTCCCTGCTTCTTGAGTCCGGCTCCAAGGTGAGCGTAAAAGCCGATACGTTAGGAAATTACGATGTGGAAGGCTCCCCCGAGTCGCAGAAGCTCCGCGACCGCGAACTCGCCTATGCCCGCTTCCAGAAGGCCATGGATTCCACCATGGATTCCAAGGAACTGGCGCAGGTCTTCATCACCCATTACCGGGACGACGTCAAATACGTGATGGAGAACCCGACGTCCCTTACCGTGATCCCTGTCCTTTTCGAGCAGCTTGACCAGTACACTCCCGTATTCAACCAGTTTACGGACGCCATACTGTTCCGCAAGATCTGCGATACCCTCAAGACGGCCTATCCCGGCTCCCGTTACGTCTCTGCCCTGGAGAAGGAAACCCTTCGCCGCGAGAACGCCATGAAGGTGCAGGACATGGTCAACAATGCCCAGGAGCGCGGCTATCCCGATGTCAGCCTCCCCGACATCACCGGAGAGCGCCGTTCCCTTTCGGAACTCGACGCCAAAGTGGTCATGCTCCACTTCTGGGATTCTTCGGACCCCACCCACAAGATGTTCAACCTCGACGTGCTCAAGCCCCACTGGGACCGCTGGCACGACAAGGGTTTTGAAATCTACGCCGTCGACCTCAACCCCGACAAGTCTGCCTGGGCGTCTGTGGTCCGGGCGCAGAGCCTGCCCTGGATCAATGTCAACGACGGGCGTGGCTGGGCCTCCCAGGCTGTCATGCTTTTCAACGTGACTGCCACCCCCACCACCTACCTTCTATCCGGCGGATCGATGTCCGCGACCGACCTCAAGGGCAAGGATGCCCTGGACAAAGAACTTCAGCGTCTTTTGAAATGAACCGCTACACTATAGGCGTCGACTACGGAACCGACTCGGCGAGGGCCCTTCTGGTCGATGCATCCAACGGCAGCATCATCGCTTCTGCCGTTAAAGCATATCCCCGTTGGGCCGAGGCGCGCTGGTGCGACCCGCTCAGCCAGCAGTTCCGTCAGCATCCGCTGGACTACATCGAATGTCTTGAAGGGGTGCTCAAGGAGGTGGTGGCAGCCTGTCCCGATCCGTCCTGCATCAAGGCTATAGCCGTCGATACCACCGGCAGCACGGTCTGCTTCACGGACGAGTCCGGAATGCCGCTGTCGCTGCAGCCCGGGTTCGCTGATGATCCGGATGCCATGTTCATACTGTGGAAGGACCATACAGGCACAGCAGAGGCCGCGGAATTCACTGCCGCCGGCGCCAGGCATACTCCCAATTATATTTGCCAGAGCGGCAACCACTATTCGTCCGAATGTACCTGGGCCAAGGTCCTGCATGTATTGCGCACCAATCCTGCTGTGCGCGGGAAGGCCTACGCCTTCGTGGACGAGTGCGACTTCGTGACCAACCTGCTTACCGGGTGCCGGAATTTCAAGGATATGAAATGGGGACACTGTATCCCCGGCGCCAAGCAGCTGTGGAACCGCGACTGGGGCGGTTATCCTCCGGAGTGGTTCTTCGAGGAGATCGATCCGTTGCTTATTCCGGTTCTGCGCCGTATTCCGCAGGTCAATTACGCCAGTTCCAACGCCGCCGGCACGTTGTGCCCGGAGTGGGCCGCCAAAATTGGCCTCGGCACCGACGTCGTGGTGGGTGTTGGCAATTGCGACGCCCATTCGGGTGCCGTAGGCGCCGGTGTGCGCCCCGGAGTGGCCGTGCTGAATCTCGGCACATCCGCCTGCTACATGGCAGTCATGCCCGTGGAGGAGATGAAGGGCCACTTCATCGATGGCCTCTTCGGCCAGAGCGAGGGTACCATCCTGGAGGGTTTCATGGGCTACGAGACCGGTCTCTCCGCGTTCGGGGACATATTTGCCTGGTTCAAACGGCTGAGCGGCCGTCCGCTGGACGAGCTCGCCGCCGAGGCGTCCCTCATAGCCCTTCGCGACGACCTGCCCCTCGCCACCGACTTTTTCAACGGCCGCAGGGCTCCCAATCCCAGCAACACCGTCACGGCCAACATTGCCGGCCTTCGTATAACCACCGGTCCTGCAGAGATTTACAGGGCGCTCGTCGAGGCCTCCGCCTTTGGCTCCAAGGCTTGCATAGACCAGTATCTGGACGGCGGCATACGCATCGACAAGATGATAGCAGTAGGCGGCATAGCCAAGAAGAGCCCCTTCGTGATGCAGACTTTGTGCGATGTGCTGGGCGCTCCGATAGAGGTGTCCGAATGCTCGGACGCCTGCGCCATGGGCGCCGCGATCCATGCGGCTGTGGCAGCCGGTCTTTACCCTTCGGTGCTCTCTGCCGAGGATGCTATGTGTCCCGGTGCCTGCGCCACATATACTCCAGACAAAGAACGGCATGAATATTATCTCGGCCGTTACGAAAGATACAAGGAATTAGCTTCATTCGAATTATGACAATCCACGAATCTGCCCGTGACATCAATGTCCGTGCAAGCGTCGACGTGCTCGTAGTCGGCGGCGGTCCTTCCGGCTTCATGGCGGCCTATGCTGCCGCGCGCAAGGGCAATCACAAAGTCATGCTCCTCGAGAGCAGGGGATACCTGGGCGGCAACCTTACCATAGGCCTGCCCATCCTGGCCTTCCTGGGCCCCAAGGGCAACCAGATCATCAAAGGTGAGCCCCAGAAATTCATCGACCGGCTCAAGGCTCGCGGAGCCGCAACCGACCACTACCCGTGCAAACTGCACAAGTCCTTTACCATGGTGGACGGCGAAGAAGTGAAGAATGTCTGCGCCGAAATGATGGAAGAGGCCGGAGTGGAAGTGCTGATGTATGTGTTCTGCTGCGGAGTACTGAAAGACGGCGACAAGGTACAGGGCGTTATCATCGAAAGCAAATGCGGCCGCGAGGCTATCTTGGCCAAAACGGTCATCGACTGCACCGGCGACGGCGACGTTGCCTTCCGTGCCGGCGTTGAGTGCCACAAGGGCGATGCCGAAGGCGGAATGCAGCCCCCCACCCTTATGTATCAGATGCGTGGTGTGGACGTGCAGGCCCTGCGCGACGCCATCGTGCAGCACCCCGACGTTTACGACATGGACAACATGCCGCACTCGCAGTTCACGCGCCGCCATTTCATAACCGTCGGCCTGCGTAACCAGATACTCAAGGCCCGTGAGGCCGGGCTGGACATTCCTGTGTCCCGCACTATCCTGATTACAGGACTGCAGCCCGACGAGATTTGGGTGAACATGGTGCGCGTGAGCGGCACCGACAGCACCGATCCCGCCAGTTATACCCGTTGCGAGATTACCGCACACAAGCAGATTAAGGTGCTCAACGAGTATCTGCGCCGCTTCGTGCCGGGATTCGAAAACGCACACATGGAGATAGTTTCTCCCTTTACCGGCATACGCGAGAGCCGCGTTATCGTTGGTAAATATGTGCTCACGGCCGATGACATCGTGTCCATGCGGAAATTCGACGATGCCGTTGTGGTGGCCGGCTATCCCGTTGACATCCATCACTCCAAGGGCGGTGACTGCACCATGATCTTCACCGAGGATGCCTACGACATCCCTTACCGCGTGCTGGTGCCTGAGAAGATTGAAGGGCTGCTCGTTGCAGGACGCTGCTCGTCCATGACCCACGAGGCCATGGCCGGCACCCGCGTCATGTCCACCTGCATGGCTCTTGGAGAGGCCGCCGGCTCCGCCGCCCGCATAGCCCTGGAAGACGGCGTACTGCCCTCACAGGTCGACGTGCAGAAAGTCCGCACCGACCTGCTGGAGAACGGGGTTTATCTGGGTTAGATTTTTTCGTTTTTACTTAGTAAAGCAGTAATGAATGTAAGATATTTTATTATTGCCTTTTTGTTCATGTAATAAAAGTGATTTTGGCGATAATCTTGGAACGGCCGTCCTGTATATCTCAGCGGAAAGCCTGAAGGAGTTATTTTTGACGGTCATGCGTGGGTGTTGGATGGAGTTACACGCTCTAACTTTTTTGATTAAGGTTCGAGGGATACTATGCCTTTTTGCACTATTGTTCCCATTTATTATTTATGGGCAGAGTGATATAGAGGTTCGTGATTCTTTGTCGGCATCTTATGTGTCGGGGCATATTGATCGTAATCATAACAGAACTCAAACCGGTTTAACCAGGTTTGATTCCGATAGCTTTTACAGGGGATACGCAGTGTTCAGCGCCCCGGATGTCCTCAAGACCCTTCAAGTCTTGACTGGCGTTGCTCCAGGAACGGAACTCCTGTCGAATTTATACGTACACGGAGGAGACGGGTCTGACAATCTCTACCTGCTTGATGGGGTACCACTATATCAAATCTGTCATCTTGGAGGAGTATTCTCTGCTTTCAATACTGATATCATAGAGAATCTTGACTTTTATAAGAGTGGTTTCCCGGCAAGGTTCGGTGGCCGGACGTCATCGGTTGTGGACATAAAGACAAAAGACGGAGATTTTTCAAAGTATGGGGGAAGTTGGTCGTTAGGATTGCTTGAAGGACGTGCGAATGTGAACGGGCCTATTGTGAGAGGAAAAACTTCATTCAATGTGGCACTTCGCCGTTCATGGGCTGACGCCTTGATTTATCCGATAAGCAAATTATCCGGAAAAACAGCGGCATACTCTTTTGTCGACTTCAACGCCAGCCTCAAGCATAAGTTTACAGATTACGGGAGCCTTTCTGCTTCTTTTTATTATGGTGGAGATAATCTTCTGTATCGTCATTCTTCGGCATACGACCCTGAATTTGAAACAGATGCAGATAACACATCTGCCAATCTATCCTGGGGCAATATGCTGGCTTCTGCCACATGGGAGAATACTGTTTTAAATGGTATTGGTATGACTATCCGGACTTATTGGTCCGGGAACCATTCCAAAACAAAATATGTACACAGTGCAGAAAATGCTTATTATAAGATAAATAACAATCTTGAGCAATTTGTAGCGCTAAACGACTTTGGCTTGACTGCGGATTTTCACAATAATATAGGAATCCGTCAAACTCTTCGTTACGGTTTGTCTGCGATATACCATGGTTATAATCCTGAGTGGTTAAATAGTGAATACTATGAAGAACCTTCCGGTTCCGGAACTTTGAGAGCGATTCAAGACTCTACCCGCACAGCCGGAGGAGAATTCTCCATATATATTGAAGATGAAGCCAAGATTGCCGATTGGTTGACTCTCAATATCGGGGTAAGAGATGTAATCTATAATATGACCAGTTGTACGTGGAATTCCTTTGAGCCCCGAATCGCCGCTGGATTCTACATCAATAATTGCTTGAATGTCAAAATTTCATATTCAAAGATAAGTCAATTTTCTCATCTTCTATCAACGCTGTATCTGGACATGCCTGCCAGTTGTTGGATGCCATCATCTCCTATGGCGCCTCCAATGCAATCGCAGCAAATATCTGGGGGTATTTATTCCAAGCCCTTTCCAGGACTACATATAAACTTGGAAGGTTGGTGGAAGATAATTGACAATTTAATAGAATATGCCGGTATCAATACATTGCTTCCACCGCTGTCCGGCTGGGAAAATAGTTTCAAACTTGGATGCGGTCGCTCCCGTGGGATTGAACTGGATGTGGCATATGAAACGCAAAAGCTCAGTCTCAATGCCTTTTACACCTTATCTTGGAGCCAACGCTTGTTTGAAGACATCTGGCCTGACTGGTATCCCGACCGCAATGACAACCGCCACAAGTTTACGTTTATGGCCAATTGGAGACCTGACGACAAATATGAGTTCTACCTGGCTTGGAATTATCATAGCGGCAATCACATGACAGTCCCCAGCCAGTACGTACCACAAGTATATTTCGACACGAACAAGTATTCCGTTTTAAATTTGTTTGAGGCCCCCAACAATGTGAGCCTTCCAGATTACCACAGATTGGACGCAGGAGTTAACATTCATACACGGACGCGAAAAGGCCGCGAGGCGATATGGAATATCAGCGTCTACAATTTATATTGCAGAATAAACCCCCTGTTTGCTACAATCCGGGAAAGCAATCCATCAAGGGATATATATAGCATTGATATACCTCATCCTGTGAGAGTTGCATCTTTTATTGGCTCCGGAGTCGGAATTATTCCTATTCTACCGTCTTTCAGTTACACCTGCAAATTCTGAACATCATGCGTAGACTTTTACATTGTTTGTCCGCTATTCTGCTGATGTCATCTTGTGAAACTGTCTTTGACATAAATCCGCAGACATCTCCTAAGCTATATTTGCAATGCTTTGCAGGGACGGGAGACGTCAATGTCATTCAATTGTTCAGAACATATCCTATTGGAGAAAACCCCGATACGGAGAATGCTTTTTTCCTGGAGGATGCAGAAATTGAACTTATGATAGACGGGACTCGAAAGGAAGTGCACTACGCTTCCGAAACAAATGGTATAGTTCCGGCGGGTTGCTGGTATGTCGGCGGAACAGTTGATTCCGGTGCAGAAATCAGCATAAGGGCCTCATACGGGGATATACCGGAGATAAAAGCGAGCACAGTTGTTCCGGAGAAATTCCCTCCTTGCAATATTTCTTTGAGTGACGGTTTTGTGTCCGTAACTCTGGATGATATGGAAAGTTGCACAGATTTCTACGGTCTTGCTGTAGAAGGTGAGGCACGGGCTCTGGATGATTCTGGTTTGATGATACCTTTCGACTGCATGTCAATATCCGACGATGTGGAATTGTGGGGTACAGGCACGGCCAGAGAATACGTCGACTTAAACTTCAATGGATGGGCCACATATGCTGGGTATGGCAATCTCAGGTTATGGTCCGACAAATCATTTAACGGTCAGACAAAAACGCTGGCCTTCAGGTGGTCATCGATGTTGTTTCCAGGGCATCTGGAAGGACACGAATGGGATATCTTCTATAGGGTACGTCTTTATAAAGTTTCTCCGGAGTTTTGGGACTATGCTCTTTCGCGCGATAACATAGCTAACAATCATCTTGCTTATATAGGCCTGGCGCCATCCTCTAATTCATATAGTAATGTTAAGGGAGGGCTGGGCGTACTGGGATCTTATTCCCTAAGGGTTAGCGATTGGCAGGAACTAGAATAGCTTCTTGCCTACTGTAGCGACAAAGTCCTTGAGGTAGAAGGGCTCAAAATAGGCTATATCACGGAAATTACCGGCTCTCAGCTCTGCGAGGGCCGGTTTTTTCATGGCTTCGGCCGTGGGGCATTCCTGCCGGAACCACCGGCCTTCGCCCCCCAGGACCGCTTCGCATTTTTTTGCGCCGTCCCCTATGAACAGAAAGCTGTTTCCGGCAGCGGTACTCTCTCCCAAAACTGTAGCCACCCTCGGCTCCATAAGAGGGAGGGGCCCACGTAGTGGGAGGGGTCGCGTAGCGACGTTTTGGGAGAGAGTACCGCTGCCGGAGAAGAGTGCCTCCAAGAAACTGTCATCTATTATCCGGGGAGAAACTTCTGTAAGGCGCTTTCCGTCAGTGGAATAGAGGGCTGTGTAGACCTCCATGCGGCGGGCGTCTATCATTGGAACTATGTAGTTGCATCCTTCCGGCAGCCCAGCTTCTATGGCTTGGGCCACAAGAACGTCCAGGGTGCCTACCGCCAGCAGCGGGATACCTCCCCCGAAGCACAATCCTTTGGCCGTGGACGAACCGACGCGAAGACCGGTATAAGACCCAGGACCCATGCTCAGGCACACGGCGCTGCAGTCAGCGACTGACAGTCCGCGCTCGTCCAGCATCTCTTTTACAAACGGTGCCGTCATGGAGGCGTGGGCGCGTGGAGCGTCGCTGTGCCTGACGGCTACGATTTCGTCCCCTTCCAGAAGGGCTGTGGAGCATAGGGACGTGGAAGTTTCAAGCAGTATTATACGTTCTGGCATTGCTCTGCGGGCACCGAAGTGGCACCGTTAAAACATTGATCGATAAAGACTTTAAGTTGCGGGACTATGCCGGCGGAGAAATCCCTCAGGATTGGGTATACCTTGAGGTCGGCGAGCTTTTCCTGCTCCACTATACCCCAATCGGCATTGAGTCCCTCGAAAAGCGAAATCAGAATGCCGAGCACGAGAGCCGTAGTGAATATCGAGAACACCATGCCAAGCAGGCGGTTGATCCAGCCAAGGGTGGCAATTTTGATGAGTTTGGTTATCAACTTGCCGACCAGCCCCACCACAAGGGCGGTTACCAGCAGGATGAGGATGAAACAGATTACATGCGTCACCGGCTCCTCCGTTCCGAACTGCTCCATGGCTACCTGCGTGAGGTCGGGCGAGAAACGGCTTGCGAGGATGATTCCCGCAATCACCGACACCAGGGATACGATCTGGCCTACTACGCCCTTGGCAAGGCCCAGGATTATGCCCGGAATGAAAAGGGCCAGGAGTATTATATCAAAGGTCGCCATTGTTAAAAAGCTATTAAATTAGTATATTTGCAAGTTTTAAAATACAAGTGCAAAAGTAGCGAAAAAATATGACATTCAAAGAATATAAAGGCTTGGACCTTGTGGCCGCCGGGAACGAGATACTGAAGCGGTGGAAAGAGAGGCATGCATTCGAAAAATCCCTGCAGCTGCGCGAGGGCGCACCCGAATTCATATTCTTCGAAGGTCCGCCCAGCGCCAACGGCATGCCTGGAATACACCATGTCATGGCCCGCAGCATCAAGGACGCCATCTGCCGTTACAAGACGCAGGAGGGCTTCCTGGTGCGCCGCCGTGCTGGTTGGGACACCCACGGACTGCCCGTCGAGCTGGGAGTGGAAAAGAAACTCGGCATCACCAAGGAAGACATAGGCACCAAGATCAGCGTTGAGGAATATAACGCAGCCTGCCGCCGCGAGGTTATGAAATACACTGCCGAGTGGCGCAACCTCACAGAGCGCATAGGCTACTGGGTGGACATGGACGACCCGTACATCACCTACGACAACCGTTACATCGAAACTCTCTGGTATCTCCTCAAGGACATCTACGGCAAGGGCTACCTTTACAAAGGCAAGTCTATCCAGCCCTACAGCCCCGCAGCCGGCACCGGCCTGAGCACGCACGAGCTTAACCAGCCCGGCTGCTACCGCGACGTCAAGGACACCACCGTCTGCGCCCAGTTCAAGGTAATAGGGGAGGAGGATCTTTACTTCCTTGCATGGACCACCACTCCATGGACGCTTCCGTCCAACACCGCCCTGTGCGTGGGCCCCGACATCGATTACGTCAAGGTGCGCAGCACCAATCCATATACCGGCGCTCCCGCCACCTATATCCTGGCCCAGGCCCTCGTGGGCGCCTGGTTCGGCGACAAGGTTCCCTACGAGGTGCTTCCCGGCACCGTCAAGGGCCGCGAACTCGTGGGCATGCGCTATGAGCAGCTCATCCCTTGGTTCCGTCCCGACGAGGGCGCATTCCGCGTCATCCCCGGCGACTACGTGACCACCGAGGACGGTACTGGCATAGTGCACATCGCCCCGACATTCGGTGCGGACGACGCCAAAGTGGCACGTGCGGCAGGCGTTCCCGGCCTGTATGTGACGGACAAAGACGGCGCACCCCAGGCCCAGGTGGACCCTCGGGGCCGCTTCTACCGTGTCGAGGACCTCGACCCAGCATACGTCGCCGACAGGGTGGACGCATCCTATGGCGAATGGGCGGGCCGCTATGTCAAGAATGCCTACGACAGCACCCTGGCCCCCGACGCCCCCACGCTCGACATTGACATCTGCGTTATGCTCAAGGCTGCAGGCAAGGCCTTCAGGATCGAAAAGCACGTCCATACATATCCCCATTGCTGGCGCACCGACAAGCCTGTCCTTTACTATCCTCTGAACAGCTGGTTCATACGGGCTTCCGCAGTAAGGGAGCAGATGATGAAACTCAACGACTCCATTGAGTGGAAACCGGAATCCACCGGCACCGGACGCTTCGGAAAGTGGCTGGAGAACATCCAGGACTGGAACCTCAGCCGCAGCCGTTACTGGGGCACCCCGCTGCCCGTGTGGCGCACGGAGGACGGAAAGGAAGAAATCTGCATAGGCAGCGTGCGTGAGCTCTACGAGCGCATAGACAAGGCCGTGGAGGCAGGATTCATGACCTCCAATCCCTTGCGCGACGCCGGCTTCGATCCCTCCGATATGAGCAAGGAAAACTACGACCGCATCGACCTCCACAGACCGTATGTGGACCAGATTTTCCTGGTATCCGACAGCGGCCGCAAGATGATGCGCGAGACCGACCTTATCGACGTGTGGTTCGATTCCGGAGCCATGCCTTACGCCCAGACGGGCCTTCGCGGCATCGGCACCCCCGACTTCGGCGCCACCGCCGACTTCATAGCCGAGGGCGTGGACCAGACACGCGGCTGGTTCTACACCCTGCATGCCATCCATACCATGGTGAGCGGCACGCCCGCTTTCAAGCGCGTGATTTCCAACGGCCTGGTGCTGGACAAGAAGGGCGAGAAGATGAGCAAGCGCCTTGGCAACGCCGTGGATCCGTTCAAGGCCATGGACCAGTACGGACCGGACGCCCTGCGCTGGTATATGCTCACCAACGCCCAGCCCTGGGACAATCTCAAATTCGACGAGGCCGGGGTTGAGGAGGTGCGCCGCAAGTTCTTCGGCACCCTGTACAATTGCTATTCGGTGTTCGCGCTCTATGCCAACATCGACAGCTTCGACCCTTCGGAAGCCCATGTCCCCTATACCTCCAGGCCGCTTTTCGACCGCTGGATAATCAGCCGTCTTAACACTCTGGAGCGCAAGGTCAGGGACGCTTATGAGGACTACGACATAACCCTTGCGGGCCGCCTCATCCAGGATTTCGTGTGTGACGACCTCAGCAACTGGTATATCCGCCTCAACAAGAAGCGCATGTGGGGCGCCGGCATGGGCAAGGACAAGCTGTCCTGCTACCAGACGCTCTACGAGGTGCTCAAAGGCGTGGCCCTGATGGCGGCGCCCATCGCTCCCTTCTTCATGGAACGTCTCTGGCTGGACCTTGTTCCCGACAGCGAGTCGGTTCACTATGAGAGTATGCCCCGGTGCAACCCCGCCCTGGTCGACGAGGCCCTGGAAGAGAGCATGTCCTTCGCACAGAAGGCTTCCTCCATGGTGCTCGCCCTGCGGAAGAAGGTCGGCATCAATGTTCGCAAGCCCCTGGCCAAGGTTCTCGTTCCCGTGCTGGACGACGAGGTCAAGGCTCATATAGAGAAGGTGCAGGACATCTTCCTTACCGAGGTAAACGTCAAGCAACTGGAGTTCCTCCACGATACGACCGGCATCATCACCAAGAAGATAAAGCCCAATTTCAAGACGCTCGGCAAGATCTACGGCAAGCAGATGAAGGAAATTGCGGCAGCCTTCGGCACAATGGGTCAGGAGACTATTGCCGCCATCGAAAGGTCGGAAGAGTATGTGCTCGACCTGCCTTCAGGTGCCGTGACGCTGCACCCCGGGGACTACGAAATCAGCTCCGAGGACATGCCGGGATGGCTCGTCGCCACCGAGGGCAGCCTCACCGTTGCGCTCGACATAGTGCAGACTCCCGAACTTGTGCTCGAAGGCACCGCCCGCGAGCTCATCCACCCCATACAGAACCTCAGGAAAGAGAACGGCTTCGAACTTACCGACAGGATAAGCACGGAGATATTTGCCGACGGGGCAGCCGGAGAGTCCATTGCCAAGGCCCTCGCTGCTTTCGGAGATTATGTGGCCGCCCAGACGCTTTCCAACTCCATCGATCTCAAGCCCATGTCCGAGGCGCCCCAGAGTGCCGCCGTCGTGGCCTGGGAGGATACATCAATAAAGATTAACCTTAAACGTAACAAGAATATGGCAGAAGAAACCAAAACCCGTTATTCCGATGAGGAACTTGCCGAGTTCAAAGCGATTATCGACGAGATGCTCGCCAAGGCAAGGGCGGAGTACAACACTCTCCGCCAAGTTATCATGCACAACGGTTCCAACGACATCGAGGATACTTCTCCTTCATTCAAGACCGTTGAGGACGACGGCGCCAATCAGCTCTCCAAGGAGGAGGCAAGCCAGCTGGCTCAGCGCCAGTACAAGTTCATCCAGAACCTTGAGGCTGCACTGGTGCGCATCGAAAACAAGACCTACGGTATCTGCCGCGAGACCGGCAAGCTCATCCCCAAGGAGAGGCTGCGCCTGGTTCCTCACGCCACGCTGACCGTAGAGGCCAAGGAGAAACTGGCAAAATCCGGCAGGAAATGAAAATGTCCAGAGGCGCCCGGCTGGTGGCGCTCGGAGTACTGCTGGTGGTCATTGACCAGGTAATCAAGTATCTGGTCAAGACCAACATGACTCTCGGCCAGCAGATATATGTGCTTGGCGACTGGTTCCGCCTGTGCTTCGTGGAGAACGAAGGCATGGCCTTCGGCATGAAGTTCGGCGGGTCGGTGGGTAAGTTCCTGCTCTCGCTTTTCCGCATCATCCTGTGCGGGGCGCTGGTGTGGTGGATTACTTCCCTTAACAAGAAAGGGAAGGCGCCCGTCGGCGTGCTGGTAGGCCTTACTCTCATAACGGCAGGAGCCTTCGGCAATATAATAGACTGTCTTTTCTACGGACTTATATGGGATTATGCTCCTTTCATGTTCGGCAAGGTGGTGGATATGTTCTTTTTCCCGCTCATACATAATGCCGCCGGAGAGGTGATTTTCTTCAGTCCGGTTTTTAACTTCGCGGATTCCTGCGTCACCGTGGGAGCTTTCTATCTTATCCTTTTCCAGTGGAAATTCTTTGCCTCCGATGACAAGAAGAAGGACGATACTGCAGCTGCTTAGTGCAGTCCTGCTCTCGCTCTCCTGTATCTCGGCCCTCGGGCAAGAACATGATATTCAGTGGGCTATGGGGACCGGCCGGCTGTATCCGCAGACGGTTCAGGCTCCTCCTCGGGCTCCGAAGGGCTACGTACCGGTATACCTTAGCCATTATGGACGGCACGGTTCGCGCTATATGGATGGCAAAGGCGGCTATGAAGCTGTCTCCAGGGTGCTGGAGAAGGCTGCCGGCGACGGCATGCTGACTCCTCTCGGCGAGGATATATGGGCGCGCTATTCGGCCGCCCTGCCTTCGCTTCTCGGCCGCACAGGAGAACTTACTCCTCTTGGCTTCGTGCAGCACCGCCAGATAGCGGGGCGCATGGTGCGGAACTTTCCCCGCCTTCTAAAGCGAAAGGATTCCCGCGTGGTCGCAAATTCCACCAACCTGGAGCGTACGATGATGTCCATGCTCAGTTTCGGGCAGGAACTGTCGAGGCTCAATCCTTCCGTTGAAATAGTTTCCGATGCCTCCAGGACCTATATGGGGCGCATCAATCAGCACTCGCCGGAGAATCCCAAGGTGACGCCGGAGGATGTACGGTGGAAGAGTGCAGACGCTCCCTGGCGCCCGGGCTTTGACCGTTATTGCGAGGGCCTTCTGCAATGGCGGCCCTTCTGTGCGGCACTTTTCAAGGATCCGGATTATGTGTCCGGTATTTGCAATCCCGTTCTCTTCGAGCGCAAGTATTTCGATGTGGCAAAGAATCTTCCGAGCTGCCCTGTGCCTGACTGCGACCTTCTGCGGGCCTTTTCCGAAGAGGAACTTCAGCGGCTCGGCAGGCTCGAGAATTATACTTTCTATGCCGAGAAAAGCCTCTGGAGCGGTGGCAACGGCCGGGGATGCTTGCTGTCGGAGTCAGTGTTGGGAGACATTGTGGAGCGGGTGCCGGAAGACCTTGCGAACGGCGTGAAGGTGCGTTTGCGCTTCGGACACGACGGCTGCATAATGGCGCTTTTTGCAATGATGGGGCTGGAAGGATGGCCTTCCACGCTCGACGATCCCACCCAGGCGTGGAAGTTCTGGGACACCTCACGCATTCCCATGGCCGCAAATTTCCAGCTGATTTTCTTCGCTCCCAGAAGGAACTCCAAGGCCCCCGCCGAATCGGACCTGCTCATTATGCTGATGCTCAACGAGGAACCCGTGCCGCTGCCTTTGACTCCTGTCGACGGTGCCTTCTACCGCTGGAGCGATTTCCTGGAGCTTTATGTACCCGTGCTGGAACACGCCAGAAAGCAACTTCAGCAGAGTTGACTGTACTGTTGCAATTTAGCGACTTTTTCTCTACATTTGCAGTCCCAATCCGGAGGTGTGGCCGAGTGGTCGATGGCGGCAGTCTTGAAAACTGTTGAACGGCAACGTTCCGGGGGTTCGAATCCCTCCGCCTCCGCTTCAAAGCGTCTGCTTCGCAGGCGCTTTTCGCGTAGCCCGATGCACATTACGCTCGTGATCGTCATTATCCTGGGACTGGCCGAATGCATTTCCGGCGTCCTGCTCAAGAACTGGCCCATCATCATCGCCGGTTTCCTGCTGGGCATCGGCGGCGCCGTATTTGCCCTGCTGGTCAAGAGCGAGGCACAGCTTCTCATCTTCACGCTGGGCGGCGTCCTCCTCCTGGTGACCGGATTTATCATGAAGATTCAGTACAAGTAGCCCATGTTCCCCAAGTTAGACCCCATCCTTCATTCGGAGCTCCGGCTGGCGGTGATGTCCATTCTGGCCGGCTCCGATGATGCCGATTTCACCTATCTGAAAAAGCAGACAGGTGCCACCTCCGGGAACCTGAGCGTACAGATCGACAAACTCACCACCGCCGGCTACATCACCGTCGAGAAAGGCTTCAAGGGCAAGATGCCCCGTACCACCTGCAAAATCACCCCGGCAGGCCAGGAAGCCTTCAAGGGCTACGTCGATGCGCTGAAAGAATACCTTTCTGCAGGCACGGTTTCTAATCAATCTCCAGGCCCTAAGACATCATTATCCGCAAAAAATGACTAATTTTACAAGATGATTCGTAAAAAGTTATTTTTGGCACTGCTGGTTCTTTCGGCTGTTGCGGCCGGGTGCAGGAGCCATGTCCAGGAACTCCGTAAGGGAGACCTGGTATTCGTGGGCATTCCCCTGGATTATCGTATAGACGGGATGGCCGATGCCATAGGTGCGGCGACAGCCTCCGATTCGCTTAACATTATCCACGCAGCGATAGTGGACAGGGAGCGTGACAGTATTTTCATCATCGACGCCACTCTCAAGCATGGGGTTGACAGGCATCCTCTCGATACCTTCCTGTGTGATTTCACCCTCAATGACGGCTCGCTTCCGCAGTTCTTCGTCATGCGCCTGAAGGACAGTCGCAGGGCCGGGGAATTCGTGCGTAACGCCATGAAATTCACGGGCCTGAGCTATAACAACAGTTTCCTGCCCTGTGATACGGCGCGTTATTGCACCGAGCTTATCCGCGACAGCTATGTTCTGCCCGACGGGACGCACGTCTTCAGCGAGTACCCCATGAATTTCTGCGCCCCTGACGGAACCATGCCGCCCTACTGGGAAGAACTGTTCGCCATCCTGGGCGTTCCAGTGCCCCAGGGCATGCCAGGGACCAATCCGGCGGCCATGATGAAAGAACCCTGTCTCGAAAGAGTGATGATTGATATAACAAAGATATGACAATTGAAAAAGAAACCAGGCAGGTGCCGGTATTGTTGCTGACCGGTTACCTCGGGAGTGGCAAGACCACTCTGCTCAATCGCATACTAGCAAACCGCAAGGGCATACGATTCGCTGTAATAGTCAATGACATAGGTGAGGTCAACATAGATGCCGACCTCATTCAGAAAGGTGGAATAGTGGGGCAGGGAGACGATTCCCTCGTGGCCTTGCAGAACGGATGTATCTGCTGCACCCTCAAGATGGACCTCGTGGCCCAGGTAGCCGACCTTGTGTCCTCCAAGGCATTCGATTACATTGTCATCGAAGCCAGCGGCATCTGCGAGCCCGCCCCGATCGCCAATACGATAAGCACGATGTCGACCTTCGGCACTCAGTACACCCGCGGTGCCGTCCCGTACGTAGACTGCATAGTCACGGTCGTGGATGCGCTTCGGATGAAAGACGAGTTTGCCGGCGGCGACGCCCTTGGTAAGGAAGATATCGACGACGAGGACCTTGAGCGCCTGATCATAGAGCAGCTTGAGTTCTGCAACATAGTTCTGCTCAACAAGGCCTCCGAGATCGGCACCGAAGAACTTGGCCGTCTGCGGGCAATCGTCAAGGGTATCAATCCCGGAGCCAAGATAATCAGCTGCGACTACGGCGACATCGACCTGGACGAGATTATCTATACGGGCATGTTCGACTTCGACGCCGTTGCCACTTCCGCAGCCTGGATTGCCGCGATAGAAGGCGAGGACGAGGAAGAAGAAGCGGAAGGCGAGGCCCTCGAATATGGCATCGACACCTTTGTCTATTATCGCCGCGAGCCGCTGGATATCAACAAATTCGACAACTTTATCTTCAAGCATTGGCCGGCCGGTGTGATACGTGCCAAGGGTCTTTGCTATTTTGCGTCGGAGCCCGACCAGTGCTATCTGTTCGAGCAGGCGGGCCGTCAGAAACTGGTGAAGGACGCCGGGCTGTGGTACGCTTCGATGGATGAGTACGAGCTGAAGATGCAGATGGAACGCGACCCTCAGCTTCGCCGCGACTGGGACCCTGTCTACGGAGACAGGATGCAGAAGATAGTCTTTATCGGACAGCATCTTGACAAAGATGAAATCACCCGTCAACTGGACGCCTGTCTTGCCTCGTAGCAGTCAAAAAAGCATTTTTACGAAAAAAGATTTGCAAGGAATCAGAAAAATGCCTACATTTGCGGTCCACTTCTGGATGTGGCGCAGTTGGTAGCGCACCTGGTTAGGGACCAGGAGGTCGCTGGTTCAAGTCCAGTCATCCAGACAAAAGTGAAAATCAAGCACTTACGGAAACGTAGGTGCTTGTTCTTTTTTGGGGCAGTCGCAGTTTAGTCGCACTTTCAGCGTGTTTTGACCCCCATTCAACCCACTATAAAATGACTTCACCCCGGCATATAACCGGAGTGAAAAGGTGGATAGAGGGAGTCAAAGGGTGATGTCTTTGGATTTGCCTAACATGAGAACTATCTGTTATTTGGCCAACTCCTGATACATCTTTTAGAGGGGGCCTTGATGGCCGTTCCGAAGTTAAACACAACGACTGTTTCTATTCATATTTCTTCCCCTGGTAAGACCTTAATACTGCGTCGTGGTAACTTAAAGAATATTCGGCACGATTTAAGGATTTTTCAATAGAATCTAAACCTGCTCTTAAAACTTTAAATTCGTCATCTGTGAAGCCTAACATCATCATATCATATGCCACAGAAAACTTGACAGTCTCCGTTTTTTCCTTTAAAGCATCAAAATTAGTACAGAATGCCTCATAACGCTTTGAATATGCCGCATATAATGCACGGTCATATTGACTGTGATATAGGTTTATTAATATGCCATTCGATGAAATATCAATATAATGAGTGAGCTCATCCAACTCGGATTTCACTTCGTTCAGCTTGTACTCACAAGACAGAAAATCAAAGTCATGCTGCAGCCTTTTCAGCCTTACAGTCAGGCTGTCAATGGAAACGGCCGTGGATTGTTCTGGCAACTTGTCATTATCCTGGGAGTATGCGTGAATCGCAAATAATAATGAGAAAGCAAGCAATACGATCTTTTTCATGTTTGAATATTCATTGGTTTCTCTCCGATGTTATTTGAAGGCCGCGAAGATCGTCATTATCTTCGAAACCGCCAAACTGAAGGCTCCGGATTACATTCTCTTCAAATATTATACTGGCGTTTCTTGTTGATGGCGAGGATAAAAATACTATTTTTTCTTGGTTTTTTAAAATTTTTATTTACATTTGTAAGCGTTAGTAGTGTTTTACCTTTGATTGTGAAGGCTATTATGTCGCAAAATTTCGAGTCTTATTATGTAAGTCCTTGTCTTAGAGTGCTTTTTGTTGCAACGGGCAAGGCGCTTCTCTCATCTGATGGCCAGATTCAGCCGGCCAAGGAAGATGATTATGGTGAATTTTAGTTTTCAGCGCTTATGAAATACAAAGTGTTTTATGCGGCGCTGGGCGCCGTTTTGTTGTCGGTTGTTTCCTGCCGCGTTCAGGAGACTCCCGAGATGGCACCTCGGGAAAAAACATACAAGGTGCATTTCGTTGCCAACGAAATTCAAACCCGTACGGTCTTCGGAAATCCCGTAGAAGGTGAAGAGGGCGTCGAGTACCCCACCATATGGTCCGGCAACGAGCAGCAGATTGCCGTTTCGCTCAATCTCAACGGCTTTAAAGACGCGGCTGTAGCTGTTGCCCAAGATGGCTTGTCCGCCACTTTCGACGCTGATTTCCCGGAGTCGGAACTTGAAGCTCCGTATGTATTTTACGCCCTGAGTCCTTTCTCGGCGGCGGTCTCCGCATCTGAGACACATAGTGGATTCCACCTTAGCATTCCCACGGAGCAGACTCCGCTGGCAGGTTCATGCGACGAAGATGCCCAAATCATAACGGCTTTTCAGACTGCGGATTCCATTGATGGGTTCGGGAATGTAGAGCTGAGTTTCGTGCATGTGACGGCATACGGAAAAATGACGCTGAAGAATCTGGCCCTGGATTCCGATGATTCCGTCCAGTCCATCGACATCACTGCCAGCGTTCCATTTGCGGGCGAATTCTATTATGATGTTGCTTCAGCCTCTTTGGTCGATGCCGCTCATTCCCGTACCATAACCATACTTCCCGACAATCTGTCTGTCACTTCTGTCGGAGGAGCCTCCTACATCGAAGATATATGGTTCTCGTGCGCTCCCGCCAGCTTTGACGGCGGACAGATCAAGGTGCAGGTTAATACCGAAAAGGGGAAGTATACACGTACGGTCAACATCAGCGGCAATCAGTTGGCTTTCAAAGCCGGACGCGTGTCCAAGTTCTCGGTCAACATGGCCTCTGCCGAATTTGAAGCTCCAAAGGACCGCTGGGTGCTGGTGAGCAATGCATCCGACCTGGCCGCCGGCGATGAAGTTATCATAGCTACTTCCGCATCTGACGGTGCCGCCTACGCCATGAGTACGACGCAGAATACAAACAACAGGGGGGCTGTAACTGTCAATATGAAACAGGATGCAGACGGAAGAATTATCATTCAATCACCCGGCTCTTCCGTCGAGGTGTTTACCCTTACTGCCGGAGCTTATACCTCTCATTATTACTTCAAAGAGACAACCACTGCTTCCGGACGATATATTGGGACCACAGCCAAGGAGAATTGTCTGCGTTCCCTGGACGTAAGTACTGCCACCAACGACACCAACGTCCCTTACTACAATTGGAGCATAACTGTATCGAACAACGTTTCAACCATTACGGCATATCAATCTGTTAAGAGTGGAAATACTACTTACTACAGGCAGATACGCTTCAACAGCAATAACGGCAGTCCGATTTTCTCTGCCTACAGGAGTACATCACGTAATTCTGCGCAGTCAGGAATGAGCGGAGCCAATGTGTATTTATATAAGAGGGAGACGGGGATCAATGTAATTGACGACCCCATCCTTGCCTATAGCCAGTTCGGAGCCTACCTTGATTCCGGCAACTATGTGTATGGCACAGGAAAACAGCTGAGCCGCGAATATGCTGACGGCGGCACAGTGACCTTTGCCATAATTGCGCCTGCATCATATGAGGTAACAGAGTTTTCCGGCATTCCGGCAGATCCGGCTTCCGGCGATACTTTCACTCTCTCTTTCAGCAAGATAAGCGGCCGAAGCATCACAGATATCGACTATGATGTGACGGTTGTCAAGGTCGACGGCCCTAAGGTGTGGCTCTCGACGGGCAACGGTTATGGTTTCATCGTCAAAAAGTAGCAAGCCATGAAGAAGAATATACTCCTGTCAGTCATTCTGACCGTTTCATTCGTTATGACGGCTCTTGCCGGCCCGGCTTATCCCGGAAGGATTACGTATACGCAGCCTGACGGAAGCACTATTACCATAAGAATTCACGGCGACGAGTTCTGTCATTGGGTCACAGACGATGCCGGCAACATTCTGGAGCAGGATGCGGAAGGCTATTGGAGAGTATCCAACAGCCTGACGCGCAATGCTTTGGCTTTGCGTCAAGAGGCCGCTGCAGCGCGACGTGCCGCCGCAGCAGAGATGTACAAGGTGTCGGCATCGCAGGCCGCCAACTTCGGCTCTCCCAAGATTCCGGTGATTCTGATAGGCTTCAGCGGCAATGGGGAGGCATTTTCCAAGACGAACGCCGAGTTCACTGCAATGCTTACCCAGGAGGGCTACTCGGCCAACAACGCCATAGGCTCAGTCTATGACTACTACAAAGAAAACTCGTTCGGTGTGTTTACGCCTCAGTTTGAAGTCCTCGGCCCTGTGAAATTGGATAATCTTAAGTCATACTACGGCGGGAACGAAAGCGGGAACGACAGGTTGCCTGAAATGGCCCTTGTGCATGCCGCGCAGAAGCTGGACAGCAGCGTTGATTTCTCCCGTTACGACAACGACGGCGACGGCACGGTGGATTTTGTGATGTTTTATTATGCCGGCTACGACGAAGCCCAGGGTGGTGGCGACGATTGTATCTGGTCGCATGCCTGGTATCTTTCCAGCAGTCCCAACGCCCTGAATTCCCGTACGTTCGACAACGTAAAACTGGACCGCTACTTCTGTACTGCCGAGCTTAAAGGCAATTCCGGCACTACCATGTGTTCCATAGGTACCACTTGCCACGAGTTCGCCCACACCCTGGGCCTTCCGGACTTCTACGATGCCGACTATGCCACCAACGGCACGTCTGCGAGCATGTACAATTTCGACCTTATGGCCAGCGGCTCCTACAACGGCAATTCTACCACACCTCCATATTTTACGGCTGAAGAGCTTTACGAGATTGGCTGGCTGTCTTCCATTCCGGAACTTACTTCAACGGGCGCGGTGACCATGCAGGCCATAAACTATCCCGGCGCCACGGAGTACACTGCCTATAAGACCAAGACTTCTGTGAGCAACGAGTACTTTGTCTACGAAGTGCGCGGAGGTCAGCGCTGGGACGCCGCCATACCCACCGGTATGATGGTCTATCATGTGGACAAGTCCACGAACAGAGTTTCTGGCTCGGTGACTGCGGCGTCGGTCTGGAACAATAATTCTGTCAACAACTATTCAGCCCACCCGTGCTGCTATGTTGTGCCCGCCGCCAGTCCGACCAGTACCGCTGTCTACAACGGTTCGTCATTTCTCTTTGGCGGTACTTACAGCGCATTCACACCTGTGGCCTGGAACGGAAAAGCTACCGGGTTTACCTTTACCGGCATCAAGTATTCCGGCGGCGTGGTGAAGTTCAATGTAAACAATTCCAATATGCTCGGAGTTGCCGGATTTGTGATGGACACGGACGGCAATCCTATTGAGGGAGCTTCGGTTACTCTGTCCGCCATGCCGGAAGCTTCTCAGGCAACGTCTGCAAAAACTGCTGCCGGCTCCCTTCTGCGCAAGGCCGGCTTGCTGCTCAAGCCGGCCCGCAAGTCCAAGATGCCCCTTACCAAGGCGGGTACCGGCGGTAGCACCACTGACTCCGAAGGCGGCTATCTGATAGAAGTCGATGCTGCGGGAACATATCAAATAAACATTTCTGCAGAAGGTTATGTGAGCCAGACTGCAGTGGTCACGGTGACCAGTATGATTGAGACTCATGATTTCTACCTGATGCGAGAAGGAGAAGAACTGCCGTCCACTGTGTATGCCTGGCCCGTGGACGTGCTGACTGATGAGGATGAATTCATCGTGGGCTCTTCAATCTCGTCCATCACAGGGCAGAATATGTACCCTGCATCCGAAATCGGCAAATATGCCGGCAAGCAGCTCAAGGAGATTACATTCTTCTTGTATGGAGATGAGTCGACAAAGTATTCCGGAGTGAATGTAATCATCGACTTCGGCGATGCGCGCAAAGCCACGGTGCCAGTGAGCAGCGACCAGATAACCGTAGGCGGTTATACTACCGTCAACCTCAGGGACCAGGAAATAATCATTCCAGCCGGGCAGGATATCTATGCCGGCGTGGGATACAGCAGCGGAGGCTATTCGTACAACAATGCATACTATGCTTTCGGTGCCTATTACAAGACGGATGAGGAAGATAATTATTATGACTGGGCGGTCGGCTGGCCGTATGACGGTCTGGTGTCGGAGTATAACCTCACCTCTACCGGCGAGCGCTACAGTTGGGACCTCATATTCGATTTCACCCTCACCCTGGGGGATTATGAGGCACCAGACAACGGTTACAACTGGATCTCCGACCCCAAGAACGGCAGTTACGCCGAGGGTGATGTGTTCGAGCTGGTATTAAACCAGACGACCGGGGACCGGAAGCCACAGTCTTCTATAACTTGGTATCTCGATGAAGAGCGGATAAGTTCCTCCTCCGTGGTCCTGACCACCGGATATCACCTCATCGAAGCCCACTTTACCACTCAGAACGGCACCAGCAAGGTGGTGGAACTTGAGTTGAGCGTGCAATAGACCGTTGTCCTCCGACTGCCGTTTTAGGACCAGGAGGTCGCTGGTTAAAGTCCAGTCATCCAGACAAAGTGAAACACAAGCACTTACGGAAACGTAGGTGCTTGTCCTTTTTTGGGGCAGTCGCAGTTTAGTCGCACTTTCAGCGTGTTTTAAACCCCATTCAACCCACTATAAAATGACTTCACCCCGGCATATAACCGGAGTGAAATGGATGTCAAAAAGGATAAAAACAAAAGATCCTGACTTAGTAGTTGCCAAAGTAAGTCATTAATCTTTATTAGCCATCCGTGTGGCCTTTCTTCTATCCCTTGTGTTCTTGGCCGCTATTCGCATTATCTCAAACACATCATGGCCGCACACTGTAATCACATCTAGTCCTTCTTTGAATAAGTAAACCTCGGGAAGTCCAATTGGTAACGGGAGTTCATCAAATACTCTTAATGTATACACCTCATAACCTTGATACGGCCCAAGATGAGCGTAGCCAACCCGTGAATAACAACTGGCACGATCTTTTGCAGCTTCTTTGACGGCATCTGGGGTTCGCATAATAGCAAAGGTAATTGTTTTGCATCTGATTATCAACATATGGGCAAAACAAAAGAGGCTCAAGCCTTGCAAACTTAAGCCTCTCGATCTGAATTGGGTAGGACAACCATTCCCAAAGAATATTTTTTTTCTATATTTGCTCACATGAAACGCTTTCTTTTTTTCATTATCCTGCCCATGATCATTGCCGGCTGCGACATGTTTTCCGTCAAGGAGGAAGTGCCGAAGATGATGGATTTCTCGGCCTCTGACATAATTGGCTGTTGGGAAATAATTGAGTATACAAATACATACGACAACGGTCCCATTATTCTTCCATTGAACCAGAATTACATTGTCTTTTGGGAGAACGGCCGTTTTGAGTCTTATGGCTTGTATGGCAGCTTTACTGAAGGATATTGGGAAATTGGTGATGATGGCATAAGTATCTTTGCCGGGTCAGAGGATTATGGTTTGATTTATCCGCTCTCCATTCAGGATGGGGTAATGGCATGTGTGCCTGAATACCCTCAAAGTGCAAATCCAGACGTAATGAAATGCAGATTGATGGATTTTTCCGAGTTCTGCCCGGGCTATGGAAACAAGCCTGTAGAATCATTCTTTTCGGATGAGAGTAATGTAAGAGCCTATCTGGATGCTATTTATACGGAGTTCAACGCTTTTAAGCCCCTTCTTGAGGGCGTCCGAAGAAAATACAATGCCACCGTGGCTGATTCCTTACTGAGTTCAGCGTCTTATTATTCCCCGGAAGTGGACAAACTCTGGAAGTCCGTCAACCTGGTATTGATGCGTACAAATCAAGGTATTGACGCCTTGGCCAATAATACATCACTCAAACAATATACAGACAACATGCTCGGTCTTCGTGCAATTACGGCTTTCAGGATGGCAGCTTGCTGGGGCTCCTGCGCGACGTATTGGGAACATGTCTCGAAAGAATCTGCCCGCAATCCGTTAGGTACCCCCATTGACGTGACCCTCGCCGCGGCGTCAAGGGATCTATCCACCAATAGCGTATATGCCTTGACAGGAGCAGGTTACCTTACTTCCGACAGTGTGTCGTCTTTTCGCTCAGAGATAAGTTCATTACATCATGAGGTTGCAGGAACCAATGAAGGTTTTTCTTCGTTTACCCTTAAGTCATGGGGGTTCAACTCAAGATCATTCAACTTATCCATACCTGTTTTACCTGTTCCGATTTCAGCCTTGGAGATAAATATGAATTTGCCTCAGACGCCCGGGTGGAGCTATTAGAGCATTCCCCGGATTGTCCAAGAGCAGAAAGAATAGTGCTGCGCATCCTGCGTAAGCTGCGCAAAATTTGCTTAATTGACAGGATTATTGTATAATTGCAGGAAGAAATAAACAACACCGTGATACAAGATGCCGAAACTGCATTCAATAAACTTCGACATTATCCGTCGTTTCAGCGAGGACTTGAATCGGGAGGTTCTCTCCTGGTCCAAGGCGCCTTGGTCCTGGGACGATATGGTGGCTCAGTATCAGCGGCTCCATTCTCCCCAGAATCAGACAACGACCCGGCAGTAGACCAGGAAGAACTTCTGGAAAGTTGGGCGGAAGCCCATAGCTGCTGGTTTCCCAACGCGAATTCACATATCACCGCACAAGGCTACAGGTTTTACGGCTTTGGCGGAGAGGCACAGGTCTATGCCGAACAAGACAAATACGTGCATAAAGTCTGCAGGATAGGACAATACGAATCCCCCGGACGCTTCATCGACCGACTGATCATCGAGAACGCGCTCTGCCCTGCTGCGGCACTTGAGGTTGAAGGCTTCGGCAGAAATGCTGACGGCGAGTTTGTTGTCCTGCTGCGGCAGCGATTCTTTCGTCAGGCGCATATAATGAACGAGAAAGAGATTTCCCTTTACATGAAATGCCTTGGATTCAGGAAAAAGATAGATGAACGATATGGCGTGATAAGTTATCTCTCAGACCTGGTCATCGCTGAAGATTTACATCCGGGCAATATCTGGATGACCGAGGACGACAATATCGTAATAATAGATGGAGCTTTCTTCTTCAATTATCCCTCTCTCGGATTAGGGGGCTCTTTCGGGTTATAGTTTTTGATAAACAATACCGCCCACATCTTTGCATCCGATCTAATGAGACGACTTTTTTTAACCCTAATATCCGTTTCCATCCTCCTGGGACTCTCAGGCTGCAGCTTCAAGGTGACGCGCCCGATGCTCAGGATGATTGTCTCCGGGGCTAACAAGGTCTCTTCGGAGCCCGCCTATGCCGACTCTTTGGAGAAGAAACTCTCCGTCCCTTACATAGAGAACGGGACGGGTGAGCAGGTGGTGGACATCTATTACGCCGCTCCGGAAGTGCGCAAGGATGCCGTCCTCATCGATATCCACGGCGGTTTTTATGTAGCAGGTAAGCGGGAGAATAGCCGTGAATTCGCCTCCGTGTTCCTTAAGGAAGGCTACGATGTCGTGCTTCTGGAGTACCGCGTGAACAACGGGACCACGGACGTATCGGACGAACTGAGCGACTGCGCCGCTGCACTGGATTATCTGACGGCCCACTCCCGGGAGCTTAATCTCAACAAGGACCGGATGTTCCTGACCGGCGATTCAGCGGGTGGGCACCTTGCCCTTTATATGGCTGAGGCGTCGGAAGACGGGTCTCTGCCCATCCGCCCGAAGGCCTTCACGCCACGGGGCGTGATGCTCAACTGCCCTGCGTATGATTTCGCATCGTTCGCTGAAGGCGGCGGCTTCTCGAAGGGCGCCCTTGCCTGGTTCATCGGCCCACGCTACAATGACAGGCAATATCTGGAGACACTCTCGCCGCGCACTTTCATCGACAGTTACTCCGGTCCCCTTCTCGTTTCCACCTGCACCCACGACTTCATCCGCTCCCAGGCCCTTCTGATATAGTCCGACTGCGACTCCTTGGGACGCAAGATTGAATTCATCGACATCGACTCCCAGGACCGCCGGGTCGGCCACGTGCATAACGTCACAAGCCTGGACCATCCAGAGTCAAAAGAGGTCAATACCTGGATGATAGAATTCATGAACGGCAACCTGCACTGATATGGAAGCGGGGATAAAGGTTTTGATGATCCGATGGACGCCGTCCTTCGCTGTGAAATCGACGGCCTGCGGCCGTAGTTCTTCGGGCTTCGCCCATGACTGGAAGGACTGATGCCGGACGCATTCTCATCCGGCTGCCGGGCTAGCTTACGCCTTGCCCGGCTTTTATTCTGAGACTGGACGGACCGAGAACCCGTCGTAGCGGAGGCTGAGCTCGTAGTAGACATCGTCGGAATAGAAGCTGACGCGGTACGCGTAGCACGGGTCGTCCGTATAGAGGGACGAAGACCAGAAGTAGCCGTAGGACCCTGCATTGCCGAGATTCGTGCCGAATCGGTAGCCTGCGGCAGGAAGAAAGATGGACTTGTCGGTATAACCGGACTTGTTACTCGTCACTATTCTTCCGGCCACGCCTGTTCCATTGTAATCAGATGTCCAGGTACAAGTGCAATTATCTATCAATTCTTTCCATTCTGAATATGTCGGCATTCGCCAACCGCCTCCCCAATTCACGTGGGCTGCGTCGTCCTCCGGGTCGAGGACCGTCTTGTTGTCCACGGTGCCGTAATTGGACTTCGTGACATACTTGGAGAATGGACCGTTATAATCGGTTCCCAGTTCAAACTTATAAGTTGAACAGTCATACTCCCATTTAGGTTCAGTCTCGCCCCAGGCGAACCACTCACCGTATTGTTCAGGCCTGGTGGCGCCAACGTTCATCGTTGCCCACTTGAGTCCGGAAGGAAGGCCGAGGTCTACGGCGTCTACGGCGTCAGGTAGAGACAAATCCATCTTATTAACCGTAACCATGCAGGCAGTACTCACCCCGTTGGAAGCATAAGCCGTTATTGTGGCTGTGCCCGGGGCTATGGCACGGACAAGGCCAATCTCACTCACAGTGGCAACAGATTCGTCACTTGAAACCCAATGGACATCCTTGTTAGTTGCATTCGACGGGCTGATTGTGGCCGTCAATTGTCCTACTTCCCCTCGATACAAATCCAATGATATCTTATTCAAGGATATTGACTCAACCGGGACGAACTCTCCATATACTGCACGGACAGATTGCCCGTCGTAACGGCCGTAGCCGTTGCTGTCCCTGCCCATATCGCCGGAATTGAAGTAGACGTAGTACGTGCGGCTCGGGAAGTCCGTATAGAGGGACGAAGACCAGCAGTAGCCGCCGTCCCCCGCACTGTAGATGCTGCTGGAGCCCCGGTAGCCCGCGGCGGGAAGGAAGATACTATTACCGTTAGGGCCGGTTACCTTTCTGCCATTCACTCCATTCTGGGATGTCCAGGTCCAAGTGCATTTGGTCCTTAACTCTGTCCATTCTGCATCCGTAGGCATACGCCAACTGCCGCTCCAGTTCACATGAGCGGCATCGTCTTCCAGGTCGAGGACTGTCTTATTATCAACCGTACCGAAACTGGAATCAGTGTTGTATTTTGTTAGTGTACGATAACTTCCGTTGCACCACTTATAAGTTGACCAACTGTAGTCACTCTTAGGCTCCGTCTCGCCCCAGGCAAAATAATCACCATACTCTTCCGGCTTAGTTGCACCCAAATTAAAGGATGCCCACTTAACAGACAAACCCAGATCAACAACTTGAGGGAGAACTATTCCATAAAGATCAAAATCAAATCTCTTATCCTTGATGGCAGAATAGACATTGCTGTCAATGTTGTTGTCCAATAAGTACTTATAAACTCGCATGAGGATGAGAAGCTCACGCATCGGCGATATCATTCCCTCATAATTCTCAAGATATAGGTGATTAGGTCTAGAATCAGCATATAAAGTCACAAAATTGGATATTACGCCAAAAGGTTCAAAGACTACTTTTACTAATGAACGGACAACGTGCCAGGAGCAAACCTTCAGGAGGAAGTTGATATCAACGTCACTTACAGGAAGACCATTATAGGTGACAGGATTATTGTATTCGTACCAGGGATTAGCCCCCCATTTGTTATCCGGACTTGGAGTTCTTATTGGGACTTGGCTAAAAGTAAGACCATCCTGCAAAGTGTAAGGTTTACTGGGCTTATCCATGCCGGCAAGGAAGTCGTTGCCTTCTGCGGTAACCATATCCATAAGACCACGGATGGCTATTTCCCAAGCCTCACTGGAACTATATTTTATGCCATTAACATTAAGTTCCCATGGTGTGTACTTCGGGTCATATTGATTATTCCCAAAGTTATAAAATGTGCCCTCTGGATTACCAACGATAGGAATAAAATGAACGTTAACCCAAGCACCCACTGAACTCTGCTGATTTCGGTAGTCATCTGCATCAACATTACCAATGGTAGCTTTCCAGACATCAAGTCCCTTCACGAACTCTTGGGCGAAATCCTTGAGAGATATAAAATCACTCCACTCGGCTACCTTTGAATCAACATTCTTCAAAACGCTAAAGAATGAACGCCTAATAGTCTGAGCATTATTGCTAGAGAGTATTCCTTTCTCTATTCCGGCAGTAAAGGTCATCGTAAAGCCACCATCAAGAGAGGCCGGGAGCAATGTCATATAGTAATATTTCCCAGCCTTGAAAGTCCCACCATCAGGAGCCGTGAGTGTTACCTCCGTCTGACCCTCTATGACCTCGGCAACTTCTGGCTTTCCGTCGGCTCCGAAGGTAACCTTTACCTTGCCTGCCAGAACCTCCCCATTATTGCCCTTAATCGTTACTGACTTGATATCAGCTCTTGAGACAAAAAACTTTATTCCTCCGCAGATATTGTAGAAGGGCATCGTAAGCGAGTTGGACTTGCCAATCGCAGGGAATGCGTCGCCGGAGAAATTACCCTCCGAGCCTGTTTGCTTGGAAGGAATGACAGTTACGATTGATGAGCCGTCACAGGTATTCTCGGTGGAATATGGATACACGGCCCAGAACTCCTTATTTCCTGACATGGATATCGAGCCCTCGAATTCTGTTGTCTCTGCGAGGGTTGTATTATTAGATGTAAACTTGCTGCCGCCGTTGGATCCACTCCCGTAGAAAACACTTATCTCTTCCTTGGGTCCCCACCAGGTCGTTCCGTCATCCATCCGGACAGAACGAGTATTCGGATTGGTGCCTTCACGTGTGGCAGTCAGGATTATTGCCCGCTCAATGTCAACAGCGGGCTCTGAAGACTCAATCAAATCGTTGCAAGCGGCTAAAGAGAGCACTGCCGAAGCAATCATGGCATACTTATAAATGTTCTTCATATCAAGTCCTCCCTATATAGTCCATTCCTCATCAGATGTTCCTTCCAAGCCGCCATCAACAGGGCTTTGGCATAATAAATCTACCAGGGACGTGATTTCAATCTCACATTCCGGCTGCAAATAGAGTCTTTTGATTATCATAGTGGCCGTCTAAACAAGATGAACGCAAAGTTACAAATTATGCTATAAACCGCAAAAGTGATTATGCATAACTAAAAAGCAGCACCTTTATGTGAGGTGTTGCAATTGCTGTATTGCTGAATAGTTCTTCTGTCGTTTTCGAGCTCGAAACTTCCGTACAAAACAATCCTGTATTTATCTATTTCGGGACCAGGAGGTCGCTGGTTCAAGTCCAGTCATCCAGACAAAGGAGCCTTTCGGGGCTCCTTTTTTTGTGTCCAGGCCATTCATTATGGCATGCTTTTCGAGGACTGTTTTTGCCGAAAAGTAGTATATTTGCATCTGTTATGAAAAAAGCAGTTATCCTTTTGGCCGCTCTTGTTTTTTCGGGAGCGATTGCCCAGGCCCAGAATACGGGCGCAATAGATGATGTAGTACGACAGAATCAGGTTGCAGCCGACCAGGCGGCCCAGAAATACAAGGACCAGTCCCGTGTCAACAACCGCCGGATCGACCTTCTCGAGGAGTCCATCGCCCGCGACCAGCGGGAAATCAACCGTCTCAAGCCCGAGCTGAAGTCCGCCAAGGAAAACCTCAAATTAAAGAACGAGGGCCTCAAGATCCATAAAGACAGCGTAAAAAACCGCAAGAAGGCGGGAGCATCAAAGGAAGAGCTCAAAGTGGCCGCCCAGGAAACCAAACGCCTCCAGAACGATGTCAAACAGGCAAAGGCCGAGGTGAACCGTATCAACGCCCAGATCAAGGACCGAGGCCGCAGCATTTCCAACTCGCGCAAGAACATAAACTCCCTGCGCAAGGAAACCCGCGCCGCCAAGAAAGATATGCAGCAGAGCAAGAAAGACCTCAAAGATAGTCAGAAACTCCAAAAAGAGGCCGCAGAGAATGCCGCTGCAGCAGCGGCAGCCTACGGCCAGGACGACGCAGCCGTCAATTGATTATCTGCGCTTCATTGCCTTGAGCAGTTCCCCATAAGGGAATGTAAATACTTTGCCCGCTCCATCTGTATTGGACGGGCAAATTAGTTTATCCTCCCACAGATCCAGGTCTTCGGGCTCATAAGGCATGACGTCGGTAAAGTCGAAGTAGCCCCAGCGGCCATTTTCCAGGCCCGCGTAGAACAGTTCGTTGGGGTGCTCCTCGCTGCCTGCGCCGCAAGGCATGAAGAGCACACCGTCGCGAAGGAACGCTCCCTGTATGATGGCATTCTGCGGGCCACGGGCCCCTTCGGGCAGCAGCTGGTCAAAGTTGAGCTCCTGCAGGACATCCTCGTCCGTGAGGTTCACAAGGAAACGCTCCGAGCTGAAACCCGGGAAATCAAAAGCCTTCAGGACTATATGGTTGCCTGGTTTCTCATTGCCGACGGTATTGCCGTAGCACCAAATCCGGTCGGGATGGGAAGCGTCGGCCACCCAAAGGCGCGAGTTCCATTCCTTGGGCTCGTAATTCACCAGCTGAACCAGTTCCGAGCCGAACGGGGTGCCGCTCTCGTCGGTGAGGATACGCTCCACGAACAACAGCCTCGACAGCGAGTCGGTCTGCTCCAGACCTATCTCTTCGACCGGCTTGGACTTGCACTGGGAGACGTACAGAAGGGGGAAAACGTCCTGCGAGTCATATTTCTCGGGTCCGAAGAAGGCGATGTTGGCATGGTTGTTCTTGCCGGCCGAGCCGAGCGGGAACTGTGCCACAGGCATGCGCGAATTGAGATCGAAAACATTGCACCAGCCTTTGTCCTGCAAGCTGAAAAACAGGTCTCCATATACGGCGCCGCCCTGCATGTTGTGTACATGCTCCAGTTCCGGGAAGTCGGAGAGGGAGATTATCAGCTGCGGCTCGGGGCGCTTCGTTTCTGTGCAGCATATTGCCGTCAATGCTGCGGCGGCGAGAATCAAATACTTTTTCATAGAACTTTTATAACGGAGAGATTGGTTTCCCTCAGCCTCTTTTCATCCATCTTTACTACTTCGCGGTCGTAGGTCATGATGCCGTTCACCTCGATTTCGACATCGGTCGTCTGGGTGTATACCGCAGCGGCGCATCCAGTGCTGATGAACACCTTCAGCATGCCTGCGAAGCGGTCGTACATGTCCTGCAGCTGATTTGAAGATTCGAACACCTTGCCGTAGCCCCAGTTGTTATCTTCCTGCCACAGATGGCCGGGCACAGGGTAGCCAAGGCCGCCGTATTCACCCAGCACATTGATGAATTTGGCCTCGAAATTGTTCATGGCGGGGCTTGCATAGTGGTGCGTGTCAAGTATGTCGCCCGCGAAGGCATAGTTGCCGCCAGAGGCCTCATTGATGAGCCGGGTAGGATCCTTGGCCCTGGTGAAGGCCACGACCTCGGGAGTGTCGAACTGCCCCCAGGCTTCATTGAACGGCACCCACACGGTTATGCACTGGAAGCTCTTGAGAGCATCGATAATCTCTCCCCACTCTTTATAGTAGTTGTCTTTCCATTCCTGGGGGACGACGCAGTCCGTGCCGCCTAGGAAACTGTCGCGCTGCCACTCATTACGCTGCATGCGCGCTATCTCGGGCTTGCGGAAGGCGTTGGTCTTGGAACTGTGGTCTGCGATGCAGGGCATGTCCTGCCACACGCTCATGCCCAGTACGTCGCACCAGTAGTACCAGCGTGCGGGTTCTACCTTGATGTGCTTGCGTATCATGTTCCAGCCCCATTGCTTGGTCTTGAGGATGTCGAACTTGAGGGCCTCGTCGGTGGGAGCGGTGTAAAGGCCGTCGGGCCACCATCCCTGGTCCAGGGGGCCGAAGAAGAAGGTGCGCTGTCCGTTCAGGCCTATGCGCTTGTATGAATTGGTGTTGCGGTCGGGCTTGGGGTCGGCGAGCACGGATACGCTGCGAAGGCATGCGTAACCTTCAACCCTGTCCGTCACCTTTCCGTCCTTGAGCAGCCAGATTGTGAGGTCGTACATGTTGGGGCTGTCGGGGCTCCAGAGCTTTGGCGAATCGATTTTCATTTCGCAGCCGGAAGCCACTGGTCCGCCGGCATAGGACAGCTCTATGCGTGTTTCGTCGAAGTTGCCCTCCGCCTCTACATCCACCTTCAGGGTTGACGAGGCGGCGTCCCAGACTGGATTGTAGGAAACTATCCTGGACTGTTTGTTCACCGGTTCCAGCCATACCGTCTGCCAGATTCCGGTAACGGGCGTATACCAGATGCCGTGAGTGTGCTCTATCTGCTTGCCACGCGGCTGGAAGCCCTCGTCCGATGCGTCCCATACCCGCACGCGCACTGTCTGCTTGCCGGAGCGCTTGAGGGCCGGGGTGATGTTGAAGCTGAATGGAGTATAGCCGCCGGTATGCTCTCCGACCTTTGTGCCGTTGACCCACACCTCCGCCTTCCAGTCTACGGCTCCGAAGTGCAGCAGCACGTCACGGTCTTTCCACTTGGCGGGAATCTTGAAGCTGCGCTCGTACCAGAGGGCATTGGCGGAGCCTACGTGGCGCTGGACGCCTGACAGGGAAGACTCTGCGCAGAAGGGAACCAGGATCTGTCCCTCTGGCTTGGAGTAAGTGGCGTCCGCCGGAGTGATGGCGTAATCCCACAGGCCGTTGAGGTTCATCCAATCGGCGCGTACCATCTGCGGCCGGGGGTATTCCGGGAGTGGTGCGGAAGGGTCGACCTGGGCGGCCCAGCGTGTTTTGAGCCCTTCGCCGGGAGTCCAGGCAAAGGCGCAGGCCGCAGCGAACAAGGCGGCAGTCAGAGTGAATATCTTTTTCATTTGTTCTTGTGTTTTCTTGCGTATGCGGGATCGAATATCATGTTGAGTTCCTTGGCGAGCCGGTAACCGGCTTTGCGGAGCTGTGAACGCATGAGGGGAAGCTGGTCGTAGTACCAGTCCATGGTGAGCACGTCACCGGGCTTGACCTGGTGGGTTATCCAGCAGCAGCGGGCGATGTCGCGTCCCCAGTCATAGGGGCCGCCTTTGATGATTTCGGCAATCTCTTCCTTGCTCGATGAGTCGAACATGTGCGCCAGGTCGCTGAAGCTCCAGGGATGCTTGATTTCTATGATCATGTCGTCCCAGATGGTGTGGTAGCGGATGTCCTCGCCGCGGAAATTGACTTTGTAATAGCCGATGGTCATGTCGTCCGGGTTGTAGCGTATGTGTTCCGGACAGTGCATGTCGCCCACGAAGTGCACCAGCAGCACCAGTTCGGTAAAGGCGGTGGAGTCGTCAAGCTCTTTGTAGTTCTTGAGGTCTTCGGCATACTTCTCCACGAAGTGGATGCAGTTCTTGACATAGCGCCCGTTGTCGTTTATTCCGCGGAAAGGCTCGAAGTTCATGTCAGCCTCGAAGGTATGCGGCAGGGTGTTTATCCGCGGGTCCTTGCCCTTGGGGTCGAAGCCCATGTCCACAAGGAGTTTGGGCTTGTGGTCGTCGGCGTAGGATGCATAGCCGCTGATCGGCTCGCCGTGCATGATCTCCGAGATGCGTTTCTGCGTGGTTTTGGTCAGGTGCATTTCTGCGATCCTGGCTATGGTGGCGTGGCCCTTCCGGCCCCATCCCCAGACGCTTGTGCATGCAAGCAGCATGCAGGCGGATACTATCAAGATCCTTTTCATAATACTCCTATTTCCTTTATGATGTTGTCGAGGTGCATGTATTCTTTCAGCGTGAAGAGCACGAAGCGGATGTCTGCGCTGACGCATTTGTTGTAACCTTCGGTCCAGGAAACGTCGCCGGCCAGAGATTCTTTATTGCCGTCGAAGGCCAGGCCTATGAGGCGGCCATGTGCGTCCAGGACAGGAGATCCGGAATTGCCGCCGGTGATGTCGTTGTCGGTCAAGAAGTCCACCGGGATGGCGCCGGAGGCTTGCAGCAGGCTGCGCCAGTCGTCCTTCAAGGAGAAGTCATAGGTGTCGTTCTCCTTGGCCAGGATTTCCTTGCTGGAGGTTTGCCAGGGAAGTTTCCGGCAGTTTCGGCGGAAGCTGCCCACGGTGCCGTAAGTAATTCTCATGGTGGAATTTGCATCCGGGTACTGAAGCTCGCCGCGAGATTCGCGCCAACGGTAGAGTGCGCGTGTGAATTCGGATCCGGCGGCAGCCACGTTGCGGTCTCCCTGAAGGCGGTCCACTTCCTGGTTGAACCGGCCCATCTTGCTTTCGGTGAGCAGATGTACCAGCGGAGAATCGAGCCTCAGGCGCTCATCTGTCCAGACACTCTCCAGAAGGGCGTCCCAGTCGGTTCCGGCGGCGGTTGTGTGATGCTTGTAGACCTCGGTCTGGAACGGGCCCCACATCGAAGGGTCGACATTTTCGTAGAAGGTGCGCAGGGCATAGGCCATCAGGTCCTTTTCTACACGGAGGTCGATGGTGCGGTAGTCCTTTGCGAGGTCACGCGGACTGGCTCCGCGGCCGTTGGCTATGCGAAGGGCGATGGTGCCGAGGCGTGAGCCCCTGACAAGCGTCTCCCGGAACCAGATAAGATTCTTTTCCGCATCCGCGATTGCCGAATACTTGCCGTCAAGCTCCTGGATCAGGGCTTTGTCATCTTTCATTTTACGCTCCCTGGCACGAAGGTCTTTGAGCACCTTGAAACGCTTGCAGCATTGCTCCAGGCCCTCGTTGTTCTCCTGGATGTTGCTGAGCATGAAGAACTGGTCGGAGTACTTGAGGCGGACGTCGGGGTCGGCGTCCATCCAGCGTTTGATTATCGCCATCTGGTCTCCGCGCACTTTGTTGGTGATGGGGAGAGATGTCTCGAGCATGTACTGCAGCTTGGCCGCGCTGGTGTAGCGGTCGGTGCGGCCGGGGTAGCCGAGCACCATGGTGAAGTCTCCGGGCTTGTAGCCGTCGGTGCTGACCTGCAGCCACTTGCGGGGGACCATGGGGACGTTCTTCGGCCCGTGGGGCGCGGGGCTGCCGTCCGGAGCTCCGTACACACGGTAGATTGCGAAGTCGCATTTGTGCTGGGGCCATTCCCAATTGTCTATGTCTCCGCCGAATGCGGCAATGCTCACGGGAGGAGCCGCCACCAGCCGTACGTCCGTGTAGACCTTGTAGAAGGACAGATAGTAGCGGGAGCCCGCCCACATGGGACTCAGTATGGCGAGGAGCCCGGTAACGTCCTCGTAACGCCTTTCGATCAGATATGAAATCCGGCGGCTGCCGACCGGCCTGCCGGCGTCATGCTCTTTCCGCTTAAGCTCCGCCACCTCGTCTGTGACGTCGATTACCCTCTCAAGCAGCTGTACGCTTTTGCCGGGGATGTAAATCTCTTCCGCCGTGCTACGGGCTGCGAATCCGTTTTCGAGCAGATTGCGCTCCGGAGTGCTGAGGCGGTGAAGGTCGGAGTAGGCGCAGTGGTGGTTGGTTATTAGAAGGCCCTGGCCGGAAACGAATGAACCGGTGCAACCGAAGTCCAGGGACACTATGGCATCCTTGAGGGACACGGCGCCTGCGTCATATATGTCATTGCCGCTGAGTTTCAGGCCCTTGTCCTGCATCTTCTGCACCAGTGCCTTCGAGAGCGCGTTCACCATCCACATGCCTTCGTCGGCCCGGGCGGGCACGCAGGCCAGTGCAACCAGCAGTGCCGTCAGCAGTCTATTGATATTCATAGCAGGTTCCCTTCTTGTCAAACTTCATTTTGGCGGGCATTTCGCGCACGTCGTCCTTTGAGTATGTGATGGTCCAGGTTTCCATGTTCATCAGTTCCCATACGCGGTCCGCTGTCATGGGCTCGGCGAAGCGCACCTGGATGCTGGGCTCCAGATTCTTGTTGAGCCGCAGGTAGGTGCCGATCACGCCCTCCTCTTTGGACAGGTGGTTGCTCAGGAAGGGCAGGGCCCGCTTGATGATGGGCTTTTCGTAGTTGCGGTCCTGAATCTCGAAGATGTACTGGGGCTTGCCCTCGTAAACTTCCGCACGCTTGCGCACCACGGTGGTGTCGCCGGAAGGGTATCGTCCATTGTACTCGGCCTCGAACGGGTCGAACATGCGCTCAAGGTATTCGGCAATTCCTATCTTGTCCTTGCCTTTTTCCAGACGCACGAAGGTGAAGTCTACCGGGGTCTCCTTGACTCCGCCGCCGTGTATGGGCATGGCCAGCACTTTTTTCTCCACTATCTCCTTGAACCAGGCCTCGTCCAGGTCTTCGGCGGGGTCGGAATAGACGCGGACGATAAGCGGGCAGTCGTACTCGGATTCTATTCCGAAAATCTTGCGTCCCGAGAGGCGCATCTGCAGGCCGAGGTAGTTGAGGTCGGTCTTGTTGGGCATGTGCTCGGTGCGGATAGTCTGCACCTGAAGCTCCTTGTATTCAGTGGGTTCGGGGGAATTCACACGGAAGTGGGAGGGCTCGTAGACATCTTCCAGCAGCTTTTCTTCGCTGGTGACGGAAGGGTCGTAGGTGAGCACCACGGTGTGGGATTTGGCATAGGTCTTCACGCCGTGTACGCCCTTGACGTTCTCCATTTTGCCCTTGAAGGCCATGGAACTGCCGTAGCAGTGCACGCTGGTGAGATTCTCTATGCGCATGGTGCGCAGCTCCATTCCCTCTTCGATGCCCCATTTCTCATCTATCGTTGGCACCTCGAAGCGGCCGCCGAAGATAATGCCGAGGGCAGTCAGGACGACGGCGATGAAGGCGGGAATCAGCCGCCCTGCCTTGCTCCCCATCGGCTTGGTCACAACGCCGAAATTAAGAGCCTTGCGCGGGCAGGCAGAGATGCATTCGCCGCAAAGGGTGCAGTCCACGTCGGTCACTACTCCGCCGCTTCCGGGTATGTCGATATTGTAGGGGCAGTGCTTCTGGCAGCTGTAGCAGCGCATCGTGCAGCTGTCGTCGTCGTAGATGACGTGCAGCAGCTGGAGCTTGGGCTTGCGGTACAGGATTTCCAGCAGGTAGCCCATGACGCAGAAGGCGGCGAGCAGCATCCACCACTGAAGCGGCAGGCCCAGGGCTGAAAGGCCCCACCATACCAGGCCGAGCGCGAGCAGCGGCAACCAGAAGCGGAAGGTGTTAGCCGCCGCTCCCAGGGGGCAGATGTAACGGCAGAAAAAGCGTTTGATGAAGAAGCCGCCCAGAATCACCACGGCCAGTGCAACTATGCTCATCCATAACACTATCTCGCCCTTGAAGCCGGTGGCTACGGCGTAGTATGGGTCGAATTTGCGGCACAGCAGTTCGCTTGCCGTGGCGGTTGAATAAAATATCCAGAAAAGCAGGCCGTATTTAACTGCGCGAAGGATCTTGTCGGCGGCACTGCCGCTTTTGAGTTCCACTCCTCCCAGCCCTATTGCCTTGCGAAGCTTCGTAAGCAGGTCTTCCACCGTGCCTATGGGGCAGAGATATGCGCAGAACAGTTTGCCGAAGAGGATGACTACCGCCGCCAGGAGTATGCCCATGAGGATTTGCGACGAACTCATGGAGCAGGGGAGCGAACCCCTTGTGACATAAGTCGTGAGGGCTTCCAGGCCGCCCAGCGGACACCAGGTCTCTGGATCGGCGGGGGAGAGTTTAGGGAAAACCTTTACGGCGAGTCCGCTGAGGAAGAATATCAGAGCGGCCAGCACTCCCCACTGGAGGATGTGCTTCGGCCAATTGGTACGAACGGTGCTTTTCATATCCACAAATATAACGAAAAAAAAACAAACCTTTTAATGGAGTCGTTATATGGCGGAAAATAAGTTGTGAGCTCCTCGTCCAGTGTCAGGCTTCCTGTGCCCGCCGGGATGCGGACTTCGAAAGGCAAGAAAAGAAGCTTCAGTGAGATTTCAAAGCCCCGGAGGGGGTCGAAGATCACGTTTCCGTTGGCGCCCTAGGTGTTGTATAGCGTTTTCGGTAAAGCGCTGTCCTCCAGGCGCTTACCAATAGTTCCCAGGGGAAGAATCCCCCGGGAACTTCAGCAAGGTGTTGGTAATCAGGGGATTATAAAAAACGCACCATTCCTGTTTGAAGGTCCCCGGAGCTTTTCGCAGCTTACCACGTCCCATGGCGCAGTTCTCCCATTAGGAGCAGGTGTGAGAACAACAGGCGAGCATCGCCATGAGTGTACAAGGTCGGATTTCAGCGGCATGACCTTGTACGCAAGATAAGCATTGGACAACATTGCAGGGCAGAAACGGCGTACAAGGTCGAAGGCGAAAAAATCGACCTTGTACGCTGAGTGATTTGCACTACTAATAACAAATAGAATCATTTGTTCAAATACAAAATTATGGCTAAATTTGCCGCCCGGAGAAGCCGGCTTCTCCAGGCAGAAAGTTATTTTTTTGATTATCAATATGTCAAACAGTAAGTTTTCCGTGAAGTATTGTGTGCTTCTGCCCATTGTGCTGATTGTCACCATTCTTCTTTGGGCCCTCCCTACCTCGGCTTTCGGTATCGCGGACCTTACTCCCGTCCAGCAGCGCATGATAGCTATATTCGTATTCGCTGCACTCATGTGGATGTTTGAAATCATTCCCAACTGGACAACCTCGCTCATGGTCATCGTGGTAATGCTGCTCACGGTTTCCAACAAGGGCCTGGCATTCCTGTGCAAGCCCGAATTCGGCACCATGGTGGACTACAAGAGCATCATGGCCTCGTTCGCAGACCCTGTGGTGATGCTGTTCATGGGCGGCTTCGTGCTGGCCATCATAGCCTCCAAGTACGGCATGGATGCAGTGATTGCAAAAGGCCTTCTGGGACTGTTCGGCAAGAAGCCCAAGATGGTTCTTCTGGGTTTCCTCATCATAATCTCCATCTTCTCGATGTTCATGAGCAATACGGCCACCGCCGCCATGATGCTGGCATTCCTGGCCCCCGTGCTCAAGGCTCTTCCAGACGATGAAACCGGCAAGGTCGGACTGGCCCTTTCCATCCCTGTGGCCGCCAACCTCGGAGGTATCGGAACGCCTATCGGCACTCCTCCCAACGCCATTGCGATAGGCGCGTTGGAGAATGCCGGCTACCAGATAGGCTTCGCCACCTGGATGTCCCGCATGATTCCTTACGTGATAGTGATGATCCTTATCGCGTGGGTACTCCTGCAGCTTTTCTTCCCTTTCAAGTCCGACAAGATCGAACTCAAGATAGAGGCCAAGTCGCACAAGTGGGGTTGGAAGGACTATGTGGCATGGATTACCTTCTTCGTGACCATACTCCTGTGGGTTACTGAATCCCTTACCGGAATCAACTCCAACATAGTGGCCCTCATACCTCTTGCCGTATACACCTGCACCGGAGTGTTCGGCAAGGAGGACATCAAGGATATCAACTGGAGCGTGCTCTGGCTGGTCGCCGGAGGTTTTGCACTCGGTACTGGTCTCAACAAGACCGGTCTCGCGGCCACCCTTATCAACGCCATACCGTTCAGCGCCATGAACGTTGTCGTGGTCATGATCATCGCTGGCCTCCTCTGCTACTTCCTCAGCAACTTCATCAGCAACTCCGCCACCGCAGCACTGCTGGTACCTATACTTATCGTGGTCGGCACTGCGATGGCCGATCCTACTGCGGCCAACAATGCCCAGTTCTTGGCACTCGGCGGCATGAATGCAATGATTCCTTTCATCGCGGTCTGCGCATCCATCGCCATGCTGTTCCCGATTTCCACGCCTCCTAATGCCATAGCCTCCTCCACCGGACTTGTCAAGACGGCCCAGATGGCCAAGGTCGGCATCATCATCGGCGTAATCGGTTTCGTGCTGGGTTATTTCCTGCTTACCAAGATTTTCCCTTTCCCTTTGGCATAATATGAAAAAGTTATTTATAATTGCCGCGGCCCTTCTGGCCGGCGCCGTGGCTTTCGCACAGGAGGAGACTCCTCAGTTCAGCTATAAAGAAGGCGGTTTCGCCAGCGTTCCCAAGGTGGGCGCATACATCATAGGATCCTACAAGTACAGCGACCTCGAAGGCGCCCACGGCGGCCCCGGCTTCAACGCCCGCCTGATCCGTGCCTACGTGGACGGAAGCATCTTCCACCAGTTCAACTACCGCGTGCAGCTGCAGTTCAACGGTGGCCCCCATGTCAAGGATTTCTATGTGGAGTGGGCCAAGTACAAGTTCTTCTCCGTCAAGATGGGCCAGTTCAAGCGGGCCTTCACCTTCGAGAATCCCATGAACCCCTGGGATGTGGGTGCCGGAGATTTCTCTTTCCTGGTGCAGAAGATGGCCGGAATGGGCGACCGCCTCGGCGAGGCCAACATGGGCGGACGCGACCAGGGCATCCAGATCCAGGGAGACTTCCTCCCCGTGGGCAAGGACAACCATAACCTCTTCCACTACCAGCTGGGCATCTGGAACGGCCAGGGCATCAACGTGGCGGATGCCGACCTTCGCAAAGACGTCATCGGAACCATACAGATCCAGCCTATAAAGGGTCTCAAACTGGGCGTGTTCGGATGGATGGGCAACTGGATCAACGCCGAGGGCACCAGCCTCAAGCGTGAAAGGGTGAGCGCAGGTCTGTCCTACGACCGTGACAACTGGACTCTCCGCGGCGAATATGCCACTGCAATAGCAGGGGAGAAGGAGCAGAGCGGTCCCGCCGACGCTTTCTACATAACTGCAGGCGTACCCGTCACCGACTGGTTCAAGGTGTATCTCAAGTGGGACGAGTTCCGTTCTGCCGCCACAGCCGCCACTAGCCATGATATGTATTCTTGTATAGCCAATTTCCGCCTGCACAAGAATCTTAACTTCCAGCTTGAGTACCGCCGCCACAACAACCGGCTGCTGCCCAATCCAGGCTACAACGAAATCTGGCTGGAAACCTACATCCGCTGGTAATTTTACGGGTCATACTTTCAAATATATTCAGTATATTTGTATGGTATGGTTCCCTTTCTTAGACAAGTCGCAAAACATTATTATGATGGAAGCAGGGACATTAGCAGTCTCTGCTTCATTTTTCCCAACCGCAGGGCGCTGCGGTTTTTCGAGCATTACCTTGGGCTGGAAATAGCTGCTGCCGGCACGGGGCCGTTGATAAGTCCGCAGTTGTTCACTATGAACGACTTCTTCTATCACGCCACGGCCGAAACGCCCTCGGACCGCATCCCCCTGCTGCTGGAGCTCTACAGCTGCTACAGGGACCTCAATCCCTCGGCAGAGCCTCTGGACGATTTCATCTTCTGGGGAGATACTCTCCTGGGAGATTTCGACGACTTGGACAAATACCTTGTGAATCCGGAGCACCTCTTTGCCAACATTACGGATTTCAAAGAGATGCAGGATGACTACTCCTACCTTAGCGATGCCCAGCGCGAGGCGCTGCTGCGGTTTGTGGACCATTTCAAGACCTCCGGAGCCGTCAAGGAGGGCTTCCTGAGCATCTGGCGTATCCTTCTGCCCTTGTACAATTCATTCAAGGATGCACTAAAATCCAAAGGCATGTCCTACGAGGGCATGGTTTACCGCGAGCTCGCCGGGCGCCTGCAAAGCGGAGGCGCGCAGGATATCGCCAAGGAGCGCTTCCCCGAAGTGAAGAAGTTTGTCTTTGTGGGATTGAACGCCCTGAACGAATGCGAGAAGATGCTGCTGCGAAAACTCCACCGTGCCGGCATTGCCGAGTTCTGCTGGGATTACCGTTCAGACTTTATCCGCGACCCCCTCAACAAGTCATCCTTGTTCCTGAAGGAATTCACTGCCGAATTCCCCAGTTCTTTCCGGTCCGACCCCGACGGCCTGCCGGAAACCCGTTTCAATGTACTCAGCGTGCCGGGCGGCATTGCGCAGGCCAAGCAGCTTCCGGAGATACTCTCGCGCTGCGCCCCGTCTCCAGGAATCGAAACTGCAGTGGTCCTGCCGGACGAGCAGATGCTGATTCCGGTGCTGAATTCCATCCCCGGGCATGTGCAAAAGCTCAATGTGACAATGGGTTACCCCATTGCCGGCAGCCAGATGTGGACTCTCCTTGGCGACCTTGGCTCCCTTCAGCTCCACCTCCGGCAGCGAGGCGGTGAGTGGTTTTTCTATCATAGGCAGCTCTGGGCCGTCGTCTCAAATTCCATAGTAAAGTCCGTACTCTCGGAGGAGGGACGGCAGCTGCTCGACGAATGCCGCAAGGCGCGAAAGTACTATATACCCTGCAGCGACCTGCAGGGCGACCCCGTGCTGGAAGTCCTTTTCCGCCCGGTTGTCACCAGTTCCGCCGCCGCGCCGACCGGCCCTCTCTGCACCTGGCTGCAGGACGTTCTCGCCACCCTTGGTCCCAGGCTCAAGTCGTTGGAGGATATGCAGTTCGAGCTGGACTTCGCAAAGCTCTGCCATGAGTCCGTAGGCCGCCTGAAGGACTGCGCCCTTGAACTGCAGCCGGCCTCGTTCTTCCGCCTCCTGATGCAGGTGCTCTCCGGGGCCACCGTGCCCTTTGAGGGCGAGCCTCTCGAGGGGCTGCAGATCATGGGGCCGCTGGAGCTCCGCGCCATGGACTTCGACAATCTCATCATACTGAGCTGCAACGAGGGCGTATTCCCTCGCCGCTCCGTCAGTTCGTCATTCATTCCGCCCGAACTGCGCAAGGGCTTCGGCCTTCCTACCTACGAGTACCAGGATGCGGTGTGGGCCTACTACTTCTACAGGATGATACAGCGGTGCACCAATGTCTGGCTTGTCTACGATTCCCGCACCGAGGGACTCAAGGGCGGTGAACCCAGCCGCTATCTTCGCCAGCTGGAAATGCATTTCGGATTGGATGTCAGTCATTTTGAGGCTCAGACAACGCTGGGGCGCGGCCAGGAAGAAGGCGAGATTCCAAAAACTCCGCAGGACCTGGACGCCCTGAAGGCCCGCAATCTTTCCGCAAGTGCCGTCAAGAGCTTCCTTACATGTCCGGTGCAGTTCTACTATGCCAAGGTCAAGGGACTGGAGGCTGAACAGGAGGTCACCGAGTCCCTGGATGCCGGCATGCTGGGCACGGTGATGCATGCCACCATGCAGGAGCTGTATCCCCGCGGCACGGTGGCCGACGCTGCCTTCATAGGCTCCCTGCTGAAGTCTGGCGAGCGCATCAAGTCCATAGTAAACGCCAACATCTGCAAGGAACTCAAGACCTTCGAGGTGAGCGGACGCAACCTTGTCTTTGCCGATGTGATCTGCAGCTATGTAGAGGCTGTGCTCAAGGCAGACCTGGACCAGGTCCGCCTGAACGGCCCCTTCCGGATACTTGGCGCGGAGCGATTCGTGCAGCAGACCATTAGGGGCTTTAACTTCGTGGGCTTCATAGACCGCCTTGACAGTTATTGCCCGGGACAGATCAGGGTAGTTGATTACAAAACCGGGCGGGTGAACCCTGAAGACCTGGATTTCAGTCCCGGCGGCGATATCCCCCAGATCGGCCTTCAGTTATATATGTACAAGCGTCTCCTGGGTCCTTCGGAGGCCGCCCGGGATATCACCGGGGCCATCTACCAGCCTGCGGCCCTGATTGCCGGCGAAGGTGTTTACTCCCATGCTCTCGACTCCGAATTCTGCGCCCGCATGGATGCTGAGCTCGACTCCGTGCTGGACAGCATCTGCGACCTTGCCGTCCCCTGGCAGCGGACCGAGAAAAGAGAAAAATGTGCTTACTGTGACTTTAGAGCTATCTGCGGACGATGAAGATAATCAAAGCAAGTGCAGGTTCGGGCAAAACCTATACCCTGTCCCATACCTATCTGGACTTCCTCCTGAAGTCTGACGACCCCTATGCCTACAGGCACCTGCTGGCCGTGACCTTCACCAACAAGGCCACCGCCGAGATGAAGGAAAGGATACTCAAGGACCTTGCCGCCGCATCCAAGGGTGACGGTCCCAGGGCCCTTCGAGCCCGCCACTATCTGGTGAGCATCCTGCACGACTACGGCGCTTTCGGGGTAAGTACCATAGACCGCTTCTTCCAGCAGACGCTCCGTTCGTTCGCGCGTGAGCTTGGACAGTTTTCTGCCTACCAGGTGGAACTGGACAAAGAAAGCTTGATTTCTGAGTCTATGGACAGGGTGCTCGACGGCGTGTCCGAGGACCAGATCGAGCTTATGAACTGGCTCAAGCTCAATGCAATGGACCAGATTCGCCAGAGCGGACGTTTCCATCTTGACGACGGTCTGTACGATATGGGCCTGCGTCTTCGGAGCGAGGAATATCAGCGGCTGGCGGAGAGCCTGGGAATCGATTCCGGAAGAGATTATTCCAAGCAGCGTCTCTCCGACATCAAAAAGCTCTGCGGAGGGATTGTCCGGGACTTCGAAAAAGAGGCTGCGGCGCTGGGAATCAAGCCAGACAAGGGGAAGCGTATAAAGTATCCCACATCCAAAAAGGCACTTGCCGACCCTGCCGTGGCCGAGCTGTTCGAAACCAAGTATCAGGTGTATGCAACTGCCGCCATCGTGGACCGGCAACTCTACGGCCTTGGCGTGGCAAGGGAGTTCGAGGCCGAGTTCGACGCCCTGCTCAAAGAGAAGAGAGTCATGCCTCTGGACGAGTCCAACTCGCTGCTCAAGAAGATAATAGACGGCTCCGACGCCCCATTCGTATACGAAAAGACCGGCACCCGCTATGCTCATTATATGCTGGATGAATTCCAAGATACATCGCGCCTTCAGTGGGACAATTTCCTTCCTCTGCTCAAAGACGCCGACTCTTCCGGAGAGAACCTCATCGTGGGCGATGTCAAGCAGAGCATATACCGCTGGCGCGACTCCGACTGGCGTCTGCTCGGCAATGAGGTCCAGAAGGTCTTTCCCGACGCCACCCTGGAGATCAAGGAAGACAACTGGCGCAGTACCGGGACGGTGGTTACAGTCAATGGCGATTTCTTTGAGTATGCTTCCCGGGCCGTCGGCCTGCAGGACATGTATGAAAAAGTAAAACAGCATGTCAAGGCGGAGGACAGCCAGCCCGGCTGCGTACGCTTGAGCTTCACCGGAGAGCAGACGCAGGCGGTGCTTGACTCCATAGCCGATGTCCGGTCACGCGGAGCTCGCCTGGGAGACATCGCGATACTGGTGCGCGGCAAAGCCGAAGGGGCGGCCATTGCCGAGGCCCTTAGGTTGCAGGGCATCAGTTTTATCTCCGACGACACCCTGGACCTCAAAGGGGCCGTCACGGTGCGGAGGCTTGTATCGCTGCTGAGTTTTTACGACAATCCGGCCAACACTGTCGGGAGTTTCCTTGCACAGTCGGTCGGCGTGGATTTTCCCCGGAACTACCATTCGCTGGTGGATTTCTGCGAGTTCCTGCTTCGCGAGCTGCGGGACTACGACCGTGCATCCTATGATGCCGAGACCCTCTTCATCGGAGCGTTCATGGACATGCTCCAGGACTGGGTGAGCGTGAACGGCAACAATGTCAAGGCTTTCATCCGCCAGTGGCAGGATAAGAAAGACTGCTACATAGGCTCTCCTGCCAATTCCGACGCAGTGCGGATAATGACCGTCCATAAGTCCAAGGGTCTTGAGTTTCCACACGTGATTTTCCCGTTCGCGGACAAGGTGGTACTTTTCAAGACCGTAACCCGCTGGTGCGTCCTCAACGGCGGCGGCTCTGCTCTGGGGCATGGCGCCGACGGCATTTATCCGGTGGAACTGAGCGGCAGCTCGCTCCGTACCCTCTTTGCCGATGCGTACTTGCAGGAGCGTGAGTTGCAGACAGTTGATAATCTGAATATCTTTTATGTGGCCATGACGCGGGCGTCCAAGAGCCTGCACGTGATTGCCAAGAATCCAGCCGAGGCCAAGTCCAAGGCGCTCAAGAATGGAAAGAGCATCGAGTGGTCCAACTTCTCGGAGATCCTTTACGCCTGGTGCGGCTGCTCGGAAGAGTGGATGGCCGGAGAACCATATGATTTCAGGAAGATGAAGCGCGAGGTCAAGAGCACTGCGGCAGCGTTCCCTGCTTCATTCGACTCCATACCTCTGGGCGGCAGGCTCAAGGCTTCGCAGGACGCCTCGGATTTCTTCGGAGACGATGGGCTGGTGGGGGCCGATGCGTCTGGCCGCCTCAAAGGCATACAGCTGCATGCCGTCCTGTCTTCGGCCGGCTCTGCCGCCAGCCTGCCTTCGGGCCTCGGCGCTGCTGATGCCGCTATGCTTCGGGAGCGTCTCGATTCCCACCCCGAGTGGTTCGGCCCCGGCCTTCGCACGCGCAACGAAGTGTCGGTCTTCGCTGCAGACGGATCCCTCCACCGCCCCGACAGGGTTGTCGAACACTCCGACGGCTCGGTCGACATCATTGACTATAAGTTCGGAACCGAACGCCCTTCCTACCTCCGCCAGGTCCGCCGCTACATGGACCTATACCGCGCCATGGGATATGGGCCGATCCGCGGCCATGTGTGGTATGTGCCTGAAGACAAGGTTGTTGAAGTGTAATACAAAGAAAGTATGAAAGAATTCGAAATAACTTGCCCCCTCACGCGCGAGCCGAGGCTCAAGGAGATTGAGGCCAAGGCAGGAGGGCTCCGTTGGGTGCTGAAGAAGCGCTCCATCGATGCCCGCAAGGAGCCCGTATGGCGTTATCAGTATGAGGCTTACGGCCCAGGAGAGGAACCTGATATATATGTTCAGGAACCGTATAAGGACGTGCACGACGCTCCGGCCGTGCTGATAGCCGGCGCCGGTCCGGCAGGCATGTTCGCGGCCCTCAAGCTGCTGACGCTCGGTCTCAAGCCCATCGTGCTCGAGCGCGGCAAGAATGTGCATGAGCGTAAGTTCGACATGGCCCGCCTGTCCCGCGAGGGCGCGGTGGATCCCGACTCAAACTACTGCTACGGCGAGGGCGGCGCAGGCGCATTCTCGGACGGTAAACTATATACCCGTTCCTCCAAGCGCGGCGACATCCGCGAAGTATTGCATCAGCTGGTTGCCTTCGGGGCGTCGAAGGACATTCTTATAGACGCCCATCCTCACATCGGCTCGGACAAGCTCCCGACAATAGTGGAGAATATACGCAAATGTGTCACGGAGCACGGCGGGGAGTATCTCTTTGGAGCACGCGTATGCGGCATCGAAAGCTCCCCGGAGGGCGTGAAAGCTGTTTGCGCCGACGGACGCAGTTTCAGCGGCCGGCGGCTGATACTTGCCACCGGGCATTCTGCACGCGACGTCTATGAAATGCTGCAGTCCAGAGGCGGCGCCCTGGAAGCCAAGGGCTTTGCCATGGGCGTGCGGGTGGAGCATCCGCAGGAGAAAATCAACTTCCACCAGTATCACGGGCAATGGAAACCAGGCGTGCCCGCTGCCGAGTATTCATTCGTGGAACAGGTGGACGGCAGGGGAGTATTCTCATTCTGCATGTGTCCGGGGGGCATATTGGTACCCTCTTCCACCGAGCCGCGGACAGTGGTGCTGAACGGCATGTCCAACTCGGGCCGCAGCGGCAAGTTCGCCAATGCAGGTGTGGTGGTGCAGATTGAGCCCGAAGACGTGCCCGGCGAGGGGCCTTTCCGGCTGATGGATTTCCAGCAGGCGGTGGAGCGCCGCATGTTCGACTGGTGCGAGGAGCAGCGCTGCTCCGGAGCCAAGGACATACCGCAGAACCCCATGGCCGCCCCGGCCCAGAGAATGGAAGATTTCTGCCTGGGACGGCTCAGCAAGAAGATGCCGCCCACTTCTTATTTCCCGGGAGTAATCAGCGCGCCGCTTCACGAACTGCTGCCGCCGATTGTCGCGCAGCGGCTCCAGAAGGCGTTCCCGCGGATAAAGATGAAGGGGTATTACACCAATGCGGCGCTGCTGCTCGGCGTAGAATCGCGTACGTCATCGCCCGTCAGGGTGCCCAGGAACCCCGACACGCTCGAGTATCTTTCTGATCCTCTGGTTTATCCTTGCGGAGAGGGTGCGGGCTACTCGGGAGGGATAGTATCAAGCGCGATTGACGGAATACGCTGTGCCCAGGCTGCGGCCGCGGCAGTTTAAAACGTACCCTTCCGGGGAATCGTTATCTTGTAGGTGCGCTGCTCGGCGTTGACGAGCTTGCTGTCGCGGAGCCACAGGTTGGCTCTTTTGAGCTCGGCATAGGTAATGCCGTACTGTTCCGCAAAATCGGCCAGGCTTTCTAAAGCCCCGGACACTGTGACTGTGTGCAGCGGCTCAAAGTACGGATATCTCTCTTCGACGTTGTAACCGAAAGCCTCGGGGTTAGTGAAGAGCATTTTTGCCGCCAGGATACGGTAAATGTAACGGCTGGTCTCTTCGGGCATCAGCAGGTCGGAGAATTTGCTCTGTTTCTGCTCGGCGATGCGCCTGCTCACCCCGCCCATGCCGCAGTTGTAGCTTGCGGCCACATTGTACCAGTCTTTGAACTGTTTGTACGCCCGCAGTATGTAGGTGCAGGCAGCTTCGGTTTCCTTGTCTATATTGTAGCGCTCGTCCACCTCGTTGTTGACGACCATGCCGAACTCGCGGGCCGTGGTCTTGGTAAACTGCCACAGGCCGGCCGCTCCGCTCACCGATACCGCTTTGGGGTCCAGGTTGCTTTCGATGACGCAGAGGTACTTGAAGTCATCCGGAACACCCTTTGCCTTCAGCACCGGTTCTATCTGCGGAAAGTAACGTCCGGAGCGCTTGAGCATGAGTGTCGAGGTGGTATGCATATATGTGAAGTTCAGCAGCTCGCGGTCCATGCGCTCGTACTTCTCCACAGTGTCGAAGCGTATCGTATCACCGCAGAATACGCAGTATGCCGGTACGGCAGGCGGAGTTGGGTGCCGCTGGCCGGCCGGCCTGGAGTAAATGCCCTGGGCTGGTACCGGAGACGATATCAGCAGCCATGTCAACGCCAGGATAATACCAGATTTGTTCATATATCTATTGCTGAATGACCCCGCTGCCCAGAAGCTCGGGGGCATCGTAGGGGTCGGAAGGATCTTTGACGCCGTAGAACGCCGCGAACTGCCCCGGGGTGATGCTGCGCTGGAGGGTGTCGAACACTACGAAAAGCCCGCAGCCGCGCATGAGCAGCACCGCGTCCTGCAGTTCCTGGCGATAGCGGATGCGCACCCGGCAGCGGAGCTGGTCTCCGTTGGCCATGACAAGGTCCGGACGCATCCAGTGCACCTCGTCCGGGGCGATGCGCAGCACCCTGCGCCACAGGCCCTTGTGGTCTTCTCCCTCGCCCACGTAGATGCGGTTGGATGTTATGTCGGTTGAAATGACGAACGTAGGCCGGGCGTGGCCGCCGATCGAGAGACCCTTGCGCTGGCCGTTGGTGTAGAACTGAGCGCCCTCATGAGTGCCGATGATCTTGCCCCAGGGATTGTCTTTCCAGCGGGTCTTCTTGATGTGGTGCTTGCCGGAACGGTAGGTTTCCGAGGTGAACACTATATTCGAGTAATCAAAAGGCTCCGAGAGTTCCGTCAGCTGACCGTCAGTCAAGGCGGCGGGGTCGTTTCCGAAAGATTGCAGCAATGCCGAGTCGGAGGCGTATTTTGCCGAATCTGCATACCAGGCGTCGTAGACTTCCACCACATCGCCTTCGACGCTCTTGAGCTTCTGCTGCAGGAACACCGGAAGGTCCACCTTGCCCACGAAGCATATACCCTGCGAGTCCTTCTTGTCGGCGGACGGCAGGTCCGCCTCGGCGGCAAGGGCGCGTACTTCGGACTTGAGCATCCCGCCGATGGGGAAGAGCGCACGGGATAGCTGCTCCTGATCAAGCTGGCACAGGAAGTAACTCTGGTCTTTGCCGGGGTCTATTCCCTCGAGCAGTTTCCAGCTTCCGTCGGGGGCCTGCTCCTTGCGGCAGTAGTGCCCTGTGGCCACCATGTCGGCGCCCAGGGCCCGGGCCTTGGCGAGGAAAGCGTCGAATTTGATCTCCCGGTTGCACATCACGTCCGGATTCGGGGTGCGGCCGCGGGAGTACTCGTCGAACATATAGTCCACGACGCGCTTGCGGTACTCGTCGGACAGGTCCACGAAATAGAAAGGAATGCCTATCTTGCGGGCTACCAGTTCCGCCACGAACTTGTCTTCCTCCCACTCGCAGTCGCCGTGCAGGGTGCCCTCGGTATCGTGCCAGTTCTGCATGAACATGGCGAAGACATCATAGCCCTGCCGCTTTAGCAACAGGGCTGCAACGCTGGAGTCCACGCCTCCGGAGAGCCCGACGCAGACTTTCATCTCAGGTCGGTGATTACCCACTGCTTGTCAAGGGCGGAGACGTCGAAGGAGAACTCGGACGGATTGCCCTTGGGAGCGGATGTTTTGATGGATGTGAGGACGAATGTGGCACCGTTGCCGGGGCCCTCGCCGGTGTATTTGCCGCTGGCGCTGCTGCCTCCGGCCACAAGGTCGCGGACGCTTCCCAGCAGTTTTGAAGGGGATACAAGCATGTCTTCCTCCATGCCGGTGGCCTCGATGTATACTTCCTTGGCCGCGGGGTCCACGGTCCAGCGGGACTTGCCGTCACACCATAGTTCCGCGCCGTTGTCCACTATGTGGTAGCAGTTTCCCTCCACCACGGCGCTTCCGCTGTGCTTGACAGACACTTTGTCTGCCGTGTTGAGGCTGTAGTCGAAACTGACCCGCTTGCCCTGGATCTTCTTGAGAAGGGCGGATGCATCTGTCTGTGCGGCTGCCTGCACTAAGGCCGCAGCCAGCAGCATGAGTATTAGAGCTGTTCTTTTCATTTTACAAAAGCGTCAAGCAGGCTCTGGAGGCTGTTAAGGTCGGGTATGAGTACCTGGCGGGGCTTGGCTCCGTCCTGCGGACCTACTACTCCGGCCGCCTCAAGCTGGCCCATTACTCTTGCTGCCTTCGCAAAACCCATACCGAGACGGGTCTGGAGGTAGGAAGTCGATGCTTTTTGTGTGGTGACCACAAGCTCCGCAGCTTCGCGGAAGCGTTCGTCCACGTCGGACAATTCTCCTCCGGAGCCGCCGCCTTCGCCTTCGGCGTCTTCGGCGCTCGGGAGGTAGTATGGCGTGTTGTAGCTCTTGGCGTAGCCTTGCTGGTCGCTTATCGAGGCTGTGATAGAGTCTATTTCGTCGCCGCTGACATAACCGCACTGAATACGTTCTGTATCGATGCCGGCGGAGAAGAGCATGTCGCCCTTTCCGATGAGTTTTTCGGCGCCGGGGGCGTCGAGAATTGTCATGGAATCCACCCTGGAGGCAACCCTGAAGGCGATACGCATAGGGAAGTTGCTCTTGATGAGGCCGGAAATGACATCCACGGACGGCCTCTGTGTGGCCAGGATCACATGTATGCCGGCGGCACGTCCTTTCTGAGCCAGGCGGATGATGGAGCCGGTGATGCTGCGTCCGGCGGCCTTGGCCTCGGGGCCTCCGCCGCTGGTCATCGTGAGGTCGGCGTATTCATCCACCACTACGACTAGATAGGGCAGGAAACGGTGGCCCTGGTCGCTGCGCAGGTGGTGCTGGCGGAACTTGTCGTTGTAGAGGGTGATCTTGTTCACGCCGGCCTTGGACAGCAGTTCGTATCGTTCGTCCATCTCGATGCAGACGGAGCGAAGGATCTTCTCCGCGTCCTTGGGCTTTTTGACGATGGCCGAACTCATCTCGTCCTCTTCCGTTACGGCGTCGGGCAGGACGGCCAGGTAGTGGTGAAGGAGTTTGGCGTAGGCCGAGAACTCCACCATCTTTGGGTCGATGAACACGAACTTGAGCTCGGACGGATGGCGGCTGTACAGGAGCGAACTCACAATTACGTTGAGGCCTACGGACTTGCCCTGCTTGGTGGCACCCGCTATGAGCAGGTGCGGGGCGTCGGCAAGGTCGAACACCTTGACTTTCTGGGTGATGGTGAATCCGATGGCCACCGGCAGCTCGGCCTTGCTCTTGCGGAAGGCCTCGTCGTTGAGAAGGGCTTTGAGGGGCACTATGGAGGCGAAGTCGTTGGCCACTTCTATGCCCACGGAATCTTCCAGCGTCACGACACGTACGCCTTTGGCCCTCAGGGACATGGCAATGTCTTCCTGGAGCTTTTTGATGTCGGATATCTTGACTCCGGGAGCGGGATACACTTTGTACAGGGTCACGGTGGGACCTACTATGGCCGTGACGTCGTTGACCTGTATTTTGTAGTTCGCCAGGGCGGCGCGTATCTTGTTGCGGTTGCGTACCAGTTCCTCTGTGGAGACCTCGTGACGGTTGCCCTCGTGTGCTTCCAGGAGTTCGAGGGACGGCGGGAAGTGGAACTTGGGAAGTCCGTCCGGCGGATCCAGGCGGTTGTCGATGGGCTTCAGCTCTTTCTTGACGTCGGTATCAAGGTCTGCGAAGGATGCTTCCACGGGGTCGTCGTCGGCCGGCGCCTGGGGCTGTGCCACTTCGGGTTTCGGCCTCGGCTTGGGTTTGGGTGCCGGTTCGGGCTCCGGCTCCGGCTCGGGTTCGGGCTGCGGCTCAGGATCCGCTTCGATGGTGCCCGGGCCTGCGACCTCCGGCTTGGGGTCCTTGACCGGCTTGGGGGCTGCCGGCCTGAAGAGTCCGGCGAACCAGCGGTTGAAGCGGGAAGAGAAGAAGAACAGCCAGAGCACGGTAAGCAGAAGTATTACAACTGCCGTGACGTAGGGCCCGAGAACCTTGACGGACCAGCCTGTCACTGCGGCGCCGCATGCTCCTCCAAGGCCGCCACCGAAGGCGTTGCCAAGGCCTGCCAGGTCACCCGCGAAAGCCAGGATAAGGGACACGACGAAAGCTCCTGTGAGAGCCAGCAGGACGGTTTTTAAGAATGAGCCTATCCACTTGCCTGTGAGGAGCTTGGAGGCTATGGCAACCAGGATTACGAGCAGCGCGAAACTGCCCAGTCCGAGGAAGTCGCAGACAAGGAACCTGCCAGTCCTGTAGCCGAGGGTGCCTGCGGCATTGGCCACTTCGTCTCCGGGCACGAAACTCATGTCCTGCTTCCAGTGGATAAGGTATGATACGGTGGATATGAGCACGAACAGCGCCAGCGCCGCGACGCACAGTCCAAGTATCTTGACTGCGGAAGCACGTTGGTTTTCGTCCCAGCTGCGTATAAAGGCGGGAGCTTTCATTACTTTCTCTTGCCTTTGTTTCTGCGGAAGCCCCTGCTCTTTCCGCCGCCCTGCCCGACGTTGATGTTGAGTCCGGGACGGTTGAACTGGGCTTCCTGGTTAATCTGGCTGAGTTTTATGCCTTCGGGGACCTTGAGCTTATAGTCCGCAAGCTTTTCGATGTCCTTGAAGATGGTTTCGTCCGATACGCTGTCCTTGTTCCAGATGAGGTACTGCTGGCGCATGTAGATGGCCAGGGAACGTATCATCTCGGTCTTCACCTCGCTGTCGGGTTCCTCGCAGAGCAGCCCGATGATTTTTTCGATATTGCGTCCGTAGTGGGTGGCTTTGATTTTCTCGCCCTTCATGGGGATGGGCACGGGACGGGTGTTCATTTCCTCCTCCTCCGGTGCGGGGTACGGGGAATCGACGTCCAGGTCGTACCCGGCTATCATATACAAATGGTCCCAGAGTTTGTGGTCGAAATTGTCAAGCTGCCTTACCTGCGGGTTGAGCAGTTCCATAACCTTGATGATGGCCCGGGCCTGCCTCGTGCGCTTGTCCTTGTCCGGTTCGGCTTTCATAAGCTCTACCATTTTGAGGACGTTGCGTCCATATTCCGGCATATCGAGCTTCTCCCGCTCCGTGTTGTAATCCAGCCCGATGTTGTTTGTGGTCTGTTCCATAGATGTTCTAATATTGTCAGATAGCAAATATAATACTTTTTTTTATCTTTGTAAGCCCAATTATGACAGACACAATGACCAAATACTTCAAAGTGGCGGGACACGTGTTCAGCCTCAGCCTCCCTGACACTTGTACGCTGTGGCCCAGGCTCACCCAGTACGACCCTTTCGAGGTCGGCTCCGGCGAGGGTCCGGTGTTGTTCTCGCTTGAACTTGTCAAAGATGCATACGAGCCTTCGGGCACATCAGAGCTTGTGTACGATGCCCCCACGGAAGACGGGCAGACGGTCATCAAACTCTCCCGTGAGTCCGACGGCTGGGAGTTCGACATGTCCCCTGACAAGAGCATTCCCTGCCGCTCGCACATGCGCACGACGGTGGATTTCAGCCGCGGCACCCTCATGCTCGACACGCGCAAGGTCTCGGACGCGCTGTTCGCCATAAATAACTCCCTCATGCTGCTGTACGCCTTCCGGAGCGCCCCCCTGGGCACCCTCGAGATGCATGCGTCCATGATAGGGAATTCCGGCCGGGCATTCCTTTTCCTTGCCAAGAGCGGCACCGGCAAAAGCACCCACAGCAGCCTTTGGCTGGAGCATATCCCCGGGTCGGAACTGATGAACGACGACAATCCGATCGTGCGCGTCTGGCCGGACGGGCGGGTGATCGCCTATGGCTCTCCCTGGAGCGGCAAAACCCCATGCTACCGCAATGTGGAGGCTCCCGCTGGTGCGTTTGTCCGCATAAGGCGCTGCTCCGAGAACAAGATTACGGCTCTTGGCCTGCTGGAGTCCTATGCGCTGCTGTACTCGTCTTGTTCCGGCTTCAAGGCCGACAAGACCATAGCCGACGGACTGCATGCGACGCTTGAGAAGATAGTTACCACCACACCTTGCTATGTGCTGGACTGCCGCCCCGACGAGGAGGCGGCGCGGGTGTGCTCCGCTGAAGTTTTGAAATGAGAACCAGCAAAATAGTCCTGCCCAACGCCATCATGCTCGGGGAAGTGTCCCGCTTCCTCGGAGAAGGCCGCACCGTGATCATTGCCACCAAAGGCTCCAGCATGTCCCCGTTCATCAGGGGAGAAAGAGACAGCGTGGAACTGACCAAGAAGCCCCAGGTGGCCGTAGGGGACATAGTTCTCTGCCAGATTGCCCCCGGGCATTATGTGCTGCACCGCATAAAGGCCATCGACGGCGACAATATCACCCTCAAGGGCGACGGCAACCTTGACGGCACCGAGCATTGCACCAGGGCCGATGTGTGCGGTACCGTGGTGGCCATACTCCGCCGCGGAGAGAAGAGGATAGACTGCACCACCCCTGGATTCGAGCGCAGGAGCCGCCGCTGGGTAAACGCGCCGCGCATTGTAAGGCGTTATGTATTAGGAATATACAGAAGAATAAAGATATTATGAAAACAGTAGAAGGATTTACCCTCCGCCCCCTCGGAAAGGAGTTTATCATTACCGCCGAGAGCATCCAGAAGATCAATTTCAACAAGATGATCTCGCTCAACGAGTCGGCTGCCTATCTCTGGAAAGAGATCGACGGCAAGGAGTTCACACCCTCCGACCTGGCGGATCTTCTGGTGGCCCGTTACGAAATCGACTACGAGACTGCCCTCAAGGACTCGGAGGCCATAGCGGCCAAGTGGGTAGAGGCAGGTATCGCCACTGAATAATGAGACCGTTCCGCGATTGTCTGAAGGGCCTTGTGCGGATGTCACGTCCGCACAGGGGCCGCGTGCTGCTCAGCGTCTTCATAGGCCTGGTAGGCGTGGCCGCGTCCCTCGGCTTCGTGTGGATATCCAAGAAAGTTGTGGATGTCGCCACAGGTGCGGCAAGCGGCAATCTGATGCCGTTCGTGTACCTGATGCTCGGCATCATGCTGCTACAGATCGCATGCCGTGTGGGAGGGCGCTACTGGGAAGGCCTCATCGTGGTCAAGGCCCAGAACTCCATGCGCGAGGGCGCTTTCCGCAAGGTCATGTTCAGTACCTGGAGCGGCAAGGACAAACTGCACAGCGGCGATACGGTCAGCCGTCTGGAGGAGGATATCAGGGTAGTGGTGGACTTTATATGCATCACGCTCCCCGACGCCCTGATAACCGTCATTCAGATGCTTGCCGCCTCGGCCTACATCTTCATTCTCTCGCCCAACCTTGCCTGGATACTACTGCTGATCATGCCCCTGGCGGTTTTGTTCAGCCGTTTGTTTTTCAAGAAGTTGCGCGCTCTTACCGGGGAAATCCGGGCAGGCGACGCCCGTGTCCAGGGACATATCCAGGAGAATACCCAGAGACGTGTGCTGGTGCGTATGCTCGGCGCCACCGGAAGTGTGCTGGAAAAACTGGGCGGACTCCAGGATTACGTATTTGGAAAGACGGTCACACGCCTTAACTACAACGCCGTGTCGCGCGGTTTCATGCAGCTGGGATTTGCCGCCGGATACGCGCTTGTGTTCTTGTGGGGCGTTTTCGGCCTCAGGGACGGCACGCTTGGATATGGAACCATGGTAGCGTTCCTCCAACTGGTGGGTCAGGTGCAGCGGCCAGTCGCCAACATTGCACTTCAGGTCCCGGCATTTATCCGTGCGCTGTCGTCCGAAGACAGGCTGCTGGATATTGTGGAGGCCCCCCAGGAGGAAGAAGGAGAGGATATCGTGCTTGACGGCGCCCCTGGCGTGCGCGTCGAAAACCTCAGCTTTACCTACGAGGGCGTGAATACCCCTGTGGTCAAAGGGCTTGACTTTGATTTTACTCCCGGCTCCATGACCGCCATCATCGGCTCCACTGGGGCTGGCAAGTCCACCCTCGTGCGGGTTATAATGGCTCTGCTGCCTCCGGACTGCGGTTCCGTCACACTCTACGATGCTTCAGGCGCCGCTTATCCTTCGGGCGTGAGGACCCGCTGCAATTTCATGTATGTGCCTCAGGGAAACTCCCTTATGAGCGGAACCATCCGGGAGAACCTGCTTTTGGCGAAACCCGACGCATCCGAGGAAGAGCTCAAGGAAGTCTTGCATCTTGCGGCTGCTGATTTCGTATATGACCTGCAGGACGGGCTGGAAACCGTCTGCGCCGAGATTGGCGCGGGCCTGAGCGAGGGCCAGGCGCAGCGTATAGCCATCGCGCGCGCCCTGCTCCGTCCGGGAGGCATCCTGGTGCTCGACGAGGCCACCTCCGCCCTTGACGCCGATACCGAGCTGGAACTGCTGGAGCGCCTTGGGGCGCGCTACCGCGGCAGCAAGACTATTCTGTGCATAACGCACAGGCCTGCAGCCACTTCGTACGCAGACAAAGTGCTCAAACTCTAGAATCCTGGTGAGGTCCAGCTGCGCTCCGAGGCAATGAGACATGCCTCGACGCCATCGTGCCCTTCCACCCAGCTGCGGGCTTCGTCGAAACCTATTACCATGAAGAATGTGGCCAGTGCGTCAGCTTCCGTGGCCGTGGAAGCTATCACTGTCGCGCTCAGGAGGTCGTGCTCGACCGGGCGTCCGCTTCTCGGGTCGATGGTGTGGGCATATTTCTTTCCGTCCTTTATGTAGAATTTGCGGTAGTTGCCTGAGGTTACCACGCCGTAGGAGCCGCCGTCGGAGTGCCAGATGCCGGAAATGGAAGCGCCGGGGGTGTTGTTGCCGTCTTCCGGGGTGTCGATTGCTATGGTCCAGCCGCGGCCGTCGGGGTTGAGGCCTTCACAGTAGATTTCACCTATGTCTACCAGCATGTCCTTCACACCTATGGAGTGCAGGTAGGCGGCAACCTTGTCGCAGCTGTATCCTTGGGCTATCGCGTTGAAATTCAATATTTCACGCTGCTGGCAGCGCGCTTTTGCCGCGGCTATCTCAGGCTCGCCCGGAAGGCTGTCCGAGGTGAAGCCGAAGCCCCAGATGTCGAAAAGAGGGCCGGCCGCGGCGTCGAATGCTCCGCCGGTCAGTTCCTTGTATTTTTCCGCCAGGGCATCCATCTCCAGGAACATAGGATTCAGCTTCACTTTCTCGCCGCGGTTCCTTCGGCTCAGCAGTGAGTTGCGGTTGTACCCCGACAGGGTGGTGTCGATGGCGGTGAGTATTCCGTCCACTGCCGCCTGCACTTCCGCTCTCCCAAGCTTTACTCCGGCCTGGTTGTACTTTATGCTGTACATGCCTCCCTGGGCGTATCCGCCTATGGTGACGTAACCGCGGGAGCAGCCGGCAAGAATCAGGGCGCAAATGATGGCAATTGTGGTTTTAAGTCTCATTTTCGGCAAAGTATTTGCACAAAGTTAGCGGAAATTCCCGTAAAATTGACCATATTTGCAATTTGTAAGTAATAAGTGATGAGATTTAGGATATTCTGCATATTCTCCGCCGTGCTGACCTTCGCCTTGCTCTCTTCCTGCAAAAAGGAAGAAGATACTTTGGCGTATATGAGCGGAGACATTAAACTGGAGCATTCGATTCCGCGTTATGTCTCGCCAGGCGAGAGCTACACCCTCACGGCTTCCGGAGTCACTGCGCCTGACGGCTCTCCCGTCGTGTATTCGCTTTATTCTTCCGTCAATTCAAACGTCAAGGATACAGTCAAGACGGCTCCTTTCGTCTTCACTTACAATGTTCCCGACACTCTCGGATCCTTCTACCTCACGGTTACGGCTATTCCACTCAAGTCTTCAGGCAAGTATTACAATACCATCTCATCCATCTACTTTACCGTGGTGAGCGACCATCCGTCCAAGGGCTCGCTGACGAATATCCAGCCCCGGGAAGATGAGATCAACGAGGATATTTACGGCCATTCTTATCCTCTGGTTCCCGCCGGCGGTATGGAATGGATGCGTGGCAATCTGGGCCGTATCGACCGTGACGCCTCCGGAAACGATGTGTTCGGCCGTCCTTACGCCCGCTGCAAGGCGATGCAGTACATTTTCGGCGCTTATTACACTTGGGAAGAAGCACAAACCGCCTGCCCTCCCGGCTGGCACCTTCCCAGCGACGCGGAGTGGGTCGCCCTGCTCAAGCAATGCGGCGCTCCTGCGAGCCTTCAGCCCCTGGAATCCTCGCCTTCCGGAGCCGGAAACCTGATGGCGAAAGCTTATTTCAACGGCGAGGAAATGTGGTATTACTACCGCGGCGTCAAGATCAACGACGCGACCATAAGCGCCGTGCCTGTCGGATATGCAACAGAAGCAGGCGGAGTATGGGATTTTGTGGGTTATCAGAACTATGCGGTTTTCTGGACTTCCGACGAATATGAAGGCCAGGGCGTTTACCGCTATATTTACAAAGAGTACGACAATGTGTTCGTAGGTGCGGCCAGCAAAACCAGTTTTGCGGCAAGCGTGCGCTGCGTGCGTTAGTTAACGATATGGAATCGACAGACAAGATTGAGAAAGCCGCACAGCATGTTTTCGACGTGATGGCCAAGCGTGTGGGTCCTGAGGACCTGCAGCGCATCAAGGATGCCTACGCCATGGCTGCCGTAGCCCACAGTGGCCAGAAACGGAACACCGGCGAGCCTTATATCGTGCATCCGATAGCGGTTGCCGCAATTGCCGCGGAAGAACTGGAACTTGATGCCAACACCGTAATAGCCGCTTTCCTTCACGACGTCGCGGAGGATACCGAATATACCGTCGAGGACATCCGTGCCCGTTTCGGCGACGACGTGGCCTTTTTGGTGGACGTCGTGACCAAACGCAAGAAGCACAATTACGAGTACACGAAGCAGGTGGACAATTACCGCCAGATACTCGAGTCGGTCCATTATGACGTCCGCGCCCTCCTGGTCAAGCTGTCGGACCGCCTGCACAATATGCGTACGCTGGACAGTATGCGCCCGGACAAGCAGATGAAGATAGCCGGTGAAACCGACTTCTTCTATGCCCCTCTGGCCGGACGCCTTGGTCTCTACCATGTCAAAACCGAACTGGAGAACCTCTCTTTCCGTTTCCGCTGTCCAAAAGAGTTCGAACTCATCCAGCGCCAGCTCGACGAGGACCGTATCCGCACGCAGGCTACCATCCAGGAGTTCACGGACGAAATAGAAGATATCTTCAAGACCGTAGGCATCCCCGCACGGACGCAGGTACGCTACCGCAAGCCCTACAGCATCTGGCGCACCATGCGCGAGAAAGGCTGCGACTTCGCCCATGTCGACTTCAAGCACTTCGTGCGCATTATCTATACGCCCATTACCGAATGGGCCCGTTCCCAGTCCAACGAAAAAGACACTAGCCTGTTCATATATTCCTGTCTGTCAAGCCACTTCAAGGAGCGCCCGGGAAGTGTCGTGAACTATATCGACAATCCCAAAGACAACGGCTACCAGAGTTTCCATGTTCAGATGCTGAACCGCGCCGGGGCATGGGAGGAACTTCACATCGCCTCGGAGCGCATGCACCGCAACGCCCGTCTGGGATGCGTAGTAGAGCGCGACGAAAGCTGGCTTGAGCGCTTCAAGACCGTCCTCCAGAACATCGCCGAGAGCGGCGACGGCTATATCTTCATGGATGGCGTGAGCTCGTCCCTTTACAACGAGGATATCCTGGCTTTTACGCCAAAGGGCAAGGGCGTCATCCTCCCCAAGGGCGCTACCGCCCTGGACTTTGCCTTCGAGGTGCATACCGCAATCGGGGAACATGCAAAGTATGCCCGTATCAACGGCGCGCTCAGTCCTATCAAGACGGAGCTTCACAGGGGAGACTGCGTAGAGATAGGCACGTCCGAGGATGTTATCCCCAAGCCCGAATGGCTGGGATACGCCAAAACATACAAGGCTCGCAGGCGCCTCCATGACATGCTCCGCGACATGCCAGGCCTGAACTTCAATATCTGCAGCAAATGCAAGCCCCTCCCCGGCGAGGAAGTGATCGGCTTCCAGGATGCCGACGGAGTGGTTACGGTGCACAGCCGTCATTGCCCCGAGGCCATCAAACTGGCCTCCGAGAAGGGCAACAGCATAGTTTCCGTGAACTTCGAGCCCACCCCGACACGCATGTATCCTGTCAAGATACGTATAGTCGCAATCGACCGCTATCACCTCCTTAGGGATATCATAGACTGCTTCGTCGAGCGTCAGCATCTCTCCATGAACAAGCTGGTCACGCGTACCGAAGATGAAATCGTAGAGTGTATAATCGACTTTCCGGTTCACTCTGTCGACGAGCTTCACATGACAATGGAGGGCATCTCCGCCATCAAGGGCGTAGATGAGGTGCAGCGTGTCATATAGAAGCTACGGTTTCAAGACAGAATTCCATCAATTGTACCATCTTTCCGCAAGCTGTTATCAGCCATTGCGGGCATAAGCCTGCAGCGTCCAGCAGCAGCGCCGACACCGAGCCGCTTATGAGCAGTTCCGTCAGCGGCATGGCTATCAGGTTGGTAATCAGGAAGTACTTTGGAAAAGTCCGGAAGTGCACCCATACCACGGGGGCGGTGAATGCCTGACAGGAGATGGATAGTGCCGCACAGTTCCAGATGTATCTCAGAGGGGAAGGCCCGCGGGCTGAGGGATACCATTTCTGGAGTCTTGGAAACAGGACCGTGATGCCCAGCATTGCAAGATACGACAGTTGGAATCCGACAGAAGAGATGAAGTCGGGGCGTATGGCAAGTTGTATGGTAAGGGCCGTGCAGAAGGTCCCCAGGGCGCTTCTTCGGCGGCCATGGAAGTGCTTTCCCGTTTCGTTTATGAGAATGAAAAGGAATGCCCGCACTATCGACGGCGAGGCTCCTGTGGCATATGCGTAAAGGCCGCAGAGGCTTACCGTTACAGCACTTCCGACTGCCTTGGCCGGGCGGCTGTTTCCGAGGGGCCTCAGGAGTGTCAGCACAAAGATGTACAGTACTCCCAGGTGCAGGCCGGAAAGCGCCAGGATGTGCGAGGCTCCGCTTCGGCGGAATGATTCCACGGTGCTGCGCGCCAGCGAGTCGCGCCGTCCTGTCAGAAGTGCCTTGATGATGGCTCCGCTGTCATCTCCCGGGAATCCCATTCCGTCTATGCGCATGGCAAGCCGGGTGACCGTAGGGGAAGGGGGACGGGGAAATGCCGGGGCAAGCGCCCTAGTGCACCAGCACATGAAACCGAGGCAGAAGAACATGGCGGCAAGCAGGCCGGAACTTCGCCTGCCGGAATGGACGGCCAGGATCAGGAGCATTGCTGCGGCCAGCATGGAAACGGCGGCTCCTTCAAAGGGACGTGCCGCCAGCGCCGCTGCCGCTACGCCTGCCGCGAAAGGAAAGGACAGGCCTGTGATACCACTTTGGTTTTTCATAGTTTATGGCTGCAATTTAGACATATTTTCTTAAATTTGCACCATTATGATAATACTAGTAATCAATTGCGGCAGCTCTTCGGTAAAATACCAGCTTCTGGACATGAAGAGCGACGATGTCTATGACATTCTGGCCAAGGGCCTCGTAGAGAAGATAGGCCTCCCCGAAGGAACCATAACCCACAAACCCTCTGGCAAAGAGGGGTTCGTCCGTAACCTTCCCATACCCGACCACAAAGTCGGAATGAAACTGGTCATGGACGCTCTGGTGGATCCGCAGTACGGCGTACTCAAATCTTTTGATGATATCGAGGCTGTGGGCCACCGCATAGTCCAGGGTGCCGATTTCTTCAGCGGAAGCGCCCTCGTGGACGATGATGTCCTCCGCAAGATCGAGATATGCTGCGACTTCGCCCCGCTTCACAATCCTGCGCATCTGCTTGGTATCCATGCCGTTAGCGCAGTGCTCCCAGACGTTCCCCAGGTGGTCACCTTCGACACTGCCTTCCATCAGACCATGGAGCCGTACGCCTATATGTACGCCCTTCCGTGGGAATACTACGAAAAGTATCATGTCCGCCGCTATGGCGCTCACGGCACCAGCCATCAATATGTATCCCAGCGCGGCGCAAAGCTTGCCGGCATCGACCTGGAACACTCCAAGATCATCACCTGTCACCTTGGCAACGGCAGTTCCGTTACGGCCATCAAGGATGGCAAGTGCATCGATACTTCCATGGGCTTCACGCCTCTCGAGGGCATGATCATGGGCACCCGCTGCGGTATAATCGACGCCAACATTATCCCTTACATCATGAAGAAGGAGAATCTCACTCCCGACCAGATGACCGAGATTATGAATAAGAAAAGCGGTTTCCTGGGCCTGAGCGGGGTAAGTTCCGACGCCCGCGACATGAACGCCCTTGCCCTTCAGGGAGACAAGAAGGCCAAGATCGTGCTCAAGAAACTCACCTTCGACATCGTAAAACTGGTGGGCGGATACATTGCCGAGCTCAACGGAGTGGACCTCATCATCTTCACCGCCGGAATAGGCGAGCACAACCCGCGTCTGCGCCGCCGTGTATGCGAGCAGCTGGGATATATGGGTGTCAAGATCGACTCCGAGGTCAATGAGAATGCCAGCAGTGAGACCATCATCTCCACTCCTGATTCCACCGTCAAGGTGGCTCTCATCCCCACCGATGAGGAACTGGTGATTGCCAGGGACACCATGAAAATAGTATCAACAATAGAAGAATAGAACTTATGATCAAGAATTTCAATGATGTATTCGAGACCCTGAAGGCCAAAGGGATCTGCAAGCGCATGGTAGTGGCCTGGGGAGTTGACGAGCATTCCATAGAGGCTGCTTACAAAGCCGCCGAGATGGGTTTTGTGAAGGTTACGCTCGTAGGCGATGCCGCCAAGATTGCCCAGGTTTGTGCAGACAATGGTCTGGACGCCGGCAAGTTCACCGTGATAGACAACCCCGTAGAGCTCAAGGCTGTGGCCCAGGCTGTGCAGATGGTCCATGACGGAGAGGCCGACGTGCTGATGAAGGGCCTTTGCTCCACCGACAAGTTCCTTCGCGCAATACTTAACAAGGAGACAGGTCTTCTTCCTCCCAAGGGCCTCCTGAGCCATGTGAGCGTGATCGAAAATCCTCAGTATCACAAGCTTATTTTCTTCAGCGACATGGCTGTAGTCCCTCTTCCCGACTTCCGTCAGAAGGTAAAGATCACTGGTTTCCTGCTTGGCGTGGCCAGGTCGTTCGGCATCGAGAAGCCCAAGATTGCCTTCGTGGCCGCATCCGAGCAGATGCTCGATTCCATGCCTGCCTGCATCGAGGGCGCCATGCTCGCCAAGATGTGCGACCGCGGCCAGATTCCCGGATGCATAGGTGACGGCCCTCTGGCCCTTGACGTCTGCATCGACAAAGAGTCCGTCGAGATCAAGAAACTCCGCAGCGAAGTCGCGGGTGACGCAGACTGTCTGTTGTTCCCCAACATCGAGTCGGCCAATGTATTCTGGAAGGCCAACAGCAAGCTTTGCCCCGGCGTACGCCAGGCCGGAATGCTTGTAGGCACCACAGCTCCGTGCATCCTTGCCAGCCGTGCAGACAGCGTTGACACAAAGCTCAACTCTATCGCCGAGGCTGTGATGTTCGTAAGCAAATAGTTTACTATGCACTCAAAAGAAGAAAAGCTGGCCGCCTTCGGGCGGCTGCTTGATATTATGGACGCCCTCAGGGAGCGCTGCCCTTGGAACGCCGAGCAGACCATGGAAAGCATACGCCGCCTCACCGAGGAGGAAGTTTATGAGCTTTCCGACGCCATCCTCAAGGATAACCCGTCTGCCGTGTCAAAGGAGATCGGGGACCTGCTGTATCACATGGTGTTCTACGCCAGAATAGGACAGGAGCAGGGAAGTTTCGATATCGCGGACTGCATCGACAAAGTGTGCGAGAAGATGATCTTCCGTCATCCTCACGTATTCGGCGACAAGCAGGGCGAAGCTACTTCAGCCAAGGAAATCGCCGACACATGGGAGCTGGTCAAAGCCAAGGAGAAAGGCGGCAACAAGACCGTCATGGAGGGCATACCGGACGCCATGCCGGCGCTGCTCAAGGCTCTCGCCATGCAGGAAAAGGCGCGCGGCTGCGGCTTCGACTGGGAAAAACGCGAGGACGTATGGGAAAAGGTATCGGAAGAACTCGCCGAGGCCCGGGAGGCCTGCGCTTCCGCCCCTTCGGAGGCGGGGCAGGCGTCGCATCCGGAGCCTTCGGCCGAGATGACGGGGGAATTCGGTGATCTTCTGTTCGCCGTGCTCAATGCTGCGCGCTTGTACGGCGTCGACGCAGAAGCTGCATTGAATGCAACCTGCACCAAGTTCCGCCGCCGCTTTGGCTATGTTGAGGCCGGCATCCGTGACCGTGGCCTTACCCTTGCCCAAGCCACACTCGCCCAGATGGACGCCCTCTGGGACGAGGCCAAGGCCAAGGGCCTCTGACAGGCCCAGGCATAACATCACGTCATATCACTTCACTTCTAGCGCGGCGTCCTGTACTGTGTCAGGCTGTGATGTGCTGTGTTGTGGTTGTTTTGTGCCGTGCTGTGTTGTGTTGTGCTGCGTTGTGTTGTGTTGTGCTATGTCGGGCTGTGCTGTCATGCCTCTCGCTGTCTGTGACTGCTTTTGTGCTCTTTTGCTGCCTTTCGTGGTCTCTCGTCGGTCGTATTTGTCGGACTTACCCGCCGGCCATGCCAGTTTCATCCGTGCGTATTCTTTAACAGCCTATTATTCAGCGACTTACAAGATTTCCCAGGGGTGTTTCCCCCCGGGAAATTTTGTAAGCTTTTGTGAACCAGCTATTTGCCGATTACGCTTTCAAGCAAGATCCGGTAAATATCGGCTTTCTTTTCGAGTGGCAGTGGGTAAGCTCTTGAGGTAGACGGCATTCTCCAAAAAGAAAGCTGCTGTTTGTTGCATGTTATTACGCTGTTGCTACCTGTGGCGGGAACCTCGCATCCTAATTGTTCGGCTACAATCTCCGCCGCCTTTTGTCCTGTTGCCGCAATGGCTTTGCACTCAGGCATTTGACTAAGCAGAGATGTGATGTCAACGCACTCGATTACATTCAGATATTTGTCCGAGGCATTGTCATTCAGCCGTATGACTGCATTGGCAGTGTCGTGGAGGGCAATACCACGGTCATTACAGAAATCAATGATCTTTTCTTTGTCAAAGACTTTCCGCCCAGGTATTATGAAATAATCCTTCCGGTCAAAGAACACGAGTCCTAAGACCCTCCAGAAATCATTGATGAAATTCGGGTAGTAAAAGTCCATGCTCCAGCGCCTTTCCCCAGGAGGAAAGCTCCCCAGGAACAAAACCTTCGCATTTTTTGGGAGAAATGGCTTGAAAGGGTGGTACTCAATAATCGCTGACACTTCCTAGCGTTTTCTGCAAATATACAAATATCAAACAAATACAGAATTATCCCAGGGGAGATTTCCCCCGGGAAAAATTGTAAGGCGTTGGTATCTAGGATGTTGCGGATTACGCTATTTTTGGATTATACTCAAGCGCAGATACTTTGCTATAAGTTTTGGATGGATATTTGTCTCACGATATATCCTCAGCAATAGATCTCCGCGATCCTCTTTGCTCAACGCAAATACGTCATGAACGTCTTCAAAAAGCAAGGTTCGCTTCAGCCAGTTGGTGATCTGTTCATAGCACAAATCGTTTCTGCCGACGAATACTTCTTTGATGTCGTATTCGCTGCCAGTATTATATTTCATTGACTGAATCATGTTGTCATGCGAGCCAAAAAGTGACTCGGCAAATGTGTAATCGATTACTGAATAGCAACATACGATAAAGTCAATCAACTGAAGGCGCTCTTTGTGGCTGAGAGGGCGGAAGAGACGCTTCAGAATTGTGCGGGAAAGAGGTTTTTGCTGATCCTGTGTGCCCTTTATTTCTTTTATGGCCTTTTTCATCTCCGCCGAAGCCTTCCTGATTATAAGAGGTTCAGAAAAAGGATGGTCATTATTTGCATATGCCAGATAATTCCATCGGTAATCCTCCGCTTTCCTGCATAGCTGCCTTTCAACCGGATTGTTGCCTAAATAGATAATGTTTGTCCGGATGGATTTCAAGTCTTTTTTTACGGCGCTTCCATAATGCATGTTAAATATAGGGCCCATTTTGCAGTTTGGGGCCTGCCCGAAGCGGACAAAAATGCTGGAACTATCTCTTTTATAATTAGATAGATCATCCATATTCTCAGCGATGATGCCTTCGTGCACGTGGTCGGGCATTTGACAGAGTGAGACAAACCTGATGTTGTAACGACTTGCGCAGATTCAAACGATAGAGAAATGAACCAAGTGATCAATAGCATCATAGAAAAGAAGATGCCCTTCTTTAGTGTTTTGGTAGCAGTGGTTGTAGGCACCGCTCATGAAAATCCTTTTTTTAGTTCCCATAGTCAAGTTTTTCGCAAGATACAAAAATAAAGCATCACTACAAGCGTTCAAGAGCGTTATTCGTAAGTGATTGATTCTCTGGTATATGCCAAAACATCCCGGGGGCAATCTCCCCTGGGATAATGTGTAAGGGATTGATTGTGAGCGTGTTGCGAAAAACGTACGGATGTTTGAAGGGCTCGTCAGTGGTTCGTTGGTAGCTCGTCGATGGCTTGTCAGTGGCTTGTACGGTGGTTCATGCGGTGCAACGTCGGGAGTCTCGGCGGAGTTTTGGGGGCTGCTCGGCGGGCGGGGGAGCTGAGGGTTTCGGGGGCAGATGGCTCCGGAGCTATGAAATGACCGGCGTTGGGGCGAGGAGGGGGGCCGGGGAGTGAGGATTTATTCCGGGACGGAGAAGAAACTGAAGTGGACGCGTCCGTAGCTGCGTTCTTTGACGAAGGCGGGGTGCTCCTTGAAGGAGTATTCGCCGCCATGCTCGAGAATAAAATAGCCTCCGGGGTGCAGCAAGTCTCTGGACAAGACCTTGTCCGGGATACCGTCCAGACCTTCGAGTGCGTATGGCGGATCGGCAAAGATGATATCGAACTTTTCCCGGCAGATGGGGAGAAAGTCAAAGACGTTGGTGTGTACTGCGGTGACATTGTCCAGACCGAGCCTGGATGCCTCCCGCTTTATGAAAGCGGCATTCTCCCTTGACATCTCCACGCTCCAGACGTGTCCCGCCCCCCTGGAGGCGAACTCGAACGCCACCATACCAGTACCACCGAACAAGTCGAGGACCTTTAGGTCTTCGAACTCGTATTCATTGTCCAGGATGTTGAACAGACCCTCGCGTGCGAAATCGGTAGTGGGCCTTGCCTTATAGCCCATGGGAGGAAGTACTGTCTTGCCCTTCAGGCGGCCGCCGATGATTCTCATTTGCAGTCAACGGATTTGAAGTAGCGGTACAGCGACAGCTGGTACTCTTCCGGAAGGGTGTGCTTGAAATGGATTGTGGTGACCTCCGGGTTGAGCTGAAGGGACTTGAGGGCCGAATATATGTAATACTGGGCAGTGGTGAAGTCGGGAGCCTCGTAACAGTTGGCGAGCAGCAGGCTCTTGCCCTGGGCGACGGCCATGCTGAGGATGCCGTCCTGCCAGCTGCAGAGCAATTTGTTGTATTCCTTGCAGGAAGGAAGGTCACGGAGGAGATAAAAAATCTCCGGAAGGCCCTCGCCGGGCCCTCCGGAAACATATATCAGAACTGCGCCGTATTGGGGCACCTGCTCGTACTTGACTTCGTCTGTACTTTTCAGCTGCGCAACATCGGACAGAACCTCACGTGCGGCGGCAGGGTCGAAGAAGTTTACGGGTACGAGGGTGAACACCGCTGCTACTCCCAGTTGCCGGCGTTGTTGTTAGGTGCGGTAACGCTGCCGACCTGCAGACCTTCGTATTTGTTCTGGTCCTTGCGCTCGGCGTCCAGGTTGATCCTGAGCTGGTTGTCCATGCCCTTGAGAAGGAGTTTGTAGGGCATCTTGGCCTCGAACAGGGGCACTGGAACACCGGATACCATGTGTGTCTCAGCAGTCATCTCGATGGGCTGGCCGCCGGAGAAGGGGATGGTCTTGAGGGAGTCGATGTTGAAGTCTTCCCTGTTGTTGAAGAGGGTATCCTTGACGGGAATCTGGGTTACCACCGAGAAGACGAGGTTCTTGTCTCCGGCCTCGTACATTTCGAGGAGTTTCTCGGGGGTGATCTTGCGGTTGGCCTTCTTTACCTTTTCGGTGTGTGCCCATGCTATGGAGTCATCGGCGGAACCGATCTGCATGACGACGGCCATCTTGCCGTTCTCGTAGAAGTTCTTGAGGGAGTCGATTGTGGAGACGAATTTGCCGTTGACGCTCTTGTATGCTACCTGCAGCGTACGGATATCCTTGAGGCGCTGGATGGCGACGGCCTCGCGCTTTTCCTTCTGCTTGTTGAAGTTGACAGGCTTCATGATGCTGCTGTAAATGGCATAGACAAGAGCCACGATTCCAATGAAGAGGAGAATCTCCAGAACGATCTTTAATGCTTTGTTCATTTTATGTTTTTTTATTTGTATCCAAAGTCGGACAAAGTTATAAAAATGATTTATGAAATGCAATATTATTCTTAAATTTGCATCGTGAAAACGCGAGAAAAAGCCATTGTACTGAGCGCCTGGATAGACTCCGCATCATGCATAACTCTGGTCAGCCACGCCCGCCCGGACGGGGACGCGGCCGGCAGTTGTGCCGCTGCCGCAGCCTACCTGCGCGGGTGCAGGGGCAAGGATGCGGCGGTCATTCTCCCCGACGCCGTCCCGGCTTCGCTCGGCTTTGTGCTTGATGGCTGCAATCTGACCGTAGCCTGTGACGCCCTGGCCGAGGCGGCTGCGCGCCTGGCCTCCACGGACCTTCTGATCTGCCTGGATTTCAACACCATGTCCAGGGCGGAAGGAATCGCGGAGAAACTCCAGTCGTGCCCTGCACGCAAGGTGCTGGTGGACCACCACGAAGGGCCCTCCACCGACGAGTTCGACCTCTGCTTCAGTTCAACTGCGGTGTCTTCCGCGTGCGAACTGCTGTATACGGTCCTTCTGGAAATGCCGGACATCGATCATGACGCTTCGAGGCTCCCGATGCAGGCGGCTCGCGCCCTGATGACAGGCATGACCACCGATACCAACAACTTCGCCAATTCGGTATACCCCGGAACGCTCCGCATGGCCTCCGAACTGCTGGCCGCCGGAGTGGACAGGGACGACCTTATCGACCGCATCTACTTCAGCGAGCGTCCAAACCGTCTCGCCGCCCAGGGGGATTTCCTTACTTCGTACATGGAAATCCTTCCTTGCGGAGCCGCGGTAACGGTACTGCCGCAGTCTTTCTTTGAGCGTCACGGCCTGGCCGACGGCGAAACCGAGGGCTTTGTAAACATGCCCCTGGCTGTCAAGGATGTCCGTCTGAGCATCCTCGCACGGGAAGACGAGGGCCGTTTCAGGGTGTCGCTCCGTTCCAAGCGCGGCGTGTCCGCCCGCAGTCTTGCCGTCCGGTGTTTCCACGGAGGCGGGCACGAGCAGGCATCCGGAGGCAAAATATTAATTCCGGACGATATCCCCGACACGTCTGCAGCCGCAGAATACCTGAGGGAGGTGGCGGCACGATTCATGCAGGAAAACAACACCGTCAATTGAAACAAATGAAGAGATTCACCATATTTGCAGCCCTTGCCGCATTGCTGTTTGCAGGCTGTGCACAAACACCCGCATCTAAGACTACCGATGCTTCCAGGCGCTACCTGGAGGCATGGGTGCATGTCCAGAAAGAAAAGCACCCCGAGTACCTGTGGACCCAAACCGGCCTCGGAGCATGGATCCTCGAAGAAGAAGAGGGCTCCGGCACCCCTGTAGGCGAATTTGAAGATTCGCTCTACCTTCGCGTAAACTACACGATGACCGACCTTTACGGCAACATCAGCGGCTCTACCTCCGCCCGTCTGGCCCAGCAGCTTGGCCTGTATGACGAGGCCGATTACTACGGACCGGAAATATGGTATGCCAAAGGTATCTATGCCGGACTCGAGGACATTATAAAGGGCATGCGTCCAGGCGGTAGACGCAAGGTGGTCATTCCTTCGTGGCTCATGACCTTCGAGCGTTTCAACACCCTGGACGAGTACCTTTCGGCCTCCCAGGACAAAAACGGAAGCAACAGTATCTACGATGTGGAGCTGGTGGAGGCGTTCAACTATGTAAACGACTGGGAACTGGATTCCATAAGCCGCTATATTGTTCGCAATTATGCCGGAAAATACGGAACCGACGCCAAAAAGGCCAAGGCCGACAGCTCCGGTACGCACGGCTTGTACTATATCCGCGAAGAGGCCCCTTCTGATGCCGTGGAACTCAAGGATACTACTGTGTATATCAATTATATAGGGCGGCTGCTCAACGGTCATGTGTTCGACACCAACATACGTGATACCGCCATATACCACGGCGTGTTCTCGTCCAGCCGCAGCTATTCTCCCGTCTCTGTGAGTTACGGTAGTTCCTGGTCGGAAACGAAAATGGACGACAACAGCATCATCAAAGGCTTCGCCCGTATGCTGTGGCAGATGAAGTCCTTCGAGAAGGGCACCGGAGTATTCTATTCGCCCCTTGGCTACGGTTACCGCGGCTCCGGCGAGACTATTCCCGCCTACGCTCCGCTGCGATTCGATATTCAGATAGTGGCTAAGCCGGAGTAATATGGCGGACACCTATTCCGCCCCTCTGGAACTGGGCACAGAAAAAATCAGTTCGCTCCTAAGGAAGTACGCCGTTCCGGGCATAATAGCCCAAACGGCGGCTTCGCTTTACAATATGGTGGACAGCATCTACATCGGGCATATCCCCGACGTGGGGCCTTACGCCATCTCAGGACTCGCCGTCACGTTCCCCCTGATGAACATCAGCATCGCCCTCGGCACGCTGGTGGGCGTAGGGTCCATGACGCTGATCTCCATCCTCCTCGGCCAGCGCAACTATGAAGCCGCCGGCAAGGTGCTCTCCAACGCCCTTACCCTCAATACGATACTGGGTATCGTGTTCACCGTCTTGGCGCTTTCCTTCCTGGACCCGATACTGTATTTCTTCGGCGCCAGCGAGCTCACGCTGCCCTTTGCGAGGGACTATATGACCATCATCCTGCTGGGCAATACTTTCGCCCATCTGATGCATGGTTTCAACGGCATAATACGGTGTTCCGGTCATCCGAACACGGCCATGGGCCTTACCTTGTTCACGGTCATCTCGAACGCCATACTGGACCCGATATTCATCTTCGGCCTCGGGCTCGGCATCAAGGGCGCGGCGCTCGCCACTGTCATCTGCCAGCTGCTCGCGCTTGCCTACACCTTAAAGTTCCTTGCGGACAAAAAGCGGTTCCTGCATTTCAACAAGCCGCTGTTCCAGCTGGACTGGCGTATAGCCAAGCAGTCGCTTGCCATAGGAGTGGGCCCTTTCCTCATGAACTGCGCCGCCAGCCTTGTGGCGCTTTTCGTCAACCAGCAGCTGCGCAAGTACGGCGGCGACCTGGCCATCGGGGCCTATGGCATAGTCAACCGTATCACCATGCTTTTCGCCATGATATGCATGGGTTTCAACCAGGGCCTGCAGCCTATCGCCGGTTATAACTACGGCGCGAGGCAGTATTCCAGGGTTAAAAGCGTATTTACGCTTACCGCCAAATGGGAAGTGCTGGTGACCGGAATCTGCTTCCTGATCTCGGTTCTCATACCTGAGGCGGCCGTGCGTCTTTTTACTAACGACCCCGAGCTTGTGAGGCTCTCCTCCCGGGGCCTTCGGCTGATGAACTGCGGCTTTGCCCTGGTAGGCTTCGGAATGGTGACTTCCAATCTTTTCCAGTGCCTTGGCATGGTCAAGATCTCCATCTTCCTTTCGTTGTCGCGGCAGCTGATTTTCCTCCTTCCCCTTATCTACCTGCTGCCCCTGTGGCTGCGTGAAGAGGGAGTCTGGATAAGTTTCCCCATCTCCGACATGCTGAGCGTAATAGTGTCGGTGGTGTTTATCATAAGACTTTTCCGTAAGTTCAACCGCCTCAAGGACGGGGACGACGCATCCTCGCTTGGCAGTGAAGTGCAATAATATGGACAGGATTCTAATCAATATCGGCCGCCAGGTCGGGAGCGGAGGCCACAGCGTGGCGGTGGCTCTCGGGCAGAAGCTTGGAATAGACGTATATGACAACGAACTTCTAATCAAATTCGCCGAGAAGAGCGGTCTGAGTGCAGACTATATAAAACAGAAAGACGAACGTCCGGGACTTGGCATGGGCTTCGGCGGGCTGCTGGGATCGCCCACATACAGCGGCTTTACGCGGGGCATGCTCGGAGAGGGCGAACTGTTCCGGGTGCAGAGCGAAACCATCATGGAAATAGCCATGCACGGCAGTGCGATATTCGTCGGACGCGCTTCCGATTATGTGCTGCGCGACCTCAAAACCCTGGACGTATTCGTAACGGCTCCGCTGGAGGTACGCAAAGCCGCCGTGGCGCAGCGGCAGGGGATTACGCCGGAGCAGGCCGGCAACCTTATACGCCGTCAAGACCGTCGCCGGAAAGACTACTACGACCTCATTACGATGGGGGACAACTGGGGTGTCGCTTCCAATTACGACCTCTGCGTGGATTCTTCGATTCTCGGCATAGACAAGACGGCCGATTATATCATCGCATTCGGACGTGACGCCGGGCTTATCTGAAAAATTGTTATATTTGTAGTCTATGATCAGCCAGGAACAAGTCAAAGAATTGGAACTTCGCGTCGAAGCGCTTCACAAATATCTCAAGATCGATTCCCGCCGCTCTGAAGTGGCATCCAAAGAGGCCCGCACACATGAGCCTGATTTCTGGGACGACCCCAAGGCGGCCGAGCTTTTCCTCAAGGGTATCAACTCGGTAAAGTCCTGGGTAACAGCCTACGATAAGGTAAAGGGTGAAGTCGAGGACCTGGGCGTTCTGCTCGAGCTTGAGCCGGACAGTCCTGAAACCGACGCCGCCTACGTCGCGGCCGTAAAGTCGGTGGAAGACCTTGAGCTCAAGAACATGCTCGGGGCAGAAGGCGACAACCTGGGAGCCGTGCTCACCATAAATTCCGGAGCGGGCGGCACTGAGGCCAACGACTGGAGCGCGATGCTCATGCGCATGTATATCCGCTGGGGCGAGCGCAGCGGCTACAAGATGACCACCACCGAGCTTATCGAGGGCGACGAGGCCGGTATAAAGTCCTGTACCATACAGTTCGAGGGAGACTTTGCCTACGGCTACCTGAAGGGCGAATCCGGCGTGCACCGCCTGGTGCGCATATCCCCCTTCAATGCCCAGGGCAAGCGCCAGACCACCTTCAGCAGCGTGTTCATATATCCCCTGGTGGACGACAGCATCAACATAGAGATCAATCCTTCAGACATCGAGTGGGATACATTCCGCAGCGGCGGCCATGGCGGCCAGAACGTGAACAAGGTGGAAACCGGCGTCCGCGTGCGGCACCTTCCTACAGGCATCACCGTCGAGAATACCGAAACCCGTTCCCAGCAGGACAACCGCCAGCGTGCGCTGCTCATCCTCAAATCCCGCCTGTACGACATCGAACTCAAAAAACGCCAGGAAAAGCAGGCGGAGCTCGAAGGCCAGAAGAAGAAAATAGAGTGGGGAAGCCAGATCCGCTCCTATGTGCTGCACCCCTACCGCATGGTCAAGGACCTGCGCACGGGCTACGAGACCGCCGACACCCAGGGCGTCCTGGACGGCGACCTTAACGCCTTCATGAAAGAATATTTAATGAATCAATAAGATATGGCAGAATTTAAGTATGCGCCCATGTTCCAGCTTGGGCCCGATACCACAGAGTATTACAAGATTCCGGATTCGGAGAAACTCGTTAAGACCACAAAACTCGGCGGACATTGCGGCTGCGGCGGCAAGACCATCCTGGAAGTGTCGCCCGAGGCACTCACGCTGGTCGCCCAGCAGTCTTTCCACGACTGTCAGTTCATGCTCCGCCGCGCCCACAACGAGCAGGTGGCGGCCATCCTCAAGGATCCCGAGGCCAGCGACAACGACAAATACGTGGCCCTGCAGTTCCTTCGCAATGCCGAAACTTCTGTCAAGGGCGTCCTTCCTTTCTGTCAGGATACCGGCACCGCCATCATCCACGGAGAGAAAGGCCAGCATGTCTGGACTGACTTCGAAGACGAAGAGGCCCTGAGCCGCGGCGTATTCAATACCTACACCCAGGAGAACCTTCGCTACAGCCAGAACGCTCCTCTGGATATGTACAATGAGGTGAATACCAAGTGCAACCTCCCGGCGCAGATAGATATCGAGGCCACCCAGGGCGACGAGTACCGCTTCGTGATGGTGGCAAAAGGCGGCGGCAGCGCCAACAAGACCTATTTCTATCCCATGACCAAGGCCACCATCCAGAACGAGGGAACACTCATTCCCTTCCTGGTGGAGAAGATGCGCTCGCTGGGCACGGCAGCCTGCCCTCCCTACCATATAGCCTTCGTAATCGGCGGAACGTCGGCGGAGAAGAATCTCCTTACCGTCAAGCTCGCAAGCATCAAGTTCTATGACAGCCTGCCCACCACCGGCGATGAGACCGGCCGTGCGTTCCGCGACATCGACCTGGAAGAGAAACTTCTCAAGGAGGCTCAAAAAATCGGCCTCGGCGCTCAGTTCGGAGGTAAATACATGGCCCACGACATCCGTGTGGTCCGTCTGCCCCGTCACGGTGCCAGCTGTCCTATCGGAATGGGAGTAAGCTGCAGTGCCGACCGCAATATCAAATCCAAGATCAACGCCGACGGCGTATGGATCGAGAAGATGGACACCAACCCTTCGGAACTCATCCCCGAAGAATTCCGCCGTCCCGGCGAAGGCCCCAAGGGCATCGAGATAGACCTGGACAAGGGTATTGATGCAGTGCGCGCAGAACTCACCAAGTACACTGTAGGCACACGCGTGAATCTTAATGGGACCATCATCGTGGCCCGCGACATAGCCCATGCCAAGCTCAAGGCCCGTCTGGACGCAGGCGAAGGCATGCCCGACTATTTCAAGGACCATCCTATACTTTATGCCGGACCCGCCAAGACCCCGGAGGGATATCCTTGCGGCTCGATGGGTCCCACCACTGCCAACCGTATGGACCCGTATGTGGATGAATTCCAGGATCATGGGGCATCCCTTGTGATGATTGCCAAGGGCAACCGCTCCAAGGCTGTCACCGACGCCTGCCTCAAGCACGGCGGATTCTACCTGGGCACCATCGGCGGTGTTGCTGCTGTCCTATCGCAGAGCTGCATACGCAGTATCGAGTGCGTGGAGTATCCGGAACTCGGCATGGAAGCAATATGGAAAATCCGCGTCGAGGATTTCCCTGCATTCATATTGGTGGACGACAAGGGCAACGACTTTTTCAAGACCATAGGACTGTAGCTGATGGTAGAGATTATCCAGGTAAACATCTCTGGTGACGACAAGCCGGGTCTCACAGCTGCGTTGATGGGCGTTCTGGCACGCTACGATGCCTTCGTCCTCGACATAGGCCAGTCAAACATCCACAAGTCGCTGGTACTTGGCATTTTGTTCAAGACTACCACCGAGCAGTCGGGCTTCATAATGAAGGACCTGCTCTTTGAAGCGTCGCGTCTTGGCGTCCAGATTCGTTTTACTCCCATAGAACGTGACCAGTACGACGCCTGGGTGGCCAGGCAGGGCAGGAACCGCTATATAGTCACTCTGCTCGGGCGCGAAGTAACTGCCAGCGAGATTGCCGAGGTATCTTCCATCATAACCGCGCACGGCCTCAATATCGACGCCATCAAACGTCTCACGGGCCGTATGCCGCTGGACAACCCCGGCGGCAAATCCTGCATCGAGCTTTCCATCCGCGGGCAGCTTACCCAGGACGGAAGGCTCGCCTTCCAGCGGGAACTTATGTCGCGTTCCGGCTCGGGCCTGGACATTTCTTTCCAGAAAGACGATATCTACCGCCGTTCGCGCCGCCTGATATGCTTCGATATGGATTCGACCCTCATAGGCACGGAGTGCATAGACGAGCTCGCGGAAAGGCACGGAGTAGGGGAGCAGGTTAAGGCCATTACGGCGTCTGCCATGCGCGGCGAAATAGACTTCAAAGAGAGTTTTCGCCGCAGGGTGGCCCTCCTGGAGGGCCTGAGTGAGGATGTGATGGAGGAAATCGCGCACACGCTGCCCTACAACGAGGGGCTCGAGAGGATGATGAGGATACTTAAGATGGTGGGTTACAAGACCGCCATCCTGTCGGGAGGATTCACTTATTTCGGCAACTATCTCAAGATGAAGTTCGGATTCGACTACGTTTATGCCAACGAGCTTGAAATAGTGGACGGAAAACTGACCGGCCGATATTTGGGCGAGGTGGTTGACGGAGCACGCAAGGCAGAGCTCCTGCGGCTGCTGTGCCAGGTTGAGAATATCCACCTGGAGCAGGCTGTGGCGGTGGGCGACGGTGCCAACGACCTTCCCATGCTGGGCCTCGCCGGCCTCGGAATCGCCTACCACGCCAAACCCAAGGTCAAGGCTACGGCCGACCAGAATCTGTCGACGATAGGACTTGACGGAATCTTGTATTTCCTTGGACTTAAAGATTCTCAAATAGATCCGTAACTGCATCCGCAGTTACGGATTTTTTCGATTACATCTTGTTCTTTGTGACGCGGCGTTCGGCGGTGGCGGTGAAGAAGACGTCGCCGCTGGAATTCACTGCAGTCTCTACCGAATCCTGGATCACACCGATTATGAATCCTACGGCGACGGTCTGCATTGCGATGTCGTTGCTGATGCCAAAGAGCGAACACGCCATGGGAATGAGCAGCAGCGACCCGCCGGCCACGCCGGAAGCGCCGCAGGCGCCCAAAGTGGCAAGCACGCTGAGCAGCAGGGCAGAGGCGAAAGACACTTCTATTCCCAACGTATTTGCCGTTGCCAGAGTCATGACGGTTATGGTTACCGCCGCTCCGTTCATGTTTACGGTGGCGCCAAGCGGAATGCTGACTGAATAGAAATCCTCTTCTATTCCCAGTTTACGGCACAGCTCCATGTTGATGGGGATATTGGCGGCAGAAGACCTGGTGAAGAAAGCGTTGAGGCCACTCTCTTTGAGACAGGTGAAGAGCAGCGGATAAGGGTTGCGTCCCGTGGCTATGAATGATATCAACGGATTGAAAACCAATACGCTAACCAGCATGCAGCCGACCAGCAGCAGGAGCAGGCGGCCGTAGACTGTAAAGATCTCCAGCCCGCTTTCCGATACAGCAGTGAACACCAGGCCCAGCACTCCGAAGGGAGCGAACTGGATAATCCATTTCACGGTAAGGGTGAGCACGTCGGCGACATCGGCTATGAATTTGATTGTACCTTCTCCGGCCGCCAGTTTGAGCCCGAAACCCAGAATCACCGCCCAGAACAGAATGCCTATATAATTGGCTTTTGCAATTGCCGAGACCGGGTTCATTACCATATTTCCAAGAAGGTTCTTGAAAATGTCGGTAAGTGTGCCGGGAGCAGAGCCCTGCGCACCTTCCTGCAGGCTCATGGTCACCGGGAACATGAAGCTGCCGGCGACGGCCACCGCCGCAGCCACCAGGGTGGCGGTCAGATACAGGATGATCACTGTCCGGAACCGCGGCCCCAGTCCTCCCTGTGCCTTGGATATAGATGACGCCACCAGGAAAGCCACCAGCACGGGCGCGATGGCCTTCAGTGCGTTAACGAATAGTTCTCCAAGTATCCCTATGCCTTTCCACTGCGGAAGCGTCAGTCCCAGGACCGCACCCACGATGAGACCGCAAAGTATGCGCAGCACAAGGCTGGATTCGGTATATTTTTTAAGCCACGATGCCATTAACCTACTGCATTAGTAAGCATTACGCGGGCGATTCTGGCGTCTGGCCTGAACTGCTCGCCGCCCAGGTATTCGTCTTTTCTTACTTTGTAAACGAAATCCTCGTCGAATCCGGTGTAGATTTCTATGAAGATGTCTCCTTCTACTATCGAAGTATAGGTGGGCTCGTCATAGTCCGCGTTGATGCCTGCGACTATTTGCATGAACTCGCTCACGGGCATGCCGGGATGTATGCCGTAGACGTTGGAATACCTCGGGCTGCACACTTCGATGCCGGTGATGTTGATGCTGGGGTCGGCGTGGAAAACAAGCGTGGGCTCTTCTTCGCCGTCCTTGACCAGATTGTACAAAGTTTCGAACGGGCCGCTTACCGAGGCCTCTTCAGTTTTGTATCCCGGGACGGAGAAGGGGACCGGGCCGCCCATTGAGATACTGCTTCCGAAGCCGTAATTGTAGAGGCACATGGAGCTCTCGCCCGTTTTGCGAATAAAGGAATTGCCGTTCCACTCATACTTGACGCCGCTCATGCCCACGTCATCAATGAATACCTGGAAGCCTCTGTCGCCGTAGACAGGATAGTAATGTTTGTCCTGGATGGCGTAGAAGAGGTTTTCGCTTCCATAGAGCAGCAGGGGATCTTCAGTAAGGTCGGACTCGGTGTACGGCTTGTCCAGTTTGAGGCTGGCGGGACTGAACTTGCCGCTCTCCTTATTGTACCAGAAGTATTTGTCAGGTTCTTTGTTGTAATTGTCGTCGGCAAACGAGCCGCGCTCCAGGACCACGAAGACCTCGGCATTGTCCGTTCCCTGATATGCATGTAAGTTTATGTAAGGATGGACGGACTGATCGTCCTCATGGGCAGACCAGTCGTAGTCGTCGGGCTGGGTGAAATAATCGCTCCAGTAGATGGAGTTGTCCGATTTGGCCCATCTGTCCATGAAGCCTTCGCCGTCGCCGAGCACTCCGTCCTGCATTTCGGTAAATTTGGTGCGGAAGCCGGCCCGGTTTCCTGGCTCTTTCAGGTATTCCGGTAGTACGGATTCGGGCATGTTGCAGAATACGGTCCAGAGCTCATCTGCCGTCAGGGGGGAGAGTTCATCGTATGGAATCCCTGCGCCGGACCCGGGGCCGTTGCAGGAACATAACGCAGCGGCAAAGACTGCTGCAAGGAGGTGCGTATGCAGTTTCATGTTTTATTTGGTTTTTAGAACGGATTCTGCGGAGGTGCAAAGTCGTAGAAAGTCTTGTAGGGGAAGCGCCGTGGAGCTCCGGGCTTGTCAGGGTAGAAATCGGGAATCTGGTCTACCCTGGCCTTGAGGGGAGCGAGGCGCTCACGAAGCTCGGCGGGTGCGCTGTCCCAATGCAAGGGGCTCGTGAAGGCCGGATCTTCGCGGTAGTTGTAGATGCGTCCGTCCCAGAAATAGGCGTAGTCGTCGTCCAGGGCGTAGCGGGAGGCCTTGGGCGACGGGGTGGTGGGCCAAAGAGGATTGAAGTGTATGAGCACCAGATCTTTGGGATTGGGCTCACGGCCCTGAAGCTCGGGGTACAGGCTCACGCCGTCCAGCACCCAGTTTTCGGGAATCCCCGCGCCCATGATGTCTGCCATGGTGGGCAGTATGTCGGTCATGTCCACAAGGTGCTCACTCACCCGTCCTGCCAATTTGTCTCCCCAGGTGATGATGAGTGGGACGTGTGTGCCGAGGTAGTTGGGCTCGCCTTTTCCGCCCCGGATCTCCTTGCCGTCGGCGGTTTTGGACAGGATGCGGGTGGATGTTCCGTTGTCCGATGCGAATATGAATACGGTGTTGTCCCACAGCCCTTTGTCTTTAAGTTTCCGGACCATGGCTCCGACCTGTTTGTCCATGTAGCGTACCATGTGCCGGAAGTATGCCGTGTCGGCGCCGGCCGTGAAGCGGCTGTCGTAGAGGTCGTCCCAGATGTCCGTGTCCGGGGTAGTGGTATGCGGGGTGTGCACCAGGGGCTCGGTGAAATACAGCAGGAAGGGCTGACCTTCGGCCGCCTTGCGGTCTATGTAGTCGAAGGCATAGTCCTGGGCTGCGTCGGGGCCGTAGATTGCGAAATCGTAGCGTTTGCCGTTGTTGTCCCACATGCTGTTGGCGTAGCGGTCCGTCTGCCGGGGCCCGCGGCTCTCGTTGTACATCTCGACCTGCGAGCAGAAGGACTCGTCGAAACCAAGGGCGGGAAGCATGGCCCGGCTGCGACCGAGCTGCCACTTGCCCACGATGGCGGTGCTGTAGCCTGCGTCTTTTGCGAGCCTTGCAAAGCTCTGTTCGTCCTGGTTCATGTAGCCGAATGCAACGTAGTTGCGGTCGTTGTACTGACCTGTCATCACTTGCACCCGCGTGGGCGAACTGAGCGGCTGGGCGTTCATGTTCATGTACTGTATGCCCTGCCTTGCGAGGGAGTCGATGTGGGGCGTCTCGTACTCCACGCCTCCGTAGCATCCGAAGCATTCGGTGCCGATGTCATCTGCGAAGAAGAATACGATGTTTGGCTGTGATTGCTGGCCACCGGACGTGCAGGCACTCAGTGCGGCAAGGGCGCCTATGCCGGCGGTTATCCTTGAGACTCTCATACTTTGCGCATTTTTGCAAAGATAAGAAAAAACTCCTACCTTTGAAACACCATGGAGGAAGTATTGAAATGGTATGCCATAAGGGTATTCTGGAACCGTACGGAGGCTGTCAAGGACATGCTGGAAGAACGGGGATTAGAGTACTATGCGCAGACTCTCATGCCGGCATACATCTTTATCCATACAACCCTTCAGTGCATAAGTCTCCTGCGCCAGACGGAGTACAACCGCTTCTATGTGTACATCGACCGCGTCACGCGCGTGCCGCTTCCGATTCCGGACCGCGAGGTGGAGATATTCAGGATCGTTACTTCTGCAGGCGCATCCGGCTTCGAATTCCTTGGCGATGACCCTTCGGTTTATCAGAAAGGAGACCTGGTTAGGGTTACCGACGGCCCCTTCAAAGGAGCGGAAGGATATATCAAGCGCATCCGCAAGGACCGCAGGCTGGTGGTCACGATCTCAGGCGTCGCCGCCATAGCCACCGCCCACATTCCCATGGAATTACTGGAAAAGGTTCAGCAGTAGCCCGAGTCCTCCCAGAAGGCTGAAGCCGAAAGTGCTCAGTACGAGCATGGGGAGCATCGGGTCCAGTGCCCGTCCCTCCCGTGTCCAGACTCCTTTGAGGTGCAGGATGTAAAGGGGAAGGGTAAGGACGTACAGCCAGCGCAGCGCTCCGGCTCCTGCGGTGTTTATGACTGAGAAGATGATCATGATGCACCAGCCGATGGAGATGAGCGCGGTGTGGTAGATGCGTGCCCTCCGTCCGCCCAGGAGTATGGCTGTGGTGGTGCGGGTTGCAGCATCTGTAGCGGCGTCCCTTATGTTGTTGACATTCAGCACGCCTACGCTGAAAAGACCTATGCTGCAGGCAGGCGGCAGGGAGGCCTTCAGCACTTCTGCGAGTCCCGCCTGGTGAGCGCTCACATAGCAGGCGCCGCAGCAGGAAACCAGTCCGAAGAAGATGAACACGAACACGTCGCCAAGGCCCCGGTAGCCATAGGGATTCTTGCCCAGGGTGTAGTGCATTGCCGCCCAGATGGCCGCGGCTCCCAGAAGCAGGAGCAATACCGGTTCGGTGGCAAGCAGTGTGCCGAACGACAGCCACACCATTGCGAGGCCGCTGATGCAGCACAGGACGGCGGCGGCAGCGATGAGGATTCTCATTTCCTTTATGGTCATCTCTCCGTCCTGGAGCGAATAGCGTATGCCCTGGCGGTCGGCCGTGTCGGTGCCGTGCAGGTTGTCGCCAAGCTCGTTGCTGAGGTTGGAAAGCACCTGCAGCAGGGCGGTGGTAAGGAAGATGAGCCAGGTGCCGCGGGACAGCTGCGGCACTATGGTCGCTGCAGCGCAGACTCCCATGACCGTGCCCGAAAGAGACAGGGGCAGGGTGCGCAGGCGCATTGATCGGAGGCAGGATTTTATGGTCATTTCGTCCCGGTATACATACGGCAGATGCCTAAAGTGAAAGCCTTGTGGGTTACGTTGCGGCAGCCACAGTCCTGCATTGTGGCGCACCATGCTTCCGGTCCGGGGAAGTTGAGGACCGATGCCGGCAGATATCGGTAAGCCCCTTTGTTGCCGGACACGAGGCCGCCGATGACGGGCAGTATCTTGGTGAAATAAAAGTTGTAAAGGCTTTTGAGCCAGGGCTTTGAAGGCACGGACAGTTCTAGGATCACTATCTTCCCTCCGGGCTTGAGCACGCGCGCGAATTCCTGCAGCGCCGCCTCCCTGTGCTCGAAGTTGCGGATGCCGAATGCTATGGTCACGCGGTCGAAGGAAGAGTCTTCGAACGGAAGGTTCTCGCAGTTGCACCGCATTGTCGAAATCTGCTTCTGGAGGCCTTCTTTTGCCACTTTCTTCTGCATGATGTCAAGCATCCCCTGTGAGAGGTCGGCTCCTGTTATCCGGGAATGCGGGTGCGCGGCTTTTGCTATGGCAATGCTGAAATCGCCGGTGCCGCAGGCGACATCCAGGATCTTCTGCGGGGCTGACGGCGTGATTATCTGCTTGAGCGCACGCCTGCGCCAGGACTTGTCCGTGCCAAGCGACAGGAGGTGGTTGAGGCGGTCGTAGTCGGGAGCGATGGAATCGAACATCTGCTCCACCTTTTGAGCTTTCGGTGTTTGCATACTGTTGCAAAGATAGCTTGGATTTGCCTTTCTCGCAAATAATAAGTACCTTTGGATGAAACACTCAGGCTTTACTATATGAAGATCAGACATCTTGCAGGCGCCGCGGCGCTTCTTCCCCTTGCGGCATGTTCACAAAAGGCCGCACAGCAGCCAAACATCGTGTTCTTTCTGGTAGATGACTTCGGCTGGGTGGACAGCAGTGTCCAGTACGGCGAGCAGCTCTATCCCAACAACATGCGCTTCAATACGCCCAATATGCAGAGGCTCAGCGAGCGCAGCACCGTGTTCGGCAACGCCTATGCCTGCGCCGTGTCCACTCCCACCCGCACCAGCATCATGACCGGCATGAATGCCGCCCATACACGCATAACCAACTGGACGTCAGCGGTACGCGACACGCCGTCGGACGCAACCGGCGGCGGTTTCTGGATGGCTGAGCATAAGGGCAGCGGTGACGCAGCCGAGGGGGACGTTCTGTCGCGCCCCGACTGGAATCTCAACGGTATCAGCCCCGTGCCCGGGGTGCCTTATACCCAGTATGCAAATTCGCTGGTGCAGTACCTCAAAGATGCCGGCTACTTTACGATTCATGTGGGAAAGGCCCATTGGGCCTCTGCCGGCACGCCCGGTGTAAATCCCTATAATCATGGCTTTTGCGTGAACATAGCGGGCACCATGGCCGGCATGCCGCGCGACTACAGCGGCCTGCAGAACTACGGCAATACCAAGGAACGATGGAACGATTTCGCCGTTCAGAACCTGGTGGAATACTATGGCACTGAAACCCATCTAACAGACGCTCTCACCAGTGAGGCCTTCAAAGCTCTGGACTATCCAATCAGGCAGGGACAGCCTTTCTACCTCTATATGGCAAGCTACGCCACCCACACGCCCATCCAGCCCGACGAGCGCTTCGCGCAGAAGTACCGCGACGCCGGCATGGACGAGGGTCAGGCGGCGTATGCCTCTCTGGTAGAGGGAGTTGACGCCAGCCTTGGCAGGCTCCTCGACTTCCTGGACGAAAAGGGGATAGCGGACAATACCATCATCATCTTCATGACCGACAACGGCGGCAACTCCGAAAATACCCAGAAGGGCGGCATCCCTCACACCCAGAACAAGCCTCTCCGCGAGGGCAAGGGCTCATGCTACGAGGGCGGCATCCGGGTTCCGCTGATGATCAGCGTGCCCGGCAAGACCAAGGTTGGCAAGTGCGATGTTCCTGTTATCTGCGAGGACATGTTCCCCACGATTCTGGATATGGCTGGAATACATGACTGGACGGCCGTGCAGGATGTTGATGGCCAGAGCATTCTGCCGCTCGTGACCGGAGAGGGCGAAGGCCCCTCGTCCGAGCGCCCGCTCATTTTCCACTATCCTCATAAGTGGAAACCATACGATCTTGAGGACATTGACTTCCTTAGCGCCGTGCGCGTCGGTGACTGGAAACTGGTGTACCGCATCAAGGAGGGCGTCGTCGCCGGTAACGAAAGACTCTACCCCGACACCCGCAACACCGCCCGCGACAAGGCTCTTGAGCTGTACAATCTCCGCGAAGACATAGGTGAGGAGCACAACGTGGCCTCCGAGCACCCCGACATCGTGGCGCGCCTCTCCAAGGTGTTCTCTGACAAGATGCGCACCTGGGGCGGCGTCATGCCCATCGTCGTCGCCACCGGCAAACCCGCCCCTCTCCCCGACGAGATTTAACTGTGGGTGGCGGCCAACATATTGCCCGTCAGGGTATTACACCTTTTGTCTGCATGTTTTTCCGTGCAGGCAATAGGTGCAAGTTGATGACTTGTAGTGTGTTGGCAGCCACCGCATTTATGGCGCTTTCTTGCCTTCCGCAGGAGAGCGGACAATTTGCTCCGCCGTCGGTGGTGTCAATAACATCTGAAAACGAGGGACGGGAGGCGGTTGTACTGCGCTGCGAACTGTCGGACGCCCGGGTGGAGTCCTGCGGCTTCATTTACACCGCAGAAGGCACGGAGCGGCGGGTGGAATGTGCGCTTGAGGACAAGTCGTTTGAGGCCAAACTGACAGATGTCCGGCAAGGTGTTAGATATTCCTGGTGCGCTTATTATTCAGCAGGAGGTGCGGAATTAAGGTCTGAGCAGGGTGTTTTTAGGCTTGCCGCCGATAGTGATCCGATTCCGGTGGAGGACCCGGCATTCAAGGCTTGGCTGGTGGAACACCATGACAATGACCGGGACGGAGAAATCAGCTACGGGGAAGCAGAATGGATAAGGGAAATCCGGATCATTCCTTCAAATCAATTTAACTTACAGTCACTTAAAGGCATAGAATATATGCCGAATTTGGAGGTGATCGAATGCCCCGGGGAGTGGTATTCAACGGATGATAAGACAACCGGCGTGCCAAGAGAGCATTACTATGTCGGCCCTTATAAAGATACTTGGGACTATGCCTGGGGCCCTATCGGTACATTGAAGTATATTGATGTTAGCAACAATCCTAAACTTAAGGAGTTGGACATACGCCAAAACAGCGCTTTGGGCGTTAAGATGGGAACAATTGATCTCTCCAATAACAAAGCACTCGAAGTGCTGAACCTCGATTTGACATGGCTTGAGTATCCTGATATATCTGAGAATACCGAATTAAGAACCATCAGATTCTGTCATCTCCGAGGTGAAATTCCTGACATTTCTTCTCATACTAAAGCAGTTAATATAAACATTGACTTCCCGCAAAACCAAAGAACTGAGCTCCATGATTTTGACGTTTCTGGTATGCCGGACTTGGAAAATCTTGAACTCAGAGGAATAGTCCGAAATATTTCAAACCTCTCTGAAAACAAAAAACTCAGATATGTAAGTATCGCACACAGTGGTCATTTCTCGGGAGAATTGAATGTTTCCGGCTGTCAGGAGTTGGAGGGCTTGCAATGTATGTGCTCTAACCTATCGTCGCTCGACCTGTCCAATAATACTAAACTGAAGGATTTATCTTGCGAGTTGAATCATTTGACAGAGCTTGATTTGTCTGCCAATACACAATTGGAGGAATTAGAATGTCGTGGAAATATGATAGCAACTCTGGATGTTTCATACAATCCTCTTCTGAAGCGCTTGAGTTGCGTACAACAGAACCGTTCCGATGGATCCAATTACCTCAAGACACTTTATATATCCGTGGGGCAGTCTATACCGTTCGTTACGGTCAACAGGGATATTGACAATATTCCGGAAGAAACAGAGATAGTCGAACTCTCTCCGTATTCCCTGGGAGAGATAATTGAGTCTGGTTCCACGGGGATTGTGGTTGCAGTGTCGGACAGCGGCAGAGAGGCACTTCTTATGTCGGTTGACGAGATTCACGACTGGCCTTGGCAGAGTTCATGGGACTGGTGCGAAAGCCACGGCGCAGGATGGAGGATGCCAACGATTGATGAACTGAAGGTAATTCAGCCCAATTTCTATTATCTGAACGAAAAGTTGCGAGCAGCCGGATATACGCCTCTGACGGAAGAAAACAAGTGCTATTGGTCCTGTACTCCATACGAGATCGCCGGTTACTATTACCGCGAACGCCTCTGGGACGGCAGTATCTGGTACTACGGCTTCGATGAGTGGCACGAATGCCATGCCAACTACACCAGAGCCGTCAAAACCATAAGTTTTTGATTCTATAGCTCTTTGAGCTTTTCCTCCGGGATGCCGGTACACTTTGATATGATGGCAGGCGGCAGTTTCTCTGCCAGCATTGCCTTCGCAGCTTGCGCCAGCCCTTCGGCCTTGCCTTGCGCCAGCCCTTCGGCTTTACCTTGCGCCAGCCCTTCGGCCTTGCCTTCGGCGAGTCCCTCGGCTTTGCCTTCGGCGAGTCCGGCTTCGCGACCCTCTGCTCTTGCCTCGGCTTTGCCTGCTTCACGGGCAAAGTCAAGCTCTGCGATTCTGTCAAGTTCGGTTCTCATGCTCTTTTCATAATTCTCGCGTTCAACAATTGTCATGTTAGCAAGTTCAGCAGCGAAGAAGAGTCTCCCTAGGAGGTAGTCCTCGAAATTGTCCGGCACATCACTCAATTTATGCATATACTTCATGGAAAAAACAAACTTCTCAAGAAGCCCATTGCACTCATACCAATCGTCGGGACCAAGTTTAAGTCGGTCAAGTTCCAGAAAAATGAAGTTCAAGTTGGGAGTCAGTACCTCGGCATTATGTTCATTGCGCAATTCGTATCGGCTGATGTATCCATTTTCCAAAGCTCTTTCGTCTTCATGGGCGAAGCTGAAATTCACGAGGCTGATTACGTAAATGGGCTTGAGTGAGTAGTCCATGCCGAATTTCTGCCCTTGCTCTTTCATCATCGCCAGCTTTGTGGCCAGCTGCTCCCTTATGGGGTAAGTGGCGTAAGCCAGTACGCGGTCGCGGTAACTCTTTTGGTCTGAGTTCTGAACTTCTACCAAGAACTCCTCTCCTGTGACGTTATCCTTGCATAGCAGGTCAAAATTAACACTTTTTTCGGAAACCACAAAGCCATGCTTCTCGGCGTTGAGGAAGGTGATGTGGGAGATGTGTTTCCCAGGAATCAAAAGTTCGATAATCTCGATAAGAAGGTCTTCGTTCTCTGGGGTGCAAATAATCGCTTTGAAAGTTGAGTCAAACAGGATGCAGGCGTAGCGCGGTTCCTGCGCTGAAGTCAATGTGTAGTAATTCATAGTTCAATGAGTTTTTTGGATGCGCAAAGTTACAGACTTTACGCATCCGACTCTTTAAAAATCAGCAAAATCTTCTGGCCGTTCGTCACAAAGTGATGGGGATTGGTCACAAATCTGCTCTTTCACTAATCTCCGGGACCGAAATCGCCAATAATTGTCCCAAAGGAGCCTCCCCACTGTATCACTGGACAGAAATACGAGATTTCTGTCCCGCCAAGCCCAGTTTCCTCCTTCTCTGGACAAAAAATGCCAAGTTCTGTCCAGAACATTCAGTAAACTCCTGCCAGCCACCTGCAAATGAACCATTGTGAACTTGACAGACTACTTTGCGGTGACTATTTTTGCGAGGAGATAGTTCATTTTAAACAAAATAGAATGCCTTTCTTGATTGATTATCGCGCGTGCATTATTGCCACTAATGAACAGGCGCACACAATTCGAAAAAATGGGCTGTCTGTGAAATGGCAGCGAGTTTGTAACGCTGATGCTGAGATTTCAGCTATCGTGGAGTCATTCCACAGACCAGATGGCTCTTATTCTTTAAGTCGAGCAGAAATCTTTGCTTGCAACGATGCGTTTGAGAAGGTCGTTAAGACTATCTGGTGGGGATATCCAAACGGGTTGAGGTCACATTTCGATGACGTGGCACAAAACTTTAGATTGATGGCCGAAATCCTTCAGCCTTACCGGGGTCGAGAACTGGATGAACCAAACTTTATTGAACTGTATAACAGCTTGAATCAAATACAGCATATCGGGCCATCTACAATCAGCAAGCTGCTATATTTCTTTAATGTTTCTCAAGGACAAACGCGCTGTGTAATTGTCGATAGCCGTGTGCGCTCAGCTATGGCTGCATTTGATGATTTCCATCCGGTTCGCAACAATGATCCTGCTTTGTGGTACTTGGAGCATGCGAGGCAAATTAATGTAGTTGGCATTGATGGCGCTACTCCTGAGCAGATTGAGTACTTCCTGTTTAGTGCTAATCCTCAAGTCTTGGACTAATTAAGTTAATAGAATATGCGGGTCAATACTAAGTTGCCATACTCTTTTCCTGAATGTGATTGTTATATGGCTTTGTTTTATGATTCATTGATATGCTCGAGTCCGGATTTTGGTCAGAACGAGGGCGTTGAAGAAGAAGATTGGGTCGTCTAATCATTATTGGATATGAAAAGGTTGTTTGTATTTGCAATAATATGCTTTTCTCTGATTTGTAGCTGTGAGGCAGAGAAGCCGAAATTAGGCATTGATACGTTCCCGGTTGTATTTGATGCAACTAGAGAGTCATTGGGAACAAGTACTAAAACAGTGAAATTGGATGATGGCTCAGTATGGTGGGGGGCAGCGGAAGAAATCAGTGTTTTTTATGGTGCAGGAGAGAAAGGAGGCAATTTATTTGTCTCTCAGAATGAGAATATTGCCGAGGCAGTAAAATTCTCCGGCTCAATCCAAATGTCAGGAGAGCGTGAAGACTTCTGGGCGATATACCCGTATTCAGAGGAGAATTCTTGCGACGGTAAGTCTGTGGTAACAGTCATACCATCCGACCAAATCGGTGTTGCTGGAAACTTTTCCAACAATGTTTTCCCGACAGTCGCAAAATCCAATGCTTTTGAATTTGCTTTCTGGAATATTTGCGGAGGCATCAAGTTTAGTCTTTCCAATGCAGGTATAAAAAGAGTAAAGATCAGAGGCAACAGGGGAGAGGCGTTAGCCGGTAAAGTGAAAATTGTATTAGATGATAATGGTAAGCCACTTGTTGAAGAAGTTCTTGAACCACAAACAGAGGTGAGCCTTTCTTTACCAGACGGCGAGTCTTTTGAACCTGGAAAAGATTATTATTTGACACTTCTTCCTTGCCAGCTCGAAGAAGGCTTTACCATTACATTTGAGAGAAGCGCAACCATCGGAGAATTTGCTTCCATTAAACCTCAGGCTGTCAAGCGCTCAGTATTGGGCGTCTTGCATACAGTGGATAAGAATGTGGATATATGGAATCCAGCAGATGAATCTTTCGCTGGATATACCGGGTTATGCTTTGAAGCAGTTCAAGATGGAACCATTACCATTAAAAACACGTTTGAACTGACTATACAATATAACAGAGGTGATGGTTGGACTGAGTCTAAATCGGCCGAGATTGCAATTCCGGTCAGCGCCGGAGACATAGTAGGCTTTAGAGGGGATAATGATGCGTATGGTTCAGGCAGCAGATACACGACCTTCAGCTGTTCTTCAGACTGCTATGTTTATGGCAATGTGATGAGCCTGATAAGTTCCGAGAGGTTTGAATCCTTGAATAGTATAATAGGTGCATTTGCCTTTTGTCGTCTTTTTTACGGCAATACACACTTGCTAAATCATCCGAATAAAACAATCGTTTTGCCAGCAACAGAATTGGCAGAAGATTGTTATCTAGAAATGTTTAGAGGTTGCACGGGCCTTAGTTTCTGTCCCGTGCTGCCGTCGACAAAAATGGCGCGAGCTTGCTATGCGAAAATGTTTCAAGAATGCACAAGCTTAACTTCCTGCCCGAAACTTCCGGCGACAGAGTTGGCAAAATCTTGCTATTTTAGAATGTTTTCTGATTGCGGAAACTTAACTTCCTGTCCGGAACTTCCGGCGACAGAGTTGGCAGAATCTTGCTATAATGAAATGTTTCAAGGATGCACAAGCTTAACTTCCTGTCCAGAACTTCCGGCAACAGAGTTGGCAGAATCTTGCTACCATAGAATGTTTTATAAGTGCAGTAGCATAACTTCCTGTCCGGAACTTCCGGCGACAATAATAGCAAGAAAGTGTTATTCGGAAATGTTTTATGGTTGCAGGAACTTAACTTCCTGCCCGGCTCTTCCGGCGACAGAGTTGGCAGAATCTTGCTATTATAGAATGTTTGACGGGTGCGGATTGACTTCCTGTCCGGAACTTCCGGCAACAGAGTTGGCAGAATCTTGCTATAAGGAAATGTTTTGCGCTTGCAGAAGTTTAACATCCTGTCCTGAGCTTCCGGCGACAGAGTTGGCAGAATCTTGCTATTATGGAATGTTTCGCAGGTGCACAAGCTTGACTTCCTGTCCGGAACTTCCGGCAACAACGGTATTATACAATACTTGCTACTACGAAATGTTTAGAGAGTGTAAAAGTTTGGAGTCAACCTCGGCTTTATCTTTTATTAGCTACGGAATGTTTAGTAGTTGCTCAAAACTGTCATCGACTGAAATCCTTTTGGGGTGTTCAGTAGTATCAATCTGTGCCTTTGAATCCACGGCCCTGTCAGAGATCATTATACCACAGTCGGTTGAATCGATTAGAAGTGAAGCTTTTGCTAACAGTCAGTTACGACATATCAAGATGCTGCCAACTATCCCTCCTAGTCTGGATGAGGATGCTTTTGAGTCTTGCCCACTGCAGAGTATCGAAGTGCCGGCCGTGGCTTATGATGACTATGTTGCGAATGCTCAATGGTCTAAGTATCAAAATATTATAAAAACAATAGAGTAATATGCCGACAAGAATGAACATTAATCCTCCTCAGTTCGAGGATGTAATGAACTGGTTAAATGGATTTGATGCATTGATGCAAACAATCCTAAACACATCTCTAAGATTGGCAACCGAAGCCCTCATCCTTTTTTCTTGGCGTGGCCAGAAAATGGTGCAATACACCTCAGGTCCCATCCGGAGGCTCGTGTTAGAGAGTACTTGTTGACGCGAGAGGTGTGGGAGGAGTTCCGGACTTTCAGGAATGGATTAGGTGCCGTTCAGCAGACTAGAGCTATTTCCTATATTAATTATCCCTGGACCAGAAGTCGTGCTTTTTACCCTTCTGTTCCGGCTCTCTCTTGGGCATTTTTTGGCGAACACTAGTGTGTTATCTGTTGAATCGGGCAAATCGTTCTCTTACGATCCTGATGTAGGTCCGCTGGCGCTTGATCGGGAGAGGGGATGATGTAATCATAGTTTCAGCTTCCGCGGGAAGAAGCCTGAACTGCTTAATAATCTTATCAATGCGGGAAGGCTTTAGTCCTATGATGCTGCCAAATTGCGCAAAGTCGGAGCTGCACGGGTGCCCGGAGATGGCGTATCTGTCAGACGGCACGATATCCGGAGACAAGCCTCCGTCGAGTGCAAAGTCGCCGCCCTTGATGTGCAGCTGCGTGTTCAGCAGGTCGTAGGCCGGAGCAAGTACGTATTCCGGGCCTTGACGGAGGATGGAGAAGTTCTTCAGGTGTGCGTCACAGTTTGCGAAGATATAATTGAACAGCACCAAGCGGAAGAATTCCTCCACTGCAACGGGCCAGGCGGCTATGTATTTGCGAATGGCCGCCGCAATCTCGGCGTAGGCTCCAGAGTATTTGAAGCCGCTGCCCGCTCCTGCCTCTCCCCGGCCGAGGACGGAAGCAAAATCTTCCTGAGGCAGTTTGCTTCCGTCATCCTGTACGTCAAACCGTTTTACTGCAAGCACGTGCAGACCCTCTCTGTCTTTGCAGAGCAGAACCGCGGCAGTGCGGATACCGTATATGCTCCCTGCGATGGTCATTGTAAGGAATTCATTGACAGGGACATATTTTCTCGCCTCCAGCGTGAGGTCCATAGGGGCCGGCTTGAGTATCCAGGTGCCTTGCTCTCCGTCGCGTGTGAGCCGGAACCGGCCATTATCCAGTACGGCAGAAAATTTCTCCTGCACCCCGGAAAGGGATATGCGCCCGAGTTCCCGGCGCAGGAAGTCCTTGTCGGGGTTCTTTTCAAAACTGAAGTCCAGGTTGGTGTAGATGGCTTTTTTCATTGCTAGAATGTCTCAATCGTTACTGCTCCCGGTATGTCTCGCCCGGCATATGCACAGAGCATCCCGAACCAGTCGTTCTCGTCGATTTTGTTCTCGGCACAGAATACTGTTTTGTTGCGTCCTTCTGGAAGAATGCTTTGAAAATAAGGGAGTAGTGCCTCTCCTCGGTACTCCTTTTGATTTTTTGGGAGGCTGACGGAAATAGGGGGGAGGCTGGAGTCTCCAAGGTATTTCTCATTGTATGTGAAGCGGCAACCGCCTTCCGGCAATTCCTCCAGAATACCTGCTTGACGACCCTGGCAATATACAAGGATGCTTCTCATACAGTCTGTTTAATGCTAAACGATATGCTCAAACCAAGCACTTCGCAAATTTTTTCGATTGTATTCCAAGAAGGATTTCCTGCGCCACGTTCGATGTCCTTGATTGTGGCCAGGCTTATCCCCGCCATCTGGGCAAGGTCGTTCTGGTTTAGTTGTAGCCGTTTGCGACGGTCTTTTATGGTATCTTGCAATCTCATGGGTCTAATATATCATACTTTTTGGTGCAAATATAAAAAATAATCCTGATAATTGATAAATAGTTTATTATAACATACTTTATGTTAATATAATTGTCGCTCTGTATGAACTAATGTGAACTTGACCTTGCTCTGCCTTTGTTTTATATTTGCAATGAACTATTCTTATCTTTGTTGACAGTATGACAACATCCGGAATTCCCGAAATAACTTCCCTCCTTGAGGCCGTGGAAAAGAAGTACGGCCGCGGAGTGAATACCTCCACGGACTTTGAGTCGTTGTCCGTGGTGATTGAGCACGAGATAGGGGAGTACATCTCGTCATCGACGCTCAAGAGGCTGTGGGGTTATGTGAACCTGAAGCCTGTGCCCAGGATTGCAACGCTTGACGTACTTTCGCGCTTTGTGGGATTTGAGTCCTTTGCTGCCTATCGTGACGCGTTGAAAGCATCCCCGGACAGGCCGTCGGATTTCTTCAGTACGCCCTACCTTTCTTCTGCCGACTTGCAAGCCGGTGACAAAGTCCAGATCGGCTGGGCGCCCAACCGCCTGGTGACGCTGGAATACGAGGGTGCCGACACATGGCGCGTACTCGAAAGCGTCAACTCCAAGCTGCTGCCGGGCGACAGCTTCAAGGCAGCGCAGTTCCTGCTGGGGTACCCGCTGGTGCTGGACGGCATCACCCGCGCCGACGGCTCCGTCACGCCATCTTACATCGCCGGCAAAAACGGCGGGCTTACGCTGTTGGAGAAGGCGTAGTATAGCAACCTACTCAAACAACTCCGTAGCCTGACGGAAAAGGTCGTCGATGGCGGCGCCGTCAACGCTTTCTTCGGGGGCGTTGTCGGAAGTGGTGGAGGGCCCCCGCACCGTGGCCTTGTCGGAGACCTTGGGCTTAACGGAGCCCGATGAAGAGAACGGCGGGTCTGCGGAAGCAGTATCAGCAGGAGTAAGGGCTGTTGTATCGATGGGCGCAGAGACTTGTTCAGGCGTGCCCTCAGAAGGCTCCTGTTTTGAGAACCAGCCGCTTACATAGGGCCACAGAGAGAATGCTGCAATCAAGACAATGAACGCAATCCCCGAAACCAGCGGCCAGCGGCTATGCAGGGCCTTTTGTACCTCTGCCACCGAAGAATAGCGCCTGGAAGGCCGCTGCTCGCAGCATTTGCGCACGATGTTCCTGTGCCGGCGCGAGAGGGCGGAGATGACAAGGCCGAGCGACCAGATGTCGCTGCGTACGCTGGCCGGACCGCCCGCGAGAACTTCCGGAGCGGCGTAGGGGACGGTGCCGGCAGAAGCCTTTAGCACCGAATGCGATGACGAATCTGAAAAGCCAAAGTCGATGAGCTTTACCGTGTTACCCTTGAATGTGACCAGGATGTTGGAAGGCTTGAGGTCACGGTGCAGTACCTGCTTTGAGTGCATGTAGGATAGCGCAGAACAGAGCTGGTCGATCAGGCTGTCCTCCAGCTCGGCTGAATGCTGTTCTCCTGAAGCAAGTTCTTCCAGGGTGCGTCCGTCTATCCACTCCATCTCTATGCAGTTTCCCAGCGACTCGACTTGGCTGAAAGAATAGTACTGGCAGATGTTCGGGTGGTCCAGACTGAATCCGATTTCGAATTCTTTGCGGAGCATGCCCTCGAAAACTTGATTGCCGCGGTACTCCGGCTTAAGGCACTTGAGCACACGGAACCGGCCCAGGCGGTTGATCCTCCACAGTTCGCAGTAGCCGCTGCCGGATATGTGCACGGGTTCGATGAACTCCTGCCCGCCGCCCGTTGCTTCGGGGGCTGTGAAAAATGAGGATGTCTCTTCTGTTAGCACTTTCAAAGGTAATGATTTTTAGCTAAATTTGTGCTCTGTGAAGCGACTGTGTACTATTTTGATGCTGTTTCTCCTGCTCCCTGCCGCCCTGGGCGCACAGGAACTCAAGTGGGATGCCGCGTTGGGGCAGTACCAGCGGATATGCGACGAATGCATCATGCTGCGCATGCGTGCCGTTTCGGGCGAGGCCATCGAGGCTTCTGAGCTTACATCGGTCCTGGCCCGGCTCGCCAGCCTAAAGCAGACGCTTCAGGACGCGAGAGGCCAGATGACGCCAGCTCAGCGCCTGCGTTATGAGGCTATCCGTCTGCGTTACGAAGAGGTGTTCGGCCAGACCGCTCCGGTCAGGATGTCCCGGCTCGAATCTGTGCCTGCTTTGCTCACGGACGCTTTGCGGCAGTGCCCGTCCACCGGTCTGTCTTTCAAAGAAATGCCGCCCCGTGTTCCCAAGCCCCATGCCGGCCTTGTTTTGTTTACTGGCGTGCCGGACATATACTACGGCGCCATGGCCACCGTCTCCGGCCTTCGCTTCGGCGGCTTTGTCAAAGCATCTGCAAGTATTCCCTTCATCAAACCGGCTTATGAGTGCTTCTCCGACGGCACCACACCTTCGGGCTACATCTGGACCAACGGCAAGGAGCGCTTCTCCCGCTGGGCGGTCACGGCCGGTGCATCGTTCACGCCGTGGCGTTTTCTATCTGTCTATGCCGGTGCGGGATACGGTCGCCGTAGCCTTCTGTGGCAGGATGTGTCGGGTTCTTGGGCCGCGGTTGCCGACCGCTCTGCGGCCGGTATTGCCATAGACGGCGGCGTGCTCGTGCGCATAGGTCGCTTCTGCCTTCTGGCCGGGGCTTCTGCCGTCGGATTTGAGTCTGCCGCAGCCGAATTCGGCATCGGTCTCAGTTTCTGATTATTCTTGCCGATTTTTTATCATAATTCCCTAAAATTGACTAAATTTGCGCGGCAAAAAGCTAAACAACTTAATTTTATCAATAAAATCATGAGAATTATCCAAGTTACAGGCAGGGAAATCCTCGATTCAAGAGGCAATCCTACAGTTGAGGTCGAGGTTATCCTCGAGTCCGGCATCAAAGGCGTGGCGGCAGTTCCTTCAGGAGCTTCCACCGGTGAGAACGAAGCTCTCGAGCTTCGCGACGGCGACAAGAAGCGTTATCTTGGCAAGGGCGTACTCAAGGCAGTCGCCAATGTCAACGACGTCATCGCTCCCGCCATCATCGGCATGTCCGCACTTGAGCAGCGCGCAATCGACAAGACCATGATCGAGCTCGACGGCACCCCTACCAAGAGCAAACTCGGCGCCAACGCCATCCTGGGCGTCAGCCTCGCAGTTGCACATGCCGCGGCAAATTACCTCGACATCCCCCTGTACCGCTATATCGGCGGCACCAATACTTATGTCCTCCCCGTCCCTATGATGAACATCATCAACGGCGGAGCCCACTCCGACGCCCCTATCGCGTTCCAGGAGTTCATGATCCGTCCGGTCGGCGCAGCTTGCGAGGCCGAGGCAGTGCGCATGGGCGCCGAGGTGTTCCACGCTCTGAAGAAGGTCCTCAAGGACCGCGGCTGCAGCACCGCAGTAGGTGACGAGGGTGGTTTCGCACCCGCACTCAAGGGCATCGACGATGCGCTCGACTGCATCATCGAGGCCATCAAGGCAGCAGGCCTGGAGCCCGGCAAGGACATCACCATCGCCATGGACTGCGCAGCTTCCGAGTTCTGCTTCAAGGGCGAGGACGGCAAGTTCTACTATGACTACAAGCAGCTCAAGGACGGCAAGAAGAAAGATCCCCGCGGTCGCAGGCTTACCACCGACCAGCAGATCAACTACCTCAAGAAGCTCATCGAGAAGTATCCTATCGACTCCATCGAGGACGGTCTGTCCGAGGAGGACTGGGAAGGCTGGGTCAAGCTCACCAAGGCTATCGGCGACCGCTGCCAGCTCGTGGGCGACGACCTCTTCGTCACCAACGTCAAGTACCTCCAAAAGGGTATCGAGATGGGTGCAGGCAACAGCATCCTCATAAAGGTCAACCAGATAGGTTCCCTCACCGAGACCCTCGATGCTATCGAGATGGCTCACCGTCACGGCTACACCACTGTCACCAGCCACCGTTCCGGCGAGACCGAGGACACCACCATCGCCGACATCGCAGTTGCTACCAACAGCGGCCAGATCAAGACCGGCTCCCTCAGCCGCACCGACCGCATCTGCAAGTACAACCGCCTGATGAAGATCGAGATGGAACTCGGCGACACCTGCCAGTACGGCTACAAGAAACTCCGCTAATCCGGCACTGCAATCCTAAATAGTTGCAGCACAGCTGTTTAAATAATTCAGGGTACCCGATTTTAGGGTGCCCTGAATTATTTAAGTTGCTAAAATTCAAGCATTTGGCTTTGCGCTTCCGCCTCGTGCCGCCTGATGCATTTTAAACCTTTTATTTAAAATACTTGCTCGAGAACTCCCAGAGCACCTCGGGGACGTTCATGTCGGCGGAGCCGTTCTTGTGCTTGCCGTCGATGATTTCGTAGAGGCGGACTTCGTTGCCGTTCACGCCTTCGACGTAGCGGTGGCGCACCACGGTGTTGCTTTCGGGCTTGTACTTGGGCAGAGTGTCGCACACTTCGTGGGTGCAGCAGTTGGTGCTAATCATGCGCGCCACTGCATGCGGTACGGCGATATATTCGCCCCATCCATCATGGTTGTCGGGGTCGCCCACCCATTTGGAGGTCATGTCGGCGGTGCCGTGTATCTCTATGAACGGCACTGGGCCGCGGGGAGTGAGCTCGCGATATATCCATTCCATGTTGAGGCCGGCCAGCGAAACGATTGCGGCGAATTTCTCCGGATGCTTGTGTGCCATGAGGTAGCACATTTCGCCGCCGTTGGACATGCCGCTGAAGCAGGTGTTGGCTTTATTCAGTTTGTACTCCCGCTGGAGCTTGCGCTGCAGGGCGAGAATGAACGCCACGTCGTCCTGCTTCCACCCTTGCTGGGAGGGGTAGCCGACGTTCCAGCCTGTCCTGCCTTTGCCCGGATCCTTCAGACCCTGGGGATAGCAGAGCACGAATCCGTGCCTGCGGGCGCAGTCGATCATGGCGGGGAAGTAGCCTTCGGCCTTGCCGCCGTAGCCGTGCAGCATGAATACAAGTGGTCTTTGGGCACATAGGGTGTCGGGTACATAGAGCCAGTATTCGCGCTCCTGCCCATGATGGCGCATAGTGTGACGGACGGTGGTTTGTGCTTGCAGCCCTGCTGCAATAAGCAGTGTCGCTGCAATAAGGATCAGTTTCTTCATTGTTATGTAGTTTTTATCTTATTACTGCTCACCTGCCATAAAACCACTCCCACGCTGACGGAGACGTTCAGCGAGTGCTTGGTGCCGAACTGCGGGATGACGAGAGCTCCGTCGGAGGCGTCGACCACCTCCTGCTGCACTCCGTCCACCTCGTTTCCGAACACCAGGGCGTACCGGTGTCCGGGGGAGGGAACAAATTCCTGCAATTCCATGGCCTTTTCGGTCTGCTCTACGCTCAGCACCGTCCATCCGGCATCCTGGAGCTCACGCACAAGGGCGGCGGTGTCGGGGCGATGCTCCCAGGGCACGCTGTCCTCGGCTCCAAGCGCCGATTTGTGGATCTCTGCCGAGGGAGGGCAGGCACAAATGCCGCAGAGCCATATTTTATCTGCTTTGAATGCATCGGCTGTGCGGAATGCGCTGCCGACGTTATGCGCGCTGCGTATGTTGTCAAGTATGAGGCAGATACCAGATTCGGGCAACTCCTTGTAGCGTTCAGGACTTACCCTGCCGAGTTCTATATTTAGAAGTTTACGGTCGTGCATTTGCACAAAGGTACAAATTTTCTTATATTTGAAAGCTAATAAAAATGATATGAAACAGGATATTCAATTGTTTGAACTGATCAAAAAAGAGTCCGAGCGCCAGCGCAGCGGTCTGGAACTTATTGCGTCAGAAAATTATGTGTCGGAGGATGTGTTGCGCGCGATGGGCTCGATCTGCACCAACAAGTACGCCGAGGGTTACCCTGGCAAGCGTTATTACGGTGGCTGCGAGGTGGTTGACCAGATCGAGCAGTTAGCGATCGACCGCCTGAAGGCCATCTACGGCGCCTGCTGGGCCAACGTGCAGCCTCATTCCGGCGCCCAGGCCAATATGGCCGTCACCATGGCGGTCCTCAAACCCGGCGACACCATGATGGGCCTTGACCTGAGCCAGGGCGGACACCTCACGCATGGCTCTCCCGTAAATGCCTCTGGCATATTATATAATGTAGTAGCTTACGGCCTGGATCCCGAGACCGGCCGCGTAGACTATGACCGCATGGAGCAGCTTGCCCTGGAGCACAAGCCCAAGCTCATAGTTGGCGGAGCATCCGCATATTCCCGCGAATGGGACTACGAGCGTATGCGTGCCATAGCGGACAAGGTGGGCGCCATCCTGTGGATTGACATGGCCCACACCGCCGGCCTCATAGCGGCGGGGCTTCTGAAGAACCCTCTTCCGTATGCCCATATCGTCACTTCCACGACGCACAAGACTCTCCGCGGCCCTCGCGGCGGCATCATTCTCATGGGACAGGATTTCGACGACCCGCAGGGCCGCACCACTCCCAAGGGCGTTGTCAAAAAGATGAGCCAGGTGCTGGATTCATACGTATTCCCCGGAGTCCAGGGCGGCCCGCTCGAGCATGTCATAGCCGCCAAGGCGGTGGCCTTCTTCGAGGCCCAGCAGCCCGAGTACGTCGCCTACCAGAAGCAGGTTGTCGCCAACGCTCAGGCAATGGCCGGCGAGTTCGTGCGTCTTGGCTACAAAGTGGTCAGCGGCGGCACGGACAATCACCTCATGCTCATAGACCTCCGCAGCAAATTCCCCGATGTCACTGGCCGCATCGCGGAGCGCGAGCTTGTCAAGGCCGACATCACCATCAATAAGAACATGGTGCCCTTCGATACCCGCAGCCCGTTCCAGACCAGCGGCGTGCGTATCGGCACTCCGGCCATCACCTCGCGCGGATTCGTCGAGAAGGACATGATATATATAGTAGGTTTGATCGACACGGTGCTGTCGTCCTGCGCCCGCAGCGTTGACGCCCTCACCGCCAAGGATGAGCTCACAGATGCCCAGAAGGCAGCGCTGGAGGCCCACGCCGCCGTGCTTTCCGACGTTCGCAAGAAAGTCAACCAGATGACGGCAGGAGTGCCTCTCAACAAGTATTGACAATTTGTCACTGGCATGGACATTGATTCTTACATGGCGTCTCCGGCTTAGCCGGGGGCGCTTGTTTTTGAATTTTATGACACATAATTATTATGATTAAACCTTTAGCAGACAGAGTGGTCATCGAGCCCAAGGAGGCCGAGACCAAAACAGCGTCGGGCATCTACATCCCCGATACCGCAAAAGAGAAACCCCAGCAGGGCACCATAGTAGCAGCGGGCCCTGGAAAGAAAGACGAGCCCATGGAGGTGAAAGTCGGTGATGTGGTGCTCTATGGCAAATATGCCGGAACCGAGGTTACCGTAGAAGAGAAAAAATACCTTATCGTCAAGCAGTCTGACATTTTAGCAATTCTGTAATTATGGCAAAAGAGATAAAATTCAATACCGATGTCCGCTCCAAGATGAAGAGTGGAGCAGACCAGTTGGCCGATGCAGTCAAGGTTACCCTTGGACCTAAAGGCCGTAATGTAGTTATCGACAAGAAATTCGGCGCACCCCAGGTGACCAAGGACGGAGTTACCGTGGCCAAGGAAGTCGAGCTCGAAGACCGTTTCGAGAACATGGGCGCCCAGATGGTTAAGGAAGTTGCTTCCAAGACCAACGACCAGGCAGGTGACGGCACCACTACCGCTACCGTGCTGGCCCAGGCTATTATCAATGTCGGTCTTAAGAATGTCACCGCAGGCGCGAACCCCATGGACCTCAAGCGCGGCATCGACAAGGCAGTTGCTACCGTAGTCGACTCCCTGAGGAAGCAGAGCAAGCAGGTTGGCGGAGACTACTCCAAGGTGGAGCAGGTCGGTACCGTCAGTGCCAACAATGATTCTTATATAGGTAAACTCATCGCCGATGCCATGTCCAAGGTTGGCAAGGACGGCGTCATCACAGTCGAAGAGGCAAAAGGCACCGACACCGAGGTCAAGGTTGTCGAGGGCATGCAGTTCGACCGCGGCTACATCTCCCCGTACTTCATGACCAACGGCGACAAGATGGAGGCCGAACTCAACAACCCTTCCATCCTCATCACCGACAAGAAGATCAGCACCATGAAGGACCTTCTGCCCATCCTCGAACCCATCGCACGTGAGGGCAGGGAACTGCTTATCATAGCGGAAGACGTGGACGGCGAGGCGCTTACCACCCTGGTGGTGAACAAACTCCGCGGCACTCTCAAGATCGCTGCCGTCAAGGCCCCCGGCTTCGGCGACCGCCGCAAGGAGATGCTTCAGGACATCGCCACCCTTACCGGCGCAGTGGTAGTGAGCGAGGAGCGTGGTTTTACTCTCGAGAATACCACTCCTGACATGCTCGGAAAGGCCGAGAAGGTTACCATCACCAAGGAAAACACCACCATTGTGGGCGGCGCCGGCGACAAGGATGCCATCCGCGACCGTGTGGAGCAGATCCGCAAGCAGATTGAGGTGAGCACCTCCGAATACGACAAGGAGAAGCTCAAGGAGCGCCTTGGCAAGCTCGGCGGCGGTGTTGCAGTACTGTACGTAGGCGCAACCACCGAAGTCGAGATGAAAGAGAAGAAAGACCGCGTGGAGGATGCACTCAATGCGACCCGCGCAGCAGTCGAAGAAGGTTATCTGCCCGGTGGCGGCGTGGCCTACATCCGTGCCGTCGAGGCTCTCTCCAAGCTCAAGGGCGAAGGTGAGGACGAAACTACCGGCATACATATCGTGGCGCGTGCCATCGAGGAGCCTCTCCGCCAGATCGCAGAGAACGCAGGCGTGGACGGAAGCGTGATCGTCCAGAAGATCAAGGAAGGCAAGGCCGACTTCGGTTACAACGCACGTACGGGCGAATATGTAAATATGTTCGAGGCGGGTGTCATCGACCCTACCAAGGTGGCCCGTGTAGCCCTCGAGAATGCAGCCTCCGTGGCCGGAATGTTCCTTACCACAGAGTGTGGAATAGTGGACATCCCCGAACCGGCTCCGGCAGCTCCTGCCATGCCTCAGGGGGGAATGATGTAATAATCAATCGTTTAGCTTAAAAATGCGGCCTGAATTAACTGCAGGCCGCATTTTTTTTGTGATTTTTTGTTCGAAAAAATTTGCAGATTAAAAAATAAAGACTACCTTTGCATCCCCGTTCGAGAGAGCGGCGGACCGCAAAGATCTTTAAAAACAAAATTTTTGAAAAAAATCGCAAAAAAATTTGCAGATTCAAAAATTGTCCTTATCTTTGCAGTCCCGTTTGAAAGAACGGCAAGGCCTTCAGCCGAACAGGCTGTTTTTTTTAGCGCCTTTTTTGAAAGAAGTTCATTGAAAAGCCCGCTTGCGGCAAGATTGGAAAAGTAAAACAGTCTTTTCGTTTAGCGCGCTTGATGATAGAAGAAGTTCATTGAAAAGACTGTTTTAGAAAGTACAAGCAAGTACCGAGAACAACGAGAGCGTTGATTCTTTTGGAAGAATAAGGTGTCGGGATCGAGCTAGAATTTGAAATATACAAAGAAGAGTTTGATCCTGGCTCAGGATGAACGCTAGCGGCAGGCTTAACACATGCAAGTCGAGGGGCATCGCGGATAGCAATATCTGGCGGCGACCGGCGGAAGGGTGCGTAACGCGTGAGCAACTTGCCCGTATCAGG
>CAMJHF010000002.1 GCA_946405435.1 uncultured Bacteroidales bacterium
CTTCCTCTTCCTCTTCCTCTTCCTCTTCCTCTTCCTCTTCCTCTTCCTCTTCCTCCACCCCCTACTTCATGGGCGACTTCGCCTGCTTCCTCTCGTGCGCTTCAGTCCACCGGCCCTCACCCCAAACACTCCGTCGCTTGGGGTGCCGTCAGATGGACCTCAAACGACGGAAACGGGCGAAAACGTCGCTTGGGGTGCTGGCGGATGGACCTCAAACGACGGAAATGGACGATAACGTCGTTTGGGGTGCTGGCGGATGGACCTCAGACGCCGGAAACGGGCGAAAACGTCGCTTGGGGTGCCGTCAGATGGACCCCAAACGCCGAAAACGTGTGAAAACGTCGTCTGGGGTGCCAGCAGATGGACCTCAAACGACGGAAATGGGTAAAATGGCGAATAGTGAGGATGGATGAAGGGAAATTGGTAGGACGTTAGGCCGGCGGAAGGGGATGATCCGGAAAAATGTGCCACCCTCGTCATCATAAGAGGGAGGGGCCCGCAAGCGCAGCGCAGCGGGAGGGGTCGCGCAGCGACTTTTTCCGGATCATCCCCTTCCGCCGGCCGTCGCCATCGCGGGGCCCAGTCCTCTGCCGTTGGGACTACCAGACCTGGATGCCGTTTTCGGCCATGAAGGCGACGACGGTGTCGTGGCTGTCGAACTTGGCGGTACCGCCAAGGAAGACCTTGACGGTGAAGCCTATGCGCTGGCTGATGGCGTAGAGGTTCTTGAGCGTTTCGAGCACGCAGTATTCCGCGGCGATGCCGCAGACCACCACCTCATCTCCAGGCTGGAAAAGGTCTTGGTTCTCGCAGTCGAAATCCACGAATGCACCGTACTCTTCGCGCTCGGGACGGCGTCCTTTGAGGATGAAGCGTATGCGGGCCTCGTCCAGGCCTTCAAGGACTTCGTCGGGAATCGAGGCTCCGGCGGTGTGATGTACGCAATGCACCGGCCAGGGACCGCCCTGTTCTTTGAAGGAACAATGGCCAATCGGGTGCCAGTCAAGTGTAAAATACACTAAATCAAAATCTTTTTTGACTCGGTTTATTTCCGGCAGCACAAGGTAGGCTCCGGGGACGGTGAGAGTACCGTCGATAAAATCTTTCTGCAGGTCGACTGCGAGCAATATTTTTCTTCCGGCCATAATACAATGGGTTAATCACGCAAAGATATGAAAAAATCGTAATTGTTGGAGATTGTGCACGATAAAACGGACTGGACATTCTGCCCGTAGGCAAGCATACCCACGCTTGATGGCGAAGGATTTTTTTGTATATTTGCCGCCTGTGTGGAAGACTATATTATCACAGGTTAAGCAGTTCCGCTTATCGGCCATAATGGCTCCAGTATGGACGGCGCTCGAGGTACTGATGGGAGTACTTATCCCTTATGTTACCGCGTCGCTCATAGACGAGGGCCTCATGGCCGGCAATCTTGATGCCGTCTGGAAGTACGGCGCCATAATGGTTGCAATCGCAGCAGTCAGTCTTTTTTTCGGTATCATGTCGGGCCGGGAATCGGCCCGCAGTTCCGCCGGCTTCGCCATGAACCTTCGCGAGGCCATGTACGCCAGGATCCAGACCTTCTCTTTCGCCGACATCGACAGCTTCAGCACTTCCGGCCTCGTGACACGCATGACAACGGACGTGGCCAACCTGCAGAACGCTTTCCAGATGCTGCTGCGCATCAGTGTCCGCGCGCCGCTCAATGTGCTCGCCGGCATGTTCATGAGCTTTTTCATCAACCTGCGGCTGAGCCTTGTGTTCGTGGCGGCGATGGTGTTCCTCTCGGTCGCACTGTATTTCATAGTGTCCCGGTCCATGAGGGTATTTGCCGAACTCATGCGCAAATATGACGACCTCAACAATGTGGTCCGCGAGGGCGTAGCCGGCATCAGGGTGATAAAATCCTTCGTGCGCGAAAAGCACGAAAGCCTGAAGTTCAAGGCCGCCGTGGATGTGATCTACCGCCTCAACGTAGCCGCCGAGACCATCATCAACTTCAACCAGCCGGTGATGAACATCGTGACCTACGCCTCCATGATAGCCCTCTCGTGGTTCGGAGCCCACTTTATCGTGGACGGCACCCTCACGACCGGCCAGCTGACATCGCTGTTTACATACCAGATGCAGATCCTCAGCTCGTTGATGATGCTCTCCATGATATTCGTAATGCTCACGCAGAGCGTCGCGAGCGCCAAGCGTATAGCGGAGGTCCTCGACCGCGAGCCCTCCATGAAAGAGATCCCCGGAGCAATAGGCGAAGTTCCCGACGGCAGCATAGAATTCCGCAATGTCAGTTTCTCCTATGCCGAAGGCGGAAATCCCGCCCTCGAAGGCGTGAGCCTGAGCATACGTCCCGGCGAACGCATAGGCCTGATAGGCGGAACGGGCAGCGGCAAGTCCACCCTGGTGAACCTCATAAGCCGCCTGTACGACGTCAGCGGCGGTGCCGTCCTGGTTGGCGGGCACGATGTGCGTGACTACACCTTCGACGCCATCCGCAGCGCAGTCGGAGTGGTGCTCCAGAAGAATACTCTGTTCAGCGGTACGGTGCTGGAGAACCTCCGCTGGGGAGATCCAGATGCTACGGAGCAGCAGTGCCGCGAGGCGTGCCGCCTGGCAGCGGCCGACTTCGTGGACGAGCTGCCGCAGGGCCTGCAGACCATCGTGGACCAGGGCGGCGCCAATCTGTCCGGCGGCCAGCGTCAGAGGCTCTGCATAGCCAGGGCACTGCTGCGGCATCCGAAAGTGCTGGTGCTGGACGATTCCACCAGCGCCGTCGATACGGCCACCGACGCCCGCATCCGGGAAACTTTCGCCACCCGCATCCCCGACACCACCCTTCTGATTATTTCGCAGCGTATCTTGAGCATCAAAGATGCCGACCGCATAGTGGTGATGGACGACGGACACGTCAGCGGCGTCGGAACGCACGAGCAGCTGCTCGAGTCCAACAGCATATACAAAGACATCTTCGAGATGCAGACATCCGGAGGGGAGGCCGATTTCGACCAGCCATGAAAAGACTCCTGAAACATATGTTCCGCGACTGGAAATGGACGCTGCTGACGGTGGCGGTGCTGATAATCATTTCCACTCTCTGCACCCTTGCGATGACGCTGTTTACACGCACCCTTATAGACGGTTACATCTTGCCGCTGTCGCAGGAGGCGGTGCCCGATTTTTCGCCCCTGGGCATGGCTCTCCTGAAGCTGGCGGCAGTGCTGCTGGTCGGTGTCTTCGTCTCGTTCTTCTTCAACTTCCTCATGATAAAAGTGGAACAGGGCATAATAAAGCAGCTTAGAGGCGAAGCCTTCGACCACCTTATGACTCTGCCTCTGCGTTACTTTGACTCGCACTCGCACGGTGCCATCATGTCGGTGTTTACCAATGATATGGACACCTTCCGCCAGATGGTCGGACGGACGCTGCCACATCTTTTCAGCTCTGTTATAACGCTGATTTCGACCTTCGCGAGCATGGTGGTGCTGAGCATCCCGCTCACAGGTCTTTCGCTGATCTGCGCCGCCGGTGCCCTTGTGGTTGCGGTGACGCTTTCCAAGTACTCGCGGCGCTATTTCAAGGGGCGCCAGGAAAACATGGCCCGCGTCAACGGTTATATCGAAGAAATGGTGTCGGGCCAGAAAGTCGTGAAGGTCTTCAGCCATGAAAAGGAGGCAGAAAACGGCTTCAAATCGGTCAACGAGGACCTTTTCAAGAGCGTGTTCAAGGCCAACCGTGTGGCCAACACCGTGATGCCCATCAATGCCGGAATCGCCAATCTCGGCTATGTCCTGATTGCAATCGCAGGTGCTTATATATCATTGCATTACGGCCCTGAAGTGCTGACTGTCGGAACTCTTGTCTCGTTCCTTACGCTGCACAAGAATTTCTCCCGCCCGATTGCCCAGATCAGCCAGGAGACAAACAATATCGCCATGGCTTCCGCAGGCGCCGAACGGGTGTACGAGCTTCTCGACGAGAAGTCCGAGCCGGATGAAGGACATGTCACCCTGGTCCGGCAATCCGACGGCCCGGACCGGAACGACTTCTTCTGGCAGGATAACGGCAAGCTGGTACCCCAGCAGGGCCTTGTGAGCCTGAAGGATGTAGACTTTGCCTATGTCCCTGAGAAACAGGTACTTTATGATATAACGCTGACCGCCTATCCTGGGCAGAAAATTGCATTCGTGGGCGGAACAGGCGCCGGCAAGACTACTATCACCAACCTCATCAACCGATTCTACGACATCACTGACGGAAAGATAACCGTGGACGGATTCGATGTCTTTGACATATCCAAGCCATCCCTTCGCCGCTCCCTTGGAATAGTGCTCCAGCAGACCGACTTGTTCAGCGGCACAGTGATGGAGAACATACGCTTCGGGAGGCTGGATGCAAGCGATGAAGAGTGTATCGCCGCTGCCAAACTGGTGTGCGCGCATTCCTTCATCATGCGTCTGCCGGAGGGCTACAACACCTATATCGGAGGCGATGGAGGGGCGTTGAGCGCCGGCGAAAGGCAGCTTCTCAGCATTGCCCGCACCGCCGTGGCCGATCCTCCCGTCCTCGTGCTCGACGAGGCCACGTCCTCAATCGATACCAGGACGGAGAAATTGATACAGAAAGGAATGGACGGCATCATGAAAGGCCGTACGAGTTTTGTCATTGCGCACCGGCTGTCTACGGTACGCGATGCAGACTACATAATAGTGCTCGAAAAGGGCCGCATCATCGAGGCCGGCAAGCACTTCGAGCTGCTGGACCGTAAAGGAAAATATTGGGAATTATACACAGGAGGATCATTATGACAAAAATAGCCCCTTACAGCCATCAAGTGAAGTATTACGAGTGCGACCGCATGGGCGTCACACATCATTCCAACTATATCCGTTTCATGGAAGAGGCCAGGATCGACTGGATGGACCAGCTGGGTTACGGCTTCGAACGCATGGAAGCGGAAGGGATTGTTTCTCCGGTAGTGGCATTGAGCTGCAATTACAAGCGTACCACCACCTTCAAGGATGTGATTGAGATTGAGGTGATTGTGGATGAAATGTCGGAGCTGAAAATCAGCTTCCGCTACAATATGCGCGTGGCCGGAAAAACAGTGTGTACCGCAACCAGCACACACTGCTTCCTCGATGGAGGCAGGCCGGTAGTGCTTGCCGACCGTTTCCCGGAACTCTATAAGGCTATAGTCGGCACCAGGGATTAGTACCCCAGCCTTTCAAGCGTGGCCTCGGCTCCGGGGACTGTACGCGGGGCTTGCGGGCTTCTGAGGCCCTTGTCCAGAAGGAACTGGAGCGTGAGCTCGGACCGGTTTGTGAAGAAACCGTCGGAACGGGGGAGCTGCTCTTCCATCTGGGCGATAGAATCGAACGAATATGGGTGATTGAGCATTCCGGCTTCCCGCACAAGGGATGCCTGCCAGTCGTTGTTCAGTTCGGCGTAATTGTTTGGCTCGCCGGATATTGAGGGGCCGCTTATGGACGCTCCGTTTGCCTTGGCCCATTCAAGGATGGCCTTGAATCCCTCTGGCGTGTCGAGATTGCCGCCGGGAATGTCTTCCGGGCAGGGCGGCCACAGCAGGAAGCACATCGGAAGGCGCCCTTTGAACACGGCGTGAGCCCTTTTGAGGGAAGCGGTGGAGAAGGTCTGGAGAATGACTTTGCCGGCAGTCTTTCCCACCTGCACAAGGCCGTCCTTGTAAAAGTCTTTCTCGGTAGCGGGGGAGGTGATGATATTCCATCCCGTGGCGTCCAGGACGTCGAATACCCTTTGCTCCATGTCTTCGGGATTGACTTCGGGCTCCTTGAATTCAATGTAGATCCCTGGTCTGTGCCCGGAGTCGCATGGATCCGGGACATATGCATTTTCGAAGTCGTATTCAATGAACTCCATGTATTTGCCGTTCTCTGATGCGGTTGCACGTATCTGCTCCAGGGTCTTGCCTTGGCATCCGGGTTTGAGAGAGAAGGGAAGTACTCTCCGGCCCTGGGTGTCGCGCCGGAGCATCTTGCCCTCGGCGTACGCGATCTGGTCCTGCAGCGCGGAAACATACTGGCTGCCTTCGAAGGCGGGGCGGGCGCGCTCGGGACAGGCCTCGTTGAACCATGCGCCGGAGTCGAGCATGAGCAGTTCCGCATAATAATATGAGGATGCGTAGTATGGCTTGAAGGATGCCCGGTCAATCTCCAGCTGCGCATCCACATCGGCTTCCGTAAAGCCGAAAGAGAGGTAAAAGTCCCTGCGGGAGTGGGGAATACCGTTGCCGAAAATCTCTTCTATATTGCTGGTTCTGGTGAGATTGTCATCGTGATTGGCCAGGATTACCCCGTCTTTGGTGCACTGCAGGTCCGATTCCAGGTAGTCGGCGCCCATTTCCCTTGCCCAGCGCCAAGCGCTTTCCGTCTCTTCCGGCGCCCAGTAGGTGGAGCCGCGGTGGGCCATGACGGCATGGGCGGGAACGTTCTTGTTGACTTCGATGCAGGGCGTCCCCTGGGAGCAGGCGGCAAGCACTGCCGCAGCTATGGCTAAGGAATGAAATTTCATGGCTATTGTCTTGTGTTAATGGCAAAGGTAGTAATTTTATTGTGCCGAATCGCCTTTTTTGTCTATCTTTGCGGCGAGATTCCGCACGGTGCGGAGTCAAGTGTAGCAGGTACCACTTAAAAAACTGAGAAAATGAAAGACAAATTTTCCGCAACATTCGTGTTGATGGCAGTACTGTTCACGGTCTGCCTCATCTCTTCCAACCTTTTCGCCACCAAGGTTATGAGCTTCTGGGGAATCAACCTTCCCGGGGCTGTTATCATCTTCCCTCTGTCATACATCCTCAACGACTGCATCTCCGAGGTCTGGGGATATCGCAAGGCCCGTTTCGTGATTTGGACCGCCTTTGCGATGAACATCCTCGTAGTACTGCTCGGGCAATTGCTGGTGTGGATGCCCGCGGCATCTTTCTGGGACGGGGCGGAGCATTTCGACTACATGTTCAACATGGCTCCCAGAGTGGTGGGGGCATCGCTCCTCGCATTCCTTGCCGGCTCTCATCTTAACTCGATTGTAATCAGTAAGATGAAGATAAGCAGCGAGGGCCGTCGTTTCGGTGTCAGGGCCATACTCTCATCCCTTGCCGGAGAACTGGTGGACTCCCTGGTTTTCATGCCCATAGCATTCTGGGGCACCCCGGTCCGGACGCTTGCCATGATGATGCTCGCGCAGGTGAGTTTCAAGGTGCTGTACGAGATCTTGATACTTCCTGTCACTGCTGCGGTAGTGCGCAAGGTGAAGGCTTCGGAAGGAGTTGATACATACGACACCAATATTTCTTACAATCCTTTTAAAATCAAAGATATATAATGGAAATACGCAAAACTGAAGGCCTCCAGTCGCTGGGCCATAAGACAGTCTACAAGAATACCTACGACCCGTCGGTCCTGGAAACATTCCAGAATCTTCATACCCAGAACGACTACTGGGTGAGGTTCAACTGCCCTGAATTTACGAGCCTGTGTCCCATTACCGGACAGCCCGATTTTGCCGAGATCCGTATCAGTTACATACCGGACCAGCGAATGGTCGAGAGCAAGAGCCTCAAGCTCTATCTGTTCAGCTTCCGCGACGAGGGCGCCTTCCATGAGGATTGCGTGAACACCATCATGAAGGACCTGGTCAAGTTGATGGATCCCAAGTACTTGGAAGTGACCGGATTCTTCACCCCCAGAGGTGGTATCAGCATTTATCCCTTCGCCAATTACGGCCGTCCCGGCACTCGTTACGAAGAAATTGCGCAGCGTCGCCTCGAAAATCATGAATAATATGAAGACTTTGGAATTCCCCCTTCTTTGCAATCTGGACGAGATGGATCTGGATACCGCCGTCGAAACTTATGGCCAGGTATTCAGGGTTCAGGAAGTCAACTGGCCGTCGGAGTATCCTTACGCCCCGCTTTGCGCCGGCCGTGCAGCCCGTACCGAGGACTCCCTTATGGTGGATTTCCGCGTGAGCGGACTAGACCTCAGGGTGCAGAATCTTTCCGACAAGGGCCGCATCTGGGAAGACAGCGCCTGCGAGTTTTTCGTGCAGGTGCCCGGGAGTGAAGAGTACTTCAACTTCGAAGTGAATCCTGCCGGCCGCCTAGTGGCCTCGCGAGGCACCGGAAGGGCGGACAGGAAGCCCCTTGATGACGAGGCATTCGGCAGTATCGTGCGCATATGTTCTGTAGAAGGGCTTCCGACACTGACCGAGCCTGTGGATTACCGCGGAGGAATATGGAACTGGCGTGTGATGCTGATCATCCCCTTCGCCGTCCTTGGCCTTGATGAGGCACCGGCTGCACTCAAGGGCAATATCTACAAATGCGGCGACCTCACAGCCCACCCGCATTTCGTCACCTGGTCTCCTGTCGGCACCCCCGCCCCCGACTTCCACCGCCCCGAATTCTTCGGCGATTTCATCCTGGAATAAGCGTTTTGCGGCGACCTCTACTGTTCCTCTTGCCGATGATTTCCAAAACGGGAGAGAATGACCGTATTATTCTCCCGAATGACAGATAACAAGCGGTTTTGGGAGCAAAATCGACCATTCTTCTCCCGATTGTGGTGCAGGGGGATGGTGCAGGGGGATGATCTTTCCCTTTTTTTGTGCCGTCAGGCACAAAAAAAGGGAAAGCTTAGTACATCGCACCGCTACAACCTCATACCCTTGCTGCCTTCCGGCCCTGGGGGAGTTTTGAGGGAGCTGGTCGTGTACGACTTTCCCGCTGCAAAGATACAAAAAAATCAGATACTGTCGAAAATCAACGGCAGAATATCATCGACTTTTTCGAATTTCCATATTTTTTTGCCTCCGACCATGATTACGCTCATGGGTTTTCCGGACTTGGCCTGGTACTGGGCCATGACCTGGCGGCAGGCTCCGCAGGGAGTGGCCGGCTCATCGGTTATGCGCCCGTAGACACCCCCGGCGACGGCAATGCTCTGCATGTCCTTGTCGGGGTATTTTGCGCCGGCGGCGAACATCGCCGTGCGTTCTGCGCAAAGACCGGAAGGGAATGCGGCGTTCTCCTGATTTGCGCCGCGGACAATCTGTCCGTTGGACATCCTTACCGCTGCACCTACGTTGAAGTGTGAGTACGGCGCATAGGAGCCTTTCATGCCCTCGATGGCCGCGCAGGCCAGTTCGCGGTCTTCTGCGTTCAGCTCGTCAATGGAACTGAATTCTTGATAATTGATATTAATGCTTTGGTTCTGCATCAGTGTTATTATGTGAATTGTTGTTTAAGTTGTTCAATCTTGGCATCAGCATCGGCACCCTTGGCGCCGAAGTAGAACTTGATTTTGGGTTCGGTGCCGGAGGGCCGCACCGACACCACGTCACCGGCCTCGTCGAAGAACTGCAGCACGTTGGACTTGGGCTGGCCGGTCTTTTCCGGTTCCAGATAATCTACGACCTTCGTGACAGGGGAACCGCACAGTTCTGCGGGAGGATCGGTTCGGAGGCCGGACATGATTTCCTGAATCTCACGTGCGCCGCTGATTCCCTTGCGCACCAGGCTCACGAGACCTTCCTTGCGGTATCCGAATTCGGAATAAACCTGCTGCATGAGCTGGTAAAGAGTGAGCCCGCGGTCGGCTGCCCATGCGGCGCATTCCGCTATCATCATGCATGTTACGGGTGCGTCCTTGTCGCGTACGAACTCGCCCACGTTGAAACCGTAGCTCTCTTCGCCTCCGCAGATGAACTCCCAGCCCTCGGCCTCTTTGCGCTTTACCACCGCGGCTATGTATTTGAATCCAGTAAGCACGTTGTACACAGGAACTCCGAAACTCTTGCAGATGTCCGTTATGAGCTCTGTGGTGACGATGGTCTTGACGACGTATTTTGTGCCGTCAAGCCTGCCCAGTTCTTTCCAGCGGGTGAGGATGTAGTAGGTGAGCATGGCCGCCGTCTGGTTGCCGTTGAAGAGTTCTATCCGCCCTTCGGGATTGCGGACGGCGATTCCCACCCTGTCTGCGTCGGGGTCGGTGCCGATGACGAGGTCCGCGCCGGTCTTCTCGGCCTTCTCTATTGCAAGGCGCAGTGCTGCGGGCTCTTCGGGGTTGGGGGAGACGACGGTGGGGAAGTTACCGTCTGAAATGTCCTGCTCGGGCACGTGGATGATGTTGCTGAATCCGCTGCGCTTCAGGATTTCGGGTACGAGGCGTACGCCGCAGCCGTGCAGGGGAGTATAGACTATCTTGATGTCGCCGTGCCTTGCGGCGGATTCGGGACTGAGCCTCAGGGAGAGCAGGTCGCGGAGGTACTGTTCATCCACATCGGCGCCTATGGCCTCTATCTCGCCGCACCTCAGGCCCGCCTGGAACTTGACCTGCGAAGGGTCGGTTATCTTGGCTACCTCTGCCACGATCTCGCCGTCCACGGGGGCCGTGACCTGGCCGCCGTCGGACCAGGAGACCTTGTATCCGTTGTACTCCTTGGGATTGTGGGATGCGGTTATCATTATGCCGGCCACGGCCTTTTTGAGCCTGACTGCATAGCTCATCTCGGGGGTGGGGCGGATGTTGTCGAATATGAAGACATGGATGCCGTTGGCGGAAAGCACTTCGGCGGCGATTTTGGCGAATTCCTTGCTTCCAAGACGCGAGTCATAGGAGATGACTACCTTGGGATCGTCGCAGCTGCAGTGCTGCAGGATGTAGTTTGCAAGCCCCTGGGTGGCCATGCCCACGGTGTATTTGTTCATGCGGTTGGTGCCGACTCCCATTATGCCGCGCAGACCGCCGGTGCCGAATTCCAGGTTCTTGTAGAAGGCGTCTTCAAGTGCGGCGGGGTCTTCGCTGCGCAGTTTGAGTATCTGCATTTTCGTGGCCTGGTCGAAGTCTCCGTCCAGCCAGCTTTGTACTTTGGCTTCAAATTCTTTCATATTTCCTTGCAAGTTTCATTCTTGGTTTCGAAAACCCTTCCGGGGTATTTGTCTATGATCGAACGGTTGTGGGTGATCATGACGATGGCCGTGCCCTGCTCCTTGTTGATTTTCATGAGCAGCTGCAGGATGCCGTCGGCGGTTTCGGAGTCGAGGTTGCCAGTTGGCTCGTCGGCAATGATGACCTCGGGGGAGTTGAGGATGGCGCGGGCTATGGCCACGCGCTGCTGCTCGCCGCCGGACAGCTGGTGGGGCATCTTGTGGGCCTTGGTCTGCATGCCCACCGCCTCGAGAGCCTCGAGTATGCGCTTGTCCATGGCCTCGCGGTCTTTCCATCCGGTGGATTTGAGCACGAAGTCCAGGTTGGACTCCACGCTGCGGTCCATCAGAAGCTGGAAGTCCTGGAACACGACTCCGAGGCGCCGGCGCAGGGCGGGGATCTCCTTGCGGCGCAGTTTGGCAAGATCGAATCCACAGACCTCTCCGCTGCCCTTTTCGAGGGGATTCTCGGCAATGATCGTACGGATGATAGAAGTCTTGCCGGTGCCTACTTTGCCTACGATGTAGACGAGGTCGCCCTCCTTTACCTCCATGTTGAGTCCGTAAACCACTATGCTTTCGCCGCTGGTAATGTCGGCGTCCTTGAAAATTATGACATTTTTCATAAAAAATCTGCCCTTATATTCTGCAAATATAACTTAAATTGAGTAAATTTGTAAGTTAAAAACTGATTTTTATGAGATTGAGACTAATTCTGGCAGCCATTCTGCTCTCAGCCGCCGTGTATGCGGCTCCCGATGAGCGTACCCAGATATACAGGGAGGCGGTCAACTTGTACAACAATGGCATGTACGAACGTGCTGCCAACCTGCTGGACAAGATCCAGGGAGACCCTATGAGCGACGGATATGCGGTGCTCTGCGCGATCAAGATGCAAAGCGAGGGTTTCGAGCACAAACTTCAGGAATACGAGAAGAACTGGCACAAGTCGGCCATATCCAATGTCATCGACTACGAATACGGCCTGGTGCTGTTCGACAGGGGGCGCTATGACGAAGCCTCCGGGCGCCTGAATGCGGTCGAGCGCAAGTACCTCGACCAGACCTGCTACCCCGAACTTGCCTTCAAGAAGGGATATTCCAATTTTATCCGGGGCAACTATTCCACCGCCCGCAAGGAGTATATGGAGGTCGAGGCCCTGCCCATGTCGGACTACAAGGCTCCCGCCCGCTACTGTCTTGGCTACATGTCCTACTGCGAGAAGGATTTCCCCACCGCGCAGAAATGGCTCGAGCTGTCCGTCACCGACCCCCGCTTCAGGGAACTGTCGTCGTTCTACCTCGTCGACTGCCGTTTCATGCAGAAAGACTACGACTATGTCGTGACCAACGGCGTGTCGCTCTACAAAGAAGAACCCGGAGTGCGCAAGGCCCACCTGGCCAGGATAATCTCCGAGTCGTTCCTGGTCAAGGGCGACAAGGCCAAGGCCAAGGAATACTTCGCGGCCACATCCAAGGAGAACATGAACCGTTCCGACTATTTCTACGCCGGATCGGTACTCTATGCGGTCGAGGACTACAAAGGCGCGATAGCCAACTTCGAAAAGATGACCGAGCGCACCGATTCCCTCGGCCAGATAGCCAACTACCAGCTTGCCAACGCCTACCTCAACACCGGCAACAGCATTGCCGCAATGAATTCATTCAAGGCGGCTTCTGAGGTCGACTGGAGCCCGGTCATGAAGGAGGACGCCATGTTCAACTACGCCAAGCTGGCCTTCGACCTCAACAAAGATACTTCCGCATTCGCCAAGTACATAAATACTTACAATACTTCCAAGAGGGGAGACGAAATATACAACTACATGGCTCTTGCCTCCCTGTACAACCGTGACTACGCCGCGGCTGTTGAGGCTTACGACAAGATAGACGAACTTGACCGGAGCCAGCAGAGCAACTATGTCAAGGCCTACTATCTCCGTGGAGAGCAGCTGGTGGCCAGCGGCGCATACCGCGACGCCATCCCGTGCCTGAAGGCGGCGGCCTATTATCTTCCCAAGCAGGACCCTCTGGGCCAGCTAGCCCGCTACTGGCAGGCCGAGAGCAACTTCCGCTCCGAGAACTACGATGCCGCAGCTCAGCTTTTCGCCGAGCTCTACAATGCTTCCGCCCTTGACGGCCAGCCCGAAGGGGAGGCCCTTCCATACAACGTAGCCTTCTCCCACTTCAGGGCAGGCGACTATCCTGCTGCAGCCCGCTGGTTCGACATCTATCTGTCCGAAAACGGCAAAACCTATAGGAATGACGCCCTTGTACGCCGCGGCGACTGCGACTTCGCCGCCCGCAACTATACCGGAGCCGTTGCATCCTACCGCAACGCCATCAAGGAAATCGGCGTCAAGGACGACCTCTATCCCTACTGCCAGCTGGCTATGTCCTACGGCCTCCTTGGGGACAAGAACGCCAAGGCGGACGTCCTGGGCTATGTCCTCCAGTCGGCCCCCGGCACCCCCATGTACGAAGAGGGCCTCTACGAGCTTGGTCGCGCCAACATGGACATTTCCGACAACCGCAAGGCTCTGGAGGCTTTTACCCTGCTCAACGATTCGTCGACCGACCGTGAGACCAAGGCAAAGGCGCTTATCGGCATGGGCATGGTCAACCGCAACATGTCCAATTACGACCGCGCGCTGACCTGCTATAAGGAAGTGGTCAGCCTGCTGCCCGGCAGCACCTATTCCGACGATGCCCTCTATGCCATAGAATCCATCTACCAGGCCAAGCAGCAGCCCGAGAAGTATCTGGAATACCTCGAAAGCAACAACCTGGCGGCAGGCAAGAGTGATTCCGACAAGGAAGAGCTCTATTTCAATACCGCCGAGCAGCTGTTCCTCGCCGGCAATTATGTGCAAGCCGCATCTTCGCTGCAGAAATATCTCGATACTTATCCGGCAGGCACCCATACCGTCAACGCCCTGTTCTACCTGGCCGAGTCGTATTCGGCCCTGGGCAACAAAGAGAAGGCCTGCGACTATTATTCCCGTGTGGCCGATTCCGGCAGCCAGAGTTCCTTTACGGAAGCGTCGCTGCTCCATCTCGGCGACCTTTCCTACAGTCTGGAGAGCTACATCCGCGCTTACGACGCTTATTCAAAGCTCCGCACCAGCGCCAAGATGGACGAGAACCGCTACGCCGCGATGTGCGGCATGATGCGCTCCGCATTCAAGGCCCGCGATTATGAAAAGGCCATCGCCGCCGCCTCCGACGTGGCTGCTTCGCCCGCTTCCGAGGCCGGCACCATCCGCGAGGCCACTTACATCAAGGCAAAATCCTACATGGCCACCAGCCGCCGCGACGAGGCGCTTGCCATGTTCCGCACCATAGCCTCCCAGCCTGCCACTCCCGAAGGCGCAGAGGCCCGCTACATGCTCATACAGGATGCATTTGACAGGGCCGACTACGACGCCGTGCAGAAGGGCGTATTCGACTTCTCCGACAAATCCGGCGGCCAGAACTACTGGCTGGCCCGCGCCTACCTCACCCTGGCCGACACATTCGTCCAGCTGGGCAAGACCGAGCAGGCGAAGGCCACCCTGGAGAGTATCCGCGACGGTTATACTCCCGAAAGGGCCGACGACGACATCCAGGATCTGGTGAGCAGCAGGCTTTACAAACTTAACAGCTAGAGCAGTATGAAAAGACACTTTATATTCTTCGCCGCAGTTTTGCTGCCTCTCGGCATGCAGGCCCAGAACCTGAATCCGGAGGTGCAGGTCACCAATGAATACCAGACCCGCATGGGCGAGGTCGCCAAGCTCGGCCCGGCCATGAAGGTGCCCGATTCTTTGTACAAGTTCGATTATCATTTCGACTATTCCGTATTCGATTCTCCGTACAAGGGGGCGTACGAGTTCTCTCCGTATTCCGTGACCATCACTCCCGACGCACGACCTTATGACGGCCGCAGGCTGTACCTGCGCGGTGGTGCCGGATACACCTTCAGGCCCGAACTGGACCTGGTGTGGGCCGCGCTCGACCGCAAACGCTCCGCCGTCAATGTGTTCGCCTCCGGCAACGGTTTCTACGGCAATTACCGCCGCATCATTCCCGGTTCTTTCGAACTTTACAAGAATGTTTTCGACAAGGGGTGGAACTTCCGTACTGCCGTTGGGGCTGATGCCCGCTTCAATGTGGGCGACGTGGTCCTGAGGGCGGAAGCCGGATATGACGGGGTATATACCGGACATGATATTTTCCACCGCGACAACTGCCACGCTCCTTATGTATCGGCCCGCGCCGGTTATGAGAAGCCCGGCTCGTTCGCCATCACTGGCGGATTGCAGTACAGATATGTGCACGACTGGCTCAATGGCCAGGATCCCGTACAGGACAACGAGATTAGGTTCGAGGCAGGACTTACCCCCTTCATCTCCAATGAGTATCGTCTCATCGTGGATGCCAAGGGAATGTACACGTCATTCTATTCAGCCTTCGAACTGCATCCCCACGCGCTTTTCCGCATGGGGAAGGTCGACTTTGACGCCGGCGCCCGCGTGGGCTGGTACACCGGCCAGGTGACTGCCCATCCTGCAATATCCGCCACGCTTCACCTGCTCAAGGACTACCTCGACATCTTCGCCGGTGCGGAAGGGCAGGATTACATGATGTCCTATTGGGATTACAAGAGCAGGGCACACCGCTACTTCGTCACATACGGCGAGCCTCGCCCTGTGCGTGAAATCGCCGACCTTTTCCTCGGATTCGGCGGCCATGCCGATTTTGGCCTTCAGTATGAACTCAAGGCCGGCTACCGTTTCATGAAGGATGCTCCGTTCTGGGCCGTAAGTGCAACCGGCGGAGAATGCCTGGCCTTCCAGGACTGCAATATCCTGCATGCCGACATGCTTGTCTCATGGGCTTCCGAGCGCATAAACCTGGACGGCGCCGTTCACTATGTCAACATTCCCGGCGGAGTGGACGAGGGAGTGTTCGCACCTTCTGCCGTAACAGCCACGGTCAAAGGCGGTTACAACTGGAACAAAAGGATTTACGCAGGTCTTTCGGTGGACATGGGTTCTTCCCGCAAGGCTCTGGTTGGAATCAAATACCCCAGGATCCCGGGATTCGTGAACGTTGGCGTATGGGGAGAGTACAAATACAACCGCAAGGTCAGCTTCTGGCTCAAGGGCGACAACCTTCTCAACCACGACATCCGTCTCAGCCCGCTCATCAGCGAGTGCGGCCCGTCGGTAATAGTGGGCGCGAGCCTTAGTTTGTGATTTTTTAAGTAAATTTGCAGTTTTAAATATATACCATGATTGATCAGGAAGAGATGAAGCAGGCGGAAGAACAGTATTCCGCAAACAGTATCCAGGTCCTCGAAGGGCTAGAGGCGGTGCGGAAGCGCCCCTCCATGTACATTGGCGATATATCCGAGCGCGGCTTGCACCATCTGGTGTACGAGGTGGTGGACAACAGTATAGACGAAGCCATGGCAGGCTTCTGCGACACTATCGACGTCCGCATCCTTGAAGGAGATTCCATACGTGTCAAGGACAACGGCCGAGGCATCCCCACCGGCATGCACGAGAAAGAGCACCGTTCCGCCCTCGAGGTGGTTCTCACGGTCCTCCATGCTGGCGGCAAGTTCAGCAAGTCCAGCTACAAGGTGTCCGGCGGTCTTCACGGCGTGGGCGTGTCCTGCGTCAACGCACTGTCCGACCTCCTGGTGGCGGAAGTTCACCGCGAGGGAAAGGTTTTCGAGCAGCGCTACTCTAAAGGCAAGCCCATAACCCCCGTCGAGGTCAAGGGCGAAGCTTCCGACACCGGCACCACGATAACTTTCCACCCCGACCCCGAGATATTCGTCCAGACCACACATTATAAGTACGATACCCTGGCCGCACGTCTGCGCGAGCTGGCGTTCCTTAACAAGGGCATCCATATCACCCTTACCGACGAACGCGAACTGGTGGACGAATTCGTGCAGGACGAGTCCGGAGAGAGCAAGGCCACCGGCCGCAAGGTTTTCCGTTCCGACGAGTTCTACTCCGAGAAGGGCCTCAGCGAGTTCATCGAATATCTGGATGCAGGCGCCCAGACCATCATACCCCAGCCGGTATGCATCGCCTCCGACAAGATCATCCCCATCGACATAGCCCTGCAATACAATAACGGCTATTCCGAGAAGATATATTCCTACGTCAACAACATCCACACCATAGAGGGCGGAACGCATCTGCAGGGCTTCAAGATGGGCCTGAGCCGTTCCCTTAAGCAGTACGCCGAGAAGAACAAGCTTCTCGACAAATTCAAAGGAGACCTCGCCCCCGAGGACTTCCGCGAGGGCCTCACCGCCGTAATTTCCGTCAAGATCGCGGAGCCCCAGTTCGAGGGCCAGACCAAGACCAAACTCGGCAATCCCGAGGCCACGTCGGCCGTATCGCAGGCCACTGCCGCCGCTCTGGACCTCTATCTGGAAGAGAATCCCAAATTCGCAAAGACCATAGTAGACAAGATAGTGCTTGCGGCAACAGCACGCGCCGCTGCCCGTAAAGCCCGCGAGATGGTCCAGCGCAAGAGCCCTCTGGGCGGCGGAGGCATGCCCGGCAAACTGGCTGACTGCTCCGACAAGGACCCCGAAAAGTGCGAGCTTTTCCTGGTCGAGGGTGATTCCGCAGGCGGAACGGCCAAGCAGGGCCGCGACCGCCGTACCCAGGCCATCCTTCCTCTGCGAGGCAAGATCCTCAACGTGGAGAAGGCGTCCGGAGACCGTGCCTTCGATTCCGAAGAAATCCGCAACATCTACACGGCTCTTGGCGTCACGGTTGCCCAGGAGGATGAAACCGGCGAAAAGCACATGGACCTCAGCAAGCTCCGTTACCACAAGGTGGTCATCATGACCGATGCCGATGTGGACGGTTCGCACATCGCCTGCCTTATCCTGACCTTCTTCTTCCGCTACATGTACGACCTCATCAAGAATGGCTATGTATATCTTGCCACCCCTCCTCTGTACAAGGTATGGAAGGGCAAGGAAGAGATATACTGCTGGACCGAGGACCAGAGGGAAGAGGCCGCCCTCAAGCTGGGCAAGGGTGCCGACAAGGGTTACAACATCCAGCGCTACAAAGGTCTGGGAGAAATGAGCGAGGAGCAGCTCTGGGAAACCACTATGAATCCCGCCAAGAGGCGCCTGCGCCAGATCACCATCGACAATGCCGCCCAGGCGGAGCGTACTTTCAGCATGCTCATGGGCGACGACGTACCTCCCCGCAGGCAGTTCATTGAAGAAAACGCACATTACGCAAACATAGACGCATGATACTTGACATTTTTGACCGCATCGAACGCGACAGCGGCGGTCCCATCGGACAATATTTCGAGCAGGGCTTCGGCTATTACATGTATCCCAGGCTGGAAGGTGAGCTTGGCCCTCATATGATTTTCAACGGCGTCCCGGTCCTCAACTGGAGCCTCAACAACTACCTTGGCCTGGCCAACCACCCCGAAATCCGCAAGGTGGAAACCGAGGCGGTCGCCAAATGGGGACTCAGCGCCCCCATGGGCAGCCGCATGCTTTCCGGCCATACCAAATACCACGAGAAACTGGAGAAGATGTTCGCCGATTTCGAGTGCAAGGAGGACGCCTTCCTGTTCAACTTCGGCTATCAGGGCATAGTGTCCACGATAGACTGCCTCACCGCCCGTCACGACGTCATAGTCTACGACAACGAGGCCCATGCCTGCCTGCTCGACGGCATACGCCTCCATACCGGCAGCAAGTACAAATACCGCCACAACAACATGGCGGACTGCGAGCGTGTGCTCGCACGTGCCTGCAAGGAGGCCGATGAGAGCGGCGGCGGAGTGCTGCTTATCACCGAAGGCGTGTACGGCATGACCGGTGCCCTGGGCAAACTGGACGAAATAGTGGCCCTCAAGCAGAAGTATCCTTTCCGCATCCTTATCGACGACGCCCATGGCTTCGGCCTTCTGGGCGAGCACGGCCGCGGTACTTCCGAGCACTTCGGCGTGATGGACGGAGTTGATATCTACATCGGCGCTTTTGCCAAGAGCATGGCCAGCATAGGCGGCTTCGTGGCCGGTCCGCGCAAGATAATCAACTACCTGCGCCTCAACATGCGCTCGCAGATGTACGCCAAGAGCCTGCCTATGGCCTATGTCATCAGCAACATCAAGCGTCTGGAAATCATCATGTCCCCCGAGGGAGACGAACGCCGCCGCAAGTGTATGGAAATCACCCATGCGCTCCAGAAGGGCTTCCGCGAGCAGGGCTTCGACATCGGTGAGGCCGAGGCATGCGTTACCCCCATCCACATCGACGGCGGAGGAATCGCCCAGGCCACCAAGATAGCCAAGGACCTTCGCGAGAATTACCGCATATTCTGCTCCATGGTTATCTATCCCGTGATTCCCAAGGGCATGATTATCTTCCGTATCGTTTCCACCGCCTCCCACACCATGGAAGACGTGGAATATACGCTGAACGCTTTCAAGGAAATCAAGGCCAAGCTCGACGCCGGTCAATATGACGGCGACGACATAGCCGCCATGACGCTCAAGTAGTTGTGAAAGAGGCATATTTCAAAGACAAGGTCATAATAGTTACCGGGGCCAGCTCCGGTATAGGGCTTGCCGCCTGCCGCCTGTTCGGAAGGCTGGGGGCAAAAGTGGTGATGGCCGCACGCTCTTTTGACAAGCTGTGCAGCCTGGCTCCGTCCGTGGCTCCGGAAGACCGTGTGCTTGCCGTGCGCTGCGACGTCAGCGACGAAAAGGACTGCAAGGACCTGGTGAAGTCGGCCGTGGACAGGTTCGGCCGCATCGACATCCTTGTCAACAATGCCGGACTGTCCATGCGCGCCATGTTCAAGGACCTGGACCTCAGCGTCATACACAAGCTGATGGACGTCAATTTCTGGGGCACCGTGAACTGCACCAAATATGCCCTTCCTTATCTTCTGGAGAGCAAGGGCCAGGTCGTAGGCGTCATAAGCATCGCCGGCTATTCCGCGCTGCCTGCACGCACCGGCTACAGTTCTTCGAAATATGCCATAAGGGGATTCCTCGACACGCTCCGCATAGAGCACATCAAAGACGGCCTGGGCGTACTGGCGTTCGCCCCCGGTTATACTTCTTCGAATGTTCGCAATGCGGCGCTCACGGCCGACGGCTCCCCGCAGGGAGAAACGCCCCTCGACGAGGACAAGCTCATGAGTGCCGAAGACTGCGCGCTCCATCTTGCCCGCGGCCTTGAAAAGCGCAAGTCCGAGGTCATCTTGACCGGGCTCGGGCGTGCCACCGTGTGGGCGCACCGGCTTTTCCCCCGTTTGACAGACAAATTGACTTACAAATACATAGCACGTGAAACCGACAGTCCGTTCAAGTAGGGTACTGCTGCCGCTTCTGGTAATTGTGGCGATAATCACCGTCCTGGCCCCCAGGTCGGCACGCTTCAACTACGATTACAAGAAGGGCGGTGTGTGGGAGTATGAAACGCTGTTCGCTCCGTTCGATTTTCCTATACTGAAGACCAGCGAGCAGATCCAGGCAGAGGTAGACAAGGCGTCGGATGTCTATGTTCCGTACTACAATTACCTCGAGGATGTAACCAGGACCAGCCTCAAGAAGGCCTCCGTCATGTATCTTGACGGCGCCGGGCAGGCTGTAACGGCCGCCCTTGAGGCGATTCTCGGCAGGGGAGTCGTGGCCGATGACGACATCCCTGTGGATACCGATGTGATATATATCCATCGGAACAAGCGTGCCGTCAAGGTGCCAGCAGACAGGATTCTGGGCCTCTCGGCAGCCAGGGTAAGGCTTCTTGCAGACGTCCAGGCGGCTGTGGACAGTCTGGCCGTGGATTCTCTGCTCAAGGCCAATTCCGTATACAATCTGGTGATTCCCAATCTGGTCTATGACGCCCAGACCACCAATGCCGTAGGAGCTGATGCAGCTTCCAGGATTTCACCTACACGCGGCAACGTATCTGCCGGCCAGCTGATAGTTTCCAACGGCGAAATCATCACCGCGGACATCGCCCAGATTCTCGACTCCTACAAGAAAGAGTATGAAACCTCTGTCGGCACCACCCGTCCTGTGTATGTGGAAGTGCTTGGCAACCTGTTTGTCGCGATTCTGCTGGTTTCTCTCCTGCTGGCTGTAATATACTTTGGAAACCCGGCCATCTTCGAGGATACCCGCTACTATTACATCCTTTTCGTGTTTACTCTGGCGGCAGTGGCCATAGTAACCGTTTCCCGCTTTGACTCTTACTGGCTGTATCTGTCTCCGCTCACCCTTGCGGCCCTGTATCTGCAGGCATTCATGCGCGGAAGGGTGATAATCCCGGTGTATTTTGTGTCGCTCCTGCCCCTGCTGGTATATGCAGACCACGGAGCTCCGCTGTTCATCATTTTCCTTGTCGGCGGTATAGTGTCGGTCAGTGCTTTCCCTTTGCTGGGCAAGGGATGGAAGCAGTTCCTTCTCGCGCTGCTGAACTTTGCAGCCATGGCCCTGACCTATTTCGCATTGCGCCTTGTGGGAACTATGGGAGGCATGGTGTTCCAGGACCTCCTGCGGTTCTTCATCGCATCCATGGCGGCGGTTGCCCTTTATCCTCTCATCTATCTTTTCGAGAAGATATTCAACCTTGTATCCAACTCAAGGCTGTCGGAGCTTGCTGATACCTCGGCCAAACTGCTTCGGGAACTCGAGCAGAAGGCGCCTGGCACTTTCCAGCACTCCCTGCAGGTCATGAACATGGCGGATGCGGTCGCCCGCGCGATAGATGCCAACCCTCTGCTGCTCCGCGTCGGCGCCCTGTATCACGACATAGGCAAGATGAACAACCCCCTGTGCTTCGTCGAGAATGAATCGCTGCTCAACAAGACCGAAGACCAGAAGTATCACACCGGCCTTTCGCCCCAGCAGAGCGCGGAGGACATCATAAGGCACGTTTCCGACGGGGTTGAACTGGCGCGCAAGCACCACCTCCCCGACGTTGTCATAGACTTTATCAAGACTCATCACGGCAACACCGTAACCGGCTATTTCTGGAGCAAGTACCTCTCCCATAAAGGTGATCCGGAAAATATCAAGTACTTCACTTATCCCGGTCCAGCCCCTACCACCAAGGAGCAGATAATATTGATGCTCTGCGACAGCATAGAAGCGGCATCCCGTACGCTGACCGACTACACCCCCCAGGCATTTTCCGCCTTCGTAGAGAAGATTGTGCAGGGCAAGATGGACCAGGGGCAGTTCAACAGCGCGGATATATCCATAAAGGAACTGAACGATATAAAAGAGGCCATCAAGTCTTATCTGGCCCAGATGCATCACGGCAGGGTAGAGTACCCGGCCACCCGCAAGAAATTTTTAAAACTTAAATAACATGAACATTACAAAGAAACAAATCGACGATCTGAATCTTGAGCTCACCCTTGAGATTGCACCTGAAGACTATGCGGAAGAAGTGAGGAAAAAGCTTGCGGAGCGCAGGCGCAATGCGGAATTCAAAGGATTCCGCAAGGGTATGGTTCCGGCATCCCTCATCAAGAGGGTTTACGGCGAGCAGGCTCTTGCCGACTCTGTCAACGATGTTATCGGTACATCTCTGGACAAATATATCAATGAAAACAACCTTCACCTTCTGGGCGAGCCTCTCGGCAGCGAAAACCAGCCCGAGATCGAGTGGGCGGACGGCAACAGCTTCACTTTCGTGTTCGACGCCGCGCTCTCTCCCGAGGTGACGGTGGCTGTCGAGGCATCCGACACGGTGAACAAGTATTCTATCACTTCCACCGCCAAGGAAAAAACCACCATGATCGACAACCTTAAGAAATACCGCGAGGACAGCAAGCAGGAGCCTCTGAGCGACGAGGAGATGGAAAAGACCGTTACCGAGCGCCTGAAGGAGGAACACCGCCAGGAGGCCGAGTGGAGGCTGAGCAAGGATATCCGCGACTTCTATGTGGCCAAGGCCGGACTGGTCCTGCCCGAGGCCTTCCTCAAGAGGTGGCTCCTGGCTGCCAATCAGGGAAAGATCACCGCTGAAGACGTGGAAAAGGATTTCCCCGGCTTCATCGAGGACTTCAAGTGGCAGCTCGTGCGCGGCAAGTTCATGAAGGACTTCGGCTTTGACATTACCCACGACGACCTTTATGAGGCTGCCAAGGCATACGTAACCTACCAGTACGCCATGTACGGAATCGGCAACGTGCCCGAAGATATGATCACCGAGGCAGTTTCCAACGTGATGAAGGACCGCCGCCAGCTCGAGCGCCTCTCCGAGCAGGTCGAGGACCGCAAGGTGCTGGAGAAAATCAAAGAGACCATCACCATCAAGGACAAGAAGATCAGTTCCGAAAAATTCCGCGAGCTTTAAAGTATGACTCGTTAATAAGCAAACAGGCTGGCCCTCGGGCCAGCCTGTTTTGCTATGCGGGATATGCTGCTTAGAAGTTGAATTCCACGAGCATGGGTCTGTGGTCGCTGGGGACGTTCATGTCCGATACTGCCCCGGTGCTCTTGGTCTTGGTCCACTTGTCGTTGACATTGAACGCGCGGACTACCTTGCTGCTCATGGCAGGGGAGACATACATGTAGTCGCGACGGTCGGTATTGCCGTAGGTGCTGGCTACGAAGTCCACTCCTGCCCTGTAGGCAATGCTCATGACGTCCTTGAGATTTGTCTTGTCCAGGACGACGTTCTGGCATTTGTATTTGGCCGCGGTGGGAGATCCATTCTTGTCTATAACGGGGATGTCAAGCCTGGAAGGGGAGTTGAAATCACCTACCAGTATCCAGTTGGTGGTGGAGCTGTAAGAGGAGTTGTTGATGGTCTGGGAGATAATGTAGTCCATCTCGAACTCGCGGTATTCGGCTCCGCCCGAGCTGCCGGAAGTCTGGCCGTAGTCGTAGGCGAAAGGCCACATGTGGCCGGTCACGATGTCGATGGTCTTGCCGTTTACCGTGACCCGGAACATTCCTGCTCCGCGGCTTATGGGCCTGGTGGTATTTGTATAAGTGATTTTCTTGATGGTGCTGATGGGATACTTCGAGGTAACCACCTGCGGGAATATGTAATTGGTGCTGCCTATTATACCGCCGACAGCCGTATTGCTGTGTCCGTATCTGGCGGCAAGCTCGCCCCATCCGTCGGGCAGATACCTGGCGGAACCAACGTACGAGCTGCTGTTGTTCTTGAATACCGAAGCAGCCTCGCACCAGATGCAGATGTCGGGGTCGTACCTCTTGACGAATTCCACGAATGTGTTGTAGTTGTTGTGCTGGTCGGCCCACATGCCGTAGTCGATGTTCCAGTACAGTACCCTCAGGTTGCCCTTCTTGCCGTCGGTGCCGGGGATGAGGTTGACCTTGATTTCGTCCAGGTAGAAGCCGTGGGTGATGCTGGAGTTTGTGGAGTTGCCTGCGATGTAGAGGCTGGAGGCGTCGGTAAGGTTCTCGGCGGTAATCTCGCAGGTATGCCATTCTTTCTTGGATGCCAGTGATGCGGGAATGGTGACGCTGCTGTGGTTCAGTACGCCGCGGCCGTTGATGGCGTTGTAGTCCACAGTGGCGTCGGCGGTCTTGCCGTCAATCTTGAAAGAGGTTATCTTGCCGCCGTAGACGAGCTGGGCGAGCAGGTCGTCCTCGCAGCCGTCGCGAAGGCAGAACTTGAAGGAGATGACCGCGTCGGTGAAAGTCTTGATGCCGCTGAAGGCAGGAGTCTGCACTACGCCGCGGTTCACCAGCATGCCGACGGCGATTGCTCCGTGGTATTCCTGACAGCGGTAGAGGTACTTCCAGTCAGCCAGGTTGCGGCTGTTTACGTAGCTAAGGGGTACCTGATGAGAAGAACCTACCGTGTAGGTCTTGACGTCGTTCCAGGTGTTGGTCTGGATAAAACTGGACCCGGGGTAGTCGTACGTGACTTTGGTGAAGGCGTTTGCATAGCCGTCGCGGTCCTTGCCGTCGGTGATTCCGGGCATGGTGGAGTCGGGGGCGTATCCTAAGGACCCTTCTCCTCCCATGATGTCGCCGCCCCAGACGAAGTTGTCGAAGCCCTCGTAGAACAGCAGGGAGCTGTCGGGAGAGTAACTTACAGTCGTCTCATAGGTCTGTCCGGCCTCTATGACGCCGGGGTAGACGACGGTCTGCACCATTTTGTGCTCCGAGTCGCAGACGGTGATCTCCAGACCTCCGGAATAATCGCCGGGGGCTATGAGCACGGGAACGGTCGCCGGCATGGAGACGAAGCTTCCCTTGTTGGTGCAGTTCACTACGGTCCAGTCGAGGCTTTCGTTAAGATTGAGAGCACTTCCGGAGACTGACGCCTTGCCGCTCAGGGCCTTGCCGCCAAGGGAACGTACCTTTACGGAAGATGCGGAGGCGCTGCCGTTGAGCTTCACGTTGATGAGGGCCACGGCATCCGAGAAAGTAAGTATGTTGCCGGTCTCGGGGCTGTAGGATGCGTAGCGGGGGTAGCCGGCGAAGTCCTGGACCGTGCTGCTCCAGAACTGGGAGTAGGGCACTACGAGGTCGGTGAGGGCGTTGGCGCCATACCACATGGGAGAGTTGGCATTGTAAATGGCAGCGTCGTATTTCTTGTCGGCGCTTTCCGCGACTTCTATGTAGAAGCGGCCTGCGGCGTTGGTCTTAACTACGCAGATACGGCCGTTCATGGACACGGACCAGTCTTTGACTGTGCCGTCCTGCAGGCCGAGGTTGCTGCGCAGGTTTCCGTCAAGCTCAAGGTAGAAACGAACCTTGCCGTTGGATGCGATAATGGAATTGAGTCCTTCCAGCACTCCGAAGGTGCCTCTCTTGATGGTGCGTGCCTTGGATGATACCAGTTCGGAATCGGGAACTCCGTTGTTGTGCTTAAGGGTGATGTCGATGCCCTTCGTGAGCTCTACAGGCAGCAGGACAGCATAGTAAAAAGTCCCTTGCTGGAATCCGCCTTCCGGAGCGGTGAGCACGATTTCTTTCTGCCCTTCGCTCACCGACTGGAGTGTCGGCACGCCGCCACCGATAGTAAATGATGCGGTACCTGCTATATTCTCACCGTTGTTGCCCTTTATGACAACCTCGCTGATGCCCTCTTCGGAAACTGCGAACTTGATGCCTCCTGCCGTGTTGTAGAACTTCATGGTAAGAGACTCGGACTGTGCGATGGTGGGGAAAGCCTTGGAGTCGAAACTGCCCGCTACGGCCGTCTGAGATGCAGGAACGGTGAGCGTGACGGCTCCGCTTGCATCTACGGAAGGATTGCATTCGGCTGGATATACGGCATAATAAGTCGATGCCTGGGAAATCTCTCCGGTGAAGGTTGCGGTTTTGCTGGCTTCGGTTTCCCGGGAGGTGAAAACGGCACCTGAAGATCCGGCCCCGGCGAACACGGTTATTTTGTCGCCGACACTCCACCATACGCTTTTGCCGTCGGGCTGGACGGCCGAACGTGTGGCGGGGTCGAGGCTTTCGCGCTCTGCAATGATTGTTGAGCCTGCGGGGGAGGGGATTGAGGGCTCCGCTTCTTTTTCTGCCGTGCAGGATGCTGCAATCAAGGATGCGATTGCAATCACGTATGCAATGTTGCTCTTTTTCATCTGTCGAAATTTAAAAATCCCAGTTTTCATCCACAATATCTTCTGAGTCTCCGTCTGTGACGAGACTTTGGCAAAGCAGGACGGGGACGTATGCGTCTTCACTTGTTTCCGGACGTTTGTAGTCCTTCATGATAGGTTTTGTCATATCTAAACTATATGTTTTTACTGGGGACAGGACCCGCGGTCGGGCGGGACCTGCCAAAATGCTTACAGCTTGAGCCGTACCAGCGCCGGGTAGTGGTCCGAAGGGTGGCAGAAGTTCCTGAATTTGCCGTCACGCTCTGAAGCGGGGAATCCCTCGTACAGATAATCGGCGGACCTGACTTTCTTCAGCAGGGCCGGAGTGACGTAAACCATGTCTATCCGGCGGCCCGACTGAGTGCTTTTGCAGAACTCTCCTTTGTGGAAATGCTCTATGAGATCGATGTAGGGAGTATTGCTCCTGATATAGTCATGCACCAGGAATGCCGGGTCGGAAAGATCCAGGCCGTAGTGGAAATTGTCTGCGGAAGAAATGGCGTTGAAGTCTCCTGCCATGAGCCAGAGCTGCCTGCCGGCATCCGCAACGGAGCCGATGGTCTGCTCGCAGATGTACTGCATCTCCGTGGCGCGGAAATAGTCTCCGCCGTGCGCCGCTGCGCTTGCCTTCTGGTCTTCAGCCCCGTAGGCATATTTGAAGGGATAGGTGTGCAGCGTGACAATGTTTAGCTCTTTCCCGCACCCAAGGTCGACCGCCGCCCAGCCTGCTCCGTGCACCACCACGATATCTTCGCCGTTACCGTTGACGCGCCGGACGATCCGCAGCGGATACTTGGATGTGATTACCTGGGGGAAGGTATCCCTCTTGCCGCAGATAAGCGTGTATCTGTGCCCGTAGCGCCCGGCCAGGATGTCCCAGTTCCAGGGAAGGTACTGGTCTTCCGGCATCCGCATTTTCTTGTCCGAATTGCTGACGTAGCGGGACTCTGCTTCGGCCCAGATACAGATATCGGGATCGATGTCTTTTACGAACCTTACAAAATTGTCGTACCCGTTCTCCTGGTCATCCCACATGCCGTTCTGGATGTTCCAGTAGAGGATTGTCAGATCCTTCCCCCCTGCGCTCAGGCAGGAGAGAAGAATGCAGACAATCAGCGGGTAAATGTATTTTGCAATGCGCATGATTACGGAGCGACGTATGTGAGACCGGAGATCTTGTCCTGGAATCCTTCACCGACAGGGCCGATGTAATCCATGAAATTGGAAGCATCGACAGCAAACGTATCGCCGCCATAGACTCCGAGCGTGCCGCTGACGGTCACACCGGTTATGTGGTCGAAGCGTACGAGGTTGCCACCGATAAGGCCGGAATACCTCGGTGTCTTGTTGTTGCCGCTGATGATGACGCCATGATTGGCTCCGCCTTCTATGAAGGTGGTTACCTTGTCCAGAAGGGCGACGAGTCCGCCTGTGGTGGCACTGGCGTCGGTGGTGGTGAGACTGCCGTAGTTGACGCAGTCGACCAGCCCGGCATTCTCACCGGCATAGCTGAGGACATTGCCTATACGTGCGTTCACAAATCCATTGGTCTGGTCGGCGTAGTTGGTGCAACGCTCGAGCTTGGTATTGCAGAAAGCGGTACCGAGTATGCCGCTCACGCGACCGGCATCCAGCTTGATCTCTCCGCGGAATGTACAGTCTTTTATGGAGTTGGTAGCAGAACCGCCGGCGTCCGTCGTGGAGTAACCGGCCATGCCGCCGAACATTACGCACGTCGCACCGCTCTTGGTGTTCTTGCCGCTGTTTCCGGATACCGAAAGGGTGACCTCGCATTTCTCTATTGTCGAAGGACCGTTTTCTGTGTTGCCGCAGATATATCCGGCGATGCCTCCCAGAGCGAAGCGCTGGTTGTCTTTCTTGTTTCCGGTAGTGGCTAAGCTGCCGCTGACCGTGACGTTGCTTACAGTGGAGCATATCATCGTACCCGCCACCACTCCGGCGTCAGCCTTGGCCTCAGCGCTGATGGTTATGTCGCAGTTGACCGCAAGGTCTTTTACTGTCGCCATAGAGAGCACACCGAAGAGTCCCCAGGTGTTGTTGTCCTTGACGGACACCATCGGCTTGAAGTTCTTGATGGTGTGTCCGCCGCCGTTGAAAACGCCGGTAAATACGGCGCCCACGGGGGCACTGCTGTTAGCTCCGTTGGCAACCTTCTCTTCGGGATAGCCGATGGGAGTCCACTCGGAGAAGGAAGACATGTCGATATCGGCCATCAGGGCGATCTCGCCGGCTTCGTTCTGCCACTGCGAGAGGTCTTCTGCGCCGCTGTTCACGGCCTCGGCAAAGGCTTTGAGATCATCTGCTGTGAAGATGCCCTTGGGCGCAGCTGCCGTGATGTTGACAGCAGGCATGCTTCTTAGCTCGCCCCTTGCGAGGGTACGAGCGTTCGTGCCCTTGGTCACGGTGACGTCGCCCGTAGTCTTGAATTCAACCTGGAATCCGCTGGCATAGGTGCCTGCAGGAACCGGAATGTAGACGTCGACAGGGGCAGCGCCCAGGGCGACACTCCCGCAGTCGACGGTGATTGTTTTGTATGTGCCGTCCAGGCCGCCGATCAGTTCGGGGCCGCTGAAGTCTATTGCAAACGGGCCGCAAATCTGCTCGCCGGCGTTGCCCTTGAGGGTGATGGAGCTGAGCGTGACGCCCTCCTCGCCCGTGACGGGTATTTTCAGAACAGCTGTGATGGGGGAGAACTGGAGTGACGTCCCCGACTCGGAATAAGCCGCAAGAGGAACCGCAGTGCAATCTTCCAGGGCGAAGTTATCGCTCAGGGATACGATTTCATCGTCGTACCGTATCTGCTGGGGATAAACGGCGCTGTATGGAGCCGTAAGTTCGCCTTGGATGGTGAAGGTTGCATTGGTGCCTCCTTGCGTTAAACTGCTTGAGGCCACGCCGTTGACTGATATGGCGTCTCCTTCTGCCCAGCTGACTTTGACTCCGTCGATTGCGGTCTTGGTAAGAGGGGAGAGGGTAACCTCGAAAGTGACGGCCTTTCCGGCTTCGGGAACGGCGGATTCCTTGGTACAGCTCACCGAGAGCAGGGCAGCGCATGCGGCTGCGGCAAAAAATAACTTTTTCATTGCTTTCAGTGATTAATAGTCCCAGGTATCATCTACCATTTCGAAATCTTCGATTTGGCCGGAAACATCCAGGAGACGTAACTCCGGAGTGAATTCTCCGGAGTACATCTCTGGTGTGCGATACTGCTTCCTCATATACTACTTGGTAGCAAACTCAAGTTCGGTGATCTTTTCTGCTGCGCCATCGACGACGTAGCCGATAAGTTCCATGAAGTTGGCTGCGGTGGCTGCGACAAGGGTGGACTCAGAGTCTCCGATACGGCCGCCGACCTTGACACCCTTCACATGGTCGAATTTGCTGAAGTTGGCACCGATAAGGCCTCGGAATTGCCTTCCCTGATCGTCAACGGGGATAGGGCAGACGATGTCTCCGTAGTTGGCGCCGCCCTCTACATAGCAGGAGTCGTGGTTGAGCAGTGCGAAGAGACCGCCCAGGGTTGTCTTGGGATCAGTCGTGGCGAGGTTGCCGTTGTTGACGCAGTCGATGATGCTGCACTGTTCGGCAATAACGCAGGCGATACCGGCCTCACGGCCATTGACGTACTCGTTGTGCATACTTGCGTTGTTGACGCAGCCCTTGATGATAGTGCCGTAGTTGGCTGCACCGACGATACCGGCGCAACGGCCGTTGGAGACTGTCATGGCGCCGTTGAAGGTGCAGTTTTCGATGTGGTTCCTGGCGTCGTCCTTGCTGTTGGTGGAGAAGCCGGCGATGCCTCCGAAGTGCACGCATGTGGCACCGTTCTTGGTGTTGGCTCCGCTGTTGCCGGAAACTTCAAGGGTCACTACGCAGTCTTTGATTGTGGAATCGTGAGCCACTCCGTCGGTGATGATTGAGTATACGAAGCCTGCTATGCCTCCGATGGCAAAGCGCTTGTTGTCGGTCTGGTTGCCCTTGATGTTGAGCTTGCCGGAAACCTTGACATTCTCGATGGTGGTGCTGTAGGCCGTACCTACAAGGATGCCTGCATCGGCCACGGAAACGGCCTCGAGAGTGACGTCGGCCTCGATGTTAAGATTGCTGATGACAGCGTCCTTTGTGGCTCCGAAAAGGCCCCAGGTCTTGCCGTCTTCTACCAGTGCACTGGGTTTGAAGTTCTTGATGGTGTGCCCGCCGCCGTTGAATTTTCCGGTGAACACGATGCCCTCGGGGTTGGATGCGTTGTTGCCGTTGCCGGATTTGTCGGCGTTGCCGATGGGAGTCCAGGTGCTGTAGGAACCAAGGTCTATGTCGGCAAGGAGCTCTACTTCACCCTCGCTGTTGAGCCAGCGGGAGATGGGTTCGCCGCTGTTGACAGCCTTCACGAAGTCCTCGAACTCGGCAAGGTCGGAGATACCGCCTATGCTTGCGTTAGGATCGATGACGGCGGTGTGGCCGTTCTGGCTGATGGGAACCTCAAGGGTCTGTCCGGAACCGCTGAACTTGAGGGCGCTGCTGCGGGGAGCGGTGTCGGTGGACTCGTTCTTGTAGTTGGATGCAATCTTGAGAGTGATGACTGTGCCGTTCTCGCTGCCTTGGCCGGAATTGGGAGTAGCCGTTACCCAATCGGGTGTCAGGACAAGCCAAGTGGTGGCGTTGGTCTTGAGGACCAGGGTCTCGTCGCTGGGATTGTTGGCTGCAACGTCGGAGATCGCTGTCTTGTCAGCGGTCATGTAATAGGTGATTTCCTCTTTTGGTTTACAAGAGGCAATCAAGGCAGCTCCAGCCAGGAGCATGCATGCTGTACGGATAAATGTTTTCATAAATGTATTGGATAGTTAATTGTTCTTTTCTCTCAATATCATGTAAGTCAGGCAGCTGCGTTCTCCCTTGGAGTCGCAGACGCTGTTGACCAGACCGCTCCAGCCTGTGGCGGGGTTGCGGACCCACATTGCAGAAGATCCGCCTCCGTCCATGCGGGTAACGCTCCACCCTCCAAGCTTTTTCGCTATGCGATACACCTCGTAGGCCTTCACGCCCATGGAATACCAGTCCTGGCGGCCGTCTATCTCGACCAGCCACACTTTGTGGCCGTCTTTGCTGACCACGGGGAAAGTCATTGGGTCGTAGGTGGTGTGATTGGAGTGGTTTTCGGGTATGGTCCCAGTGCTGTCCTCTCCTTTGTCCATAAACTGGAACATGGTGGATTCCAGGGAGAATATAGGCGCAGTGGCGTGGCCTGCCACCGTAATCTCGCATTTGAACTCAATCGTGTCGCCGGTTTTTACAGTTGCAAGCTGTGATGCATAACTGTCGCTGACGGCGATTCCGACCCTGCCTTCCTGCGTTATGTATGGCAGGTTGCTGATATAGGTGTCGCGTCCGTCGGCAATGCCCACGACCTTTGCCTGTGCATACCCGGCATTGACTTTCATTGGATCCCCGGTGTATTCGCAAATGATGTAGAGTACGTCCTTGGCCAGGTCGTTTATGAGTTTTGGATATGCCGGGTGGGGCGTACGTACATAACTGGAAGTAAAGAGATTCACCGGAGATACGCTTGAAGAATGCCGGAGCGTGGTGTCGTTGACGGTGTGGAAGGGATATTCTTTTCCGCCGGTCCGCAGGGTCCCCTTGAATTCTTTCTTGCCGCAGGCGGCCGTGCCGTCGGTATAGACAGCGAAGCACCAGCCGTGGTTGGACAGTTTCTTGACCACCTCGGGGTTGTTGATGTACATGGGCTCGCAGTCCTGCACATGGAACCCCCTGGAAATGCCGTTGTGGGAGTCGAAGAAGCAGCAGTTTATGCCAGCGAACACTTTCTGGCCTTCACTGCGCTTGCGGGTGCACAGCTGAGACAGCGTTTCGCGCTTATTGTAGCCGTTGTTGCTATTGTTGTTGCCGTTGGGGTTGGGAAAAACATCGTCTGCTACGGCGCTGGCCAGTTCTATCCCAGGGTTGGAAAGATCGACCTCCAGCACGTGCATGTGCCGTGGCAGATTTGTGAATCTGAAGTGCGAGTAGGTGACTCCGTCTGCAAGGGGATAACTGTCGATAGTCTCCCAGTCGTAGTAGGAGTCTGCAGTCCAGTCGATGCTGTTGGCATCGATATCATACCCGGTGGAGGCATTCACCATGGAATTGTAGATGCAGTCTGCCGGCGCGGCAGTGGGGTCTGAGGCGTACTTGTCGTAGTCGCCTACATGCCCGAGGCCTTTGTTGCCTGTGAAATTGGCCTTGTTGGCATTGTAGGAACATCCCCAGCCGGGGCCCAGGCCGTCAGAGGTTTTGCCCAGGATCGCTCCGGCGTTGGTGCTGGCCGTGATGACGCCCTCGTTGTGTCCGGCCAGTCCGCCCTCTTTGCAGGGGACGTTGACCAGCAGGTTGCCGTTGTTGGTACAGCCGCGGTTGGGCTCCTCCGAGCCTATCGTGCTCTTGGGGTCTGAATAGCCGGCAATGCCGCCGATGCTGATGTTCTTGCCAGGGCCGAAATTGCCGGTCATGATGAGGGTGGCATTGTTCTCTACCCTTTCCAAGGAGGTGGAATAAGCCGCACCCACGATGCCTCCTGCCTGGGTGGCAGTCGGGTTGCTGCCCTTCAGCTCTACGGTACTGCCGGAGCTGCCAAAGGTCAGCCTTTCGATAGTGATGCCTTTGGCGTAACCTATGAAGCCGGCATGCGGGTACTTGGCCAGGTCGACCGTCCAGTTCACGTTGTTGATGCTGTGCCCGGCGCCGTCGAAATTGTAGGTGAGCGGCTTTTCAGCCGTGCCGATAGGCACCCATTCCTTGATGGAAGAAGCATCGATATCGGCCATGAGCCTTGCCGTGCCGTCCACCAGGTACATGGCTATAGAACCCTCGCCGCCGACGGCCTTTGCGAAATTCACAAGGTCGCCGGCGTCATAGATGCCGCGCCGCACGGTTTCGCCGCTGCCGGCTTCCTGGTTGACGGAGACCGTTACTTGCTCTCCTCCGAGGTTGGAAATGGTGATTTCGGCGGTGCGGGCTTCAGTTTTCTTGTTCTCCTCGGCCATGATGGTCATGTCCTGAAGGGAATCCGAAGCTTTGCCGCTGGCGGTCAAGAGCTTAAGCCACTGTTGCGACGAGCGTGCATACCAGTCGGTGGCAGAAATCAGCGAGATGGTCTTTTGTTCCCCCAGCGCCGCCATGCTCACGGACAGGGGCGACGCGGAAAGCGGAACGGGTTCCTTTTCCGGCTCCTTCTGCCCGCAAGCTGTGGCAAGCACTGCGGCGAAAGTCGACAGCAGTATGTTCTGCAGCAATTTCATTTATCAGTCGTTGAATACTACACCGTCGTCCCATCCGGGGTTCTGGGTAAGGGAACCGTGAGTGAGGGTGCGCTGCTCTGCGGGTACCGGCCAGAGGTAATCCCTGGTCTCGACCCAGTCGTAATCTTCTGCAGCGTAATATGTGAGGTAGCCCTTGTCGCCCTCGGAGAGGGTGATGCTGCCGCCTATCTGCACGTGGTTGGCTGCAGGAGCGGTGGTCTGGGGCTTTGTTCCGGTGTAGAACAGGACGTCGATGGCGCCGTCTCCGTCGAGGTCATATTCGCCCAGGGCGGGGATGTAGATGCCCTTCGTGCCGCCGTTGGCCTTGGGAGTGAGCCATTTGCCCTCGCCCCAGCGCAGGAGGTCCCATTGCCTGAGGCCTTCGCAGAAGAGCTCGACGGTGCGCTCGCGGCGGACCTCGAGGATAGCGGCCTTCTGGTCACCCTTCGCGTTGGGATAGTACTGCGCCATGAGAGGATCTACAGTGGTGGGAACAGCCGTCATCTTGGGCATGCCTACGCGTGCGCGGATCACGTTGATGGTCTTGTCGATGTCGTCAGTGGTGAGTTCTCCGAGTTCGGCCTTAGCCTCTGCATAGTTGAGAAGCACCTCGGCGTACCTGAAGATAGGGAAGTCGGTGGTGGAGGTGGTTGCAGTCTCGTGGGTGTCGTCGGAGATGTACTTGATGATGCGGTAGCCGTTGAAGGTGCGCTTGGAGAAGTCCAGCATCTCGTGTGCCTTTGCGCCTACAGCCACGTACGAAGGACCGTGGAGGGTCTGTGCCATACGGGGATCGCGGTTCTGGAACACGTCATAGTAGGACAGGGTCTCCCAGCCGCTGCGTTCCTGGATGGGGGTGCCGTCGGCCTGCAGGTAGTGGTTGACAAAGCGGGCGGTGGCGCTGCGCCTCTGGTTGGCAAAGTCGAACTGGATGCCGTGGCGGATGAGAAGGTCCACGTTGTAACGGCGGGCGAGTATGGTCTCGTCGGTCTCGGCGTCCTCGAGCACGAAGTATTCACGGTATGAGGCGTTGACAGCCTTGGGTGCGAGCTTGAGGGTGTTTCCGGTGTAGAGCTTGCGGGTGCCAAGCAGTTTGCCTGCGGCGTCGGCAGCCTGGCGGAGGAACCATTCGGAAGAGATGGTCACGCCTTCGTATGTCTCCGTGTCGTTGGGAACGTAGGCAGTGCCTGCGTGATACTTGCGGAAAGTTCCTTCGAACAGGGCGATACGGGACTTGAGGGCAAGGGCGGCGTCTTTGGATACATGGTAAACAGCGTCGCTGGGCCATTTTGCTGGAAGCAGCTCATAGGCCTTGTCGAGGTCCTGAATGGCTTTGAGCATGACGTAGCCGCGAGGGTCGCGGGGCCTCTTGAGGTCGAGGGAATCGGCCGAACCCACTACATGGTCATACCAGGGAATGTCTCCGAAAACCCTTACTCTCAGATAGTAGAACCACGCGCGGAAGAAGTAGCATACACCGTCGTATGTCTTCTTGGTGGCCTCGTCGGGGCACTTGTTGTTCTCGAGCATGTAGTTTACGCGGCGGAGCGCCTTCCACATGTCGAGGCTCCAGGGTGTAGATGTAGGGGTGCGGGTGCCCTTCTGGATGCCGGAAAGGGAGGATGCGGAAACCTGGTCGTCTGCATTGAGCTCCGCCAGGTCGTCTGCTGCCGGGAGGAGGTCGGTGTAGAACTTGTTGGCCCACATGTCGAGTTCCTCACTTGTGGAGAAGAAGGTGTCTGGAGAAAGGTAAGTCTCCGGAGCCTTGGTGAGGAAATCCTCGCAGGAGCTGAGCGTAAATGCCGCCGCCAATATGGAGATGAAAGTAAATATCTTTTTCATAATCATCAGAATGTTATGTCAACACCAAACGAGAAAGTCTTGGAATAAGGGTAGACGATATCTTCGCTCACGCCTGTAGTGGCCACTTCGGGGTCCACGTACTGGGTGACTTTCTTCATTGGAGACCAGTAGAAGAGGTTCTCGCCGGAGAAGTAGAAACGGGCCCTGTCGATGATTTTGTTCTTGGGCAGGGGGAGGGTATATCCTAAAGTGAGATTCTTCAGACGCAGATACGCTGCACTGAGGAGGTAGTAGTCGGAGGTGACCAGGTTGCCGCTCATGGCGATGCGTCCTCTCTGCCTGGGATAGTAGGCGTTGCTGTTGTCGGCTCCGGGAGCGTCGGACCAGCATTTGTCCAGGAAGTCCTTGGGGATGAATGTAGGTCTCTGGAAGCTGTAAGGACCCCAGAAATATAGACAGTTGTTACTGGGCATCCAGTCCATCTTGCCTACTCCCTGGAAGAAGACGCTCAGGTCGAAACCGTTCCAGCTGAGGTCACCCCTGAATGCGTAGTTGTAGCGGGGACGGCTGTTGCCGATGATTTTGCGGTCGCCCGGGTCGCTGAGAGTGTTGGCTCCGTTGTTGATGATGTTGTCTTCCTTGATATCGACATACTTGATGTCGCCTGCCCTAAGGTGGTTGTAAGGAGCAACTGCATCGAAGATACCTTTGTTGACGTTGCTGGAGTTGATGGATGCCTCGTAAGCAGCGGCCTCTTCATCGGTGGCGAAGACTCCGTCGGTCACATATCCCCAGATGGATCCGAGTTCCTTGCCGACATAGTGGTCGGAGAGCACTTGGTCGGGGTTGTCGAAGCGGGTAATCCAGGTGCGGAAGTCGCCAAGGGAAGCTGATACTCCGTAGTACAGAGGTTTGCCTGCCAGCTTGACATTGTCTTTCCAGCTGATGGAAAGCTCGTAGCCGCGGGTTTGAAGGTCTGCCGCGTTCTCTTCGGGCGCTCCCTCGCCGTAGGTGGAGGGCAGTGTCATGGCTTTGGTCAGCATGTTCTTTGTGTCGCGGATGAAGAAGTCGGCGGTGACATTGAGCCTGTTGCGGAAGAAACCTAAGTCGAAGCCGAGGTTCTTGGAGACCACGGTCTCCCAGGTGAGATTGCTGGACTTGGGCGCACTGGCGTTGGCGTAAGAAGCCTTGTTGAGTCCGTCGAAGGTGTATCCGCTAATGGTGCCGGTGCTGATCTTGTCCCAGTAGTAATAGTTGTCAACCTGCTGGTTTCCAAGGGTTCCGTAGGAAACGCGGACCTTGAAGTTGTTGACCACCGGCCGTATGGTGTCCCAGAAGTGCTCTTCCGAAATCCTCCATCCGGCAGATGCTGAAGGGAAGAATGCCCAGCGGTGTCCCTTGGGGAAGCGGGACGATCCGTCGTAACGGCCGGAGACCTCGAACAGGTAGCGTCCTGCGTAGTCGTAGTTGACGCGGCCGAAGAATCCGAGCGTGCGATAGGCGGATACGCCGCTGGAAGCTTTCTCAAACGACTCAGCCTCGGCAATGTTGATGTAGGCCAGTTTCTCGCTCAGAGAGCCTTTCTGCTTGATGGTCAGGCTCCTGCCGTAGTAGTCGTCGTAGTTGGCGCCAAGGGTGGCGGACACGTTGTGGTTCTTTCCGAACGTATTGTGGAAGTTGAACCAGGCATTGGCCACGTTGCCGTTCTGGTAGTAATTGTACTCCTGGTAGAAGTCGTACACGGAGCCGTTGGAGAAGAGACCTCCCGAAAGGCCGTTGCCGGAATACATCCTCTTGTTGGCGTTGTCGTAGCTGTTGGGAGTGGGATTGCTGCGGTATCCGGCCTGGCGGTCCCTGCGGCGGTAGGAATAATCGACGTTGAAGTCGAGCCACTTGGCAATGTGCGCCGTGAGACGGTTGGTCCAGGTCCAGTAGTTGTTGCTGTTCCTGTTGTGGTTGACATCGGACAAGAATGCTCCCGCACGGCCGCTCATCAGAGGCGATTTTGCGTCAGCCATGAAACCGGGCACCATGTTGATGGTTCCGTCGGGGTTGAAGGGGATGTAGGTAGGGCTCACGTTCTGGGTGATATTCCAGGTAATACCTGTGCTCACGTTGCCGGTGGAGCCGTCCATTTCCCAGAATCCGCCCCAGTCGTAGTCTGAGTGGAGCAGGCTGATGTTGGTGGAGAAATCCAGCCATGAATTCATCTTGGCGTCAACTTTTCCGCGGAGGGAAATGTTGTTGAGCTTGTCGGCTGCGTTGCCGTTGAAAACGCCCTCGCGATAGAGGTAACGTGCAGAAATGTAGTACTTTACTTTATCCGTGCCGCCGTTTACCGTAAGGTTGTGCTCGGTTTCGGGGCGGGTGCGCTTGAACACAAAGTCATACCAGTCGAAGTTGCCGAGGTACACATAGGTATACTGGCCGGTCGAATCGGGGATTACCCAGGGACGGGCGGGATTCTCCGTCACGTCGCCGTGGCGCTCCTTAAGCATGGCCATCTGCTCGTCCGAGTAGGTGAAGGCGTCATGTCCGAGCCATGTCTGATAGAAACTGTTGCACAGCGTCACATAGTCGTAGCCGTCGGTGATGAAGTCGGTCTTGGTGGTGTTCTGCGACAGGCTGACGCGGCCGTTGTATGTGATCTTGGCTTCTCCGCTCTGGCCGCTCTTGGTAGTGATGAGAATCACGCCGGCGGAAGCCTTGGCACCGTAAATTGCGCACGCTGATGCATCCTTGAGCACGGACACGCTCTCGATATCGTTTGGGTTGACCTGGGTGAGGGATCCTTCGATGCCGTCGACCAGAACCAGAGGCGAGCCGTCTTTGATCGAAAGTTTGCCGCGGATGTTGAGGCTGTAGTTGGTTCCGTCAAGCGATCCGGAAGTCTGGGTGAGGACCAGCGAAGGGTCGGCGCCCTGAAGGGCCATGGCGGTATTGGTTACAGGACGTGCATTGAGGTCCTTGCCGTCGATGACACCCACAGCACCGGTGAGGTTCACTTTTTTCTGAGTGCCGTAACCTACGACCACAATCTCGTCGAGTACGGTGTTCTCGGTGTCCATGACGATGACATAGGGCTTGGGCTCATTGCCGGTGATGGTTATCACCTTGTCGTCAAATCCCAGGAATGAAATGGTTACGGTTGCGGGGAGAGACACCCCGCTCAGAGTAAAAGCTCCTTCGCCGTCGGTAAGGGCATATTTGCCGTTCTGGTCGACGAGCGAGGCCCCGGCAAGGGGCTCTCCGCTCCTGTCGGTGACGGTTCCGGAGATGGAGGCCGGCGTCTGTGCCGATGCCCAGAAGAAGGGCGGCAGCAGCAGTGCCAGCATTAAGAAGAATTTTTTCATTACAATTATTAATTGGTTATTCTAATATCGCGAATATACACATACATGCTTTAAAATGCACATGAGGTCGCGTGACAATTTATCCTGTCCGATGTGATTATTTGTCGGAATCGGGCCGTAATTCGCTGTAAAACTTGATGTTGTCAGAGGTTAGGGAAGCGTTGCCGGTATTGGCCTGCCCAGCGTACTGGAAGTAGTTGTCGGCAGTGAGGGTGACCGTTTTGGTGGAGTTGCCTATGCGTCCGCTGATGTAGCAGTTGCTGAAAACCGCACTGCTCTTCGGGCACTGTCCGTAGAGCACTCCATTGTATGTCAAGGCCACGTCAGGGTCTATCGCATCGGAGATTATGTCGGCTCCTATGCTTGAGCAACGGGTGATTTTGATGCTGTCGTCGTTGACCAGGCATATCACTCCGGCTACGGAGCAGCCGACGCTGCTGCTGATGAGGTTGCCCCTGTTGGTGCAGTCTTCCAGGACGCATCCAGCTGCTGCAATGCAGGTTATGTTTCCTAGACGATAGTTTGCATTGGTGCCGCTGTGGATCTGGTTTCCGTTGTTTACGCAGTTCTGCAGGACTGTGTAGCGGTTTGCGGCGGCAAGGATTCCCGAACTGCGTCCGGCTGCGCTGTATATGTCGGCGTCGTTGGTGCAGTCGATAAACTTGACAAGGGTGGTATTGTTCGTGTTGGACGAGAATCCGGCGATGCCTCCGAAATGGAAGCCGTTGGCGCCGTTGCCCGCGTTGCCTCCATTGGAGATCGGAGCTTCGGCTGTGCCGATGGCTCCGGCATTGTACAGACCGGTGAGGGTTGCAGGTACGGATGACGGCTGCACATTTCCGACGAGGGCGCCCATGGTGACGCGCCCGTTGGCAGTGTTATTGGCGAGTTTGGAAGTACCGCCGCCGGTAATCGGGGCGTAGTTCTTGACGTTGGTGATGGTTGCGCCCGTTACAAGACCTGCGAGCATGCCGAAGGTGCCTGCATATGCTGTCGATATGTTGAGCGAACAGCTGCAGTCAAAGGTGAGGTCCTTTACCACGGCTCCGTTGCCTATGCCCCCGAAGAAGCCCCATGCCTTGTTCTTTTCCGTCGGTGCGAATGACAGGTGGAGGTTCTTGATGCTGTGCCCGGCGCCGTCGAAGGTTCCGGTGAAGAGTATTCCTGAAGTGCTCAGGGTGCTGTGGGCCCAGCTGCTCATGGTGCAGTTGCCGATGGGCGTCCAGGAAGTGACGGAAGAGCAGTCGATGTCGGCGGTGAGAGTCACTTCCGCGCTTATTGCAGCTTCGTCGCCGCTGTTTACCCTCTGGGCGAAGGCAAGGAGTTCCTCGGCATTGGAGATGCTGATTTTTTCGGCGTCGTCAGGGTCGTCTGCACCTATGCCCGTCATGTCTGTGACTGCGTATGGCTTGGCAATGGCGTAACGTGCGGCCTGCAGCGCCACGGGGGCGTTCTTGTCGGTGACGGGGGTGGAGTAGCTGCCGTCGGTTGTCGAAGAAACCGTGTAGCGGTATGAATTGTTGTCCAGTTTGACATTGCCGTTGAAGGGACCTATCACTGTCTCGAACACGGTGCACGATGCTCCGTAGCGGGCGATTCCGTAGTCCATGTGATACCCGTCGCGGGTGAGGTCCATCGAGTTGTTGATGGCCGAGGTACGAAGGTTCTGCAGCATGGCTCCGGTGGAGATCACGCCGTCGAAGCCGCAGGTCTCCACGGCGGTTTTGGCCTGGGCGGAGATTACCTCCCACATTTCAGCCTGGGTGGTGAATGGCTTGGTCACATTCTGGGCCTTGCCCATGTTGAAGTAGGCCTGGGAAAGGATATAATAGAGTTTGGGCGTGCCGCTTACGGAATTCTGGGCCTCCTTTATCTTGGCCACGATTCCCTCGACTGCGGCCTTTTCGGTGTCTGTCCAGCCCCATGCGAGCAGGCGTCCGGTGTGCTCCTGGACGGTGACTATGTCGTAAGGGTTGGCGACTGCGATCTGGCTGAGGGTGTAACCCTTAAGGGTTGTCCATCCGGTTTCGCCGGGGTTGCAGACGTAGCAGCTGTAGTCGCTGGCGGTGGACCAGCCGTCGTTGTATTCGGGAATTGTGCGGCCTCCGTAGTACATGTGGACCATCTGTATCTTGTCCAGCCCCGCTGCGGCAAGTATGCCGGGCAGGTGCTCCACTGCATCTTTGGTAAAGCTGTTGCCTATGAAGAAGATGCGGTAGTCGGCATCTATGTTGAGCTTGTCGATGACAGGTTCGTCGCCGGTAGCGATGTCATAGGTGATGTTGTTAAAGCTGCCTGCGCCGCTGTCAACGCCCAGGTACTTTACTTTGATGCTCTCCGGGTAGATGTCATATGTGTAGGTGCCGCCATTGTATGTTCCGACTTTGCCGGAGGCGTGGCAGCTGTCCCACTTGGACTTTTTGTTGTTGTATGCGAAGAATACGCCGCGGTACTCGCTGTCCGAAATGATCTCATCGTAATTCTCGCACTGCGAGTATGTTACGTTGTCGGTGTTTGGAAGGCAGACCAGGCCGCCAACGCGTCCGGCGGTGGTGGAGACCAGGTTGCCGTAGTTCTTGCAGCGGGTAAGGGTGGAGCCGTTTGCGGCGATGCAGGTTATGTTGCCGAGGCGGGCCGCGCCCTCAGACGGCATGCTGTTGAGCTGGTTGCCGTGATTCTCACAGCCGATGATGTCGGTGCAGGAGTTGACGGCGGCTACTATTCCGGAGGTCCTGCCGGCCTGCGAGTCGATGTCTCCGAAGTTGTTGCAGTCGGAAATGACGTTGCGCTTGGCGTTTCCGGTGGGAGCGTTGGCGAAGCCTACGATGCCGGCGATGTGGATGCCGGTAGCTCCGGCGTTGAGGTTGGCGGTGTTGGTGGCTTTGATTTCACCCCTGTTGTGCACGCTGTCGATGATGGAACCGACGCTCTTGGCGTACATGCCGCCGATGAGTGCCATGTGGAGGGCTCCAGTTGCGCTGCCGCTGTAGGTCATTGGTGCGTAGCTTGTGATGTCACGCACCTGTGCGTCATACACCACGCCGGCTATCATGCCTGCGCTGATGAACGCGGAAGAGTTGACGGTGAGCGAGCAGTTGTCTTCGATTACGAAGTTCTGCACCAGGGCTTCGGGACCCAGGTATCCGAACAGGCCGAAGTGCTTGCCGGCCGTGGTCTCGTTGCAAACGAGGTGGAGATTCTTGATATGGTGGGCGTTGCCGTCGAATTTGCCTGTGAAGGGATGCCCCTCGGTGACCTGAGGATTGTACGAGCTCCAGGGAGCAGTGGCATTGCCCACGGGAGTCCAGTCGGTGACGCCGCTGAAGTCGATGTCGGCAAGCAGGTTCACCACGCCCTCGGAATTTTCCCATGGCTCGGTGGATTCGCCGGCGTTGACGGCTGCGGCGAAAGCGGCGAAGTCGGCCGCGGACAAGATTCCCTTGGCTCCGGACAGGCTGACTGCCGGCAGATTCCTGATGGTTCCGGCAGCGAACGTTCTGGAGCTCAGGTTCTTGCGCATGGTGGCGCTCTCAGAGTTGAAGTCAATCTGCAGGCCCTCGGGGTATTCTCCGGCGGGGATGGGGACGTAGATGGTCAAGGGCTCGGCGCCGAGCGTGGCCTGGCACTGGACGGTGACTTCGGCACTGCCCGAGACGGGGGTGAGGGTGTGGGCGAAATAGTCAGCGGTAAAGTCGCCGCTCAAAATCTGCTCGCCCGGGGCCGTGACGGTCACGCTGGACAGGTTTTCGCCGTTGCCGATGACCTGCAGTTTGAGCAGGGCGGTTGCGGGATGGAAGCTGAGCGATTTCTCAGCGGCGCTGTAGGCCAGAAGGGGAGTGGGGCATGCTCCGGCTTCCCAGGTCTGGGGGAGGGTTATGGTAGAGGCGTCTTTGAAGAGCGACGCCGGATACACTGCATTGAAGGGAGCGGAGAGTTCCTCGGTGAAACTGAACTCGGCCTGAGGTCCGCCTTGTGCGAGGGCGGCGGAGGTGGCACCGCCTACGGCGATTGCATCTCCTTCGGTCCAGCTGATCTTGACTCCGTCGATTTCGGTTTTGGAAAGGGGCTTAAGGGAAGCGGAAAGTACGGTTTTGTACGGACCTCCCGGGATTATGGTCTGCTCGGGTGTTTCCTTATTGCATCCTGCGAGGATGGTTGCGGCGGCCAGGACCGCGATTGCTGATTTCTTGTTCATTGCGGTCAGTTTTAGTTCCATTCGTCATTAATTTCTTCGTAGTCATTGATCGTGGCCGAAGCGGCCTGAAGGAACGCAAGTTCCGGGAGTTCTTGCTCCAGGCAAACCTGCGGCGGGAAGTAGTTGAGTTTCATTCCAGTGTTATTCTATTAAATCCTACAAATATAATAATAAGTGTAGATTTTCGCAAACCGGAATGTGCTGCTGGAAAACAACGGGGGAGATGTGCGATTTCCGTCATTTTGTCATCCTGATAGCGGTTTCTTAAAAAATCAGCAAAATCTCGTTGCTGATTTTTTTGATTCCATTGATATTCGGATGTATCGTGCCATATTTGCCGCAAAAAAGACTATGAAAAAGAACACTTCAGTTCACGGCACCGGCACCACTATTGCCGCCGATCAGGGAATCGTCTACATCGACCTTCGCCTCGACTATGCCTTTCATCTTGTATTCGGCACCCCGGGCAACGAGGACCTGCTTCTCAGGCTCATCAACGCCATCCTCCCGCACCGGAACATCACCTCAGTGGAACTTTCAACCCAGGAACACGTAGGCCTCCGGCCGGATTCGAGGAAAGCCGTTTTCGACGTGTTCTGCACCACATCGGACGGCAGCCACCTGACCATCGAAATGCAGTTCGGCGAGCAGAAGGACTTTAATGATCGGATGCTCTTCTACTCCACCTTCCCCGTTCAGAACGACATCCGAAAGGGGCGCTTCGGCGAATACGGCTACATGAGCTACAGTTTCCAACCGGTGTGCGTCATCGGAATCACCGACTTCATCCTGAAGGGGGTTCCGGAGAACAAGGACATGATCAACTATTATTCGGTGCGAAACGACAAGGAGCCGCAGCACTTATTCTCGGAGAATGTGAGTTTCGTGACGGTAGAGCTGCCAAAACTCGGGAAGAGCATTTCCGAGCTGTCATCAGACGCCGACTTCATCTTCTACGCTATACGGAACATCCACCGGATGAGGGAGGTTCCGCGGGAATTCACCGGCCGGGGCTTGGAGAAATTGTTCGAATTGTGTAGCTTTGCGAAAATGTCGAAGCAGCATCAAATGGAGTATCTTGCAGAATTCATGGCCCGCCTGGACGAGCAGAGCCGCCTGAGAACCGCCTGGGAGAACGGCGAGGAAAAAGGGATCGAGAAAGGGATCGAGAAAGGGATCGAAAGAGGCAAAGCGGAAGGCAAAGCGGAAGGCAAAGCGGAAGGCAAAGCAGAGGAGCGTCTTGCTAATGCTCGAAAGTTCAAGGCTTTGGGCGTTGCCGAGGAGATCATCTGTCAGGCCACCGGTCTGTCTGCTGAAGAGGTAGCGGCACTGTGATGCTGTATCACTTACGCGTACTTTGGCGTAAGCCCATGTCTTTACACGCCAAAGTCCCCGTACAAGGTCGGATTTTAGGCCGCTGACCTTGTACATCGATTCGCGTCCTCACTGCATTGCAACGGGCTTTTGCCGTACAAGGTCGTCACCCTAGAATCCGACCTTGTACACCCCGGTCCCTGAAGCGCCGCCCCCCTTCCCTGCAGAAAAACAACAGAGCCGCCCCGGCTGGGGCGGCTCTGGTTGTGCAGTCAATAAGAGATTAGTTCTTGTAATAGTCCTCGTCAAGACTGATGAGTGCATCGGGGATAGGGTGCGTATCAGTAGTATTTGTACCATCGATAGGAGACCAGGACAGGACTTCATCACTGGCCTTTGTGTACTGACTTGCAAGAGGATCCTGGTAGATAGCTACGTTCATCAAATCCGACATATAATACTCTCCTGCGCTAAGAGATACCCCCCAGTCTTCAACTGCGAAATTCTTTTGAACTGGACCTGTCCAGTCGAAAGAGATGTTATTAGCTGTAGATATAGCAAACTGTGCTGTAGTTGTTGAATTGCTATTTGTTCCCCAGTATTGCCATCCAGTTGTTGCTGTTGCGCAACCTCCGAAATAGTATCCAATAAGGGTGCCTGCCGTATATCCGACAATCTGACCTATTTTTCCAGAACCAGACTTTCCATGAATAGAACCAATCTTGATATCCTTAGCGTAAAGAGGGGAATACACATTCTGAATAGTGCCGCCAGCTGCGAGATAACCTACGATGCCACCGACGTAAACTGCAGCCTTAGTCTTATCAGTACATGAAGCACTGCATTTTACTGTAACATCTCCTGTCGCGCCATTTGCAAGAATTCCCTTGGTGATATAGCCGACAAGTCCTCCCACGCCGTAATTGGCAGTATTGCTGGTTCCGGTAACATTTGAATTAGAGAAGCAATTGACAACCCAAGTGGTATTTGCCTCGTCATCACCGGAATTAACAACTCCTACTATTCCTCCTACGCGGTTTGTTCCTTTTACTTCCATCCCTTTACTGGAGTAGCAACGCCTGACAATAGAATTCCCTCTCAACGAGCCGGCTATACCTCCAACGTTAGCCAATGAACCGGTTACATTGGCCTTGTTTACGCATTTATCCACAGTTCCCGTAAGATCGCCCACAATTCCTCCGAGGAAAACAGCACCGCTTACTGCCCCTTCATTGACACAAGACTCTATGGTAACCGGATCAGTCTGATTGGCATTTCCTACAATTCCGCCCACGTAAGTATTGCCACTGCTTGAAGTGCTTTTAACAGCAGCTTGATTCACACATCTTAAGATTGATGCATTATTTGCACGTCCTGCAATACTACCGACATGGGCTTTGCTTGACTGGATAGTCCCGGAAACGGTCAAATCTTTGACGGTAGCTCCATCCAAATATGCAAACAGTCCGGTATCGTTAGTCGTAGTGCTAATCTGGACATTTTCCAATTTTTTGGAATTGCCGTCATAAACTCCGGTAAACGGCGCAGACGTTGAGCCGATGGGCTTAATGGCTGCGCTCTTAAGGTCAATATCCGCGGTCTGCTGATAATGTGCGGCAAGGAAAGTTGTGGCCGTAATCATTTGATTAGGGTCGTATCCATAACCTTCTGAGCAATACTTAATTAGATTCTTGAAGTCTCTTGAGTTGGCAATCTTGTACGGATTCTCCTCGGTGCCGTCGCCTCCGGAGAAGAGACCGGCATAGAAGGACATAGTGTAGATTTGGTTCCTATCGGCAGTCCAATTGCCGCGCGAAACCGTAAAGGTGCTCACTCCACCGATACTCGCTTCATTTGCAAACTGAGTCAGGATAGAAACATCGGTGTATGCAACTCCGGCGGGGATGATATAGTAGAATGTTTGGGGCGTGGCTGAAAGCGTGACTTCGCGAAGAATGCTAATCTCAGCATTCTCAGCCGATTCGTTAGCCGTCATCGTTGGCTCGGCCTCGTCGTTCCAACCGATGGTAAAGGTAGCTCCCTCGCCAAGTGGCATGCGTGAACTGCCGGCATTCTGGAGTTTTACAGAGGAAATCTCCAGTTCTCCTGTCACATTTACCTGAAGTACGGAGCAAATATTCTTGAATTCTGCTTTGAAGCTTGCTCCATCCTGTACTATCTGGGCTGCCATTGGAGCCTTCATTCCAAGATCTTCCGTGTCAACAACGGACAACGGCATAATGAATGAAACTGTGCCTTCTGAGACGGAAAACTCAGGATCAGACTCAGAATAAGGATAGTAAACAGTCATGCCATTTTCGCTGATGGCGATAGGAGATTCGGTCTGTATGGGAACAAACTCAGTTCCATTGAAATAATATGTTGCCGTCTTATCTCCACTGACAACAAGAACTTCATCATTTTCCTCGAACGCCACTTTTCCCGTTCCGGGGTCAATTGTAGCTTTGGTGCCGGGAGTCTCTATCGTAGCGCCGAAGCTGACCAGATATTCGCTGGGATCGTATTGGGCGATGTCGGTGCCCTGTTCGGTGTCGTCCTTGGGGGTGGGGTTGACGGGGTCGATCTTCTTCTCGCAGGAGAAAAGAACTGCGGCCATTGCAAGAAGGCCGATGAATTCAAATGTCTTCTTCATAGCCTTAAAACCAATTGTCTGAATCGTCTGTAACGTCATAGGTTTCCGTGCTCTGGGGGTTGACGTTCTTGATCCCCGAATCCATCAGCATGCCATCCAGGGAAACCCGGATGATGCGTGTAGTGGGTGAGATGTACTTAGTTGTCATAAGTTGTTATTAATATTTTGGTATGTTTCGTTTTGAAAAACCTCCAAAAATAGAAAATAATATGAAAGCTGGCAAAAAACTTATGCCAACCATTTGTCTGAAAAGTGGTGATAATTTGTCTGCCCGCTTAGAGTTTAGCCTTGAATATCAAGGTTTTCCCTGTATTCTGTGGGCGTGAGGGCGTATTGCTGTTTGAAGCTCCGGCTGAAGGATTCACGGGTGGTGAACCCGGATGCGGCGGCTATGTCTGTGACGCTCATGTCGCGCTTGTTTTTCATGAGGCTGCAGGCGTAATCCAGGCGGCACAGGTTGATGAACTGGGGAAGTGATGTCCCGTATACGGAGAAAGCCTTTCCTATTTTCTCCTTGCTCAGAGAGTAGTCGTCCATGAGTGTCTGACGGCCGAATGTCGGGTTGAGGTAGAGTTTTTTCTCGGTTATAGCCTTGCTCAAGAACAGATATAGATGCTCCGAATCCATTTCCTGGATGTCCTTGGGAGTCTGTTCCGGCATTTCGGCCGTTTCCTTCGATTCCTTTTCTTTGTAGGCCGTAGTCTCGGCCAGCAGCTTGGACAGGGATTCGTTTTTGCGGAGGATGACCTCTCTGGAAGATATTATGTTGACTATCAGGGTGATAAGGACAATAAGAATCACGAACAAGCCGAAACCGAACCTGTAGTGACTGTCCTCGACCGAATCGGAGAGCGAAAGATAGCGCTTCAGAAGCTCATAGCTGGAAAGAGTGTCTCCCTGGGCCTCCGCCGCCTGGCTTTGCAGCAGCAAGGCGTCGGCGTATTTGAGCCTGAGGGTGTCCTGGCCGAGATTGCGCTTGAGATTCTCCAACTCGCTGTACATCAATTCATAATTACCGGCCTGGAATGCCTCGCGGGCGGCGGAGGTGCTCACGTTCTTGCTCCCGCCGCCGTTGGCTCCGGCCAGCATCGGGAGGGCGATGATGACCGGAAGCACCCAGTGTGGTAATTTGAACTTTGCGGACATTAGTTCTTCTGCCAATATTTGTAGAACAGTGCGATGCTTTCCATGCCTCCGAAGAACTGCCCGAGCAGGTAGCTTTCGTTGGGGGAGTGGATGGTGTCGCGCTCCAGTCCGAATCCCATCAGCAGCGGGTCGATGCCGAGTATCTTCTGGACCTCGGCCAGGACCGCTATGCTGCCGCCGCCGCGGGCGGGTACGGGCTCGACTCCGTACACCTCGCTGATGGCCCTGCTCGCTGCCTTGTAGGCGCTGCTGCTTATAGGAATCAGGAAGCCGTCGCCTCCCTCGCAGGGGGTGACTTCCACCTTGACGCACTTGGGCGCGATGGCCTTGAAGTGCCTTGCGAACAGTCTGGTTATCTCCGCACTGCGCTGATTGGGCACCAGGCGCATGGATATCTTGGCGTGCGCCTCGGAGGGTAGGACCGTCTTTGCGCCCTCTCCTGTGTAGCCGCCCCAGATGCCGCACACGTCAAGGCAGGGACGGATGCCAGTGCGCTCGAGGGTGGTGTAGCCCTTTTCGCCGCGGAGCGCCCTCACGCCCAGGAACTCTTTGTATTCCTTTTCGTCATAGGGGGCACGCCCGAGCATCTTGCGGTCGGCGCGCGACAGTTCCACCACCTTGTCGTAGAAGCCCGGCACCGTCACGCGGCCGTCGGCATCGATCAGGGTCGAAATCATCTCGCACAGCACCTGGATGGGGTTTGCCACGGCTCCGCCGTAATGGCCGCTGTGGAGGTCTTTGTTCGGGCCGGTGACCTTTACTTCCAGGTAGCTGAGGCCACGCATTCCGCAGTTTATAGAGGGCACCTTGTCGCTTATCATGGTGGTGTCGCTCACCAGGCAGATATCGGCCGCCAGCATCTTCTTGTGCGCTTTTATCCATGCGGGCAGCGAGGGACTGCCGATTTCTTCTTCGCCCTCGAATATGAACTTTACATTCTGCTTCAGCTGCCCCGTGCGCACCAGGTATTCGAACGCCTTGATGTGCATGAACAGCTGGCCTTTGTCGTCGTTGGCGCCGCGGCCCCAGATGGCCTCCCGGCCTGTGGAGTCGGGAGCGATGACGGGCTCGAACGGGTCGGTGCGCCATTTCTCCAGGGGCTCTGCCGGCTGCACGTCATAGTGTCCGTACACCAATACCGTGGGTGCGGAGGCATCTATTATCTTCTGCCCGAAGACCACCGGATTGCCGGCTGTTTCCCACAGGCCGGCACTGTCGGCTCCGGCTTCCAGGAGCAGGGAGCTCAGGCGCTCGGCGCAGGCATACATGTCTGGTTTGTGGTCGGCTTTGGCGCTTACGGAAGGGATGCGCAGCAGGGAGAAGAGTTCTTCGAAGAACCGTTCTTTATTTTGGGCGATATAATCTTTCATGGTTGTAAAGTTAAACATAATTCGTTAAATTTGTGCATTGACTTTCGATTATGGCACTCATTAAATCCATTTCGGGCATCCGTGGAACCATCGGCGGCCCCACCGGGGACAACCTTACCCCTGTTGATATTGTTAAATTCACGTACGCATACTGCAAATGCCTTAAGGAGCGCAAGGCTCCGTTCGGCGAGCGCTACAAGGTGGTCGTGGGCCGCGACGCCCGCATAAGCGGCGAGATGGTGGAGCAACTGGTGGTGGGCACGCTAATATCCTGCGGAGTGGACGTGGTCCGCTGCGGCTTTGCGAGCACCCCCACCACGGAACTCGCCGTGACCTTCTCGGAGGCCGACGGCGGCATCATCATAACCGCCAGCCACAACCCCAGGCAGTGGAATGCCCTCAAGCTCCTGAACGAAAAAGGAGAGTTCCTCACGGCAGTGCAGGGCCAGGCCATCCTGGACTGCGCCGAGTCGGGCGACTTCGATTTTGCGCCGGTCGACGAGATTGGCTGCATCGAGGACCATGACTTCACGGACGAACATATAGACGCTGTGCTGGCCCTGGAGGCCGTAGACGTGCCCGCCATCAAGGCCGCAGGATTCAAGGTGGTGCTCGACGCCATCAACTCCGTGGGCGGCATCATCATGCCGAGGCTCCTTAAGCGCCTGGGCGTCAAATGCATAACCCTGAACGGCAACCCCACCGGCGACTTCGCCCACAACCCCGAGCCGCTTCCCGCCAACCTGACGGACCTCAGCGCCACGGTGGTCCGTGAAAAGGCCGACCTTGGCGTCAGCGTGGACCCCGACGTGGACCGTCTTGCCTTCATCTGCGAGAACGGCGAGCCGTTCGTGGAGGAATACACCCTGGTGAGCGTAGCCGACTACCTGCTCGACGAGGCCGTGCGCAAGGGCGTGAAGCCTCTGAGCACCGTGTCCAACCTGAGCAGCAGCCGGGCCCTCCGCGACGTTACCGAGGCCCACGGAGGCACCTACTATGCCTCCGCTGTCGGCGAAGTCAACGTCACCACCAAGATGCACGAGGTGGGCGCACTGATAGGCGGCGAGGGCAACGGGGGAGTAATCTATCCCGCATCTCACTGCGGACGCGACGCCATGGTGGGCGTGGCGCTCTTCCTCAGTAACCTGGCCCACAAGAAGATGACTGTCAGCGCCTACAAGGCGACCCTGCCTCAATACTTCATAGCCAAGAACCGCATAGACCTGAGCGACAAGGCTCTCATCGACCGCATCCTTGAGGCCATGAAGGAGCACTACAAGGATGAGAAGGTGAATACCATCGACGGCGTCAAGATTGACTTTGAGGCCACACGCCGCTGGGTGCATCTGCGCCGTTCCAACACCGAGCCTATCATCCGCATCTATTCCGAGGCTCCCACCCAGGAGCAGGCGGAGTCGCTGGCCCGGGAAGTGGTGAGCCTTGCCAATGAAGTGATAGCAAATGTTTAGTTTCCGCACTACGCCTATAGGCGATCAGCTCGACAAGAGCCTTGTGGACGGCCGCGTAGGGTGCTTCTGCTCTCCGGGCAGCTGGGAAGGCATGGGCGGCTCTCTCACAGGGCTGTTCAGCTCGCGCGGCAATCTCGCCCGCGTGTTCGCTCCCGCAGCGCCCGAGTTCTCGCCGGATGCCGGCCATATAGATTTCAATCTCGAAGACCTGGAGGACCTTGACGCCGTGGTCGTTGACGTCCAGGATGTGGGTTCCCGCTACTTCGGTATAACCCGTGACGTGCTCCGGCTCCTGAGTTTCCGTGCGCGCATGGAGGAGGGTCCTTCGATTTATATAATAGACCATATCAATCCTGCCGGCAGGGTGGTGGAAGGCACGATTCCGGTGCTCGAGCCGGAGCTCTGGACGCCCAAAGTAGCTCACCGGCACGGACTTACGCTGGGCGAGCTGTGCAATCTGTACTGTACGGAGATCGGCGCCCGCTTCCCCCTTCACATCATTTCGGCCCTGTGCAGCGAGGTGGGCAGGGACCTTCTGCCCTGGACTGTCGCACCCGCCCCTGATTTCCCTGGGATGTTCACTTGCGACATGTACAGCGGCGGCGGCCTGTGGACTGAAACATCCATAACTCCCGGCATAGGCACTCCGCGCCCGTATGAGTATATAGGTGCGCCGTTCCTGTCCAATTCGGCCGTTCCTCCGAGTCCGCAGGGCGTGCTCATGCGCCCCTGCTCCTTCACTCCGGCCTACGGGTTGTATGCCGGGCAGGAATGTGTGGGATATCAGATAGTTATGCTTCCTGGCACGCAGTACCACTCCTTCCTTCACACCGTGCAGCTCATGCGCTGGTTCGCAGACCGGGACTCCCGTTTCGAGTTGTCGCCGGCGCTGCTGGACCGTATAAACGATCCTGTGGTGAGCGAGTACCTGCGCGGAGCCATAACCTTCGATATCGTGCAGGAGCACGTCAAACTCGAAGAGCAAAAATGGATACGCAAGGCCAAGCGCTTCCTGCTCTACGAGGATGCCCCATATAGAATAAAATAGTTTCAAGGCAATATGAAAAAGTTAGTGCTTTTTACAGGTTTGCTTCTCCCGCTTCTGTTTGCTTGCAGAGAAGAAATTGAACAGCCGGAACCTACACCGGCAGTCTCTGGAACCATCACCCTTACGGCCAGGCTTCCGGAAGCCAAAACCGAGTTGGGCGAAACGTCCGGCACCGTCACTCCGGTGCTCTGGAACCAGGAAGACGAGCTCTGGGTCCGTTCAGGAGCCCAGGAAGCCGGAACACCCGGCGGCCGCTTCACGACCTCCGCTTCCGGTCTGTCCGAGAACCGCAAGGTGGCCACCTTCAAGGGCGAAGCCCCATCCAGCGGCCCCTATGTGGCGGTTTACCCTTATTCTGCCGTAGTGGAAGGCTCGTCCAACAGCGAGGTCATATTCAATCTCCCCAAAGTGCAGAACTTCACGGAAGGCAGCTACGATCCTTCCTGCAATGTCACCGTGGGGGCATGGGCTTCCGGCACATCGTTCAGCATGAGCAATCTGTTCGGCCTCCTGAGGCTTAAATTCACGGGAACGGCTACGGTCAAGACTATAGTCGTGAGCGACAACAATACCTCGTCCGTCCTCTGGGGCGCGGGACGCGTGCCGATAACTTCCAACACCGTCGGCGAAGCCTCCCTGTCCAACGACGGCGCCGACAATAACGTGCTCACGCTCAGCTGCGGCGAGGGAGTGACCCTTGGCAGCGAGCCCAAGGAGTTCTACCTGGTGGTTCCCGCCGGGGCGTTCTCCAGCGGCTTCAACTGCACTCTCTATGACCTTGCCGACGCAGTCATAAGCACTGTCAAGACAGACAAAGACTGCACCATCAGCCGCGGGCACATTACCACCATGTCCTCCGCCGGCACCGAGCCGGAGCTGTTCAGCGGCGGCAAGGGCACCGAAGCGGAGCCATACCTGATAACCACGGTCCAGGACCTCAAGGACCTGTCTTCGTATACCAATTCTACCGACGCCTCCAAGTTTACAGGGGCCTTCTACAAGCAGACGGCCAATATCGACATGAAGGGCGTCAGCTTTGTCCCTGTGGCGCAGAACGGCGAATTTACTGGCTCGTACCAGTCCGACGGTTTCGCGGTGAGCAACCTCAAGATTGCTTCCACCGTCTCCAAGCCCGCCGGCTTTATAGCCAAGGCCAAGGGCGCCACGCTGCGCGGCCTTGTGCTCGCAGATGCGGACATCGACAGCAAGTATGTCTACTGCGGTGGACTTATCGGCTATGCAACATCCTGTACGATAGAGGATTGCACGGTCTCCGGCCAGGTGCGCCAGTACACCAGCGGCATCACTGTCGGGGAGGCCAACGTGGGCTACTCCGGAGGTCTTGTGGGCTGGATGGACCAGACTGCTATAAAGAACTGCACCCTTGACGGCGAGGCCACGTTCTACGGCAAGTTCAGCGGCGGCTGCATAGGCTACGCCAAGAATTCCACCATCGAGAACTGCCGTGTCACCAAGGAGCATACGATCAATGTGTATTACCACTTCGCAGGCGGTATAGTCGGCAAGACCGAGGGCGGCGACACCCTCATCAAGGGCTGCTCATTCGAGGGCAACCTCACCAACACGGGCTACATCCTCGGCGGTATCGTGGGCGAACTGATGGGCGGCCGCGTAGAGCAGTGCGTATTCGGCAGCTACGGCAAGATGGGCTCCGACAAGTACTTCGTGGGCGGCATCGTGGGTGCGGCTGTGCCTGTGTATGAGATAGTCATCGACCACTGCGCAACCTATGGCGTGGTGAACGGTCAGTATTCAGTGGGCGCCGTTGTAGGCTACACCGGCTTCCTTACCGCTACTCCCGGCAAGATAAGCAACGCCACCAAGCCTGTAACCATATCCAGCTGCGCCTCCATCGGCACCACCGTGACGGCCACCGGCAACAACGGCGGCTCCAACGCCTACTCGCTGGTCACCGGCATCTGCGGCTGGACGCACGGCAGCAGCGTCACTACCATCAAGGGCTGCTATACGGCACCCACCCTCATCCAGACCACTTCCGTCGGCAACAGGGGAGCGCTGGGCGGCATAAGCGGCTACCAGAACTGCACCGGCACCACGGTGTACGAGAACTGCTATTCCACCATCACTCCTTCCAACCTGCTCAACCGCGGCGAGAGGGTTACCGACGTGAGCGGCGACTGCTTCTACGGAGCCATCTACGCCCGCTGCACCAAGGCCACCACCGTGCGCAACTGCTTCTGGGATGAGGCCATGCCCAAGATAGGTCCCGCCGAGGGCCAGACCACGGAAAGCGGCAACCAGGCCCTCTCCACGGCCCAGCTCACCGACGGCACCCTCCTCTCAAAGCTCCAGGCCACGGCCAACGGCACCACATGGGTAAGGGGCTCCAACGGCCTGCCCACCATCGACGGCCTTCCTGCCGACCCCAACGTCAAGCCCAAGGCCGCCAAGCGCCTTAGCGTGATAGGGGACTCGATATCAACCTTCAGGGGATGGATTCCCGGCGGCTATTCCTCTCATTATCCTGCGGTCGACGGCACCTTGACGCTTGTCAACGAGACCTACTGGTACCGTCTGGTCCACGACTACATGAAGGACTGCGAGTTCGACACCAACATCGCCTTCTCCGGCTCCACGGTCACCAATACCACCGACGCCAACTACAAGGCCAAGTACGGCAGCGGCTCTCCCGCAGCCTGGTTCAAGAAGGACTTCACCACCCGCTTCACGGAGTGCGGCGGTATGGGCAGCCCTGATATCATCCTGATCCACGGCGGCACCAACGACTGGGCCCACAATGCCGACCCTCTGGCTCCCGGCGTGGCCATACGCAACGACGCTTCCAACGCCTACGGCGGTACCAAGCCCTCTGATTCCATCATGGCTTCCATCTACGCCACCGCCGATGCCGCCAAGACGCGCAGCGCCATAAACGCCCTGCCCGACGGCACTTTCTGCGAGGCCTATGTCAAGCTCATGTGCCAGATCAAGGAGCGCTATCCTAAGTGCAAGGTTGTTTGCATCATCGGCGACTACCTGAGCCAGAGCATCGAGCAGTCGATACTCGAAATAGCCGGCCACTACGGTGCCAAGACCGTCAACCTGTTCAGGGTGAACGGTTTCAACGACCTGGGCGGCTACAGCCCCTCCACCCTTAGCAACAAGGGCACCCAGCCAAACATGCCCAAGCATGACTACAACGGTGATGTGGGCGGCTGCCACCCCGGCTCCCAGTGCATGAAGTTCATCGCCGAAAAGATTTACACCGAGCTCGGCGCCTGGCTGGAGGAATAACTAGCGCCAGCCTTGGCTTCCTCCCGCCGTTTGTCCTCAAAACCGGTCCTCTGCGAGGACAAACGTCGTTTTACCCGGTGTACCTATAGGCATACATAAGTCTTGTCTGTTGAAGTCCATACGTCACTAGGCGGTTAAAAATACAAAAATGAATGGCGCGTGGGGTTGTTTTATCGCCATAATTGCGTATATTTGCCAAGTCTTTAGGGACGCTAAAAGTTTGTATACCGTGGCACCTTGAGTCCACAAAGCGAGTTGGGTTATATCGTGCCTGGCTCGCTTTGTGGTTTTTAGGAGGACCGCATATTTAGTTGGCAACACCAAGCCGGAACTCTGGCGGGATTAAGTTCCCTGGCCCCTGGATAGGAATCTGGTAAACTATTTAGGACAAGGGTCAGGAAATCCGCCACCGGCGGTGTTGCCTTTATTAAGGAACTTGCTTCCTGACTGTGGTGCGGCGAGACGTTTGGATAACATAAGAATATTTCTTATGTATGCACAATAATGTTGATTGTTATGAAAACTACTACAGTAGCGCTGGGAAGTCATTTTGATGAATTCATACAGGCAAGTGTGCTTGGAGGCAGATATGCAAATGCCAGTGAAGTCATTCGTGCCGGGCTCAGGAGGCTGGAAGAAGATGAACGCAGGATTGCCGCGCTCCGTGCCTCCATTGAAGAAGGCGAGGCAAGTGGCTATGTGGAAGATTTTGATTTTGAGGCTCATCTGAGCAATTTGAAAAAACAAAAGTAATGAGCAAGTATCATATTTCCAGGAAGGCGATTGAGGATTTGGAGGGAATTTGGAAATATACTGCAAGTGAATGGTTAGAAGAACAGGCCTCGGACTACTATCGTCAATTGTACATATCTATCAGGAATCTTGCAACCATTCAGCCTTATCTCCGTAGGGACTTTAGCGTGATAAGCCCAGGACTATTGGGCTTTATGGAAGGACATCACATCATATTCTTCAAAAAGCATAGTGATGGTTCCGTCTGGGTAGACAGAATCCTGCACGAGAAGATGGTTTTTCATAGGTATCTTTAATCGGTCAGTGGACACTTTGTGTATTGATCGGCAAAATCTTTTCGATCAGGAAAACAACTGACAGCTTTCTTTTCCTGTGTTGTCGGTTCTTTTTTCAAATACATTTCTTATATTTGTAGGTGTCCCTCGGGACATTACATACTGATGAAAGTGTTTTCGCTTTTATCCTTGGATAGAAATCTGGTAAATTTCACAAGAACAGGGATAAACCGATCACTCCCATCACCTTGCGTGGTGCCTTGTGCCCTTCCGTGGCATATCGCCATAATTGGTGTGGAGTCTCGTTTATTTGTTCTTGGGCTTACCAGAGCCTCTATCCAGATAAACGAAGTGCTCCACACTTTTTTGTTTAATAGATCCCGAGGGGTAGGGAGAGCAAAAAATATTAAGTTTATGATTTATCGCTGCCCGGACGGGGCCACATTTAGTTCTTATCAAGCCATGTGCGATCATATGGCATTCCTTTGTACCCGGCAGGGCAATCTAGAGATGGCAGAGTACTACAGAAAAGAGAAGGAAAAAATGAATCGCAAGCAAGAGAGGGGCTTCCCTATTTTTGCGGCTTTATTTATTGGCGGTTTTATCCTTTTTATTGTTTTAGCATTAACCGGGAATCTATAATATGTCAGAGGAATCTAACCGTATTCTTGCCAAAATAGTATTGAGCATAATACTATTCATCATTGTCGCTGGGGGCATAACAGTAATTGCAAATGATCAAGCGGACGGTTTTGGTGTGGTGGTTATTGTTATTGTATTGATTGTTGCCGTCTTCGGTTTTGGCCGCGCTATCATTGAACGTTAGACTTAATTCATAACCTACAATTACCATTGTTAATATTATGTCCGCAAAATATGAATAGGTGAAAGCATTATTGCGTGGTAGCGATGATGCGAAAGGTGAAACAGTTGCAGCAGTCTATGAATCAATAATGCTTGTTAGTCTAAGGTTCACATTAAACATGCTAAATAGGTTATGAGAGGATTTTTATTAGTAACTTTAATTGCATTGATTACATATCTACCTTTGCACTCTCAGAATAGGCATGCTCTTTTAATTGGAATTGGCCATTATCCAAATGGGATAGGTTGGTCAACGATTCACGGTGATAATGATGTAGCTATTATTGAGAAATTCCTTATAGGTCAAGGCTTTGAACAGAAGAATATAAAGTTGTTAACGAATTCATCTGCAACCAAATCGGTTATAATGTCTTCGTTGGTAGAGTTATGTGACAAAGCAAAACCGGGGGACGTAGTCTATATCCATTTCTCCGGTCATGGTCAGCAAGTCACGGATATGAACGGAGATGAAGATGACTGTTTTGATGAGGCTTGGGTTCCGTATGATGCTCAAAAGGAGTATATTGCTGGTGTATATGAGGGGGAGAACCACATTCTTGATGATGAAATCAATACTTACTTAGGCGGCCTTAGAGCAAAGGTGGGTTCCCGGGGAAAGATTGTCGTGGTATCGGATGCGTGCCATAGCGGTAGCGGTTCAAGAGGTTTGACTGATGACGAAGAAATGTACATCCGTGGTACAAGCGAGAAGTTTGTCATTCCCGGAGGCGGTGCCAATGTTGTAAAGAAAGACGCCCCGATTTACTGGCTCCATATAGGTGCCTGTAAGCCTTATCAGACTAATTATGAATACAAGGCCAGTGATGGTCTGTTCTATGGAAGCCTTTCCTACGTTATTTCTTCAGGACAGATTGACTTGGTTACTTCTGACTATCGTGATGTCATTAACCAGTGGCGCAGAGCGCTTGTTGAGATTACTCGGTATCCTCAAGATATGGATGATGAAGGACGACCAAGCAAAAGGAGCAATTTGATGTTTTGACCATGACGGATGTTGAATATATACGGGGTTTTATGAAGAACGATGAGAAGGTGATTTCTACCTTTTATAAGGAGATTCGTCCATCTTTCTTCGCATTCTTCCGAACGCGCTATTCAAAAGAGGATGCGTACATTCTTGATCTGTTCCAGGATACTTGCATTGTGCTGTGGAAGAATATTCAGCACAGGAAACTCACTGAGGAAGGCCTTAAGAGCACACTATCTACCTATTTCCTATCTATCGGCAAGTATACGATGATGGCTAAGGATCGGAAGTTCAAGGAGATAGTCAATGATGATGAACTTGCCAAGCTCTCTTTCATTGAGGATGATTCCGAAGATTTGCGAAAGCGAATTGAGTTAGAGGACTTCGTTTACCGAATGGTCAGTGAGATGAAGCCTCCCTGTGATAAACTTCTCAAGGCGCAGTATTGGGATAAGTTGTCGGGAGCGGAGATTGCCGAGAAGTATGGTTATAGCGGGCCAGACTCAGTGAAGACGCAAAAATCGAAGTGCATCAAGAAATTGAGGCCATTGATTGAAAAATTCAGAAAATTATAGGTTACCTTCTGTTTGCATAAGTCATAAAGATATGTCAGAGCTTGAAAAACACCAAGACAGGATAGACGAGTATATCAGAGGTACTATGTCTGCTAGTGATAGAATCATATTTGAGGGCGAACTGCGTCAGAATGCCGAACTTAGGCAAGAAGTCGAGGTTCAGACTTCCATTTCAGATGCTGTGCAAGCTGTTCATTTGAAACAGCTTCTGCAGCAGATTGAAGCCGACATGGCCCCGGTAACAGAGGAATTGCCTGCTGCTGCATCTGCTGATGGAAAGGGTAATCGGGTGGTCGTTGTTAGACCAAATGTATTTTGGCGCCAATTCCTGTACTGGGCCAGTGCAGCGGCGGCAATTGCTATCATCTTTATCTCAGGTAACTACTTGAGGCAGTCACAGCGTTATGAAGGTTTCGGCAACGACTATTATGCAGACCTGTTAGAACCTGTAGCACGTGATGGTAATGAACTAGATAGTTTGCTGGTATCTAGTTATGCTCTAATCGGCTCAGGAGAGTATGAAGCCGCTTCGGCCAATCTAACCGAGGCAAGAAAAGTAATTAATGATGGCCTTTGTTTGCCGATAGTCGATGATGAGAGCGAATATGAGCACAGAATCCTGCAAGCGAAGCTGTTTGATGTGGATTGGTATGAATCCCTCATATTAATGAGGCAGGGCAGTTATCGCAAAGCAAAAGCAGCACTGCGAACCATTGCGGCATCCAATAGCCCTTATGCCGAAAACGCTAAGATTATTCTAGAATAAAAGTTTAATATCAAACACACATCACCATGAAAAAGATTCTTACAATCGTTTGCCTTTGCGGCCTTTCATTTGCCGCTTTCGCTCAGGAAGAGAAGCCCATTTCTGACAAAAAAACTTCTCCTGAGCTCGCCGCTCTACAGACTGCTGCTAGCCTGGCGGAGTATGGTTATGACAATTATTCTGCCACAGCTTTGATTGAGGCCGCCAAGATTATTGCGGAAACACCAGTTCAGGAACTCGACGCAGAAGGGACTCCAGGTGAGACTCAAACAGTCGAGCCCAAACAAACCCGTCTTCGCCTTAATCCTGAGGAACTCTTGGCAGATGCCAAAAGGTATGCAGGAAAGGACAAAGTTGTTATCAACTATGCAAAGCAGGTTGAGAAAACAATTAAGCGTGGTGATACTCGTGGTTCAGTTGGCGGACCTAAATATGGCGAAGGTATTGTCCCTGGAAAGTCCTATACCGACTACGAAGTGAAGTTCTGGGCCAATGAACTAGCTGAAGTTATTGTGATTGGCGACGGCGATAATGATCTTGATCTTTATGTCTATGATAGTAATGGTAATCTCATTGCTAGTGATACTGATTATACGGATCAGTGCGTATGCCGCTGGGTGCCAGCTTGGACGGGTGCTTTCAAACTTCGCATTGTAAACCGTGGCGCTATCTTTAGCAATTTTGCAATAGCCACCAACTAACTCGTTTAGACATCTTTGCTTGGGGTTGGATATCCCGTGATCCAACCCCTTTTATGATATTCAAAAATATGAATAGGTTATATATTATAATATTTTTTTGCCTCGTGCCGTTATTGGCTTTTGGTCAAGGATATAACTCAAAAGGGGGAAGTCATCGCGGATATCAGACTCCTTACACTCAGCAAGAACAACAACCCAGTTATTGGTCCGGTTCCGGCATTGCCCTTGGTCCCAAGGTGTTTGCAACCAACAACCATGTTGTTGATGGGGCTACCCATCTTTATGTGTATTTTTCGGAGAGCAAGTCCAAGTATAAGGCCGAAACAATCACTGTCGATGCGACCAACGATTTGGCCCTTGTGAGAATCACCGATCCCAACTTCAAAGGATTCCCCGCCATCAAATACGGATTCAAGAAGTCTTTGGAGGATGTCGGTACAGAAGTATTTGTACTAGGGTATCCAAGAGTTGATACAATGGGCGAAGAGGTAAAGTTGACAACGGGTGTTGTCAGTTCCAGAAGCGGATTCCAGGGGAATCAGTCTCAGTATCAGGTTTCTGCACCAGTGCAGCCGGGGAACAGCGGTGGGCCCCTCTTCAATGACAACGGAGAACTCATCGGCATCATCTCTGCCAAACATACGGATGGTGCGGAGAATGTCAGCTATGCTGTAAAACTCAGTTACTTGAATGACCTTATCATGAGGTCCGGAGAAAGCATCAGCCTCAACAAAAGCAGCCAGATATTCTCTCAAAAGCTCAGTGAGAAGTGTAAAGCCGTAATTCCTTGTACCGTGATGGTCGTTGCCGACAATGAAAGCGATTGCCATACCCGTCATTCATCCACAGTAGGCTCATCCGAGCGTTATACTTCTCAGAATCAAGATCAAGCTATGTTTATGATAAAAAAAGCGTATGTTAATGGTCAAGATTATTCCGAGTTTTATAGAGATTCTGGATCATATTTGTCTCTTTATGGTGAAGAGGGAGTGCCTTGCATGTCTATAGTGTTGCCCAAGCAGAAGAGTCAATCTTATGGAAAGGTTACAGATATGGATGTTCAACACTACAATGCGACGCCTTATTCGTATGAACGTGACGTGCTCAAATATACATGGCATTTCCAGAATAGTTATGATGACAATAAGGGCGAAGCAACATGCCGTTTAGATGTAACATATAAGGGAGACGAAGTTTTGTTTGTTTTTGAATATGCTCTTTCAAACGGAGAGATGTCCAGGTTCTTAGGAACGATGTAAATTATTTGTGTAGAAATTATGAAACGAATAATAGCAATCGCGGGTAGTATCCTACTGTCGCTATGTCTCTATGCTCAAAGCATTTCTGATGTGGAGCAGTTGTGCCAGAAAGCCGCAGAGGCCGCAAAGAATAAGCAATTCACAGAGGCTCTGAGTAACTATGACGCAGCGGTTGCTATTATTACCCAGAATAGTCGTCCTGACCTGGTTGTAAACATTGATCGTGACCTGCTTGATTATATCATATTGGGCATTGCACAGTCGGATAAGGAACAAGCCCGAGGATACGCCCAACAGGCCCTTGAGTTGAGAATGGAGTGTTTCGCCCATTTTGCTCAAAGTGGGTATTTTAAGTCAAAAGAAGATTATGTTGACAACATTGCCAATGAGGTCGTCAACATGGGGTATACGTTAGCAGATGCGGGTATCCTAGATGACGCAGAGAATTGTCTCCTGGCAGCAACACAGGTTTATCCTCAGACATCAGTGTTTACCCAAACTTATCCCCTAGTACAAGAGGTGTTGGGTAACTTTTATGCAAAATATAAGGAAGATCCTGGGAAGGGGCTTGAATGTCAAGGCGAGGCTTTCAAATCGGCTGTATCGTTCTTCGAAATCGATTCAGAAATTGCCAAACAAGTATTCAGCCGTATTTGTGCCTCTTATGCATGGGGATTGGCCTATTATTCTTTTGCGGGGAATCTCGGTTTGGCGAGCCAATATCCAGAAGTTCCGGTTTATTCATATAATCAAATTGCCGGATTGATTGATTCATGGGATAGAATACGCGCAGACATTGTGAAGAAGTATGGTCAGGAAGTGTATGACTCGCTTGTTTCCATTAATCCGATCAACATTATTGGAGAAGAGAGGATTCGATTCGGGACTCCGGAACATGATGTCCTCTTTTGTGCCCTGGCTGCTATCCATTATCATAAATTGGACGATTACGAAGCTCTTGCAAACAAATTGCTTACATTAATTGAATCGCCTGAAGATCAGGTTGCTTATTCATATTGTCTGATAGAAGCTCTTAGAAAGAACCGTTATGTCAATCAGGCCTCAGCGCTCTACAAGACTCTTTATGACCGGCTTATTGAGGAGAACCGCACAGATTTGGCTTTGGAGCAGATAGATGCTGATGTTTCAATGATGTACTCTTACGGCCGGTATGATTATGCATGGGCATACGTTTCGGACATCGCCTGGGCAGTAAATGATGAAAAAACGTACGTTCCCGAGTATCCTATGCTGTATATAAAACAGCTCATTCTCCTCAGCAACCTTTATGATCGTTTCAAGAATAATCTTCCCGCTGCAGAGCAGACAATGATTCGTGCTCTTTCCATTGCCCAATCGGATGACTCTCGGATTGATAAGCGGATACTGGAAACCATTTATAACAATTTATCGACCATATACGATAGAAAGAAAGAATACACGAAAGCGAACGAGGCCATCTTGAAAGCGATTGACTATCGAAGGCAATGGGCCTCAGAAAACAATTGTCTGGATAGTTTCGAAAATGGGATAGTATGGCCGGCTTTATTCTTCGGAAATCTTGCGGACAGTTATGCAGAACTTGAAGACTATTCAAAAGCCGAAACCATCTATCGCCAATGTGTCGATTATTACAACGCATATTATCCTGATAGTGATGAGTTGCTTGGCGTATATGATAGTATGATCTCTTTATACGAAAGGCAACAGAAGGATGACCAGAAATTGAAATATTCGCGCTTGTTCTTGAATCACCTCCTAAAGACATATCTATCAGCGTCACAAAATATGACAAAAATTCAGAGAACAGATTATTGGCACAAGCTCAATACCGGAATCTCTGAGATTTATGCAGAATTCGCAATCCGGAATAATTCCTTTGCAGGTTTAGCCTATGACGCGGCATTGGTTGACAAAGGGTTTCTGCTTAGACTTGAAGGCATCTTTCAGGACAATATCCGCAGCTCTGGCGATCAGAATCTGATCAGTGCCTATGAGCAGTATAAAGACGCGGAGCGACGCGGCCTAAATACTAAAAAGCAGTTGGAGGATAGGATGATGTACCTATACTCCAAGCATCCAGAGTTCAATGAGTCGGTATCTTTTTATCATTGGCAAGATGTCCAGTCCCATTTAACCAAGCATGATGTGGCTATCGAATTTGCGACGGCCTGCTCTGATGGCCAGCATTCGACATATGCGGCTCTATTGCTTAAAGCTGGGATGAAAGAGCCAGTTGTTATCAAACTCGAATACGGAGAACGTTATGATAAGGTACTGAAAGATGGAGCAAAAGCATATCGCAACAATGATGAGCTTTATTCATTGATCTGGAAAGACTTTGAGCCTTACTTATCGGGCATTAAAAATATCTATTTCGCACCCCAAGGAGCCATCTCCCAAATCAATATTGAAGTCCTCGAGAATGAGAAAGGAAAGCCTATTAACATGTTATACAATGTGTATAGGCTTTCTAGTACCGGGAACCTATGTGAGCCTAAACGTTCAAATGTTGCATCTTCCGCTACATTATATGGCGGTTTGAATTATGACACATCGGTATCAGAGTTGACTGCTTCAAGCCGCGCTTATTCAGGAATAGTTTCTGACATCAATACCGCTATTGATTTCGTTTCAGAACAGACCAGGAAAGGATGGAAATACCTTCCCGGAACAGAAAGAGAGGTTCAACAGATAGCAACAATCCTAGACTCCAAACGGATTGAACATATCACATTCTCACAATCGCAAGGGACAGAGGAATCATTTAAGGCCATGAGCGGGCATAGCTCACCCATCCTCCACATAGCCACCCACGGGTTTTACCTGGATGAGAAGAGCACGGCCAAAAGCAATCCGTCGTTTCTTTCGGTTGAGGAGAATGATTCTCACGTTTACCCACTGCGTAGATGTGGCCTTATTCTCTCCGGCGGTCAACATGCATGGTTAGGTGAATCATTACCTAATGGTGTTGAGGACGGAATTCTAACCGGTGAAGAAATAGCGGGGATGGATCTATCCGGAACAGATTTGGTAGTCTTATCGGCCTGTCAAACGGGTCTGGGATACATTGATAGAGAAGGAGTATATGGTCTTCAGCGCGGTTTTAAGATCGCGGGCGCCGGGACAATTATTATGAGTTTGTGGGAGGTCAGTGATGCTGCCACCGAGGTCATGATGACCAAGTTCTACACTCAGTTGGCAATCGGTAAATCAATAAGAGACGCCTTTGATTCTGCCATTTCTGCCGTGAAGTCCCAGTTTGAAGGACCGGAGTTTTGGGCGGCGTTTATTATGTTAGACTAACGAAATTGATTGTTTAAGATTTATGACTCTTTGGGATTATTACCATTCGATTTTTGATAACAGATCGTTATGGCAGTATTATCAAGATATGCCACATCTTGGAAAACTAACTTTTTCTGAAAATTATTGTCGGCTTTTCATCAATAATTACCTTAATACGGGATTTAAATGCTCTATACCAGGAGAAATGCCTTCTGCGCGGGTGTTACATACTGTATCGCTTTTCTTCCTTGGCCTTTGCTTGTTTTATAATGTATTTGAAGGAGGTAAGTATTCAGAGACAGAGAGATCTGCATTTATTCATTATTGGTTTTTGACATGTTTTTATCATGACTGCGGGTATATTTATGAATGTAAAATATCCCCATGGAGAATGAACACGACGTCAATGAGAGCGAAACTGAAATCAATTCTGTCTTATCTTCCAAGCAGTCTAGATATCGTCAAGAGCCCTCAACTGATTATTGATTATTATGAATATCGCAAGGCTCAAAAATGTTATGACCATGGCATAACTGGAGCCATTAAAACAATTTCTGATTTACAAAACAATCATCGAAATCTTTTGTCAAAAATAAAGGCGAAAAACATTCATGACATCGGTTCATCTTTCTTCCCAGGAACAAAAATTAAATTAACTTCTGATAGTTTTCCATATGTGGCGGCGACTATTGCTGTTCATAACATTTGGATGGGGAACTCAGGAAATGCAGTCGAGTATACTAAACATGGACTCGGTTCCTTGATAAATGGTAGATATATTTATGGAGATGATGCTCTCTTATTCTGGATTCTTCAGATTGCGGATACACTTGAACCTATAAAAAAACTATGTGGTAGTTATACTGCTAATACTTGCTTGGTGAATCATTTGTTACATAGTATTGACATGGAGTTTGCTCCATACAGAATAATGCTCAAATGTGATGTAATAATACCTCAGTTTGATGTTCATTCATGGTATACCTGTTGCGAAACGATTAGCAAATGGACAAATATTGACGTAGGGAAGAAAGGCTCCAAATCTATTGTTTTAGTAATTCCTGGTTCTTAGCATATTAAACATAAATATCAACGTTATTGTATTCCTTTAGACTGAATTCAAAATAACCAAACTACCGGAGGATAAAAATGGAATTCAACTTTAAACGGGAAACAAAAGTACTTCTTATTGAACTATTTTTAACTTTTATATATTCTCCGTCATTTGCTCAAAGTGGCGACAGTGTTGGCACTCTAATTGAACAAGGTCTTTGGAAAGAAGCCGTGATTGACTGTAATAGTCAATTATGGAAAGATGTGGATCAAAACGGAGTAGATGAGGATTTATTCTATTCTCTGCAAAGTTTAGTTTCTGTCGCCATTTCACCATCGACGAGATACGAAGTAGCAAGTATACAGGACAAAGGTCATCCACATCTTTCCTATGAAGATAATCTTTATATTATAGACATTTGGGCACAAACTTTACAGGACGTACGTGTTCGATTTGGTCTAGATGTTTTATATGAATTAGAAAGGTTTTGCCGAGAAAAAAAAGATTCGCTCTACATTAATAATAATTGTCCTCAAAGTGCCGGGGAATCATTGCATTTCATATCCGGAGCTTCTTATGCTCGATTATTGCTTGCAATAATGTTTGATAAAATGAATAAATTTGAGGAGGAGTGGCATAACGTAGGTAATTACCTTTTTGGGGAGAATCTCAACATTGTAGATGCGCGCTATGGAATCCTCTGCCAAATAAGCGAGACCTTTGCGGCAAAATCAAATCCAACTATGGCCATTAGTATTCTTCAGATACTAAATAAGTACGTGCAAGAGCAAGACAGGTTAGATCTGTCTGAGAATGTTGATACATATATCGCAACCCTAGCTTACCCCATAGGTCAAGAGGAGATTGCAGAATTATCAACATTCTATGCTTGGGCAACGGCTCAACAACCAATAGAGACCTACAAGGTATTGTTTTATGATGTCAATAACCTAATAAAACAGTTAATGATCGCCTCATACATTTATACGGATAAGGCAGAAACATTTTTAACTACGGCTAAATTGGCATGCATAAGAGATATTAAATGTCGGAATGGACTTGCGATTACGAACGACACAAAAGCAGGATTGTATAATGCTTTATCTGTAAGTACTAAGAATCTTATAGAAAGACAGCAGTACTTAGAGAAGGCGATTGAAAATAATCCGCATGCTGTTACACCCTATATCAATTTAGCCCTATGTCTTTCTGAGCAAGGAAGGTATGTAGAATCAGAAGATATTCTTGCCTATGTTCTCAAGGATGAAATGCTTTCGAATAATTTAGCAATACATAGTGATGTTCGCATGCAATATGACCATGTAAAGGTTTTGAATGCGTCGGCAATAGGCTCCTCATCTACTGAAGAATTGATGGAGAAACGTCTAAATAATGCCGAACAGACATTTCTATCCTTTGCCGATCATTTGACCTCGGAAGAAAGAACACGTTACTGGGACAATCAAATAGGTTCCATTCGTAGATTCTTCTCAAAAGATGAAATGTTATCATATCCTAATATAGCATATGATGCTACGTTGTTTGAGAAAGGTATTCTGGCCCGTTATGATAGGCATATACGGGATAATATCGAATGGTCGGTCAATGATTCACTAAAGCGCAAATATGCTGCGTTTCGCGAAGCAGTTATGAAGAGCGATGCCTCTGCTAAGGATCTTGGGTATGCTTTTCAATATTCATATATGAAAAGCAAATCTGATTTCAACAAGTTTTATATTCCATCGTGGTCTGAGATTAAAGCGCGGCTCAAAAAGAAAGAGGCTGCAATAGAGTTTTATAGTTCTTTATCAAATGGTAAGGAAGATTATTTTGCTTTAGTTATCACAAAAGATACCCCACAGCCTGTAGCAATACCATTACCGGGCATCGATAGTATTTGCCAACTTTATTACAAAAACAATGTTTATGGCGGATATTCAAAGCCAATTTACAATACTTCAATAGTATGGGATTCGGTTTGGAACCCTATCTCTGATTATTTGAAGGGTATTTCGACAGTGTATTATTCTCCGCATGGCATCCTGCATAATATAAACATAGAAGCCGAGACTTTGCCAAATGGAAAGCGGATTTCAGAGAAATATCATTTACGTAGGCTGTCTACGACAGGAAAGATAATTGATGCATTCTCCCCAAAGGAAAGGCATTCAGCTGCGATATTTGGCAACATTGACTATGCGAGTTCATCTACTCCATCCACTCCAAAGGAGCCCTTAACCTCACGCGGAAGTGGCAGCAAAAAACCTCCTTGGAAAGAACTCACGAATACGGAGGCTGAGATTAAACATATTGGAAGTACTTTATCAGAGAATGGGTTTACTGTAAAGACCTTTGAGAGAGATAACGGAACTGAATCCGCGTTTAGGTCACTATCTAGTTCTAACACTGGCCTTATCCATCTTGCCACACATGGTTTTTACTACAATGAACAGATAAACAATAATAAGGTTTTAAAACACTTTTTACATAATAGAGGTGATATTATTGAAAACAGATCTGGATTGGTGTTGGCTGGAGGAAATATAGCATTCGATAAAGATGTCATTACGGAAGCAAGCAATGATGGGGTTTTGACCGCTGGAGAAATTGTAGGACTCGATTTGTCTGGCACAGACCTGCTTGTCCTATCTGCCTGCCAAACTTGTCTTGGTGATGTTGTAAGAGATGGAGTTTATGGGATACAACGTAGTTTTAAGATTGCTGGTGTAAATAGTATAATCATGAGTCTGTGGCAAGTTGATGATGAATCCACGCAACTCATGATGAAGGAGTTCTATTCTCGCTTCAAAACTAGCAAATCAAAACGAGAAGCATTCAATGATGCCGTATATATTGTTAAGGCTAAAAAGAAAGATCCATATTTGTGGGCCGCTTTCATTATGTTAGACTGATTTGAATTAGCAATTCTTAGATCTAATGAATTCACGAAAGAATATAAGCCGCGTTTTGAGCGCTTTAGGAATTGCATGCGCAGCGCTGGTTATCTCGTATTATTGTACCAATCTCAATTTCGTTATCTCTGGTGAGAAAACTACTCTTAAGTATTGGAGTGCATTCTCAGATTGGATCTCGCCCGGAAAGTCAAAACTATCAGCCGAAGATGTTGTCTTCATCAACGTGGCTCACGATAAGCAGCTGGTAGATATCACGGATGAATTTGGGATTCTGCTGGGCAATGCTGCAATCACCAATCGCCAAAAGTTGTCCAAGCTTTTGGCAATCATCGATAAATCCGATTCCTATCAGTACGTCATGCTCGACGTATTCTTTGAGTCCGGCTATGAAACAGAAGTTGATAGTGCACTCTTTGACCTCATCTCCAACATGAAGAGAATCGTGATTCCAAAGCATACTGACGGTACCTTGGGCAGTATTATCCTGACCTCCAAGGCAGCCTATGCTGATTACGCGACATCCATCAACGAGAATGACTTCACTAAATACCAATTGTTCCGAAAGGATGGACCCTCAATGCCTCTCAAATCATACTCTGAAACCACCGGGAACATCGTAAAAAAAGTTGGCCTATGGTATGTCGATAACGGTGGACTGGCGAGAAAAGTGGTTTTCCCGAAGATGTATGTCAGGATAGATTCTCCCTACCGTCTGGATGGGCAGAAAGCATATCTAAATCTTGGGGCGGACATCTTGGATGTCGCAGAAGATGTAGACTGGGGCAATTTCTTCAAAGGGAAATACATCGTCATTGGCTCCTTTGTCGGTGATGACATCCACACAACGTACGCCGACGATCTACCAGGGAGTCTCATCAACTACAATGTGTACCTGTCGCTGATGAAGGGACAGCATAAGATTCCCTTTATCCTTGTTATTGTGTATTTCCTGATCTTCTATGCAATGGCCTATCTGTTGCTCAGTGGCGGAACCAATGCATCTCAGTCATTGACGTGGGTATGGGCGAAACTATTTGTGCTATATTCTATTATTCTGACAATTGTTTGTATCTTTGTATTCATGATATGGGGCCAGGCACATGATATTTTTATCACATCAACGTTCTTCAGCATCGTTGACCTGGTTAACCGTAGGATAAAGGCAAAGAAAGAATCCCATGCGTAAGTTTTGTATACTGGTATTGTTACTCTTTTCTACTACTTTACATGCCGAAAACTTCAAGATTCTGTTCATCAACACAGAAAGCATCAAGATTGGCAAAAACACTTGCGTTGCCGGAGATGTGTTTGGCGATGGCGACAAGATCTTCTGGAAAGATGGGAAGCAAGCCATGAAAGTTATTTCCCTTGAGACAAAGAAGCAGTACGTGTTGGTCTCAGAAGACTTCAAGCAGAGGAAGATGAAATCCGCCAAGGACTTCATCGTGAAGAATAATCGGCTATCTACCCGTGGTATTGGCAATTTGGCAACGGTTGCTGGCCAAGTTGGTGAGAAGGTTTATTGGCTCAATCCAACGCTCATCTCAATAGATTACGAACCTGAAGACGGTGAATACTTCTTCTTGAAGGTCAAGGATGAAGAAATCAGACTGAAAATGGAGGATCAAGAACTTGTGCTGGATGACCACATCTGGGGAGAGAAGAATCCGAACCCCACCGAAACAGACCTCTATTTCCATTATAAGGACGGAGATAATGATCTGGTTAGTCCCGGAATACTGATAATTCCTCTGCCAAGTGAAATCCATTTGAAGAAAAGGTAATCCAGCTGGGTTACCTTTTTTCGTTCCATGACATAGATGAACAAAAGATGTTCAACAAATAACTGATATGTCATGGGATTCTTACACATGCTTGCCGTCAACCGGGAACTGAACCAGACCGTTTCCGGAGTTCAGAACAAGTTTCACAGACTTGAAGACCTCATCAATGGCCATCGTGGTGTTGATGAAAGAAACTTCAATGAGGTAAACTATTTCTTATCACATTTCAATTCGTTGTTTATGATTTCCCAAAACAGACATAAACAAAGTGTCGCGATAATAATGACGGATAAAACAAATTAACGAATAAAGAGAAATGGATTACAAGATTGACATTAATCGGACTAAATTTGAGTTCAGAAGGCAGCTAGAGTCCTTTATGAATAGTTTTATTATGACCTGCTCGCCGTACAATACAAGCATTGAAACACTTAAACAGGAAGCGACAGCCAGATCTTCTAATAGTAGTCTAGGATGGATTGAGAATGCTGGGAGTTTTTGTTCCTATCGCACGGTAGACAAGATTATTGATGTACGTGACGATAACTGCAGGCCATATTTGGATATACGTCTATCCCCATCTGTCGGGATAATGACAAGCAACTGGTTCATATGGCCTAGTACACCTTGCTTCGAGGCCGTTGAAAATGGGGTCAAGGCCCTGCAGCCCTACTATGGTCGCCCAACATATACAATTTTTTTGGACATCGAAGGATCAACATCCCAATTACAATACTTGAGGGATAATGTGGGTGCGGAAATACTTGTGTGCTACTGGTTCCCAGCCGAAAATGATTTTCATCGTCAGCGACATTGCTTTAGATTCGCCAAGACGAACTACCTGCGCGAGAGCATCCTTTTAACTCAGGGATTCGTTCTTGACTATCTTGACAAGCACCCCTTGAACTGCTTTAACGGCCCATTTATCGAAGGTGAAGGGCTTAATGTTTATGCTTTAGAGGGTAAGATAAAACTTGCAATACTTAATCCCATTTTGAGTGAATATAAGCCTCGCTTACGCGAGCGAAAAGCGTGGGTTGATGAAGAATTGCAACATTACGGTCTAAAATCCGAGAGCCTTTAATGAAACTGAGAATAATACATTCAAAACTAACAGAAACAATGAAACGTTTATTTACTCTTTTGGCATTAACACTGAGCACTTCAGCTTTTGCCCAAGTTGGCGGAATCGAATATACACCTTACACTCCCGGTCAGTCCCAGATGAACACAAGGCCGCAGGCGCAGACTTATAGTGTCACCGCATATCAACTCGACTATTATGGCAATCTGTCGTCAATGCAGATCAGAGTGGCGGTCTATAGTTCAACCCAGTCGACATATGCTTTGGGCTCCCAACCCGAAATGCGAGTTGTTGCACGGTATTCCAGAACCGGATACTCGGGAGGACGTTGGTATGAATTGCCAACAAAACCGATGGTTTATCAATGCGGCGCCTATTCCCAGAACTCTATGGAGCAGCAATTTATGTACAAAGCTTACATAGGCTCGAATTACGTTTATTTCAATCTTTAAGTGTCCTAAGGAATGACCACCCCCTCCCTCAAAAACGCCTCCGTTGTAATTACGGGAACGGCAAACCTGCTGCTTCTTTTCTATTTTGCTTCGACTATTGTCCGCCGCAACGCATCTTATGAAGACTATCTGCAGTTCTATGAATGGCCGCGACTATTCGGCTGTCTGACCGTCCCGATTCTGTTCGCATGGATCGGTCACTTGCTGCGGTCGCGCTTTTCACGCCCGACGTGGTGGGTAAGGGGGGTGGTATTGTCCTTGATTCCGGCGACATACTTGCTATGGACTTTTGTACATCCGCTCTACCTATTGTACTGGAATACCGGTGAGAGGTGCATGGCATTGTATGCCGGAATCTTCGGTTTTCTGATTCCAATGGAACGCTGTACAGTTGCCGGAAGCAACAAAGGCTGGTTTGAATTGGTCCTGTTTATATCTGCGGCTTTCCTATTTGTTGGCGCGAATATGGTCGCTGACCACTTTGCAATCAGCAACTATCAAATGCTAGACAGCGAGTGGACGAAGCTGTTCACACGGCTTATGTGATTCCTGCCGTTGGCGATGGCAATTTGGTTCCTCCATGGATTTGCTTATTCCCAAGTTGGCCAGTCAATAGGGTGCAACAAGGTCACCGGCATAGGTACGCAAGTCCTCGCAGTTCTTGGATTCGTTTTGTCTGTTATTAGCGGTCCTGGATTCTTGTGTCTTTACTATTTTTACCGTCTGCTCTCTCAACCTGTAAGCGTATTCGCCGGGGTGGTCGTATTCCGCACACTATGCCATGGACTTAAGTCTCCAGGCCTTCTTCGGGATATTTTTCAATAACAATAGTATTCATAAACATAACGGCACATAAGGCCCGGACGCTATTATGCGTAAGAGGTCGCCCGGGCCTGCCGTTTCTTAACCCGATATAACGAACACAAAATGGTAATAGCAATCATTTCTATCGTAGCAGCCGTTCTGCTGGCACTGTACGTGAGCAAGAGCCAGGACTACAAGGCGCTGGAGAGGGACAACAAGTGGCTCAAGGAGCAGCGGGAGCTGGCTCCCGAACCAGTAGCCGTCGATGACATGGATAACCACCCGCTGGACAAAGAATCGGCGATGGAGGCTATCCGTTACAATGGATACGTGCCGGAGGCTGATGGCCATTGGATTACCTTCATGTCCCAGGGTGAGCATTATGCCATTGATGCGGACCGATTCCCGGTGATGGTGATGATGAAGCACTATAACCTTGACCATAAAGAGTATGATATGGATCTGATGCACAAAGCCGCGCACCAGGTGTCGGACGACATCATTATGGGAAAGGTGCTGTTCACGGGCGAGGAAGAAGATGGGATCATGTTCCAAATTACGGCCATTGAGAACAAGTACGGTCATTTCAAGGACTGCCTGACCCGGTACATCAGTATCATTGACGAATCGCAGGCCAGGATGAGCCAACTTTACAATGATATGGATGCGAAGCAGAAGGAAAACCTTTCTGTATTTCCCCAGTTGGGGACGGGAGCATCTGGCGATAAGAAGGTAATGTCGTAATAATAAAGAACATGAGATTCATAGCTAGTTTCGCTGATCACGTAATCGCAAGCGTGGAGAGCGTCTCCATCTCTTTCACCTACGTTAGACTTCTTGAGGGAAAACTATCCTCCGCAACAGAATGTTATCTACCTGCGATTGAAGAAAGACGGGATTTGATTGAAGCCGGGCGATTAAAGGGTTTCTATTGCTTTGAGCCTGAGTTGATGGAAGAAAGAGAGTTCTGGGGGCAGGATATCGGGATTGAAGGCAAATGCTTGAAAGATAATGCCATAAAGGCCAAACTTATAATTTCTGAAAAAGCAGGTCAGTACTCGATAGTATTGGAATGGTATCAGTCTTCTAAAGAGCTGGCCGAAACTCCTCTGACCGAACTTGTTCAGAAGGTCGCAGGCAAATTGCGATTCAAAGACATTGAAAAGTACTGCAAGTTCAATTATTGGGAATAACCTTTTTTACTGAACAGTGATTATTTAATATGCCATTTTTCAGACAGGAGCTGGCCATTGACCTGGGGACGGCCAACACAGTGATATTCAAGGATGACAAGGTCGTCCTGGACGAGCCCAGCATAATAGCGGTGGAGACCAAGACCGAGAAGCTTGTGGCCATAGGCCATCAGGCGCAGCTCATCGAGGACCACACCCCGCCGCGCATCTACACAGTGCGCCCGCTGATGAACGGCGTCATTGCGGACTACGATGCTGCAGAGAAGATGCTCACTGGCTTCATCCGCAAGGCGATAGGCCGCAGGGGGCTTTTCAAGCCGGCACTGAAGGTGGTGATCGGCATCCCCGGAGGCGGCACGCCGGTGGACATGCGCTCCATCAGGGATTCCTCCGAGCATGCTGGCGCTCACGACGTGTACCTCATCTATGAGCCGATGGCGTCCGCAATGGGCATCGGCCTCGACGTCACCGCCCCCAACGGCAACATGATAGTAGATATCGGCGGCGGCACCACCGAGATTGCGGTGATATCCCTGGGCGGCATCGTGGAATCGTCCAGCATCCACATTGCGGGCAACGAGATAACTACCGACATCATCGACTACCTGGGAGGGCAGCATAACATCAGTATCGGGCGCACTACGGCGGAGCAGATAAAATTTGCAGTCGGGGCGGTTTTGCCTGAGTTGCCGCCAGAGGAGCAGCCGGAAGATTTCATCGTAGAGGGCAAAAACCTCGTCACAGCCCATCCAACGCGAGCTGCCATTTCTTACCGGGACATTTCCTTCTGCATCGACAAGACTATTACCAAAATCGAAACAGAGATTATAAAAGTCCTTCAGCGCACTCCGCCGGAACTGTACTCCAACATAGTCAAGAATGGCATCTGGCTTGCCGGCGGAGGGTCGCTTCTTCGTGGTATCGCCCAGCGTTTCACCGACAAAGTCAACATCCAGTTCCGGGTGGCTGAAGACCCCCTCAAGGCTGTAGCCCGCGGCACCTGCCTGGCGCTGAAAGACACCGAGCATTATCCTTTCCTGATGAGATAAAGTAATATAAATATGAGATATAGAATTGTTTACATCCTTCTCCTTCTTGCTGTGGCCGCAGGCTGCAAGCAGAAGACCTCACAAGGGCTTAACTCATTGTCTGAAACTGAAAACAATACCCGGTGGCTTGAGGAGCATGGCTATACGATTACTCGCCCTCAGGAATATCTTGCCCTGGCGGATTCTGCCCTGGCAATAGAGCGCAACGCCGAGAACTATCTCGAGATGTCCTATGCACAGTGGCTCATGGGGAACACCTGGTCTTCTCTGGTGTATGCCGATTCGGCCTTAGCGATTGTCGGCGACGACGATCTTATCATGAAGAGTAGGATTCAAATAAGGCGGGCCGTGGCTTATGGCCTTCTTGGAGACAGGAACAAAGAGCGGACCGCATATAAGGTTGTAGTTGATTTGGGCGTAGATGAAGATGTGCGCGACGCTATGGAAAGCATCGCCCTGAGCTATTTTCTCGAAGGCAAGTACAAAGAGTCCCTGGCCAACATGCCGGATTCCTTGTCCCTGGAGGTGCAGACGTGCAAAAAACTGATTCAGGAGTATATGAGGGAGGGAGAGCAGGTCGATTCGGATTACATACTTGTCAAGCACCTGTGGAAGCCCCTTCTTATAGCCAGGTCCCTTACTCAGTCTTACTCTGAGGCGGAAGCAGTCAGCTGGGCAAAAGGTTATCAAATGGCAAATCAAAGGGATACGGTGTGGCGTGAAGAGCTAAGAACCTTTGGCACTGCCCGCAGGTTTATGGCCGTGTATGATTTCTACGGGGCCTGGCACGGAAAATACAGGACCTCGCCCAGTCATAATCTTCGACAGACGGAGTGGCGGCTTCTGCAGTACGATACAACGGCCGTCGTATTTGATAACTACCAAGATAAAGTATTACATTTGCGAGAACTGTATGAAGACATCCTCAATTTCGACGCGCAGACGGAGGATGAATTGGCTCTACGGTCAACCCTTGCCAAAGATTTCGAGATATTCTATGAGCACATCCAAAATTAAGAGCACGATGAAAAGACTTGCACTTTCAATTATTGCCCTGACGGCATTATCGCTTTCCGCCAGCGCCCAGAACTACAACGGAGCCTGGAACACCCCGACCATAAGCCACAACAATTACCCGTCGCAAATCTATTTCGGAATGCGCGACCCCTACGATCGAACCCCCGGTGTCATGGCATCCACTATACCTCCCGTTCCGGGGCTCAAGTACAGTTCCTGCTATGTGCTCTGTCCAAAAGATACCTGCTATGCCAGGCGTGTAGTCATGGCCGTACGCTGTCCGCAGGAAAGGGTACTTCTGGACTGGGCATCCAAAAGGGCAGCATGGTACGAAGTCGTGTGCTGCGATGATCCGACTGGAAATACTGATCCGGAGAATGTGCTGGCCGTAAAATCGGCCGGGGATATTTGCTGTCAATATATCCGACGCATCGAGGAATCCATCCGGCACGAATGTCAGGAAGACGGCCTGCACGGTGAGATGAATGAGCAAAGCGGTTTCTTGCTGACGGATTGTTGGCAGACCGATAAATACTGCACCTTCTATGTGGCCACCTGGTATGATATGCTCAGTTGTGGAGACAACACGACCCAGGCCTACTATTCAGTAGACAAGAAAACCGGTCGTGTAGCAACCCTTGAAGACTTTGTTCCCAAGAGTCGCTGGCCGGCGCTTGCTGAGATACTTTACAAATACCTGAAGAACTCCACAGGGAAGTTATGGGTCGATGAGAACCCCGACAGGAGCACATTTGATCCGATGGAGACACTAAATGACAGGAGCGGCTGCGCCTTGATTCGTGAGGGACTGGTCATTTATTATTATCCATACGGGATTGGCGCTGGATATGAAGGGGAAGTCATGGCGGTAATACCGCTTGATGAACTTCGCTGATATGTGCCAGGCCGGTCAACGATTGGGCGGCCCTGGCACGAAATAGACCGTATTCGTAGCAGGCCAGCCCAGCCAGCGGCCGGCACGGCACGTTGTTGACTGTCCTCCCGATCTTTCCCGATCTTTCCCGGTCTTTCCCGATCTTTCCCGATCTTTCCCGATATCTCCCGATCTTTCCCGATATCTCCCTATCCCTCCCAATCTTTCCCGGCCCCTCCCGGTAAACGATACGTCACCAAATGCCGCCCTGGGCAGTTTAGTGCCGTAAACCCCCGGATTATTGAGGGGGTTTATTGCACTGCAAGCCACCAGTGGCCGATTTGTAGAATATATATTACCGAAAAATACGCTTCCTCCCGCGGTTTGTCCTCAGATCCGGCCCTCTGTGAGGACAAACCTCGTATTTTCGAACATTTGTCCTCAAAACCGGCCTTCCGTGAGGACAAACCTCAGTTTTCCTGCCGTTCGTCCTCAAAACCAGCCCTCTGCGAGGACAAACCTCAGTTTTCCCGCCCTTCGTCCTCAAAACCGGCCCTCTGTGAGGACAAACTGCGGGACGGAAAGGGCGGCGGGGGTTCTGCGGGGCTCTGGTGTGAGAGGTGCAATGCGCTGTGTGATTTTGCGGGCAAAGCATTGTTATTTATCGAAAAAGTGCTATATTTGCGGCCGATTTTTTAAAACTAGTTTTATGAAAAAAGGAATCCATCCCGAAACCTACCGACTTGTAGCTTTCAAGGATATGTCCAACGACGACGTGTTCATCACCCGCAGTTGCGCCAACACCAAGGAGACGATAACTATCGAGGGCGTTGAATATCCTCTCGTGAAGCTTGAGATTTCCAACACATCTCACCCTTTCTACACCGGCAAGATGAAGATCGTCGACACCGCCGGCCGCGTGGACCAGTTCTATCAGCGTTACAAGTCCCGCAGGAAATAATCACCTGCGATCTTATAGGCAAAAAAAACCGGAGCTCAAGGAGCCCCGGTTTTTTGTGATGCCAAGTGGGTTGCACTATTCTGCCTTGGGAGCGAGACACTTCCAGCACAGGGCGCTCAGGGCGCCGCCCACCAGAGGTGCGCAGATGAATACCCACACGTCCTTGATAGCCTGGCCGCCTGCGAAGATTGCAGGACCCAGGGACCTGGCAGGGTTGACGGAGGTGCCGGTGAGGTTGATGCACACGAGGTGGATCAGAATGAGGCTCAGACCGATGGCGAGACCTGCAAGGTTGCCTGCACCGACTTTGGGATCGGTAGTGCCGAGCACTACGAGCACAAAGAGGAAGGTGGCGATGACCTCTACGAGGGCTGCGCCCCACACGCCGCCGGCATTGGCGACACCGTTGGTGCCGAGACCGCCGGTCAGATCCTGGCCGACCACGGAGGATACTGCAAGCAGCAGGGCACCGGCGAGGATACCGCCGATGAACTGGCCGCACCAGTAGCCGCAGGCGTCCTTCCAGCTCATGCGGCCGGAGAGGGCAACGCCAAGGGTGATGGCGGGATTGATGTGGCATCCGCTGATACCGCCGATGGTGTAAGCCATGGCGACGACCGCGAGACCGAAGGCGATGGCTGTGCCTACCACGCCGGCAGGCTCACCGCAGCCAAGGAACATTGCCGTTCCGCAACCCAGGAAGGTGAGAACGAAAGTGCCTACGCACTCAGCTAAATACTTCTTCATACAAAAAGTGGTTTTGGTTTGTGATTCAAATATAATAAAAAATCAGAAATCCATAACAATCCGGAACCCATTGATGACGAGGCTGCTCTCGGGCGCATCGAAGCTGCGGTAAGTTACCCGGCAGCTGTTCGTCCCGCCGAAAATGCCCCCGCCGCGGACCACGGCATAGGCTCCTGAAACAGCTCCGGCAGGATTCGCTACGGCATCGGCCGGGAAAGGTCCATATATGTCGGAACACAGTTCCCAAGCGTTTCCGCTCATGTCGTAGAGGCCAAGTTCGTTGGGAAGCTTGCTGCCCACGGGGTGCATGACTCCGCCGGATGTACGGTTGATCCATGCAACGTCGGCCCAGTCGTCGCTGCCGCTGTACAGGTATCCCTTGGAATAGCGGCCGCCACGTGCGGCATATTCCCATTCTGCTTCGGTAGGAAGACGGAACATCCGGCCTGTCAGCTTCCCAAGCCTGCCGCAGAATTCCTTGATTTCCGTCCTGGTGCGGCGCTGCACCGGAAGATCGGCCTCCGAAGGGTCAGCCTTCTGGCCGGCGTCCTGCCCCATAACGGCAGCCCACAAACCGTTTGTGACTTCGTAACGTCCTATGTAATAGCTGTCAAGGGTTACTTCGTGGGCCGGCTTTTCGTCTTCGTGCGTGAACTCGGCTCGCCCGTCGGCACCCATGGTAAACGCTCCTCCTTCTACCAGCACCATTTCCAGTTTGTACCCGTTAACATCTGCTGCCCAGTCGGCGTCTCTCACCTTGTGCGGCGGTGTCGCCCGCTCGGTAAGCGGCTTCTCAAAGAAGTGATGGGCGTTCCGGCCGACATTGGTCATCTGCAGGTTGGGCGCATCGGGATTTCCGGCGCCTTTCTCCATGAGCGCCCTTAGACTGTCAAAATGAGCCGGCCAGAGCTCGCGAGGGAAACAGCCGAAGTCGGTGCAGACCTTAGCGGCCAGTCCTACGACTTCGCCCATCATGGCGCAGGTCCGCATTACGCGCACCGAGGCAAGGGCTACGTGCGTTACGCTTATGTCGCGTCCGGCCATGAACAAGTTGGAGATATTGCGAGAGTATAGGCAGCGGTAGGGGATAGGGCTTACGGGAGTTTCTTCCTGATCGCAGACGCTCTTGAATTCGCGTCCCGGAAAGAAACGGTGATTCTCGGGCTCGGGGTAGTGGATGTCGATGGACCAGGAGGTTGAGCATGTTCCGTCGGGAAATTGTACATTCTCGAGTATGTCATTCCCGGTCAGGACATAATCGCCAAGGAGCCTGCGGCTTTCACGTTTGCCGCTGTTGTAGGACACCCAGTCGAGACTGCGCCTTTCAAAGTCCTTGCGGCAGGATGCCTTGTTCTTGAGGTAAGACCAGTTGGCGTAGATGGCCAGCATGCCGTAGTCGCGGATCTGTTCCGCTTCCAGTATCTGGTCCCGGAGCATGCCGGTCTCCCAGGTCCAGGAACCTTTTGTCATGCGCTGGTAGCTGTCTTCGGACAGGGTGATGCCGTATTCGAAAGCGGGGAAGGTGCTGGGCCGGGCATCCTTTTGGGAACTCCATTGGAGCGAGGCTCCCAGGACCATGTTGTCTCCCTTCTCGGGCGCGAGCCATTCGCCGGATTCGTCCCTGCCTTCGCGCCCTACGCGGTATTCGGCTCCGGCAAGAGCTCCGACGGTGCCGTCGCCGGTACAGTCGGCGAACAGCGGCGCAGAGAAGCGGAGCCGCTGGCCGCTTACTACGTTCCGCCCTGTCACGGACGCTATTCTGCTTCCTGCTTTTTCTACTTCGAGAACTTTGGTCAGAGTGAAAAGGCTGATATTGGGCTCGGCGGTCACTATATTCATCTTGGCGTCATCCCCGTAATACTCTACGGGCATGGCGTTGCCCTTTCGGGTAGGGGCGAATTCCTTGAGCAGATTGCCCAGATTGGGATATGGCTGGCAGTCTATGGCTCCTCCCAGCTGTACGCGTATTTCGGAGGAGTTGTTGCCGCCCAGCACGGCGCGGTCCTGTATGAGGGCAACCTTCAGGCCCTGTCTGGCGGCAGCCACTGCGGCGCAGATGCCGGAGTAGCCCGCACCGACGACGACCAGGTCGAAGTGCCCGGCATCTTCTACGGGCTCCTTCCGGACGGGGAAGGGGCGCACCGATGACGCCTGCTGGGGGCTGAGGGCTTTCCTGCTCAGAAGCAGGGCGTCGCAGCGGCCTTCGAAGCCGGTGAGGTCATGAATGCTGATGCTGTGGCTGCCGGCCTTCAGACGCAAACGGCCGGCCAGCTGCCATTCCCAGGAGGTGCCGGTATTGCCCACGGTTCCGAGCTCGTTGCCGTCAACGAAGATGCTGAATCCGCCCGGTCCCTTGCCGCTGGCGAAAGGCGCTGTCCAGTTGTAGGTGCGGGCATATACGTAATACCTGCCTCCGCCTGCAATCTCCAGCTGAGTATATGCATCCTGGACGGGTATGCCTGCCCCATGGGCAAGAAGGTATGCCGAGCCCGTCTGTTCCATGAACTGCTGGTCGAGCGACCAGCCGCCGTAGGAGGAGAACTGTTCGGCCTCGAGGAGTATGTGCTTCTGCGCGGTGCAGGGGATGGACAGGGCCAAAAATAGAAGTATGGTGGTTAGCGGACGTTTCATAACGACCATAAATATATGAATTTTTGCAAAAATATTTGGCGAATCAAAAAATCTTCATATCTTTGCACTCCATTCCGGTGGGTTCGTATAACGGTTAGTACTCGAGATTCTCAATCTCGCAATAGGAGTTCGATTCTCCTACCCACTACAAGAAAGCACTGCAAACTGCAGTGCTTCTTTTTTTATCCGCTGAAATCAACCTCACAGAAGGCCAGGGAAGGGATAAGCTTGCCGGCGCAGCGCCTCACGTCCGAGCCTGCCCCGATCAGATTCTTCCAGAGCGGGAGGAAGTTGCCGGTGATGAGCATCTCGTTTACGGGCCGCACGATTTCGCCGTTCTGGAACAGCTGCCCGGAAATTCCATAGGAGAAATCGCCCGTTGCAGGGTTGCAGTTGCCGCCGTTGAAGTCGGTCACGAGGATTCCGTTCCCGCACATCTGCATCAGACCGTTCCTGTCTAGCCCGGGAGTGCCCGGAAGATATGGCCTTACAGCATCCTCTATGGTGGGCTGCAGGCCCGTTTTTCCGGCCATGTAGGTGTTGACGAAATAGCGTTTCACCTCGCCCCCGGCAATAATCGCAGAAGGCTCCGTGGCCACGCCTTCGGAGTCGAAGAGTTTTGAGCCGGATTCGCCCTTGATGTGGGGCTCGTCCAGAAGGGTGAACTTGTCGGAGAACAATTTCTTGCCCACGCTCCCCACAAGGAAGGAATTGCCCTGCTGCAGGGAATAAGCGTTGAGGGCGTTCAGCAGGGGACTGACGAGCCTGGATGCCACCTCGACACCTATTACCATATTGTACTTGCCGCTCCGGGCAGGTCTGGCGCCGAACTGGGCGTGCGCCCGGCGTACGGCGGTCATGCCGCAGTCGGAAGGGTCGAAGCCGCGGAGGAACGATGATGCCGTCCACCAGTAGTCGCTGTACTTGTTGCCCTTGGGGTCCTGCACGGTGACCTCTACTCCATAGTCGAATGAGGTCTCGCGATGACGGCACTCCAGGCCCTGGCTGTCAATCACATAAACGTCATATTCCGAGTCGCTGTATTCTCCTTCTTCCGAGATCAGTTCGAGGTTTCGTGGCAGGGGAGCGCCGCTGCCGAAGACGGCTGCCTCGAGGGCCCGGCGCCTGCGATCCTCGGGAGAGACTTCCTGGTAGGCCTCGTCGTAACTGTCCAGCTCGCGGCCGGTAAGGGCCGTGTGGCAGCAGCGCTCGGGGGCCGGAAGCACCCGGTATTCGTCAGGGGCCAGCATCCGTACGGTATCCACGGCTCTGGAGATAAAATCCCGGAGAGTGTCCCTTTCGAGCTTGTTGATGGAGAATGCTCCGTAGCGGCCCTCCACGAAAAGGGCGATGTTCATTGAACGGTCGGCGCAGCGCGTCACCCTGTCCACCTCGCCGTCTAGGGTGGCGATGAGGTCTTCGGTGCTCTTGGTAAGCGTGATGCGGCAGTCCTGCGCACCCGCCTTGCGGGCATATTCCAGGCATTCGGCCGCCAGCGTTTTTTCTGTTTCCGTTATCATTCTCCTCCTACTGTCAAATTGTTGATAAGTACGCTCGGGATGCCGCAGGACACGGCTACGCTCTGTTCCTTGCCGCAGGTCCAGGTGCCGTCGTCGATTTTGAGGTCGCCGGCCACGGCTTCTATGTCGGCAAGGGCGCGGGGACCGTTGCCTATGATGTTCACGTCTTTGACAGGCCTTGTGAGCCTTCCGTTCTCGATGAGGTAGCCGCGGTTCACATAGAAGGTGAAGTCGCCCTCGCCGATTTTGACCTCGCCGTTGGCGAATTTGTCTACGTAGATGCCTTTACGCACGCTGCCGATGAGGTCCTGCAGGGTGCCGTCGGAGCCGCTTTCCATGTAGGTCGTGCGCATGCGGGGGATGGGGTTGTAGCGGAATGACTCGCGCCTGCCGTTGCCGGTGGGCACTACTCCGTAGTAGGCTGCGCAGATGCGGTCGTGAAGGTATGACGTGAGTATGCCGTCGTGCACCATGTAGGTCTTCTGCCCTGGCACGCCTTCGTCGTCGTAGAGCAGCGAGCCGCGGCTGCCGGGGATGGTAGCGTCGTCGATTATGCTGATGCCGCTTTTGCATACCCTCTGCCCCATGCGGTCGCTGAAAATGGACTGCCCCTTGCGGTTGAAATCGGCCTCGAAAGCGTGTCCCATGGCCTCGTGGAGCAGTATGCCCGAGGCTCCTGCGGCCATGACGACGGGCATGCGGCCGCCTTTGGGCCTGCTTGCCGCAAAGCTGTCGTCCAGGTCCTTTACCGCCTCGGATGCAAGCTCGTCGATAAGGGAGTCCGTAATCATTTCGAGTCCGCAGCGGTAGCTTCGGGAGACATTGCGCTGCTCGGTGCGTCCGTCCTTGCTGAAAATGGCCGTTACGCTGACGCTGCCAAGAGGACGGGTGTCCCCGGTGGTCTCGTCCAACGAGTTATACATCAGGATATTGCTGGTAGACCAGGACAGCAGGGCAATGATTTTTGAAGGATATATGCAGCGCGAACGGATGGCCGTCTCGAGCTTCAGCAGCCACTCAGAGAGCCTTTTTTTGTCTGCGTCCGCCCAATCCTGACGCATCGCGTAGGGAGGGGGCGTGGCTGTGGGGATGGATGGTCCCACTTTGAAGCTGCCGGGCTTGCCGGCCACGGCCCCGGCGGCTCTGGCTGCGTCCAGAAGCGACTGGATATCAGTTGATTCCGAGTAGGCATAGCCGGTTTTCTCGCCGTTCAGGACGCGCACTCCGCAGCCATAGTCGAGGTGGAAGCCGCCCGAGGCCACGGAGCTGTCGCGGAGCAGCATGTCGTTGTATACAGTTTGTTCAAAATAGAGATCGCACCAGTCGCCGCCTTTAAGGCCCTCGGCTACTATGGTGCGCAGTTGTTCAGGTGTTACGCCGAACACCTCTTCGGAGTTATTCTTCATCTTGTTCCAACAGGCTCCTTATTTTTTTGAATGTTACATCGTCTTTGATCAGCGTGCGCTCGCGGTTGCCCTCGGCCACCACGGTAAAGGGGGGGTGGGTGTTGTCGCCTATTATCCAGTTGTCGCAGAGCTGCATGTAAGTATCGAAAAGATAGTTGATTCCCACCTTGTAGCGGCGACGGAGCACGTCTTCGGGGATATTGTGCCCGCCATTGGCCACTCTGTCTCGGACCCGCTGTATGGCGAGTTCAGGGCTTTGCAGCCATAGGTATATGAGGGTGATTTTGTATCCCCTGGCCTTTGCCTTTTGGATTATGGACACCAGGGACCGCGTGGCGAGCGTGGTTTCGATACTGAAGTCGGCGTTCTGGTCCAGAAGATACTGGATGCGCATTATCATGTAGCGGCTGGCCGACACCGAGGCGCTCGACGGGTCGAAGGGCGAAAGGCTTTTGGCGAATTCGTCGGAGTTCACGAACTCGTGACAGTCGAGGATCTCGGGCAAAAGAGTATAGGACGCCGTGGTCTTGCCGGCGCCGTTGCAACCCGAAAGAATGAATAACCTTGGCATCAACGACTGTGGGTGACACCGTAGCCGAACAGGGCGAAATCGCCCATCAGGGGGTCGTCAGGCCATATTTCGCTGAAGCGGGCGGTTATTTCGAGTGCGGTTTTGAGGTCTTTGGACTTGCGCCGCGTCAGCTCCAGCGCGGCAGCCTGGCCGTATACGTGCACGTCCAGGGGGACAATCAGAGTGCGGGGATCGGTGTTAGTCCATAATCCCAGATCCACTTTGCCGTCGTTGCGCACGAGCCAGCGCCGCATGAGGTTTATCTTTTTGTCCGGAGCGGCAGGGTCGTCCTTCCGGCGGAATACTGTCGAGCGTATCTCCTTGGCCGACAGGCCCTCGAGGGTGTCGTGCCAGGTGTACCATTCCCGCAGGCGGCGGCAGATGGCGGCCGCCTCGCTCCATTTGACGGTGCGGTGGAGAGAAGCGTCGTCGTCGCGGTAGGAGCCCGACATCACGTAATCGTAGGGGCGCCATTCCATCTGCTCGAAGAGGCGTTCGCAGTCTCTTACTATCATGGACCTGCGGCCCCAGGCAAGGAAGGACGCGAACACGGAGGCAATCTCGATGTCCTGCAGGGAGGCTCCGCGCCTTATGAATTCGCGCGGGAAGGCTATAGGGTCCTCTTCGAAATACTTGGGATCGTTGTATTCCTCGGCCCATTCTTTGAGCTGCAAGATGGTCTGAGCTTTCATTTGCCTGCGGGATTGAAAGGTTTTTCGCCGGAGCCGGTCCACCTGTAGAGCCGCGCCGTGCAGCTTTGGATGCCGGTGTCCTTGTCTTTATGATTCTCGGAGATGTACCATAGGCCGTCGCCCAGCGGACAGAGTCCGGTGGAGCCCCACTTGAACTTCCAGCCGCGGACGCCGCTGGCCTGGTCCAGAAGGCCGTCCGGAGACAGCTGCAAGGTCTCGTGACGCTCGGACAGGCCGGCAGGAACGGCTTTGCGCGGCTTCTGGGCCACGTCGAGGGAGAACATGGGATAGTTGGGGTAGCCGGGCTTCTTGCCCTTGTATACCGCCATGTAGATGCGCTTGGTGTGCGCGTCGTATGCCAGGTTCTGGACGCCCCAGGTGGTGTTGCCCGTGTAGATGAAATATTTGTGCAGCGGCTTCTCGGGACCGTTGGTCGGAACGGTTCCGAACACCACCGGAGTCTCGTACTTGCGCTTCCAGTCCTTGATGTCGTAGCAGAGGAGTATCTGGTTGTCGTTGTCGGTGCGGTCGTTGTCGCCGTAGATGCCGTAGGCTACGTACAGGTAAAGCTTATTGCCGCACTTGCCAATGCCGGGAGCGAATGTGACGCCGTCGATCCCGGAGCAGCCGTAGGTGTGGGACACGTAGTCCTTGCATGCCTCGCGTATGCAGACGGTGGTCATGACTCCGTCCTTTTCGGGGTCCATGCCGGGTCGGTCAATGCGGTCGACATCTATTATTGCGATGTAGAACACCGACTGCTCGTGCGAGAGTTTGTCGACTCCCAGACGGTCGGCGATGCTGCTTCCGATAACGTCGTCCTTGCACTCCAGCGATGCGTACACCCTTCCGTCAGGTCCCAGAGTCATGGCTCCGAGGTGCCCCTGGATGCGGTTTATAGTACCGATTATGTTGCCCTGGAGGTCCGTTTTGATGAACGAACTGGTGAAGGAGAAGTACATGCAGCCCTTCTGCCTGTCCAGGGCGATGCCCTGCACGTGGCCGTCCTTTACAGCCACGTACACGGAGTCGGGCAGTTCGGAGGCCAGGGCCGCCACGGTGAGCAGCAGTGCGCCAAGGAGTGAAAGGAGTCTTTTCATATTAGTCGGCAGTTGCAGCTTCGAGTCTCTTGAGCATGGAGAACATCACCAGGCCGGATATGACGCACAGAGCCATGAGCACGGTCCAGTTGACCCACAGGGGAACGTTGTTCCAGAGCATGGAAGGAATGGAACTGAGGTAGTTGCCGATGGCGGTGGCTGCGAACCACAGACCCATCATGAGACCCTTGTACTTGGGAGGGGCTACCTTGGATACGAACGAAATGCCCATAGGGGAGAGCAGGAGTTCGGCGAAGGTGAGCACCAGGTATGTCGAGATGAGATAGGTAGGCACCACGGGGTCGGGGGACACGCCGCCCACGCTCACAAGCTCCGACGGGGCCGGCTGGCCCTTGGAGGCGGCGAGCATGATGAGGTAGCCGAGTGCGGCCACGAACATGCCGAGTCCGATCTTCTTGGGGGCGGAAGGCTCCTTGCCCTTGCTGGCGAGTGCTCCGAAGATGGCCATGGATATGGGCGTAAGCGCTACCACGAAGAAGGGGTTGAACTGCTGGAACTGCTGGGGCAGGATGCTGATTTCGGGAGCCATGCCCTTATAGAGCAGGAATGCGCCTACCCATAGGAGGACGGTGACTACGCCGCTGATCGTCTTGCCCTTGGCGGTCTCCGACTGGAAGGTGGAGAACAGGGTGTATACCGATATGGCGATAAGGGCGAGAGCCCAGATGTTGAAGCCGATTTTGAGCGGGCCGGTGACGCTTGTCTGGGTGTAGTCGCGGGCGAAGTAGGTGAGCGAACTGCCGTTCTGGTGGAAGGCCATCCAGAAGAAGATCACCACGGCGAATACGAAGATGAGGGCCACGATGCGGTCTTTGGTCTGCTTGGGGGTAAGCTCCGCAACTGCGGCTCCGGGGGCAGCCTTGGCCTGCTTGGCGTTGACGTCGGCGTGCTTGAACCAGCTGCGGCAGCCCAGGTAGATGGCGATGGAGACGATGAGCGAGATGCACGCTACGGCGAATCCGAGGTTGTAGGCGGTGGAGAGCTGGTTGATGTAGTACTGGCTGAATGCCGTCAGGTCCATGGAGGCAATCTGCTCTCCGGGCATGGCGGCCTTGAGGGCCTCGAGGCCGGAAGGATCGGCGAGGGTGCCGCCAAGGAACTGGTGGGCCAGGGCGGGGATGTCGGCCTTGTAGATGAGGCCTCCCTTGGCCAGGTGGCTGTTGGTGAGGGCCGTAGCGGCGGTGGGGGCGAACATGGCGCCTATGTTGATGGCCATGTAGAAGAGGCTGAAGGCGGAATCGCGCTTGGCTGAATATTTAGGGTCGTCGTACAGATTGCCCACGAGCACCTGCAGGTTGCCCTTGAAGAGGCCCGTACCCACGGCTATGAGCAGCAGGGCGCCTATCATCAGGGTGAGTGCCAGTCCGCGGCTCGCGAAGGCGTCCGTCGGTATGGCCAGGCACAGGTAGCCGATGAACATTATGCATACGCCGGTGACGACGCATTTGCCGAAGCCAATCTTGTCGGCGAGCCAGCCTCCGATGACCGGCATGAAATACACGGCGGCCAGGAAAATGGCGTAAAACTGTCCCGCTGCTGCGGCGGAGAAACCGAATTTGGCCTGCAGGAACAGCAGGAAGATGGCCAGCATTGTGTAGTAGCCGAACCGCTCGCCGGTGTTGGCGAGGGCCAGTGCGAAGAGTCCTTTGGGTTGTCCTTTGAACATGGTTCTGATAGTTTTATTTTTCAAAAATACGCATTATCCCGGTAATCTTCAAGTATTTTTTTTATTTTTGTGAAAGAGATGAGTTTTCTGCTACAGTGTCTGACGCGTCCTCTGGCCTGGCTGCCGTTGAAGGTGCATTATTGCCTGTCAGGAGTGCTTTCCTTCCTGGCGGAGAGGGTGTTCCGCTACAGGGTGTCGCTTGTGGACGAGAATCTGAAGCACAGTTTTCCCGGCCGGGACGAGGCTTGGCTCAAAGACACCAGGCACAAGTTCTACCGCCATTTTTCGGACGTGATCGCCGAGACCATCTGGTTCGGCGGCTGCCGCGGGCCGGAAAGGCTACGGCGTTCGCACTTGGTGGAAATCGCCAATGTCGAGGAGCTTAACCGCCTGTACGACAAGGCCCCGGGCGTGATGGTCCTCATGTCCCATGCCGGCAACTGGGAGCTTATCGGAGGCATAGCCTCATACAACTATTCCGACAAACCGTCGTGCTTTACCGAGCAGAACTTCTGCGTGGTGTACCTCAAGCAGTCGGACCCGGGCATGGACGGCTTCCTTCGGAAGAACCGCACGGCGCCGCTCATTGACCCTGAGGGCTATCCCGGCTACCTGGAATCGCGCGAAGTGGTGCGCTACGTGTTCGAGCACCGCGCAGAAAAGAAAATCTACAATTTCATAACGGACCAGCACCCCTACTTCAAGTCCAAGGACTTCCTGGTGGTCAACTTCATGCACCGCGACTGCGACTCCATGAGGGGGGCGGCCGCGCTCGCCTGCAAGTTCGGCATGGCCGTATGCTACATGGGCATGCCGTCAGACTCCAGAGGACACTATAAAATAGAATATACGACGATTGCTGATGACGCTTCGGACATGGACCCGGACGACATCATGCGGCAGTACTACAAACTGCTGGAGAAGGACTTGCAGGCTCAGCCATGGAACTACCTGTGGACCCACAACAGATGGAAAAGATTTCCTAAATAATTCTATAACATTATGACTATCAAAGATTTGAAACCCGCTGTGGTGTGGAATAACTTTTATTCCCTCACCCGTTGCCCAAGGCCCTCCAAGCATGAGGAAATAGTGCGCAAGTTCCTCCTTGACTGGGCCGCGGAGCGCAAGATCGAGGCTTTTGCCGACGATACCGGCAATGTCATCATGCGCATTCCGGCCACTCCCGGCTATGAGAATCTCAAGACCGTAGTGCTGCAGGGACACATGGACATGGTGCCCCAGAAGAATGCGGACGTCAAGCACGACTTCCTCAAAGACCCCATCGAAACATGGGTGGACGGGGAGTGGCTGCGTGCCTGCGGCACCACCCTGGGCGCCGACGACGGCCTTGGCGTGGCGCTTGCGATGTCGGTGGCCGAAAGCCCCGAGGTCAAGCACGGCCCCATCGAAATCCTGGTGACCTACGATGAAGAGACCGGCATGACCGGAGCCAGCCTGCTCAAGCCCGGCGTGCTCAAGGGCGACATCCTCATCAATCTGGATTCGGAGTCGGAAGGAGAGTTCTATGTCGGATGCGCCGGCGGCCTGGACGCCACGGCATCTGCCCGCTACCGCCGCAAGAACGAGCCCAAGCGTGGTTATGAATGTTATTCTCTGGCTGTTAAAGGATGTCAGGGAGGGCACTCCGGAATGGATATCATCCTCTGCCGGGCCAATGCCAACCGCCTGATGGCCAGAGTATTGCTTCCTCTGCTGGAAAAGCATGGCGTGAAACTCGTCGACCTGGAAGGCGGAACCCTGCGCAACGCCATCCCCCGCGAGGCTTTTGCCACCCTGTATGTTCCCAAGAAAGGCGTGTCCGGAGCCAAACGTGCCATCAGCCGCATTGCAAATGCGCTCAAAGCCGAGTACGCGGCAACTGACCCCGGCCTTCAAGTTATCTTTGAACCGTATGTTTGCGCCGAGGGCGAAGTGTGCGAGCCCGGCGACTGCAAGTATGTCGAGGAAGAAGCGGCCAAGCGCTTCGTACGCTGCATCCTGGCCTGCCCCGACGGCGTGGAGCGCATGAGCGACGCCATGCCCGGCATGGTGGAGACGTCGGTGAACCTGGCCATGGTGGAAATCTACCGCGGCAAATTCTCCGTCAAGTGCCTTCTGCGTTCTTCCGTGGATTCCGCCAAGGCGGCTCTTGCCAAGCGCATCGAATCGGTGTTCGACCTTGCCGGCGTAAGCACCAAATTCACGGGAGGCTACAGCGGCTGGGCACCCAATGCTTCTTCCGAGATACTTGCCGTGATGAAAAAGGTCTACGAAGCCAAGTTCGGAGTTGAGCCCAAGGTCATGGCCATCCATGCCGGCCTGGAGTGCGGTATCCTTGCTGGTGCTTATCCCCACTGGGACATGGTATCCATGGGCCCTACGCTTCTGAGTCCCCATTCTCCCGACGAGAGGGCCTACATCCCCTCCGTGCAGAAGATTTGGGATTTCCTGCAGGAAGTGCTTGTGAACATACCGGCTAAGTAGTTCATGAACAAGATTTTATATGCTTTTCTGACGGTCGTTGCGGCCGTCAGTTTCTGCTTTGGAGCGGCAGCTCAGGACAAAGTAGTGTCCAAGGTCCTGGAGTATGGTCGCGAGGATAATCGCACCATGGTCCATGCAGACTATCTTTCCAATGTCATCGGCGGCCGCATAGTTGGTTCCGCCGCTCTCACCGAAGCGGAGAACTGGGTCAAGGAACAGCTGGAAAGCTGGGGCCTGGAGGTCTGGGTGCAGGAAGTCGGACAGGTGCCCGTGGGCTTCAACCGAGGCCCCTGGTTCGGGCGTATGCTCAGCGAGGACGGTATGATACTGCATTTCGGAACGCCGTCTTATACGGCGCCCACTCGCGGAAAGCAGAAGGGACATGTCCTTGCGGAACCAAGGTCGCGCAGGGAGCTGGAGCGCATGAAGGGCGCCCTCAAGGGGGCCTGGGTGCTGCTGGAGGCCGAATCCAACGGCATGGCCATCGACTGGTCCGACGAAGCCAACGCCAGGCGCATGGAGGTGATTGCCGCCAACGAGGAGATCGAGCGCAAGAATATGGAGATCATGCGCTGGAACTGGTCCCACCGCGACAGCACCGAAAAACCGATGCTTCCTTACGAGAAATGCACGGCCCCTTTCTATAAAGAGATGATCGAAGCCGGCGTGCTCGGGTTCATCCGTTCTGCGCGGGTGCCGCTGCAGCTCATGTACGACAGAGCCAACTGCTTCAAAATGAGCATAGACTCGCGTCCGTCGGTGTGTGACATCTGTCTGGACGAGCAGCAGTTCGCTATTATCAAGGCCAAGGTGAGCCGCAAAGAGGACTTCCTTCTGGAGTTCGACATTCGCAACCATTTCAGCCGCGGGCCTGTGAAATACCGTAACATCATAGGCGTCATGAAGGGCAGCAAGTATCCCAAAGAGTATGTGCTGGCCGGCGGGCACCTTGATTCCTATGACGCCGGCACAGGAGCCGTGGACGACGGTAACGGCACCTGCGTGACTCTGGAGGCGGCCCGCCTTCTTGCAGCTTCAGGGGCAAAGCCCAAGCGTACCATACTTTTCTGCTTCTGGTCAGCCGAAGAATTCGGCCTGCTTGGCTCCAAGTATTTCGTGGAGAGCAAGACCGTTCCGATGGACAAGATATCCAACTACTTCAACCGTGACGGCGGTCCGCTCATGGCCACGGGCGTCAATGTCCCCGATGCCATGTACGATGACTTCGTGAAGGTCTGCAAGCCGCTGGAGTCTTACAATCAGGATATTCCGTTCACCGTCACCAAGCGCGAAGGCCCTGCCGGCCCCAGGCCATCAAGGCCGGGCGGCAGCGATCATGCCTATTTCGCCATGAACGGGGTTCCGACCATTTCGTTCCGGGAGACCGATCCGCGGGGCTGGAATTTCGATTACCGCGAAATATGGCATACCGAGAGCGATACCTTCAACAAACTCATTTCCGAGTACATGGAGCATTCGGCGGTGGTCACGGCAGTTACCCTCTACGGCCTTGCCAATCTGGACCATCTGCTGTCCAGGGAAGGTCTTTATTCAGAATAAACAAATCAGCCGGCCCGCAAGGACCGGCTGATTAGCTTATAGATCGGGAGTTGATTATTCGGCGACGACGTTGACTTTCACGTCGGCGAAAACGCCCTTGTAGCACTTGACTTTGGCCTCGAATTCGCCAAGCTCCTTGATTTCGGGAACCTCGACGTTCTTCTTGTCCACCTCGAAGCCTTTGGCCTCCAGGGCGGCTGCCACCTGGGCTGCGGTAACGCTGCCGTAGAGCTTGCCGCTCTCGCCGACCTTTACTGCAACCTCGACAGGTGCTGCGGAAAGCTTTGCAGCCTTGGCCTCGGCCTCGGCGATGTTCTTTGCCTCTTTGTGAGCCCTCTGGCGGATGGTCTCCTCGTGCTGCTTGAGAGCGGAAGGAGTGCCGATGGCGGCAAATCCCTGGGGAACCAGATAATTGAGAGCGTAGCCGGTCTTGACTTCCACCACCTCGCCTGCATCGCCGAGGTTGGCAACATCTTTCTTAAGTATGATCTTCATAACGCTTCAATTATTTAAGGAGGTCAGTAACATAGGGGAGAAGTGCAAGTGAACGGGCCCTCTTGATGGCCTGGGCGACCTTGCGCTGGAATTTGAGGGAAGTACCGGTGATGCGGCGGGGAAGGATCTTGCCCTGCTCGTTGAGGAACTTCTTGAGGAACTCGGGATCTTTGTAATCCACGTACTTGATGCCTGCCTTCTTGAAACGGCAGTACTTCTTCTTGCGAACGTCCACGGTGGGAGGGTTCAGATAACGGATTTCGTTGTTTTCTACTGCTGCCATGGCTTATTCCTCCACGCTTTCGGGTTCTACATCGATTTCAGGCTCTTCTGCATGAGCGGCTTCCTCCTTGGGGGCTGCGGCCTTGGCTGCGCCCTTCTGGCGGCGGTGCTCCGCGTAGGCGATGGAATTCTTGTCCAGGGCCACGGTGAGGAAGCGGATGATGCGCTCGTCACGGTGATACTGGGTTTCGATAGTGTTGACGAACTGAGGGTCCGCCTTGAACTGAATCAGGTAGTAAAAACCTGATGTCTTGTGCTGGATCGGGTACGCGAGCTGCTTGAGCCCCCAATCCTCTTCGTACACGACTTCTCCGCCGTTGGCTTTGATGAGATCGGTGTACTTGGCAACCGCTTCCTTCATCTGGGTGTCAGACAAAACGGGAGTTGCAATGAAAACGGTTTCGTACTGTTTGATCATAATGATTTGTTAATAAAAGTTATTGCCCTCTTGAAAGGGGACGCAAAGATAGTTATTCTTTTGAGATTTACCAACTTTTTTATATTTTTGTTCCTCTTATGAATTATTTTGAAGAGTTAAGCAAGGACTATCGTTTCAAGGAGGGATTCCATACCTGCATAAACTGCGGTACCTGCACGGCGGTTTGTCCGGCAGCGGAGTTCTACAAGTACGACCCGCGGAAGATCGTCTCCATCGTGCAGACCAAGGACAATGACGCCATCGAGAAACTGCTCAAGAGCGAGACCATCTGGTATTGCGGCGAATGCATGAGCTGCGTCACGCGCTGCCCCCGGAAGAATGGCCCCGGCCTTGTGATCATGGCCCTGAGGGACCTCAGCATACGCCTGGGCTTCTTTACTGAATCCGAAAAGGGACGTCAGATATACCCGCTCACAAAGGCTCTCAACGGCAATGTCCTTGGCTACGGCTACTGCGTGCATCCGGCCACCTTTTCTTACGCTGACCACCCTGAGTCGGGGCCCGTTTTCGAGTGGGTGCTCGACCACAAGGAAGACGTGTACGGGCGCCTGGGCGCCAATTACAGGGGCAAGGGCCCCGGCGTGTTGAGGAAAATTCCGCAGGAGGATCTGGACGAGCTCAAAGCCATCTATGACGTCACGGGCGGCACGGATCGCCTGGAATTGGTGGAAAAGTATTCCCGTGCCAAGGCGGAGCAGATGGGGATGAGCATCGAAGAATACACCCAATACACATTCAGCCACTGCTCCCCGGGACATTTTAACGGTGAAGAATAAGCGATGATATACCAAGGCAAGCAGAAAATCTGGTCCGAATACCAGAAAGAAATACCCGCCGACGGCTGGTTCTACGTGCGCAGCTGCATACGCCAGAGCTTTTTCCCGGCGTCCGAAAAGTACTTCCTTGCAGTGTGCCGGGACCTTCTGGGCAAGGATATATATGAGAGCGAGCATCATACGACCTGCGGAGGCATAGCCTACCACTGCGACACCATACCCCAGGAAACGGCCATGACCATCGTGGCCCGCCAGTTCGCCCTGATGAAGGAGGCCGGCTACAAGAACCTTGTCACTTCGTGCATAACCTCGTTCGGCAACTACACCGAGATACTCGAGACCTGGCGCGAGTTCCCGGAGCTGGAGGCCCGCATCAGGGAAAACCTCTGGAAAGCCACCCGCAGGGAATTCGACAAGCCGGAGTATGTGGCCCATGCCAGCGACCTTGTGTACAAGTTCCGCGGAGAGATTGCCGAAAAGGCCGTGAACAGGCTCGTGGACGTTGAAACGGGCAGGCCTCTGCGGATTGTGGAGCATATAGGCTGCCATTACTCCAAAATGTTTCCGCACAAGGGAATAGGCGGAGCGGAGTACCCTTATGTACTCAGTGGCATGGTGGAGTCGTGGGGCGGGGAAGTGATAGACTATCCCGAGCGCCGGCACTGCTGCGGCTTTGGCTTCAGGCAATATCTGGTCAAGGCCAACCGCGGCTACAGCGTCTCCAACACCCACAAGAAATTCGAGTCCATGGAGCCCTATCATCCCGATGCCATAATCACCAACTGCCCCGGCTGCCCGTATTTCCTGGACCGCTGGCAATATGTGATTTCGGAACAGACAGGCAAGACCTATGGCTCCGGAGGATACGGTATTCCCGTCCTGACCTACGAGGAACTTGCCGGCCTGGTGCTGGGCTACGACCCATGGGACCTCGGCCTCCAGATGCATCAGGTCGCCGTGGAACCTCTGTTGGACAAGATGGGCGTCAAATATGATCCCGACGCCAAATATTTGGGACTGAACAAGAAAGATATACTCAAGCCGGGTTTGCCCTCGGTGCTTAAATGTTGTTAGTATGGACAGCCGGATTATACTTATCATTGGCGGAGGCGTGGCCGGAATGGAGGCTGCCCGGCAGCTGTTTCTCCTCGGCTACCAGCCGGTCATAGTGGAAAAGTCCGACCATCTGGGAGGACACGTAGCCGGCTGGCACAAATTGTTTCCGGACATGATGAGCGCATCATCCCTTATCGAGACTATGGCCGGAGGGCTGGACGGGGTGACGGTGTATCTCAAGACGACGGTGGCCACGATGAACCGTCTTACCAGTGGCTTCAGCGTGGTGCTTTCCAACGGTACCACCCTGCTCTGCGGAGCCATTCTGATGGCATCCGGGTTCCGCCTGTTCGACGCCTCGCGCAAGGAGGAGTATGGTTATGGGGTTTACGACCATGTGATTACTAATTCCGACCTGGAACACTGGTTCAACACCGGAGAAGATGACAGGATACCGGAGAATCCGTCCCACATAGCTTTCGTCCATTGCGTTGGCTCAAGGGACCTCAAGGCCGGCAATCCGCAATGCTCGAAGGTCTGCTGCATGACTGCAATAAAGCAGGCGATAGAGATGAAAGAGAAGTTCCCCGGTTCGGAAGTTTGGTGCTTCTACATGGACCTGCGCCTTTTCGGAAAGAAGTACGAAGACTTCTACATCAATGCCCAGCGGGACCACGGAGTGCACTTCGTGAGGGGACGCGTGTCGGAGGTGAGCGAAGACATAGACGGCAAGGTTATACTCAAGGCGGAGGACACCCTGGCAGGACATCAGGTCAAGCTGAAGGCAGACCTTCTGGTGCTCATGGCCGGCATGCTCTGCAACGAAGAAACGCCGGTGCTGGCATCGATGGTCAGGGCCGACGTGGATTCCGACGGCTTCATGCGTAGCCGGGACAATATTTATCGTATCAACGAATCCAGCCGTCCAGGTGTTTTCTTCGCCGGCGCCTGCACAGGCACCAAGACTGTGCCCGAAACGGTTGCCGAAGCCAGGGCGGCGGCCCTTGATATTCATAACTACCTCGTCGGCAATGGTTGATTTCGGCTTCGGATTGTCAAAGAGTTCCGCCGTAAGGCTTGACCAGGTGGACTTGAGCCTCTACCGCAAGCTTGAGGTGCTTGAGCCCGGAGTGCGCACGTGCATGTCCTGCGGCTCATGCTCCGCCACCTGCACCGCCGGCCCATGGTCGGGAATGAGCGTGCGCAAGGTGATCTTGAACCTGCAGAGGGGAAAGGACGTCTCTGCCATGATGCAGAACTGCATGCTCTGCGGCAAGTGCAGCATGGTATGCCCCAGGGGCATCAACACCAGGCATTTGATACTCAGTCTTTGCCGCATATACGGAGAACGGAAATGAAGGAAAGATTCGCCACTGGTTTCGACCCGTTCGTCCTGCCGTTTCTGGTGGGTATGATATTCGTGCTGGGCTACTGCCTGTACGGTATTTTCCGCATACTCTTCCAGCTTCCCAGACAGGATCGGCGCAAGTTCCTGCTGTCGCTGATAACCCCGTCGACGGCCATCAAGAATATCTGGGATATCTTTGCCAACTGCCTGCTGCACATCAAGTTGTGGAAACGCAACAAGATGCTGGGATTCATGCACTCCAGCATTGCGTTCGGCTGGTTCATGATCATCCTCCTGGGACATATCGAAGTGATGGTGTACTGCCCCGAACGGGTGCGCCTGCTGTATTATCCTATTTTCTTCAATTATTTCGTAGCCGAGAATGAATCTACCATCGGGGGAGCGGTCCTTTTCTTCCTGATGGACTTCTTCCTGCTTCTGATTCTGACCGGAATAGCGCTCGCGATGGTGAAGCGTGTCCGTTCGCGCATCTTCGGCATGCGGCGGACCACGCGTCCCAGTGCGCTGGACAGGGTGGGTCTGTACTCGCTGTGGGCCATCTTCCCCCTTCGCCTTCTGGCAGAGAGCTTTACCGCTCATATAAGCGGCGGCTCCTTCCTTACGATTCCTGCCAACTGGGTGTTCCGCCAGTTCCTCGGCAACGACCTCAACATGCTGCCTACATGGTGGGCGTACAGCATTGCGCTGGGTGTTTTCATGGTGGTGCTGCCGTTTACGCGCTACATGCACATTCCGGCAGAGATGATGCTCATCCCCATGCGCAATGCCGGCCTCAAGATACGGCATCCGCGCAGGGGATTCGCCAAGGTCGAGGTGCTGAGCTGCCCGGGCTGCGGGGTTTGCATCGATGCCTGCCCCATGAGCGTGCAGAAGAAGAACATCAAGGACTGCACGGTATACCTGAACCGCCAGATACGCCGCGGCAACGAGAAGCGCATCGAGGAAATCTCGGACAAGTGTCTCCTTTGCGGCAAGTGCGAGGCGGTGTGTCAGGTGGGCGTGGAAGGCCCCAAGCTGCGCATCGCGCAGAGGTCTGCCCGGCGCTACGGAATAACCCCGGATTTTTCCGGTATGGACGTGAGCGGGATGACGGCTTCTGCCAAAGGCTCCAAAGTCCTGTATTTCGCCGGCTGCATGACCAAACTCACGCCTTCCATCGGCAAGGCGGTATGCTCGCTGCTGGACAAGGCCGGGGTTGATTACACCTGGATGGACAGGGAAGAGGGGCTGTGCTGCGGACGTCCGCTGATGACCGCCGGGCGCATAGACGCCGCACTCGGACTTGTAAAGAAGAATGAAGAAATAATCCTGGGCAGCGGCGCCGACACCCTTGTGCTGAGCTGCCCCATCTGCTATAAGATTTTCTCCGAACGCTATTCGCTACCCGGCGTGCGGGTGGTGAATTATGCTGATTATTTCAGTGAACTTGTGGAGCAGGGGAGGCTAAATGTCAGCAAGAGCGATATTTGCTATGTTTACCATGACCCTTGCGAGCTCGGGCGTGGCTGCGGCATCTACGAATCGCCTCGCCGGCTTATAGGCCAGGCGGCCGGAATCGCCGAGGCCCCTGCATGCAGGGAAGAGAGTATTTGCTGCGGCGGTTCGCTGGGCAGCCTGACGCTGGATTTCAGCCAGCGCGAGGCCATGACCCGCAAGGCCCTCGATAATCTCTACGCCAGCCGTGCCGACGCGGTGGCAACGGCCTGCCCCCTGTGCCTTGCCACCTTCAGCCGTTACTCCGAACGCCCGGTGAGGGACCTTGCGCAGGTGCTGGACGCTTCCGCGGAAAGAGTAGAAGTTAAGTAGTTTTATTGATATGTTTGTGCCTATGAAGAAGTTGTACACCATGCTCATCGCTTGCCTGCTTACAGGCATGACGGCGTTTGCACAGATAGCCACTACGAGCAACAATCCTGTCCAGGATTCCATTGCCGTGTCCCGGGTAAGGGCCCACATGGATTCCATACGCCGGTACAGGCCTACAGTCGCTCTGGTCATGGGCGGCGGAGGGGCCAAGGGCATGGCCCATCTCGGTGTCATAAAGCTCATTGAGGAGCTCGGCATCCCGGTCGACCTTGTCACGGGCACCAGCATCGGAGGACTCGTCGCCGGATTGTATTCAATGGGCTACAACAGCAGTCAGATGGATTCCCTGGTCCGTTCCATCAACTGGCCGGTGATGATGTCGGACGACATCCCGGACAAATACGTTTCTTACCGCGTGAGGAAATTCCGCAACCAGTTTGTCCTGCGTATTCCTTTCCACTATGACCAGGAAGAATACAACCAGAACCTGAAGGACCAGATTTCAAAGGCGCGTCAGTGGAATGAATCCAGAGGACAGACCACTGCCGATGTTACCGATGACGCTTTCTCACAGGTCACGATGGGCCTTCCGGACGGATATCTGTTCGGTCTCAACGTGCGCAACATGCTGAGTTCCGTGACGGTAGGATACCAGGACTCGATAAGCTTTGCCGAACTGCCCATTCCTTTTGTGTGCGTGGCCACGGACATGCACCAGAACGTGGCAAAATACTGGACCAGCGGCAAACTGGTGGACGCCATGCGCTCCACAATGGCCATTCCTTTTTACTTCCGTTCCGTGCATACCGAGGGTACTGTGCTCCTGGACGGAGGCATGCGCAACAATTTCCCTGCGGACATAGCCCGTGCCATGGGGGCTGACATCATAATCGGTTCCGACCTGCATACCGACAGGGGACTTGACAAACTGCAGTCCCCAGTGGAACTGATGATGCAGATGATCAACCTTCTTGCCGCCGAGGCCAATACGGCGGGCCTTGAAATGGTGGACATCAACATCCATCACCCTCTTGCGGGATACAACATGTTCTCTTTCGATGAAGAAAGCGTGGACGATATAATTGACCAGGGATACAAGAATGCCCTTGCCAGTAAGGAACAGCTCAAAGCCGTGGCCCTCAAGACCGCAGGCAAGGCCGTTCCGGACATCAAACGCCGCCGCCCTTCAGTAGATATCAACCGGCAAAAGGTAAGGGTAAAGGCCGTTCACTATGAGGGCCTGCCCCGGCAGGAGAGCAGCAACATTATTCCTTTTTATCTCCTGCCTAAGGACGGCTTGTTCGGAAGGGAGGAAATCGAGAGGATTCAGTATCGTCTCTACGGCACCAGGGCCTTTGAGTCCGTGACTTATCGTCTGGAAGGCAGCGAGGAGCCTTATGTTCTCGTGTTTGAATGCCAGCACGGGCAGCAGAACGAACTTGCGCTCGGTCTGCACGCCGACAACGACGAAAAGGTTTATCTGGCCGCACGCCTTGGCATCGGAACCCGCAAATTCTCGGGTCCTTTCATGACTGCGGACATAAAGATAGGCAACAGCCCCAGCCTTGCACTTGAAGGAGGATACCGCCCCTCCAACAGCTGGCCTGCGATAGGAGCCAGGCTTTGGACGCAATATATATGCAACGAATTCACCGATAGGGATTACGACGTCACGGACAAACTTCTGTCCATGGGGACGGATCTCTTCTTTGAGGATACCCGCTTGAGCTTCGGGCAGTTCCGCTTTGGTGTCACCGCCGATATGGATCCGTATGAGTATTACCTCAGCAACTTTGAGGAATGGAAAGGGTGGGACTGGAAGAGCCATACTTTCAGCGCATTCTCCAAATTCTGCGTTGACAATCTGGACGATCCGTATTTCCCTTGCAGCGGACTCAGGTTCTCTCTCAACGGAAGATATACCTTTGCCGGCCATTCCATTGACCTTCAGTCTTTTGACCCTTCGACCGGAACCATGCTGGACCCGACGGGGAAGATTACGCCCTATGCCAATGTGGTTGCCCACCTGACGGGTGCCATTCCTCTAGGCAGCGCATTTGCAGTGATACCGAGTGTCTATGCCGGATGGAATTCGCTTGATACGGACTGGATGAATCCCAAGCACCGCGTGGTGGTGGGAGGCATGCAGGAAGGCCGCTATCTGGAGCACCAGATTCCGTTCTTCGGGTATTCCATCAATTATCATCAGACTGATAAGTTCGTCGGAGTGGCCACTCTGGACCTCCGGGCCAGGGCCGGCCGCACCTTCATCACCGCGCGGGGAGGCATGTATCAGACGACTCAGGAGCTCGGGACATTCTTCAGTTCGCCCCTCCAGGCCTGGGCAGTAGGTGCCGAAGTGGGCCGACAGACGCCTCTGGGCCCGCTGAAAATCGGCGCTTCATGGTGCAATTACTCACATTTCACCATGCACGCAAGCTTTGGCTTCGTATTTTAGAAACGGCTAGATATCAACGTCTTCCAGCTCCTGCTCGGAGCGGAGGTTGGCGCGGATGAAGCGCTGGCGGTCGACGGTGTTGTCGCCCATGTAGAAGTCCATGATGTCGTGGATGGACTCTTCGTCCGCTAGGGTGACAGCGTCCAGGCGCATGTTCTCGCCGATAAAATCGGTGAATTCGTTTGAACTTATCTCGCCGAGGCCTTTGAACCTGGTTATCTCCACGCCCGTCTTGAGTTCCTTGATGGCCTTCTCCTTCTCTTCCTGGTTGTAGCAGTAGCGGTTCTCTTTTTTGTTCTTTACCCGGAAGAGGGGAGTCTGGAGTATATGCACGTGGCCGCGGCGGATCAGGTCCGGGTAGTACTTCATGATGAAGGTCAGAACCAGCATGCGGATGTGCATGCCGTCGTCGTCGGCATCGGTGGCAACGATTATGTTGTTGTAGCGGAGATTGTCCAGGTCGTCCTCCACGCCAAGGGCGTTGATAAGCAGGTTGAGCTCTTCGTTCTCGGCCACTTTCTTGCGGCTCTCCTTGTAGGAGTTGATGGGCTTTCCGCGCAGGCTGAAAACGGCCTGGTAGTTGGCGTTGCGGGCCTTGGTGATGGTTCCGCTTGCGGAGTCGCCCTCGGTGATGAAGATGCTGGAGCGTTCTATGTTGTCCTGGGTCTTCTCGGTGACCTTGTCGTTGAAATGGTAGCGGCAGTCGCGGAGCTTGCGGTTGTAGATGTTGGTGCGCTTGTTGCGCTCGCGGGTCTTTTTCTGTATGCCGCTAATCTCTTCGCGTTCCTGCTGGGAGGCCTTGATCTTGTCTTCGATCACCGGAACTATCTCCTTGTGGATGCGGAGGTAATTGTCCAGGTTCTTGGATACGAAGTCGTTGACGAAACTGCGGATGGTGGGGCCGATGTCGGTTTTGAGGGCGCCTTTTTCGTCGCGCGTCTGCTTCTCCCACATGTAGTTGGAGCCGAGTTTGGTCTTGGTCTGGCCTTCGAAGTTTGGCTCCTGGATCTGTATGCTGATGGCTCCTACGATGCCCTGGCGGCAGTCGGCAGGCTCGTAGTTCTTCTTGAAGAACTCCTTGAGCGTCTTTGCGATGGCCTCGCGGTAGGCTGCGAGGTGGGTGCCTCCGTCGCGGGTGTTCTGGCCGTTCACGAAGGAGGAGATGTTTTCGCCGTAGGCGTTGCCATGGCTGAGCACTATCTCGATGTCCTCGCCCTCGAGGTGGATGGGAGGGTAGAGGGGCTCCTCGCTGAGATTCTCGTTCACGAGGTCCAGAAGACCGTTTTCTGACTTGTACGGAGTGCCGTTGAGGACCAGGGTGAGACCGCGCTTGAGGTAGGAATAGTTCTTGACCATTGTCTCGACGAAGTCCATGTTGTAGTGGAAGTCGCCGAACATCATCGAGTCGGGATAGAAGCGCACGAGGGTGCCGTTCTTCTCTTTGGTCTCGGCCTTGCCGCTGTCTTTTAGCTCTCCGCGCTCGAAGCTGGCCCAGGAGCATTCGCCGTCCCGGTGCGAGCAGACGTAGAAGCGCTCTGACAGGGCGTTTACGGCCTTTGTGCCGACACCGTTTAGACCTACGGATTTCTTGAACGCCTTGTCGTCGAACTTGCCGCCGGTGTTGAGGATGCTGACGGCCTTGACGACGGAGTCGAGGGGAATGCCGCGGCCGAAGTCGCGCACTGTTACCTCACCGTTTTCTATGGTAATCTGCACCTGCTTGCCGAAACCCATGGCAAACTCGTCTATGGAGTTGTCTACGACCTCCTTGAGCAGGACGTAGATGCCGTCGCCGGGGTTGTTGCCGTTGCCAAGACGGCCGATATACATGCCGGGGCGCATCCGGATGTGCTCGACTCCTTCAAGGGTGATTATGTTCTCGTCGGTGTATTTGATCTGCTCTGCCATATCTCCGGTCTTTGAAAACTCACAAAGTTAATCAAAAAATGCCAAGTTTGAAAATTCAAGTTTATTGACGCTTGACTTTGACTACCTGCTTGAGTGCTCCGATCTGGGAGATGACCTTGTCCAGCTCCAGGTTGGAGGGAACCAGAAGGCGGAGGGTGATTTCGTAGGTGCCGTTGCGGTGATTCTCATTGACCGAGAACGATCGGACCGATACGCGGAACTGGCCGGTGACGTCCAGGATGGAGCCCATGACCGAATGCTCGCTGTCCGAAATAATGGAAAGCGAGACCAGGAAGCTCCCGGCTGCAGCCGTCTCCTGCCACACAACCTTCTGGATACGATATGGATAGCGCTCTATGAGGCGTGCGGCGTTGGGGCAGGATATACGGTGGATCTTGATCCCGGCGCTGCGGGTTACGAACCCGAACACGTCATCGCCGAACACCGGATTGCAGCAGGCCGCCATCTTGTAGTCCAGCCCCTTGACGTCCTTGGCGTTGAGGACCAGGATGTCGTCTCCGTCGCCGGAGATGATTGGCGTCTTGGCCTTGACCGTGTGGTCCTGCGGCGTTTCTGTTTCTTTGGAGGCCTTTTCCTGGATGAAGGCTTTTATGGCATTGACATCCACCTCGCCGGAAGCGATGGCAGCCATGAAGGAGAGCACGGATTTGTAGTTGTGCGCCTTCATGTATTCGGTCTGCATGGCATCGGGGAACTCCAGCTTCCAGTTGCGGAGGCGCCTTTCCAGCAGTTCGCGTCCTTCTGCGGCACGCTTGCGCTCGTCGGCGTCCAGCTCCAGCTTGATCTTGGAACGGGCCTTGGAAGTCACCACCCAGCCAAGCCAGTCGCGGCTGGGTTTCTGGTCCTTGCGGGTTATGATTTCGACTGTGTCGCCGGTGTGCAGCTTCTCCTTGAGCTGGACGGCCTTGCCGTTTACCCGCCCGCCCACGCAGCGTGCGCCCAGGCCGGAGTGGATGTTGAAGGCGAAATCGAGTACCGAAGCGCCGGCCGACAGGATGCGGAGCTCGCCCGTGGGGGTGAATACGAAAATCTCCTTGTCGGGAGGAGCCGGCAGGTCCTCGGGATTGGTGCTTAGCGGATGCTCCAGGGCATCGCGTACGCTCAGCAGCCACTTGTCGGTGGACTGCTCGTGCTTGATGCCCTTGTAGGCCCAGTGCGATGCGGGACCGTTTTCGGCCATATCGTCCATGCGCCTTGTGCGGATTTGCACCTCCAGGTAGCTGCCGCGGCGGTTCTTGACCGTGATGTGCAGCGATTCGTAGCCGCTGGGGCGCGGCGTGGTGATCCAGTCGCGGAGACGCTTGGTGTCGGGTTCGTATTCCTCCGTAACGTAGGAATAGACCTTCCAGCACAGGTCTTTCTCGAGGACGTGGTCCTCGGCCGGGCAGTCTATTATGAAGCGGATGGCGAAAACGTCGTACACGCCCTCGAAAGGCACTTTCTGGACCTGCATCTTGCGCCAGATAGACCAGGCGCTCTTGGTGCGTATCTTGAGTTTGTACTCGATGCCTGCGTCGGAGAGTTTCTTCTTGAGGGGCTCTATGAACTCGCGGGTGAGGCGCTCGCGGTCTTTCTCGGTGGCCTTGAGCTTGTTGGTTATGGCCCGGAACTGCTCGGGCTCGGCGTAGCTGAAATATATGTCGCCCAGCTCGCCGTTGACTTTGTACAGGCCGAGCTGGTGCGCCAGCGGCATGTACAGCATCATGGTTTCCAGAAGCTTCTGGTCGCGGGAGAGCTTGGGGAAGATGCTGAGCTTGCGCATGACCTCCAGGCGGTCGGCAATCTTGATGACGCTTACGCGAGGGTCTGTGGAATACTGGACTATGAGTTTCTTGTACTTGTCCGCCTCCAGCCTGGTGTCTTTGGGCTTGATGGTGGATATCTTGTTGAGCCCGTCAACCATCATGCGGACATCCTGCGGGAATGCGCTGATGTCCACCTCCGGGTGCAGTCTTGTGGCCTCATGCAGGTACACTGCCGCGGCGCAGGCGTCGGGCAGGCCGATCTCGTCCGTGACTATGGCCGCAACTCCGTCGGCGTGTGTTATGAAAGGGGTGCCGTCGTAGCGGGTTTCACCCTCGAGCGCAGCCAGCGCTATTGAGCGCGCCTGCGCGGATAGAGTCTCTTCCATATATGCAAATATATGAACATTTATTGCTAATTTTGCAAGGAAAATGAAATTTGTTCTCAAATCTGAATACGCGCCTTCGGGCGACCAGCCGGAGGCCATCGACCAGCTCTGCTCGGCGATAAAAGAAGGCGTCCCCGACGTAACCCTTCTGGGCGTCACAGGCTCCGGCAAGACATTTACGATGGCCAACGTGATCGAGCGCCTTCAGCGTCCCGCGCTCATCCTGAGCCACAATAAAACGCTTGCCGCTCAGCTGTACGGAGAGTTCAAATCCTTCTTCCCGGACAATGCCGTCGAGTATTTCGTATCCTATTACGATTACTATCAGCCGGAGGCTTACATCCCGACCACCGACACCTACATAGAGAAGGACCTGAGCATCAATGACCAGATAGACAAACTCCGCCTTTCGGCGGCTTCGGCCCTTATGAGCGGGAGACGCGACGTGATAGTGATTTCCAGCGTCAGCTGTCTGTACGGCATCGGCAATCCCGAGGACTTCCACGCCCAGACAATAGAAGTGTCGAAAGGGGAGAGGCGCAGCCTGACGGGGCTGCTGTACAAGCTGGTCGATGCGCTCTACAGCCGTACCGAGACAGATTTCAAACGCGGCACTTTCAGGGTGCACGGTGATATTATAGACGTGTTCCTCGGTGGCGCCGACGAGGCGGTGAGGATAGAGTTTTTCGGCGACGAGGTAGACTCCCTCAGCCTGATAGACCCTGTGACCGGCGCCCACATCGAGGAGATCGACCATGTGAGCATATGCCCGGCGACAAACTTCGTGACCACCAGGGAACGGACGATAGCAGCCGTGAGCGCTATCCAGGATGACCTCGTCAAGCAGATAGAATGGTTTGAGTCAATAGGCAAGGGACTTGAAGCCAAGCGGCTCAAGCAGAGGGTTGAGTACGACCTGGAGATGATAAAGGAGATGGGTTATTGTCCCGGCATAGAGAATTATTCCCGCTATTTCGACGGCCGCAAGGAGGGCGAGAGACCTTTCTGCCTTCTGGACTATTTCCCCAAGGACTTCATTACTTTCATAGACGAGAGCCACGTGACCCTGCCTCAGGTGCGGGCCATGTACGGCGGCGACCATTCCCGCAAGAGCGTACTCGTAGAGTATGGCTTCCGCCTGCCTGCCGCCTCGGACAACAGACCCCTTAAGTTCGAGGAATTCGAGGCCCTGACAGGGCAGACGGTCTATGTCAGCGCAACTCCCGCCGATTATGAGCTGGAGAAGTCCGAAGGCCTTGTGGTAGAGCAGGTTGTCCGTCCCACCGGACTGCTGGACCCGCCCATCGAGGTGCGTCCGATAGAAGGGCAGGTCGACGACCTGGTGGAGGAGATACGCAAGCGCGCCGAGGATGACGAACGCGTGCTCGTCACGACTCTGACCAAGCGAATGGCCGAGGAACTGGACGAGTATCTGAGGCGCATAGGCATCCGCGTCCGCTACATTCATTCCGACGTGGACACCGCAGAGAGAGTGGAAATCATAGAAGACTTCAAGAACGGCCTGTTCGACGTGCTGGTGGGAGTCAACCTCCTGCGCGAGGGGCTGGACATTCCGTCCGTGTCGCTTGTGGCGATCCTGGATGCCGACAAGGAAGGGTTCCTGCGCACCGGACGCGCCCTCACGCAGACGGCCGGGCGTGCCGCCCGCAACGTGAACGGCCTGGTGATCATGTACGCCGACCACATCACTCCATCCATGGAGCAGACCATACGCGAAACCGAGCGCCGCCGTTCCAAGCAGATAGCCTACAACAAGCAGCACCACATCACCCCCACCCAGGTGCAGACGCGCCTGAATGTGCTGGCATCCGAGCTCGGCGGAGCCAAACCAGTGGGCGGAAGGCTCTCCGGAGGCACTACCGGAAGGGTGTCGGCAGCCAACTCCTATGACGCTCCGGAGTACATCCCCAATCCCTCGGACTATGGGCGGGGAAGCATCTCAGTGGGCTTCGGCCACGATGCGTTGCGCGAAAAGGGCGCGGCCTTCTCCGACGGCTTCGTCAAGGCGGACCTTGCCGCAGTGCTGCAGGATCCTGTGATCCGTTCCATGTCCCGCCAGCAGATAGAGAAGATGATAGAAGAGGACCGCTCCCGCATGAAGAAATCAGCTGCCGACCTGGACTTCCCGGTCGCCGCCCGCTACCGCGACGAAATGTGGGCCCTGCAGCAGTACCTTAAAGTTTGGAAAGACAAATGATCGGCAAGGTTTTAAATAGGGGACTTCTGGTAATGGCTGTTGGTGTGGTCATGAGCTGCACGGGCCAGCCCGCTCCCAGCTATCCGGAGCCTTCCGTCGGGGGCATGTCCGAGTCCGTGGACTGGAACAGCGCCGTTCTGACTGCCGTTCTCAACAATCCTGAAGGAATCGTGGAATGCGGCTTTTGGCTGTCCGCACCCGGTTCGGATCCAGTGAAAGTCCCGGCGAGTATAGTGCAAGGCTCAATCTCTTACGAGTGGAGTGGCCTGAAGGCTTCTACCGAGTATGCCTGGTGGGTATATTATACGAACGGAAAGGATGAGGTGGAAGTCCCCGGCCGTTCCTTTACGACGGACCGCCAGCCCTACGACAGCAATCTGTGGCATTTCCTTCTTAAGGCATACGATACCGATGGGGACCACATGCTGTCTTCTTTGGAAACCGCTTCCGTGACGGAAATCGAGCTGTTCGATATTCCCCTTGAGTCTCTTTCCGGGCTGGAACTTCTGGAGAACTTGGAAACCTTGCACCTTGCCCGTAACGGCCTGGAATCAATAGACTTGTCTCCATTGAAGAAACTGGTGTTCTTCCATGCATGGGATGAACCGCTCGTGAGGACCATAATAATGGACAACCGGTGGCTTTATTACACATACCTGAATTTAGACAGTCCTTTCATCAAGAGTCTGGACTATACGCGCTGTCCGGATATAGGAATGGTGAGCTGGGTTGGGAACTCTCTTGAGAGTATTGATTTCTCGCTATCTTCCAGGATGTACTTTCTCAATGTCTCCGGATCCTCCATAAGTGAACTTGATTTGTCTGCAAGTTCTATTTTTGAGCGTCTTTCCTCCCGAGACAATACGTCGCTAAACACAATATGGCTGCGCAAAGGCACTTCTCTGACGGAGTGCGAAGTGGACCCGCACACGCAGATTCTTTATAAATAAACTGTGGCCTTCGGCTATTTGGACCTTGTTTGGACCTGCAAATAGGATACTTATTCTTAAATTTGCGTATCCTCTGATTGATTATGGGAGAATCAAGCTATGAATTTGCAGCCCTTCGGCAGGCGGTAGAGCGTTGCTACGCTTTGCGGCTTTCGACATCCGCCGACTTTGCGTCTTTGTCTGACGATATTCTGGTAAAGCTCGGAGTTACCATCAGCCCTTCAACCCTCAAACGTTTATGGGGTTATGTTAACATGAACGTAAAGCCGAGGAAATGGACTCTGGACGTACTCTCCAGATATGCAGGGTTCGAGGACTGGCGCAGTTTCCTCAGTTCGGTACATTCTTCAAGCAGCCCTCCATCTTCATATTTCAATGTAGAGATGGTGGATTCCTCCAAGCTGGAAAAGGGCTCCATGGTTTCCATCGGCTGGCTGCCGGACAGGGAACTTGAACTGGAGTTCCTAGGAGGAACTAGGTTCAAGGTGATTGCCTCACGGAACTCGCTTTTGCGAGAGGGCGATGAATTCGACGCCCTTACTATCATGAAAGGCTTTCCACTGTTCCTTGGGGGAGTATGGCGTGACGGTGCCTGGACGGACCCGTACGTCGCCGGCCGCGACGGAGGGATAATGCTCCTTAAAAAACGCTAGAGCCGGCCTGGTTTGTGAGCCTGACGGCACTCTCGAAAAGATCTTTTATCTCATCGTGCCTTCCTGTAACCACAGTCAGCAGCGCCGCTGCCGCGATCAGAGAGGCGGCAATCAGGATTACCGGCAAGGGATTGCGTTTTTTGCCGTATTCGAGGGCTTTGAGGACTTCATCCGCATCAGTTGGACGCTTCCTCGGGTCTGGTTCGCAGCAGGATGCTGCGACCTGCTGGAACTCTCCTCCCAGACTGAGCAGGACCTTTCCCAAAGAATAAATGTCGCTCTGCTGATCAGCCGGACATCCTGCAACTACTTCAGGAGCAGCGTATTCCAATGTCCCTGCCGGTTCTTTTCCCGTCAATATGGAGTCAGAATCCGATAGCCCGAAGTCTATGATTTTCACGTTGCTGCCGCGTTTGGTTATGAGTATGTTCTCTGGTTTCAGGTCTTTGTGAATGACTTGTTTATGGTGAAGGTAAGCGACAGAGCCACAAAGTTCGGAGGCTATTTTCCTTTTGGGCAGGGGCGTCCCGGTATCGAGGAGCGTGTCGAGCGTGTCCCCGTCAATCCATTCCATAATGATCCCCGGTCCCTCTCCGCAGTCGTCCGCCCATCCAAGTGTCTCGCAGATTCCGGGGTGCTTGAGGTTGATGCCTATCTCGTATTCGCGCCTGAGACGTCCCCTGTAAAGCGGGTCGCCGCGGAATTGCGGACAGAGTGTCTTGACGGCCACAAGGCGCTGGTCGGCTACGGCTTTCCATATCTGGGTATGACAGTCGGCCGACTCATATACCAGAGTCATGTCTTCCGGGATGCCTGGAGAGGCGGTGCCGTAGGTTTGCTTGAAGAAGCCTGATGGACGCATGATTTTCAAATATAGCAATTTCTTCGTACTTTTACATGATGAATCGTGCTGAATCTTTGCTCATGGTCGTGCTGCTGGCCTTTCTGACTGCCTGCAGCAATTCCCCCGCACCTGTGGGAGACACGACTGCAGCTGCCCGCGGATATGATGACACAACATATTGTTTCAATTCGCTGAGCATCGTTACCCGTGACGGCCTTCAGGGTTTGATGGACTCCTGCGGCAGGGAATTGCTTCCGCCTGAGTACGACAGGGTTGAGTTCGTTTCTGATGACATAGCGCTTGTGAGCAAGGCCACGGATTTTTGGCTTGTAACCCGGCAGGGGCGTTTTTTTGCGTTCGGCCAGGACGAGGAGGAATTGTGTTCTACAGCCCAGGACAGGATGGAAAGGATGCTTCTCGAAGATGTTGCCTACTGGGACGGGGTGCTTGATAAACTGGATTCCTTGTGTGTCTTGTGCCTTCGGGCCAAGGGCCGCAAAATCTCCCGACACCCAGGCATTATCGACAGGTACGAGGACCTGAAGGCTTCGCTATCCCGGCCCAGAGGTTCCATGACTGATGCCCAGCGGCAGCGCCTTGCCAGTATAGAAGATAAATTCAGACGGTACAGGAAATGAGGCGGCTGCTTGTTCTTCTGTCTTTTTTCGCCCTTTCGTTCGGAGCGGCCTTTGCGCAGGATGCACGGCACCTGCGTAATGACCCGTCTTATATTTGGGCCGAGGATGCTCCCGGGCTTTCTGCCCTGGATGGCCTGGTGGCCAAGTTGTCGGCGGTGGACAGCGGAGTCCCGGCAGGCATGTGGCCTTCGTACAAGGCTGCCGTCCGGTCAATCAGCAAGTTCATGGTGCTTGAGGACGGCCGGCAGCTGCGCTACATGCTTAGGAGCGATGCCCAGACTTTGGTGAAAGACCGGCGGCGCAAGGTTTCCGAGTTGCTGCATCATGCCTCCGCCGAGAGCTCTGCAGGCCGGGCGAGGACCTATCTTGGTTGGGCAGAAGCTTATTTGGAGTCTCTTCCGCAGGATCCTGCCCTTCGAGCCGAGGCCGCCCGGCTTCGGAAGCGCTTTGGCGACGGGCCCGGCGAGCGGGTTCGTATGCGTAACATAGAATCGGAGGTGGCTTTGATACGCCGCGTTTTGCCTTCGCCCGGTCAGGTTGAGCCGGCAGTGCAGCATGTCAGTCCTTTACGGAATCGGACGGAAGGCTCTGGGGAGCAATCGTATTCTTTGTCGCAAGCCAGCACTTCTCATGCAAGGCCGATTTGTGATACCTTGCGGTTGCCGGCAGCCGGGCTGCCGCTTCCTTCCTTCGCTTCAGTTGGGTCTTCCCGTGGAATTCTGCCCTTTGTCCATCAGCCGGCACTGGAAGTCGCTTCGGAGCCATTTGTTTGGTATCTGGTGCCACGGTTATCCTATGACGGCTCTTTTGCCGCAGGGTTGCTTGCCGGACTGCGAAAGGGCAGGCTCGGGGCGTATGTTTCAGGCGATACTGGTTTTGGGTGGAAGAAGGCGGAATACATTAGCAGCAGCACGGGCGACACTCCATTCGGCCGTATCTGGACTTCCGGCGAATCGTCCGCTGCGCGCATGTCTGTCTGCGGAGGTATCATTCTTGGCTTGGGCGATTATGTAAGCGTCACTGCCGGAGCAGGTTATGGCCTCTCCGCCCTGTACTGGCAAGACACCGCCGGCCGCTGGGCCAGGGTGGAGGACTTGTCTGTCCAGGGTGTTCGGGCAGAGTTGGGAGCCCTGCTCAGCCTCCGGCATTTGACCTTCTCCCTCTCCGCCGGTACCACAGCTTTCCGCACGGTGGATTTTGCTGCCGGGGTTGGGGTTTGCTTCTGAGAGGATCCGAGTCGGGCATAGGTATTTAAATGGCCTTTGTTTGGACCTGAAAATCAGTTTAAGTTAAGTTATATTTGCCAAAACAACATTGGCAAATTATATCTTCAGACTAACACTCTTTATGATTTAATGATATGAAAAGATGTTTATCAATTCTGCTGGTGGTCCTCGTATGCGGCTTAGCCAATGCCCAGACACTGAAAAAGGGAAAGAATGATCTTGAAAAAAACAATTTAAAAGGTAATGTGGTTTCCGTTACAGAGTATTCTTGTGCGGTTAAAGAGGCTTTTGGCGAATGGGAAAGAGGCATCAGATATCCTTCCCAAATGTCCGTATTCAATGAAAAAGGTAATTATATTCTATACACTGAAGATCCCATCCTTTTATCTAATAGTACATTTACTGATTACATCACCGATATAGGACGTGTTCCTGTAATCGGGACCGTACAGCTTTATTACTACGATGAGGCAGGAAAGTTATTGTTCATTAATTGCGTTTATGATAAGCCGTTGTCTGATACGGAAAATATTGTAAACTGGTTCTTCAATGCCTACCAGAATGAGTTCATTGTCAAAACATTTGCCTATAATCCAGATGGCACAATAAAGTCAATAACATCTGAGCGTAAAATCGGGCAGCGCTATAGCGAGGAATCGTTGGGCATCTGCGCAAAAGAAGTATTTAAATATGACTCTGACGGTCCTGAGATTTGGTTCTACAAAATGGATGGCAGCCGTGATACTGACAAAAATTATAAGATACTGACAAAGGATAAATGCATCATAAAGCAAGGTGATAATGGCGTTGGTATCGAAATGTACAATGACAAGGGACAGGTGATTGCCAGGCAGCGCAGTGCGACGCTGATTAACGGACAATTCAAAGGCGATGTTTACTATGATTACAATGAACACGGTGATTTGCGGGCAGTAGCTAACAATGTTCAAGCTATCGGTGCAATCAAGGGATACGAATCACTTTATCCATATATCGGAGACAGAATTAATCAAAATACAGTTTGTTATTATGGGTATGATTACGACTCACATGGAAATTGGATTGTCAGGAAGGAGTACAGCATCCGCGGTAATGAAGTTATAGTCTCAGGGTGGAAGGAACGCGACATTCAGTATGCTGGTGAAGGTCTGTCGGGTGAGGAGATAGTAAGCAATCTTATAGATGCTTTCAACGGCCAAGTTCAACAGAAGCGCTCCGAACAGGAAGCCAGGGATGAGTATTACGCCCGCCCATATTACCCGGAATTAACCGACGAATTCTTCGAATGGCTGAAATCCACGGTCACCTATCCTGGGGAGGGGACCCCTTTGGGGTCGATACTTGCCGCATATGGTTCAAGTCTAAAGATTAGATTACCGCTCGAGTTTAATTCTGAGGGAACTTTTGCCCCTCCGACTTCTTATGAGCAAGATGGCTACTACACTAGTGAAGGTGCCATCACGTGGGATTTTCGCAACAATAAGACATATATCTTCCAGACTACAGCAGAGAGAGAAGAGAAGCAAGCTCAAGAGCAGATTAATCAGATAATGGACAAGCTACTTGTTGATCTCAAAAACGCCCCGGCTATTACCAAGGGTCAAGAATCTAAGAAGATTTCAGTTACTATCGTCTTCGAGAAAGGCGAAATTAGAGTGGGGGAAGGCTACTAATTCGCGCAGAGGGCTTTCTGGGATACCGGGAAGCCCTCTTTTGAAAGAGCAGACATTATATTAAATTGCGAATAAGTAAAATGAAAAGACTCTTATTCTTTTTGCTGATGCTCGCGCCCTCCGTGGTATGGGGCCAATCCAAGAAACCTACTCTGATGATTCTGCCCAGTGACAATTGGTGTGAGCAGCGTTATTTCATGTCCCGATACAATGACCAGGGGACTATTGTCTCCGTGCCGGATTATCAGACAGCGTTTCGGGATGACGGCGAGTTGGGTTTGGTTGTAAGTAAAATCGGACAGATTCTTACCGATAGGGGCTATTCATTGAAAGATACTGAGCAGGAGCTCAAGAAAATAGCTAAGGATATCACCGAAGATGCCGTTACAGTAAGCAAATCCGGAACTGCGATTGCCGAGAGCCCTCTGGATTTGCTTAAAAGAAGTAGTAAGTCGGATATTATCATCCAAATTGGATGGAAGGTAAACAGCGAAAAAAAGGGAAAATCCGTTTCTTTTGTGCTGGAAGCTTTTGATTCTTACACCAGCAAGAGAATAGCAACTGCCACCGGCATCGGAAAGCCTTCTTCAGAGATTGTTCCGCGAATACTATCCCGGGCAGTTACGGATCAAATTGCTCCATTTTGCAAGCAGATGGATGCCTTCTATTCAGATATTCAGGAGAATGGCCGGGAAACTATACTGACAATACGGCGCTGGGAAGATTGGGAATATGATCTTGAATCTGAATTTGATGGCGTAGAACTGTTGGAGATTATTCAAGAATGGCTTTCGGAAAATGCAGTTGGCGGAGCTTTCAATCTATCTGATGCGACAGAGAATTATGCACGCTTCGAGCAAGTTCGGATTCCCGTTGCCAATGGGAAAGGCGTTGCATTGGACGCGCGTGGATTTGTTTCTGAACTAAGGAAATATTTACGGGACGCCCCGTTGGGAATCCCTTCAAAAATTATGACTAAAGGACTTGGAGAAGCATATATTATACTTGGAGATCAATAACATGAAAAATTGTCGTTTCCTATTTGTGATTATCATACTGTCTCTGTCCTTTTCTGCCGGGGCACAAGTCAATATCTATCCTGTGGTTTTGAATCAAGATATACCTGAAGAGGCAGGAAGAAGTTTAGCTCACAAACTTGATTATATTTTATCAGCCAATGGATATGGGACATGTGATTATGCTGAACGGGTTGTTATGACAGCTACTCTTGACGTGACGGAAAACCATATTATGCCTTCAAATCCTCCAAGAGTAACAAAGAAGTTGGAATTGATCCTTAAGGTTGGAGATGCCGTAGAAGACAAAGTGTTCGGCTCTGCCTCAATTCCGCTGTCGGGCATCGGTACATCCGATAATAAAGCGTTTATATCAGCGATATCGACACTTAAGCCGGAAAACAAATATGTTCGAAAGATGTTTGCGGACATGGATCAGGCGATTGCTGACTATTATTCCCAAAACTGCAAGACGATTCTCAACAAAGCCAGGGCGATGGCTATGGGGACTGGTTTCGATGATGCTATATCGTATCTTGTAAGCGTACCGAATGTTGATGAAGCATGTTATAATGCATGTCAAGACCTGGCCGTAGACTATTATGCAGAAAAGGTTAATCAGTCCAGCTTTGCTGCGTATTCTCAAGCCCGCGCAGCATGGACTGGAGAAAAGAATCAGACCGGAGCAAAAAAAGCCTTGGCCAACTTGAAGCAGGTCGATCCGGCATCAAATATTTACCCTGAAGCGTTGGCTCTTTGGACGGAAATATCAGACAAACTGGATTCAGATGAACAGGAGGCAAGGCAAAAAGCTTTGCGGGAATATGAAGACAAGGTTCAGTTCAAGAAGTCCATCGTTGATGCAGTGAAATCTGTGGGTGTTGCTTATGGTGAACATAGGCCGCAAAGTATTACAAAGATATTCAGAAGATGGTAAGGATTCTCAGATATGTTACAGTCGTTATTTCTCTCCTTATAAGCTGTTATTATGCTGCAGCCCAGAACGTTGAGGTCGTTTCATGCGGAGAGGGATCAAATAAACAGGAAGCTGAATATAATGCACTTCGTAACGCTTTGGAAAGCTCCTGCGGAGTTTTTCTTGATGCTCATACCGAAATGGTCGATGATGTATTGACAGAAGATAGGATATCGATAATTAGTAAGGGAAGTGTCGCCTCGTTCAAAGAATTATCTTCTTATGTGGATGAATCATGCCGCTACCATGTTACCATGAGTGTGACCATCGGGATGAACAAGATGGCGGAAATGCTCTCCGAATCGGTAGTTGAGAAATCCGGAGCCGTTGAGGTAGATTTGTCGAGCTTGAGCAATGTATACAAGTTCAACCAAAAGCAGATGGAGCTAAACAAAGAGAACGAGCGTCGGATAGTGGATGCATTGATGGAAGATGTCGGCCGTATCCTTCGCATCGGCGGTGATTTCTCAGACATTTATAATACCTCGATTAAGGTCGGAAAACCTTTGGTTAATAATGACGGCAGCAAAGTGAAATACACTGTTACGGGCGTTCTAGATGTAAGTTCCAGGATGAAAATGGCGGACACGATGATTGCCAGCACTTTCCAAGAATTGACAAGGATAAATCTGGATGCGATTCGCAATCAAGATGAAGGCTTGGCAGTGGAAAAACTATTGTCAGCTCCTACGTATCGTGGAAAGAAAAACATAAAAGTTTATTTGACCAGCATTCAGTATTCTGAATTTGAAAAATATCTAAAGAGTTTGGTGGAATTGATTGCAGAAAGTGTCGATTTAGTTGAGGATGGAAGCACGATCACAAGCATTCGCGAAATTGTCCCTTTAGGTGGCAGAGGTTCCATATTGGCAAAGGAGATAAGATACACGGCTATAATCGTCAGCGATATGGAGTCTCTGGGTTCACATAGTTATGAAATATATTAATTATCTATGAAAACGTTAAAAAAAATACTTCCCCTATTTCTTTCCCTGCTGGTGAGCTCTGTGGCCTCAGGACAAGCCGTTTCTGTGCAGTTCCCGTTTTATACTCCCAAGATTGGTGAAGGGTCAAAATCGATGGCAATAAAGGCAGGTGCAGATTATGAATTGTTGAGAGTATCCAGGCACATGGTTTTTGATCCGGGAATATCCTTTTCTTTTATTAGGCCCAAAGAAGACTTGAAATATCCAGATCACGCATTTTCAGAAACTTCTGTGGAGATACCGCTGCTTTTTCGTTATTCGTATCCTATTTTTTCTGCCCGTCAATTTAGCATTTTTGCATATGCTGGGCCCGAGTTGGTTTATTCCATTTCCAGAAGTGTTAAGTTTTGGCGTATGAATGAAGCAGGAGTAAAGATCAATTCTCAATACGATTACTTTAAAAGCTATGAAGATTCTTTTTTTGACAGTTACCACAACGAGAATTATGACAATATGAGAGTACTCGATGCGCTCCGGGGACTGCCTCAACAATCAAGGTTCGATATTAGGGCAATTATAGGTGCAGGTGTAACTATGGCAGATTCGTTTGATGTTTTTGCCCAATATAGCTATGGTTTCATGGATTGCCCCTCAACTATAAATACTCAGGAAAAGGCCCGGTTCGTATCGGTTGGTGTCAGATTCAATATTGCCGGGTTGAACCGTTATCTAAAAAAAGATTTCTAAATGAAAACCAACAGTCTGGTATACATCTTTACGGTGGCTGCTTTGATATTAATGCCTGGTTTAATTGGCGCTCAGAGTTTCAATGCGGACAAAAACACTATGTCAAATTACATAGTAAGAATGTATAAATCTGCCCCCTTTGATGGCGTACGGCTCATAGATGATTACGAGAAAAAGTATCTTATATCCGTTATTGCACTGAGTAAATCTAAGTTCCCTGATCAGAGTGTGATGAACAGAGTGGCGTCAACTAAAGCTATGTCTCAGGCGGCCCGCTTTTTTAATGCACCCAGGATAACCAGCGAACTGATTATCCGTACGACAGAAAAAACTTATGGTACATCGGACACTGAACTTCTTGAAACTATTACAGAAGATTCTACCGGATATGTCAAAGCCCTTGAGCTTTTGACGAATTTTCCAGATGGTGAACAGGTTGTTTATGTATACTGCACGGAGCTTGACCAAAAAAGAAAGAAACACAAGAAATAAATGACTACAAAAAACAGTTGTGTCGAGATTCTCCTTAGCGAAGCTTTGATTATCAGTCAAAAAGCTCAAACAAGAAAAAGCGAGGCTATCACAAGAGGGGAAGCATTTAATGTATTTTCCTTATGCGGGGTGGATCACTATTAATTGGTTCATTCACGTATAGTTGCCGGGCTGTTGGATCCTTCTGGTTCTCATGGCCAAGGGAATATGTTTCTTGAACCCTTTCTAAGAATGGTTGTAGATGATAAAATCTGCAGTAGAATAATCAATGGTAACCCGGAGGTTGTGACTGAGTATGTAACACCTGAAGACGGGCGAATAGATATAATTATTCAGGATAGAAGCAAGTCTTTTGCAGTAATAATAGAGAACAAAATATATGCTGCAGATCAGGATTCTCAGTTGAAACGTTATGCTCATTTCGCATCAAATCAATATAAGGAAGGAGAGTTCAAAATACTATACCTCACGCTGGATGGTTCAGAGGCAAGCGAACAGAGCGCTGAGGGTGTAGATTATAGCAGGATATCGTATTCTTATGAAATACGCAACTGGCTTTCACAATGCATAAGTCTCTCTGCGACAAAACCTTTAATCAGAGAAACGTTAGTCCAATACAAGAATCACATCGACAAATTAACTGGCTGTGATATGGAAAACAAGAGTGAAAAAGAAATAGTTGCAGCTATGATGCGAGCTCCGGCTGCAGCGGGTATAATTATAAGTGCTCAGTCAGCATGGGAACGAGAAATCGTTGAATCAAAGCTTTTTGAACCGTTGCGCTCATTTGCAGAAGAACGATGTCTCACGTTTGAAATCAGCCCTGCATTTTTCTCGAAGAAAGCCTGGGCCAGCAAGATTAGTTTTATTATAACTGACGGGCTCAAGATCCAGATTGAGAACAATGCCAGTAATTGGCGTAGCTTTTATTGCGGAGTGATTGACACAAGGCAAGATAAGAGACCGATGTCTACTCTCCCTTCTCTTTCCGGCTATAATGAATCATGGCGGTATGGGTGGAAGTTCTTGGAAATGCATCCGGATTGGACGGTTAATGATTTGGCTATTATCGCAGAAGACGACGGCGAATTTGTTAGATACATATGCACCCTTGTTGATCAGTTGATGAGGGAATTGCAGGACAAGAATATTATTTGAACTTGTTTCTTGTCGGTTCCGGATTAGAATCAAAAATCGTCTTTTACACCGTGCGCCTCGGTCCAATGACTGGACCGAGGCGCACGAAAATGGCTGAAAACGTGCCTGAAGGTCCAAGCGGTGGACCGAGGCGCACGCGCAGATGCGCAGGGACCTGCCTCGCAACAGGTCAGGGGCAGGGGAGATGGCTACAGGGCCTCTATCATCCTGCGGAAGAGTTCCGACATGAGGTCGGCGGCGATGCCGGCCTGTTTGACGACGTCGTCGCCGTTATGGATCCTCATGGTTACTGCTTTCCATTCAATATCTCAATCATCTCCCTTGGTGTCACCACGAATGGTTTTTGGGGATAATGCTTGACGTTGCCTGTTACGAGATACGCGTCATCCTTGCTCATCTTAACTTCGTAGAACATCACATCCTTCGGGTCTGGAAAAATCTCTCCCTGAACAGGAACCCTTTTGAGATTGAGACCGATTTCTGTGATTGTCTCGAGAGCATTCTCTATATCCTCAGATTTGAGGTGAAACTTATCACGGTATAAAACATCTCTATATTCGGCAAGGATCTCATCATTATAGACAGGGACGATAGGACCCTGATACACATAGGAAAGAACCGTGAGTGGATACGAATCCGGCTTTGTAGAAATCAGCGCTGATACGATAACATTAGTGTCTATAACGGCATAAACCTTATTTCCCATTTCTTACCGCTGCTATCTCTTCGTTTATTTCCTCCAAACTCATATCGGCAGCACCGGAGGCGAGAGCAGTTTCACGCATGCGCATGAATGCTTCCCAACCTTTTTTGCGAATATCTGATTCTGATTCTGCTTTTATCTCGAATGGAATCTTACGCTCACGCACAACTGCTTTCATGAACAAATTCAGCGCAGCGCTGTTGCTGAGCCCGAATTCATCGCAAAGGCCGTCAAAGCTCTTCTTGAGTTGCTCGTCCACTCTGATTGTCATTGATGTCATATGTCAAAAGTATTAAATATGTACTGCAAATATAGTGCAAAATTAAATACAAATCAAAATTATTCCCCAAAATGTATTAGTGCAATCCGCATGCATCATCCCGATATCTGGCTAGAACCAATAATCTAAGTATCTTTAAGTATGTATTTACACCGTGCGCCTCGGTCCAATGACTGGACCGAGGCGCACGAAAACGGTTGAAAACGTGCTTGAAGGTCCAAGCGCTGGACCGAGGCGCACGCGCAGATGCGCAGGGACCTGCCTCGCAACAGGTCAGGGGCAGGGGAGATGGCTACAGGGCCTCTATCATCCTGCGGAAGAGTTCAGACATGAGGTCGGCGGCGATGCCGGCCTGTTTGACGACGTCGTCGCCGTCGTTGAAGTTGCGGGGGACGTTGCGGCTGTTGGCCTCGTTGGTGACGACGGACATGCCGAATACGCGAAGGCCGCAATGGCGGGCCACTATTACTTCGGGGATGGTGGACATGCCCACAAGGTCGGCGCCGACCTCGCGGAAGAAGCGTATTTCGGCCGGGGTCTCATAGGTGGGACCAGTGCTTCCGAAGTAGACTCCTTTCTTGAGATTGAGTCCCATCTGGATGCCAAGTCTCTCTGCAAGTTCCTGCAGTTCAAGGTCGTAGGCGCAGGTCATGTCGGGGAAGCGGGGACCGAATTCGGCCAGGTTGGGACCGATCAGGGGGTTGGGCATCATGTTGATGTGGTCCTTGATTATCACAAGGTCGCCGACATGATACTCTATGTTGGTTCCGCCTGCGGCGTTGGATACGAACAGGAATTCGATGCCGAGAAGCTTCATTACCCGCACGCCAAGGGTGACGAGTTCCATGGGGTAGCCCTCGTAGAAGTGAAGGCGTCCCTGCATTGCTATGATGATCTTTCCGCCCAGCTTGCCGTAGATGAAATTGCCTTTGTGGCCAACGGCCGTGGACAAGGGAAATTCGGGAACGTCCCTGTAGGGAATGATGACCGGATCTTCGATCTGGTCTGCAAGCTTGCCGAGTCCGCTGCCCAGCACGATGCCTATTTTCGGCAGTTCAGGCCCGATGCAGGATTTGATGTAACGGGCTGCGTGGTTGATTCTTTCGGTTCTTTCGTCCATAGTGTTATAGCATTCTTTTGATTTCTTTGCGCGCCTGTTCGATTATCTCGCGTTCGCCTTCCACCTCGCGGTGGCGCATGACAAACTTCCCGCCGCAGATGACGGAATCGATGCAGTCGGAGTGCGCGGAATATACAAGATTTGCAAGGAATCCTCCGGGGGAGAGGAAAAATGTGTTGTCGGTGTCTACGATGCTGATGTCGGCAAGGGCGCCCTCGACAAGTACGCCGGCATTGATTTTCAGGGCCTTGGCCCCGTTTATCGTGGCCATGTCCATAAGCTCGCCCAAGGGCAGGGCCTTGGGGTCGCCCCGCCAGGCTTTCTGGAAGAGGGCAGCGGTCTTCATGGCCTCCAGTAGGTCCAGATTGTTGGAGGAGGCGCAGCCGTCGGTGCCAAGGCAGATGTTGATACCCGCATCGCGCATCTCCTGGTATTTGAATTTATATCCGGAGGCCAGTTTGGCGTTGGAGTTTATATTGTGGATGCAGTGCACTCCGCGCTTGGCCAGCAGTTCTATGTCGTGTTCGGAGAGCCACAGGGTATGGGCAGCCAGCAGATTGGGCCCCAGCACTCCAAGCTCTTCGAGGTATTCCACCGGGGTCAGGCCTCCGTGGGCCGCCTTGCAGTCTTCGACCTCCTTGAGTGTCTCGCACAGGTGGATGTGGAGGTTGAGGTCGCGTTCGCGGGCGAAGTCGGATATCCAGCGTATCAAGCCCTCGCTGACTGAGTAAACGGCGTGGAAGGCAACCTCGTAGATGCTGCCCTTTTCCCAGATGTCGCGGGCAAGTTCGTACCAGCGGAGGCACTGGTCTTTCTGCCTTTCCGCCTCTTCGGGGTCACCTTTGTCTATCATGTCGTAGCCCAGGGAGTGGCGGACGCCCATCTCAACCGCCGCTTTATGTGCGGCAGGGAAGAACCAGTACTGGTCGTTGAAAGTCGTGGTGCCGGTGCGGATCATCTCCAGGCATGCGATCTTGGTGCTCCAATAAACGAAGTCGGAGTCGAAGTGGTCTTCGATGCTCCAGATCTTCTTGAGCCAGTCGTGGAAGACCATGTCCTCGCCGATGCCTCTCATAAGGGTCATGCCTGCGTGAGTATGCATGTTGACGAAACCGGGAATGGCGACTTTGCCGCTGCAATCCATGATTTCGATGTCACCGGCAAGATCCCAGGAACGGCTGCTGCCTGCGGGGGCTATTTTGGAGATTAGGTCTTTTTCTATCAGGAGGTCACGGGGAGAACCGTCTATTTGGATGTTCCTGAGCAATATCATGACGCCTACAGGTCTTCAAATTCGATGGATGACTTCTCTTCTGTTTCCCTCTGGGGGATGACACCGCCGAAGCAGTTGTCGGTAATGTAGGCGATTACCTCGTTGAGTCCTTCCTTGAACTTGTCGAAGTCTTCTTTGTAGAGGAAGATCTTGTGCTTATCGTAAGTGAATGTGCCGTCAGGATTGTTCCTGCGTTTGCTTTCTGTTATGGTAAGGAAGAAGTCGTTGTTGCCCTTCGTTGACTTTACATCAAAGAAATAGGTACGTTTTCCGGCCCTGACTGGCTTGGAGTAAACATCCTCTGAATTGCGGTCTTGGAAGCCCGCCGGATCGTAATCATCTCTGTACATAACCACAAAAAATTAGTAATGAATTGTGCAAAATTATAATTTTTTTGCAGATTACATATTATATTTGCAGAAAATTTGTTTGAAATTTATGCTTAACAGAAGAATCCTCCGGATAAAGGCTTTCAAAGCCATTTATTCACGAGTGGAAAATCCTGCTATGTCTTTGGAGGACATTGAGTTCGAACTTGAGAGTTCCTGCGAGGCCACCAGGGATCTGTACCTTCGTATGCTCGCTCTCGTGGCACCTTTGACAGAGGAGGCGCGCTCCCGCATGGAGGCTGCACGGTCAAAATTCAATCCTACTCCCGAAGAACTGAACCCCAATCTGAAGTTCATACGCAACGCAATCGCTCCGGCCCTGGAAAACGATCCCGATTTCTCCAAAATAATCAAGAAGAAGAAAATAAGCTGGGAAAACGACGACGTCTTCCTGAGGCATCTTTATGAGTCGGTGCGCTCAAAGGACTATTTCAAGGCGTACATGGCTTCCGCCGGCAGTTCCATCGCCGAAGATGCCTCCCTTTTCTCGCGCATCTTTGAGGAGGAACTTCCCGACAATAAGGAACTTGAGGATATACTCGAGGATCTTTCCATCTACTGGAACGACGAGCTGGAGTATGCACTTGGCTGGTGCTGCCGCACCATGGACTATCTGGGACGCGGCAAGGCATGGACACTTCCGGAGCTTTATATGAGCGAAATGCCGGGCTCGGAAGGCAAAGAGAGCGACAAGGCCTTTGTGTTCAAACTCGTGAGGACTGCATTCAGGAACTTTGACGAGTATTACAAGAAAGTTTCTGAAGTTACTCCCAAATGGGATACCTGCCGCATCTGCTCCACCGACCTTGCCCTGATTATTTGCGGCCTGGCAGAGGCTGATGCTTTCAGCAACATCGACTACAGGACGACCATCAACGAGTTCGTGGAGATTTCGAAGTATTACAGTACTCCTGAAAGCCGTGCGTTCGTAAACGGCGTATTAGACAAATTAATAAACAAACAATAGACGATTATGAATTTTCTGACACTTTTACTTCAGGCGGCGGCCCCCGCAGGGGCTGCAGGCGCCCAGGCCGGCCAGCAGGGCGGCGGATGGACCATGTGGCTCATGCTCATAGCGATCTTTGCCGTAATGTGGCTTTTCATGATACGTCCCCAGCGCAAGCAGCAGAAGGAGATGGAGCAGTTCCGCAACTCTCTTAAGAAGGGCGACAAGGTCATTACCGCCGGCGGTATCTACGGTACCATAGCCGAGGTCAAGGAAGGCGACCGTACCGTTCTCCTGAAGGTAGACGGCGACGTCAAGCTCCGCGTGGACAAGACTTCCCTCCAGAGGGATCCCAACGCCGCTCCCGAGGCACCCGCTGAAAAAGCACCCGAAAAGAAACAGTAGTTGAAACGCTGGACACAGTTCCTGCTTTGCTTCCTTCTTTCGGGAGGCATATGGCTGATTCACAACCTCTCACAGACATATACAGGGGTTGTGAGCGTGTCTGTTGTCGCCCACAGCGGACTAAAGGGGCGCGCGGCTTCCGCCGCCATTGCCGTCCCAGTGAGCGCCCGCTGCTCCGCCACCGGCTTCCGTCTTCTGAGGCTCGGCTATCAGAGGCGTGACGTCCATGTGGTCATCCACGAAGAGGATTTGGTATATGCAGGAGACGACCTCTATACTGTTCCGGCAGCCGAAATGGCAAAGTACTCGGCGGATATTTTCGGCGAGGGCGTGGAACTGGTGACGTTCCTCAACCAGAGCTACACTTTCGAGTTCCAGCCCGAGAATTTCAAGACGGTCCCGGTGCGCCCTGTTTATTCGGTTTCATACAAGCCGCAGTACATGGCAGCCGGAGCAATGTCCCTCAGTCCCGACTCCGTAACGGTCTACGGTGACGAGGATAAGCTCGCCCTTGTGGATGAAGTGCTCACCAAGTCATTGAACTTCAACGACCTCTCAAGGAGCGTCAGCGGCGCGGTAAAGCTTGTCCCGATCAATGGGCTCAGAATGTCCGACACCGACGTTTCATGGTCGCTGAACGTCGTGCGTTACGTCGAACTGCACTCGGATGTGAGCATCGGTGCCAGGAATGTTCCCGCCGATGTGTCATTCTCCGTGTATCCTTCCCGCACTATGGCGTCGTTCAAGTGCCTTTTCCCAGCAAAGACCGACCCGTCAAGCGTGTGTGAATTCTATGTCGACTACGATGAGTTCCTGCAGTCGGAAAGCGGACGCTGCGTCGCCAGGGCTGCAAATATGCCCTCGTATGTCCTGGAGTGGCAGCTCGAGCAGGATATCTTCGACTGCATGGTAAGGGAGGATCCGGAATGATGACGGTGCTGGTGACCGGCCCCATCGGAGGAGGGAAGTCGACGGTCTGTAAATATCTGGAGTCCAAGGGCTTTCCCGTGTATGACTGTGACTCCCGCTGCAAGCTCCTTTATGACTCTGTCCCCGGACTCAAGGAGCGGATCGAGTCGGAGTTGGGGATAGCGTTCTCCGAACTCGGCAGGATTTTCAGCGACCATTCTCTCCGGGACCGGCTGGAGGCTATTGTCTATCCTCTTCTGCTGGAAGACCTGGACCGTTGGAAGGCCGGGCAGCACGGACCTCTGGCATTCATAGAGTCCGCCATCGCTCTGGACAAGCCGCAGTTCGACGGTAGTTACGACAGCGTGCTTATGATCACGGCCCGCCGTTCGATACGTTTCAAGCGCAACGCCCATGCCCGCGAGCGTGACCCGCTGCAGACCTTCGACGTTTCGAAAGCTGATTATATTATTTTGAACAATGCCTCTGTCGAGGAACTGTTCGGCAATGTTGACATTTATTTAAAGAAGTTTATATGAAAACAGATTTGGCAAAAATACTGTCCGTATCAGGACAGCACGGACTTTATCTTTTCGTGGCCCAGTCCCGTCATGGTGCAATCGCAGAGTCTCTGAGCGACAAGAAACGCACCTCTTTTGACGCCCACAGCCGTATTTCAACCCTTTCAGATATAGCTATTTACACTTCCGAGGGAGAAATGCGCCTCGCCGACGTATTCACCGCAATGAAAGAAACTGCGGCAAAAGGCACGGCTGTGCCCGCCCCCAAAGACTCTCCCGAGCAGCTCAAGGCCTTCTTCGCCGAGGCCGTCCCCAACTACGACGCAGACCGCTTCTACGTGTCCCACATGAAGAAGGTAGTCGAGTGGTATGCCGAGCTTGAGAAGTTCGCCTCGCTGGATTTTGTCACTGACGAAGATAGGGAGAAGGAACTTGAGCAAGAAGCTTAAAGTCATAACGCTGGGCTGTTCCAAGAACAGCGTGGATACAGAGCATCTGCTGGCGGCTTTGCCGGCAGATGATTTTTCCATTGCCGGCGAGGGCGAGCGTCCCGACTATCTGCTCTACAATACCTGCGGATTCATAGGTGACGCCAAGGAAGAATCCATCCAGGCTGTGCTGGAGGGAGTGGCGGCAAAGGCCAGGGGCGAAGTGGGCAAAGTCGTGGTATTCGGATGTTTGTCTGAGCGCTATTCAGCACAGATGCCGGCGCTTATCCCCGAGGTCGACGCCTGGTTCGGGGCCCGAGACATGAATCCTCTCCTGCGCTATCTCGGTGCGCCCCCTTCACGGTTCGTCAGGCGTTATCAGGAGCATCGCCGCGGCTATGCATACCTGAAAATATCCGAGGGGTGCGACAGACGCTGCTCCTATTGTGCGATACCTTTCATCCGCGGAGCGCACCGTTCCGTTGCTATGGAAGATATAGAAAGCGAGGCCAGACAACTGGTGGCAGAGGGCGTGAGCGAACTCATATTGATCGCCCAGGATTCAACCTACTACGGACTTGACCTGTACGGAAAGCGTATGCTTGCACCTCTGCTCAAGCGTCTTTCTGCCATCGATGGCGTAGAGAGGCTGAGGATTCATTACTCCTATCCCGACGACTTCCCTGAAGACGTGCTTGAGCAGATGGCGGTTAATCCGAAGGTTTGCAAGTATTTGGATATTCCGCTTCAGCATATCTCGGATAAAGTCCTGACCAACATGCACCGCCATATAGACGGCTCCCGTACCAGGGCCCTGGTGGAGAGGCTGAGGAGGGAAGTGCCCGGCGTAGTACTCCGCACTACCCTTATCGTAGGCCATCCCGGCGAGGGGACGGAGGAGTTTGGCGAGCTCCTGGATTTTGTGCGCGAGGCCCGCTTTGAACGGCTCGGCGCATTTGCTTACTCCGAGGAGGAAGGCACATGGGGAGCCTCGCACCTTGTGGATTCGGTTCCCGAGCAGGAAAAGCGTCGCCGGCTGGAGGAACTGATGTCCATCCAGGCCGATATATCATTGGCTTTCAACCAGTCCCGCGTGGACTCGATTGAGCGTGTCATGGTGGACGACATCGTAAACGGCGCCTATGTGTGCCGGAGCGGTTGGGAAAGCCCCGAGGTGGACGGCGAGATTCTGGTGAGAACAAATAAAGCCGATGAAAAACTCATCGGCTCCTATATGGATGTGCGCATCGAATCGGCGGACGATTACGATTTAACCGCGGTTCAGCTCTGAAGTCTTTTCCAGGTCAAGAGCCTCTGCAAGTATGCTGACTGGGTTCTTGACCGGCACTCCTGTCGACATCTCGATCTGCCATTTGCAGGTCTCGCATTCGCATGCTACGAATTCAGGTGCCGCAGCGGCGATATCGTCGAACAGGGGTTTGCCTATCATCTGCGACACTTTGTAGTTCTCTTTCTTGAATCCATAGGTGCCTGCTATGCCGCAGCAGTTGCTTTCGAGCTCTGTCAGCTGCAAGCCAGGAATCATCTTGAGCAATTCAAGCGTGAATATGCCGAGTCCCAGTCGTTCCTGGTGGCAGGGGCAGTGGTAGGCGGCGCGGGCTTTCCATCCTTCTTTCCAGACGGGTTTGACTTTACCGGACGCGATGGCCTTGTAGAGAAACTGCTCCACCAGGCTGATATGGTCTTTGACGTCGGCGTTGTCCACCTTGAGGAGTTCGGGGTATTCCTCCATGAGGGTCATAGTGCAAGTTGTGGAGACGGTCACTATGTCGCGCCCCTGGGCAACTGATTTGCGGAATGATGCGATATTGGTCCTGGCGTCGCGCGTAGCGGCCGGGATCATGCCGTTGGCAATCTTGGCAACGCCGCAGCAGCGCTCTTTTTCGAGCAGGTTCACTCCATATCCGAAGGCATTCATAACAGCCACGAAGTCCTTGCCGAGCTGGGGATAGTTGTAGTTGGCGTAGCAGCCGTGGAAATAGCTGATTTGCCTGGGGAACGAGGCCTGGGATGCCGCTGCGTTTTTCTTGAACCAGCTGACGAAGGTCTGGGAGGAATACTTGGGGAGCGTTCTCCGGTGGTCTATTCCCAGGGTGAAATCCAGCACGCCTTTGACGGGCTTGAGCCCGAGGGTGAAGTTGACCACGGGAGCAAAAGCACCTGCCACAGGCCCCATCTGGTCCGTGCTGGCAAGCATTATGTCCCTTAGTTTCGGCGCCTGGCGCGAAAAGTCGATGCGCGCCTGCTGGATGAGGTCTGCGATGCGGACACCGGAAGGGCAAGCCACTTCGCAGCGCTTGCAGTTGAGGCAGTACTTGAGCGAATCATCGAAGAAGATGCCGTTCTTGAGCCTGTAACGCTCGCCGTCGGGGCCGGAGCGCTTTGGACCGGCGTAGGCGGGATTGTTCTTCATCACCGGGCAGACAGTCTCGCAAAGCGAGCACTTCTGGCACTGCTCGAAATTGTTTGCGCTGATATTTCTCTCCTGCATGATTATATCCTCCTGATTGATTTCACGGCCTCGAGAGCGCTGAGGCGTATGCGGTCGGTGGCGTCCGACTGCGAACTGCTTATGCCGCAGAGGACTTCGCCGACAGGGTAGAGATTGTCGACGGTCTCGCCGTCCTTGAGGGCTTTGCCTTCTTTGGCAATGACGCCGAAGTCCAGGAACCGCTGGGGAGCGGAGAACGACGGGTCGAACCAGGTCGAACGGTCTTTGTCGTATTGGACGTCAAGCCCGAACAAGGGCTCGTAGACGCAGTCCATATCGGCGACAAGCCCGCGGGAGAAGTATTTCCCGGTGGCCAGGATGAAATTGTCTGCTTCCAACGAGACGTCGCCCAGCTTCTGGGTGGTGACGCTTTGGAGGCGCCCGTCCTTGAAAGTGCCTCCGGTTACCGAATCACCATTAAGCAATGTGCCGCCGGCTGTCTTGAATTCGCGTGCGGAAGGGTTGTGCAAAGACAGTCCTTCGGAAACCACGGCGCACTTGAGCCCGGATTTCTGGAGCTCGGTGGCGGCGGTCATTCCGGCCAGTCCGCCCCCTATAATAACAACGTCAAATTTCATCATAGGAATACGGCTTCTCAAATTTGTAAACTCTCTGCATGAACTCCATCTCGCGGAGCGTGTCGCCCCAGCCTACTGCGCGCATGCCTTTCCAGCGTTCGTCCAGATAGTCGGCTGCAAGCTTGGGAGCGGCTGACGGGTCTCCCAGCGCTTCTGCAAGCGCCTTGGCGGCCTTGCGTATGCACAGGGTGCCCTGGCAGGTGCCCATGCCGACGCGGGTGCGGCGCCTCAGGTCCTCGAGGTTGCGGACGCCGAGTTCCTTGACGGCATATTTGATCTCTGCGAGCGTCACGTTCTCGCATTCGCACACCAGCTGCTTGTCGGCTTCCGACTCGAAGTGAATCTTGCCTACGAGGTCGCCCTGGCGGCCTGCGGCACTCTTCTGCCCAAGCGTGGGCTTGCCTTCGAAGCGCTTGCTGTTGGTCTGGATGCGCCCGTCGACGGAACCGGGAAGGGGAGTGTCGGCGGTCTGGCAGGACTTGTTCACTCCGAGTTTGCTGCAGACCGCGTCCGTGGCAAGTTCGGCCATCAGACGGTATGTCATGAGTTTGCCGCCCGTGATGCTCACGAAACCCTTGACGCCGTCGCGGGTCTCATGGTCGAGACACACGATTCCGCGGCTGATGCTGCGGCCTGTCGGGTCGGAGTCGTCGGCAACAAGGGGCCGGACGCCGGCGTAGGCGCGGAGGATGCGGGTAGTGGCGAGGGCCGGGCACAGGGCGCAGCCTTCGCGGAGAAGCAGACGGACCTCGTCCGGAGTGACTTCCATGTTGTCGCATTCCTCGAAAGGTACCTTGGTGGAGGTTGTTCCGATCACGGTAACCGAATCGCCGGGTACCAGGATGTCGCCGTCGGCAGATTTGCGGCAGCGGTTGATGACTACATTGTTGACCCTGTGTCCGAAAACCAGCAGGGCGCCCTTGGCCGGGTACATTCCGATGTTGATTCCTGCCTTCTGGGCGACACCGTGCCCCCAGATGCCAGCGGCATTGACGGTGACAGGCGCCCTGTATTCGGCCTTGACGCCGGTGCGGGTGTCGAGGACCTTTACGCCGAGGATGGTGTCTCCTTCGCGTATGAAGTCAAGGAATTCGGTGTAAACCAGTATTTTGGCTCCGTGCAGGGCGGCGTCGGTGACATTGGCGGTGCACAGACGGAACGGGTCTACCGAGCCGTCCGGGACGACCACTGCGCCTATGAGGGCAGGATTGACGGAGGGTTCCATGCTCTTTGCCTCGGCGGGGGAGATCGCCCGGGCCTCTATGCCTGCCTTGTTGCAGGCTTCCAGGAACTTTTTCTGGTAGTCGAGGCCGAATCCGGCATCTTCGTCTTCGGGAAGGGTTATGAAAAGTCCTCCTGTGTCCTCGACGCAGTTGGAGGCGATGGAACGGAGGATTTTGTTCTCACGGATGCACTCTTCGGCGGATTCGCTGTCTTTCACGGCATAGCGGGCGCCGGAGTGAAGCAGGCCGTGGTTTCTGCCTGTTGCGCCTGTGGCTATGTCGCCGCGTTCTATGAGCAGGACCTTGAGTCCGCGCATGGCACAGTCGCGGGCCGTTCCCGCTCCTGTTATACCTCCGCCGATGATGATAACGTCAAAGTCTTTGTTGTCTGGCATATTGTTTTGTGTTTCAATTGCTTGCAAAAAAGGTGGAACCGTAAGCCGGTTTCTGTTCATTCTGCCATTTATCTACGCAACCTACCCCCCGGCATCAGGCGGGCCGCCCTCGACTGCCGGTATATTTGGTCTTGCAGACCCTGGTGCCGTACCCGCACCGCATCGCTGCGGGGCGTCGTGAGCTCTTGCCTCGCGTTTTCACCCTTGCCATAAATGGCGGTTGTTTTCTGTTACGGCTTCCGTAAGGTTACCCCTACCTGCGCTTTCCGCAGCAGGGTGCCCTGCTCTGTCCGGACTTTCCTCGGCATTGCTGCCGCGGCAGATCGTTCCACCTTAAAACATACAAAGATAGTGAAAAAATGAATTAATTATTGTATTTTTGTGCCTGCAGACCATTATGAGCGACAACAAACTCAAAATATTCGTGACGGTGGTCAGGACCGGAAGTTTCACCGCGGCAGCCCACAAGTTGGGATGCAGTCAGCCATCAATCAGCCAGAACATACTCCAACTGGAAACGGAAGCGGGCGGTCAGCTGCTGGAACGCTCCAGGGGCGAGGTGCACCTAACTCCAAAGGGCGAACGCTTCTACAAATACGCAGAACGGATACTTGACCTCTACCGCCGGCTCGAACTCGAGATGAACGGCGGGGAAGTCCAGCCCGATGATGTACTTCTGGATCTCGGCTCGGGAAACACCGCAGAGGTGGGCGTACGTGACGGCAAGATTGAAATAACTTTGAAATCTGCAAATAATTAGTATCTTTGCACCGCAAGTTTAACTAAAATCTTTTTTATGGGTAGAAATGAAGAAACTGCTACTATTTTTTGCAGCATTGCTGCCTTGCTTCCTTGCATACTCGCAAGAGGCTGACGGCACCGGCAGGTATGTCGATGTGCAGATTATTCCCCGCTTTGAATTCAATCCTTATTTTACGCCCGGCCAGTCCGGTGACGGCTCGAGCGGGTACTCCTTCGGCAATTCTTCTATTTATACTCTTGTAGAGGGCGCTTTTTCCGAGCACGTTTCCTACACAATCAGCAATCACTGGCTCAAGACCACTTTCGGCGGATGGGACGAGACCGCGGACCTGTACAGGACCACGCTGTATTCCAATACTACCAACTGGGTGGATATCGCAACCGTGGATTTCAATTTCGGCAACTGGACCTTTACGTTAGGCAAGGACTGTATGGCCACGGGCGGCTTTGAGTATGACGCCTGGGACGTTGACGTAGACTATATGCTCGTCGGCGACAAAACCATTCTGGCTTCATATCTGTGGAACAATCTGCCCTCATACCAGTGGGGAGGCAAGGTGGCCTATTCTATCCAGGACCATACGACCTTGGCGCTCCAGATGACCACCTCGCCTTTCGGTGAACGCCCCTTTGTGAGCGGTCTGTACAGCTATTCAGCCCAGTGGAACGGAAACTACGGCCCCCTGTCCAATATCTGGTCCGCTTCCGCCATCCAGCGTCAGGACGGAGGGTTTGAATGGCTCGTATCGCTTTCACAGAGAGTGGAGCTCGGAGATTTCACCCTCGGCCTGGACTGGTACAATATGGTGGATGTGGATTATGACGATGACGATTGCCCTACGGATCTTCTGAAGGGCAATACCATACGTCCCGTTCTGTCCTACAGCCCGTCCGAAAAGTTCGACCTTGGAGCTGCGGTCAACATTTATACCCGCATGGGCGCCCTGTACGACCTTAATGCAGGCGCGTTTTTCCACTATTATCCTCTTGAGAACATTCAGTTGCACGCCACCGTGGGCTGGGACAAGAACACCGCCGCACTTGCGGCGATGGCCGGTTTAAAAGTTAACCTGCACATCTTTCAACGTTAGTCGATGACCAAAGATTATATTATTGATATACAGCACTTGAGCAAGTCCTTTGGGGATGTTAAAGTGCTGGATGACATTAATTTTTATGTTCGCCAAGGCGAATTCATCACGCTTCTCGGGCCTTCGGGCTGCGGCAAGACAACCCTTCTGCGGCAGATTGCAGGCTTCGTGAATCCCGATGAGGGCCGCATTCTGCTCGATGGTAAGGACATCTCCGGGATCCCTCCCCACAAACGTCCGCTCAACACCGTATTCCAGCGTTATGCCCTTTTCCCCCATCTCGACGTTTTTGACAATGTGGCTTTCGGCCTCAAGCTGCAGAAACTCCCTTCCAAGGAGATCGAGGCGAGGGTGAAGAAGATGCTCAAGATGGTGAGCATGACAGACTATGAGGACCGTTCGGTGGATTCCCTGTCCGGCGGACAGCAGCAGAGGGTGGCCATAGCCAGGGCCCTTGTGAACTACCCCAAAGTCCTTCTGCTGGACGAGCCGCTTGCTGCACTGGACCTTAAGATGCGTAAGGACATGCAGCTGGAGCTCAAGGAGATACATCGAAAGATGGGTATTACTTTCATCTACGTTACCCACGATCAGGAGGAGGCCCTTACCCTGTCCGACACCATAGTCGTGATGAACGAGGGACGTATCCAGCAGATAGGTACTCCCACTGAAATCTACAATGAACCTGTCAACTCGTTCGTGGCGGATTTCATCGGAGAGTCCACGATCCTGAACGGAACAATGATCCGCGACCGGAGGGTTGAATTCATGGGACACGAGTTCGACTGCGTGGACGAGGGCTTCGGCGAGAATGTGCCAGTCGACGTGGTGGTCCGTCCCGAGGATGTGATTATAACCGGCAGCCCGGAAGGCGCCCAGTTCAGCGGCGTTGTGGAGTCCTGCATATTCAAGGGAGTCCATTACGAGATGTTCGTGGACACGGACAAAGGCTATGAACTCATGGTGCAGGACTACGACTCTTTCGAGCCGGGTACGACGGTCGGCCTTAGCATCAATCCCGACGACATACAGGTCATGCGCAAGGAACGCACCTGCAATGTCCTGGAGGCTGAAGTCACCGGCGAGGGCCTTATCAATATGCTCGGATGCGAATGGGAGTGCCGGGTGCCTGAACAGTTCAAGCAGGGTGACAAGGTGCTTGCGGAGGTTGACTTCGGGAAAGTCGACCTTCTGGACAACCGCGAGGACGGAAAACTCGGCGGGGAAGTGCACTTCCTGCTCTACAAAGGTGACCACTATCACCTTACCATACTTACCGACGACGGCGACCACCTTTGGGTTGATACCGACGATATTTGGGACAAGGGAGACCTTGTGGGAATCGACATCCTGCCTGAGGATATTAAGATAAAGAGCCGGAATGATTAAGAGAAGTTCCTGGAGCATTCCTTACCTGGTTTTCATGCTGGTGTTCGTGGTGCTGCCGCTGCTCCTGATCGTGCTCTATGCCTTCCAGGATGCGACTGGCCGTTTCACTTTTTCCAACATCACGCATTTCTTCAGTGATTCGGACTCTCTGTCGACATTTGCAGTGTCAATAGAGGTTGCTATAGAGAATACGCTGATATGCATACTGTTGGGTTATCCGGCGGCATGGATTCTTGCGAATCAAAAATACAACAGCAGCGCCGTCACGGTGGTGTTGTTCCTCATGCCCATGTGGATAAACGCCTTGATGCGTACCCTTGCTACCGCGGAGTTGTTCGACATGCTCGACGTTCCCCTCGGCAAGGGGACCTTGCTGTTCGGTATGGCATACGACTTCCTGCCCTTCATGATTTACCCCATCTACAATACTCTCAAGAAGATGGACAAATCGTACGCCGAGGCTGCAGAAGATCTGGGGGCGGCTCCCTGGACCGTTTTCTGGAAGATAACGGTTCCCTTGTCCCTGCCAGGCGTCATGAGCGGCGTGCTGATGGTCTTCATGCCGACGGTAAGCACCTTTGCCATATCCGAATTCCTTACCAACAACAAAATCAAGCTCTTTGGTACCATAATCCAGGAGAACATCAACTCCTCCATGTGGAATTACGGAGCCGCCCTGGCATTCATAATGCTGGTTATCATTGGCATAACCACACTTTTCCAGGGTGCGGACCAAACTGATGCAGAAGGAGGGGTGATATGAAAAAGGTACTTGCAAAATGCTATATCTGGCTGCTCCTGGCCATGTTGTACGCCCCGTTGCTGTTCATTGCCGTATTCTCCTTTACGGAGTCCCGCGTGATGGGCAGCTGGGCCGGATTCTCGCTTAAACTGTACCAGAATCTCTTTTCCGGGAATGTCAGCGGGGGCACCGCGCTTCTGTCTGCCGTCGAGAATACCATTCTTATCGCCCTTATCGCCGCGGCATTTTCCATGGTGCTGGGTACCGTAGCTGCGATAGGCATATACAACCTGAAAGGACGCGCCAGGCGGACGATGCAGTTCCTGAACAATATCCCCATGATCAATCCGGATATTATAACGGGCGTATCGCTTTTTCTGCTTTTCGTGTTCCTGAGGTTTTCTCAAGGGTATGTGACTGTGGTGCTTGCGCATATAACATTCTGTACACCGTACGTGGTCCTGAGCGTCATGCCCAAGCTGTCCCAGATGAATCCCAATATATATGAGGCTGCGCTTGACCTTGGCGCCACTCCGGCCCAGGCACTTTGGAAAGTGCTGGTGCCCGAACTGCGCCCCGGCATGATTTCCGGCTTCATGATGGCTTTTACCATGTCGCTGGATGATTTTGCAGTGACATTCTTTACAAGAGGTACGATAGGCCTTGACACCTTGTCTACCTACATTTATGCCGACGCCCGCAAGGGAGGACTCACTCCCGAGCTGCGTCCGCTCATGACTTTGATTTTCTTGGTAGTTCTTGTGCTGCTTATAATTATAAATATACGGGCAACAAGGAGTAAAAAAGCAACAGAATGAAAAAAATCCTTCTTTTTCTGGCCTCGGCTTTAATGCTGGGAGCCTGCGCGCAGGACAGGGAACAGGTCCTGAAAGTGTACAACTGGTCCGATTACATGGACTATTCCGTCATCCCCGAATTCGAGAAATGGTACGAGGAACAGACGGGCGAAAAGGTCAAGGTGATAGTGCAGACCTTCGACATTAACGAGACGATGCTCTCCAAGATCGAGAAAGGACATGAAGACTACGATGTCGTGTGCCCTTCCGATTATATCATAGAAAGGATGGTCCGCAACGACCTGCTTCTGCCTATCGGCAACGATTTCGGTGACACTCCCAACTATATCGAGCAGTATGTTTCGCCGTATGTGCGTTCATGCTTCAACAAACTCGATTGCGGCGACAAGAACGCCAACGACTATGCGGTAGGATATATGTGGGGAACCACGGGCCTGATTTACAATGCGAAGTATGTCAAGCCCGAGGAGGTTTCTACCTGGAACGTGCTGCGCAATCCCAAGTTTGACGGTAAAATCTTCATCAAGGATTCCGCCCGCGACATGTTCTGCCAGATTATCATTTACCTGCACAGGGAGGACCTTGCCGCCGGGCGTGTGACCGTGGACGAACTGATGCTCGATTCTTCCGACGAGGCCATCGCCGAGGTGGAAGCGTTCCTGCAGGAGGCGAGCCAGTATGTCGCCGGCTGGGAAGCTGACTTCGGCAAGGACCAGATGGTCCGCGAGAGGGCATGGATAAGCGTCAACTGGAGCGGCGACGGCGTCTGGTCCAGGGAGCAGGCCAAGCCTTTGGGCGTGGACCTCAGGTACATTCTTCCGGAAGAAGGTTATACTGTGTGGTTCGATGGCTGGGTGATTCCCAAATTCGCCCGCAATCCCAAGGCTGCAAGGTATTGGATCAACTTCATGAACCGTCCTGACATCGTGGTCCGCAACATGGACATTACCGGTTATGTCTCCACCAGCGCTGCAGCCGAGGTTCTGGAGAAATTCATAGACGAGTCTTACGATCCTATCGATCTTTCGTATTTCTTCGGTCCCGAGGCCGATTCCGTGCGCGTTGATCCGGTTCTCTATCCCGACCGTTCCGTAATCGAAAAGGGCGGCCTCGAGCATGACTGGGGCGACAGGACTCCTCTGCTCGTGGAGATGTGGTCCCGCGTCAAGGGAGACAATGCCAACTGGGTTACAGTGGCTGTCGTGGCCGCCGCACTTGTGGCTCTCCTGACCTTCGCAGTGATCAGCAGACGCTCCCGCAACCGTAAGCGCAGACGTCGCTAGGCGTTTTTGGAATACTCTTAAAAAATCCCCTCTTGATTGCTGATAATCAGGAGGGGAAACTTTTTTGTTTTAATGGTTAACAAAAATGTTTCAGGGGCTATTTCGGTGCCAGCTTGTACAAAACCACGGCTATAATCGTATAAACGATGTTGGGTAGCCACAGGGCCAGTCCGGCAGACAGAGTGCCGGTGAATACGAACATTTCGCTGAACTTGAGGAACAGGATGTAGAGGAAGGCAAGGCCTATTCCAAGGGCAAGGTTGAAGCCTATTCCGCCACGTTTCTTCTTGCTGGTGAGGGCGACGGCCATGATGGTCAGGATAAAGGCGGAGAAAGGAAGCGTCATACGGCGGTTCTTCTCTATCTGTGCATACATGACATTGGTGTCGCCGCGCATCTTCTGGGTTGCGATGAGGGCGTTCAGGTCTTTCTGCTGGAGTGTCTCGACAGTTTTCTGGTTGCGGTAGAAATCGCTCAGCTTGAGGGCGATCACGGTATCCATGGCCTCGCCGCAGCGGACGTTGTCTTCCAGCCCCTTGGTGTAGTCCCTTATGAAATAGCGCCTCAGGTGCCACCCGTCCAGCGTGCTGTCCCATACGGCTGATTCGGCCGAGACTTTGGACACAAGCTTGTTGTCTTCTATCGTTTCGAGTGTAAACTTGTAGGCCGTGTTGTTGTAGGCGCTGAACGACTGAACGTATACGAACTGTCCGGGCGCAATCTGGTAATGGACGTTGTTGCGGCTGTATTTGGTGAAATTCTGGTCTACGTATTTGGTTTCGAACTCAACCCTTGTGGCATTCGACCTCGGAATTATGAAAAGGTTGAGCATGAGGGAGAAGAGGGCGATGATTGCCGCAGAAACCATGTACGGGACCATCATCCTGTGGTAGCTCACGCCTCCCGAGAGTATGGCGATGATTTCCGAGTTCGCCGCCATGCGCGATGTGAAGAAGATCACCGTGATGAACACGAACAGGGGCGAGAACATGTTTATGAAATACGGGATGAAGTTGACGTAATAGTCGAATATTATGGATTTTACGGGAACTTCATGCTCGACGAAGTTCTCAATCTTCTCCGATATGTCGAAAATGATGACTATAACTATGATGACCAGCAGGGCTATGAAGAAGGTCGTAAGGAACTTCTTCATTATGTAGCGGTCGAGTATTTTCGGTCTCAGTGACATTACAGCCTTTGGGTGATTCGTTTTACGGCGGCGTCTTTCCACGAGGCGAAGTCGCCATTCTCTATATGCATTCGTGCCTGGCGTACAAGATCGAGATAGAAGGCCAGGTTGTGTTCGCTGGCCAGCATTGCCGCAAACATCTCTCCGGCAATGAACAGGTGATGCAGGTATGCCCGGGTGTATGTGCTGTCCACAAAAGACGTGCCCTTGGGGTCGATTGGGGAGAAGTCTTCGGCCCATTTGGCGTTGCGCATGTTCATGATGCCGTCCCAGGTGAAGAGCATGCCGTTGCGGCCGTTGCGGGTGGGCATCACGCAGTCGAACATGTCCACGCCCCTCGCTATTCCTTCAAGTATGTTGGCCGGCGTGCCTACTCCCATCAGATAGCGGGCGCGGTCCTGTGGAATTACGGGGTCGAGGACTTCGAGCATCTGGTACATCACCTCCGTGGGCTCTCCGACGGCAAGTCCTCCTATGGCGATTCCGACCTTGGAGAACTGAAGCGCATGCTCGGCGGCCTGTACGCGGAGGTCCGGGTAGGTGCAGCCCTGGATGATGGGGAAGAAGGTCTGCTCGTGGCCGTATAGCGGCCCGGTCTCTTCGAAGTGCCTTGAGTAACGCTCCAGCCAGCCTTGCGTAAGTTTAAGAGACTTAGTGGCATAGGTTCTGTCTGCATCGCCCGGGCAGCACTCGTCCAGGGCCATCATGATGTCCGCTCCTATGATGCGCTGGGTGTCGACGTTGTTCTCCGGCGTGAACATGTGCCTCGATCCGTCTATATGCGACTGGAAGCGGCAGCCCTCCGGGGTTATCTTGCGGATCTTGCTCAGGCTGAATACCTGGAATCCGCCGCTGTCGGTGAGGATGGGGCGGTCCCAGTTTTCGAATTTGTGCAGTCCGCCTGCTGCCCTGAGCGTGTCAAGGCCGGGACGGAGATAAAGGTGATAGGTGTTGCCGAGTATGATTTCGGCATTGATATCTTCCTTGAGGTCCCTGTGGTATACGCCCTTGACAGATCCGACGGTGCCTACAGGCATGAATATGGGGGTGCGGATCTGGCCGTGGTCGGTGGTTATGATGCCGGTCCGTGCTGACGATCCCGGGTCGGAGGCGGTTTTCACAAAAGAGAACATAGTGCAAAAATACTGAAAAAAATCTTATATTTGTATGTTGCGCTCGAGCATACAATAACAATTAACCATATAACAGATGAAAATCAAACCTATCACCATCAAGCTTATCTTGATGAATTTCCTGGAGTTCGCGGTCTGGGGCGCCTATCTGACGTCTCTGGGACGCTATCTGGGCAATATCGGACTTGGTTCGCAAATCAAGTGGTTCTTTGCCATGCAGGGCATAGTCTCCATCTTCATGCCCACCCTCATGGGTATTCTGGCAGACCGGAAAATGGAGGCCCAGAAAGTCCTTTCCCTCTGCCATGGCACGGCAGGTCTTTTCATGATCGCTGCTGGGATTTATTGCATGAAGGCGGGCGGAGCCGTGGCTTTTGCTCCGCTGTTCGTCCTGTACAGCATAAGCGTGGCCTTCTTCATGCCCACCATCGCCATTGCCAATTCCGTGGCTTATAATGCCCTGACCAAGGACGGACTCGACCCTGTCGAGGCTTTCCCTCCCATCCGCGTATTCGGAACGATAGGCTTTATCTGCAGCATGCTCCTCACCAACTTCCTCAAGATAGACGGTGTCGCCATGCAGGACAGCTACACCCAGCTGCTGTCTTCCGGCATCCTTTCGCTCGTGCTTTGCGGCTATGCCCTCACCATGCCGGCCTGTGAGGTGAACAAGAGCGAGGAGAAGAAATCGTTCGTCGACGCATTCGGTCTCAAGGCTTTCACGCTTTTCAAGGATCGCCAGTTTGCTATTTTCTTCATCTTCTCCATGCTGCTCGGCGCCGCCCTTCAGATTACGAACGGCTACGCGAATACCTTCCTCGGCTCGTTTGCCGCAGATCCTGCCCTTGCCGATACATTTGCGGTTAAGAATTCCAACGCCCTCATCGCCATCAGCCAGGCTTCCGAAACCCTGTGCATCCTCCTGATTCCGTTCTTCATGAAGAAATTCGGCATCAAGAAGGTTATGCTCATCGCCATGTTCGCCTGGGTGTTCAGGTTCGGCTTCTTCGGCCTCGGCAATCCCGCCATGCCCGGTGTGCTCCTGTTCATCCTCAGCTGTATCGTCTACGGCGTCGCATTCGATTTCTTCAACATCTCCGGCTCGCTGTACGTGGAGCAGAATACAACCGAGGACATCCGTTCCAGTGCGCAGGGCGTGTTCATGCTGATGACCAACGGATTGGGAGCATCCATCGGAACTCTTGCGGCAGGTGCTGTGGTAGATGCCGTGGGCGTGTTCCAGGATCCCGGCAAGTGGCCCACTGCATGGTATATTTTTGCAGGCTATGCCTTTGTGGTCGGAATCTTGTTCATGATCTTGTTCAAGGATCCGCAGAAGCAAAAACAGGCTGCATAGATGAAAGTCAAGGTAATCAACCGCAGTTCCAATCCGCTCCCCGAGTATGCTACCGACCTGGCCGCAGGCCTGGATGTGCGCGCCGATAATTCCGACCCCATAGTCCTGCCTCCTCTGGGAAGGGCGCTGGTGCCGACCGGACTCTACCTCGAGATCCCTGCCGGCTTCGAAGTGCAGGTGCGTCCCCGCAGCGGACTGGCCGCCAAGAAAGGCATCACGGTGCTCAACGCTCCGGGAACGATAGATGCCGACTATCGCGGCGAGGTGTGCGTGATTCTGGTGAATCTCTCGTCCGAAGACTTTGTAGTGGAAAGAGGGGAGAGAATAGCTCAGCTGGTGCTTGCTCGCCACGAGCGCGTCGAGTGGGAACCGGCCGAATCGCTGGCCTCCTCCGCGCGTGGCGAGGGAGGATTCGGCAGTACAGGAACAAAATGAAAGATTTATACGACAAATATTGCGGCTGCGGTTACAGGGTGACCACCGACAGCCGCGCAATCAAGGGCGGAGAGATATTCTTCGCCCTTCGTGGAGAGAATTTCGACGGCAATGCTTTCGCCCTTGGGGCTCTGGACGGCGGAGCGGCCTGGGCGGTGGTAAATTCCGACGCAGGCCTGCCTGACGATCCCCGGCTCGTCAAGGTTCCCGATCCGCTGACGACCCTCAGGGACCTTGCCGTCTGGCACAGGACGCACGTCCGCGGCGGAAAGCTGCCCGTTGTGGGCCTCACCGGCACCAACGGCAAAACAACCACCAAGGAGCTGATATCGGCCGTTCTGGCCCGGAAGTTCCGGGTTACCGCCACCAAGGGTAATCTCAACAATGACATCGGTGTCCCATTGAGCATACTGTCCATTGATCCCGAAACGGAGATTGCAGTGATAGAGATGGGAGCGAACCATCCCGACGACATAGAGAAACTGGTGCGTGTAAGCCAGCCTGATTATGGTCTCATTACCAATGTGGGACGCGCCCATCTGCTTGGCTTCGGCTCGTTCGAGGGAGTAAAGCAGGCCAAGGGAGCCTTGTACCGCTGGCTGGCATCCCGCCCCGGCAGTCTGATCTTCCTTAACGAGGACGACGCCGACCTGCGTCAGATGGCAGCCGGCCTGCCATGCCATTTTTACGGCTACGGCCTTGGATATCAAGGGGCTGAACTTCTGCCCGCCACTCCCGACTCACCCTTCCTCGCACTGCGTCTAAAGGATGCCGAAGTGCATACCCAGCTGGTCGGGGCGTACAATGCGGCGAATGTCCTGGCTGCCCTGGCTGTGGGCGAATACTTCGGCGTGCCGCGTGCCGATGCCATAAGCGCAGTCGAACAGTACTGTCCTTCCAATCAGCGTTCCCAGATGGTGAAGACTGAAAGGAACACCCTGATAGTAGACGCATACAACGCAAATCCTTCATCCATGAAGGCGGCGCTTGATAATTTTGCAGCGGTACAGTCCGGCGGCAAACTCGCCCTGCTCGGCGACATGCGCGAGCTGGGGGACGAGTCCCTTGCGGAGCATATAAAAATCATCAGGCAGCTGCAGGCCTTTGGACTGGAGGCTTGCCTGGTTGGTGAAGAGTTCGGTAAGGCGTTGAAAGACAGTGGTGCAACTGGCTTTAGCTGCTTTGATACTTCAGATTCTTTGGCCGCCTGGCTCAGGGCCAATCCCGTAAGCGGAAAGGTCATTCTGGTCAAGGGCTCCAGAGGTATACGGATGGAGAAAACCCTCCCGGAATTATAGCTGCCGAGTAAGACGCAGTTTATTGCATAGCAGCCTGTATATCCAGGCAAAAAGGAAGCCGAAAGCCACACCGACGGCAAGTCCCACCAGCACGTCTCCAAGGAAGTGCTTGCCTACGAACACGCGGCTCACTCCCACGAGTATAGCCCATAAGGCCAGCAATACCCCTAAAATGGTATAAGAGTGTCTCTTGTCTGAATATGAGAGCCCCAGCATCGTGCAGGTGACGAAACTTGCAGAGGTTGCGGCATGTGCCGAGAAGAACCCGTAGAGTTTCCCCGGAACTTCCAGGACATGCAGGCCGCGCGACATCATGTCGGCGTCGTGTACGGGCCTGAGCCTCTGCACGCCGGCTTTTACGAGATTGTCGATCTGGTCTATTCCCACCACGCAGACTACGCAGCAGGCTATGAGCAGCAGGCCTTTTTTCCAGCCAAGCCTGACTATCACAAGCGCAGCTACGGCAAGGTACAGGACAAACCAGATATGGGTGTCGTTAGTATCGGAGAAAAACTGCCAGATGGTGTCCGAGACGGGGGAGTTCCAACCATTTATCGCCAGGGTGACGTCTTTGTCCAGGTGGTGCAGCCGGCGCAGGGTCTCCGTTATTTCTGCAACGCCTTCCATAGCAAGTCTTTTAGCTTGTCAAGGCCTTCGCCCGAAGCGGAAGATATGAATACGTGGGGTAAGCGCTTGGGAAGTCCCTTCTCGATTTCCTTTTCGATATCGGCGTCGATGATGTCGCACTTCGTGACCGCGAGCACACGCTGCTTGCTCAGAAGCTCGGGGTTATAGAGTTTGAGCTCCTTCAGAAGGGTCTTGTAGCCGGCCGCGATGTCATCCTCTTCGCAGCTCACCATGAAAAGCAAAACTGAGTTGCGTTCGATGTGGCGCAGGAATCTGGTCCCTATGCCTTTTCCTTCGTGTGCGCCCTCGATTATTCCAGGTATGTCGGCCATTACGAACGAACGGTCGTCATGGTAGCGAACGATCCCGAGGTTGGGCTCCAGGGTAGTGAATGCGTACGATGCGATTTTGGGTTTGGCAGAAGTGACGGTGGAGAGCAGGGTGGACTTGCCTGCATTTGGGAAACCCACCAGGCCAACGTCGGCGAGCAGTTTCAATTCCAGGATGTACGTGCCTTCTTCTCCATCTTCGCCCGGCTGTGCGTAGCGGGGCGTCTGGTTCGTGGCGCTCTTGAAGTTGTTGTTGCCAAGGCCTCCGCGACCGCCCCGGCAGAGAATGCGCTCCTGTCCGTCTTCGGCCAGGTCGAAAATCTGTTCTCCGGATTCAGCGTCTTTTACTACCGTGCCTACGGGGACATCCAGTATGATGTCGGCTCCGTTCTTGCCCTTGCAAAGCGCCGCGCCGCCCTTCTGGCCGTCGTCTGCTTTGATATGTTTGCGGTACTTCAGGTGGATGAGCGTCCAGAACTGGGCGTTGGCCCGCAGGATAATATGTCCTCCGCGCCCGCCGTCGCCACCGTCCGGACCGCCTTTAGGGATGTATTTTGCCCTGTGCAGGTGCATACTGCCCGCCCCGCCGTGCCCGCTGGCGCAGTATATCTTTACATAGTCTATGAAATTGCTATCGGCCATAATGTTGCAAAGGTAACTATTCTTTTTGATTTGAAGAAGTGAAGAATTCCCGGCACTACGCGCAAGATTCTGGAGTATTGTGCATTTGTATAATAAAGATTAACTTTGCAAAAGTATGAAAGTCAAGTTCCTTCTGGTTTATGTCATAGCGGGGGCCCTTTTTGTGGGAGCGTCCCTCTGGGTATTCCTGTCCAAGGGCAAGAGCGCCAAGGCTTTGCGCTACAAGTACAAGCTGGGCGGCATCATGCTTACGGCGTGGTCGTTCATTACGGCTGCCTCATGTACCGGCGGCGTGCCCGAGGTGATGTGCTACGAGCCCGTATCTCCGGAGGTGATGTGCTATGATCCAGTGAGACCAATGGACATGATGTCGGTAACGGTAAAAGGCTACGAGGGCAACAGGCTCAAGTCCGGAGACATTATGGTCGTTACAATTGCATCCCCATCATCGAACAAGTATATATGCACCGTCAATTCCGTGTCAGACAACAGTCTCCTGCAAAAAGAAGATCTGACCGCCCCTGAAATACAAAATGGAGAGCTTGTGTTTGAGATAAAGCTCGCCCCCACAGACTACAAGGGCGAAGCCACGGTCTCCCTTACGGCCGTTGATTCATATCCGGACGGACGCCGGGAAGAGCGCCAGGTCTCCGGATCTGCGGTCATCGTCATTATCTGATGGCACGCACTGACATACAGAACCTTGTTTTTGAGCTTACCCAGGCCTGCAACCAGTGCTGCAGGTTCTGCTACAATTACTGGCGGGACGGGAGTTCTCCTCTTCCTCCTCCCGACCCTGCCCTAGCCGCCAGAACCCTCAAAACCCTTCTTGAGCAGGCTTCGGTAGGGACCATATCTTTCTCCGGAGGCGAGCCTTTGCTGCTGCCCAACGTCCACGACCTGGCACTCAAGGCCCGTTTCAAGGGAAGCCGGGTTAATATTCTCACCAACGGCACGCTGCTGAGCGATTTTGCTCTCGATAACTTTATGTCCATCGGCATAAGTGCCGTCCAGATACCCCTCCTGAGCCACAAAGCCTCGGTCCACGAGTACCTGACGGCCCTTCCCGGTTCCTGGGAAAAGGCAACGGATGCACTGTCCAGGGTGGCCTCCCGCATGCCGGAAGGCGCGTTCGCCGTGCTCGTAATCACTGCCGTCAACGCCCCCGACGTTACAGCCACGCTGCGCCTAGTCCGCGATGCAGGCGTACGGAACGTCATGGTAAACCGCTTCAACATAGGGGGAATGGGCATCAAGAACACGCGTGAGCTCGTGCTGGATGCACCTACCCTTAAACGCGCGTTTGCCGATGTGGAGGCTTTTGCCGCCGCCCATCCCGACATGCATTTTGTCAGCGGAGTCTGTACGCCTCCATGTGTCATGGACCCCTCGCCATACCCGCACATAAAGTTCTCCTGGTGCAGTACCGACCTCAAAGGCCGTCCGGTAACGGTAGACTACAGCGGCAACGTGCGCTTTTGCAACCACTCTCCGTTCGTGCTCGGCAACATCTATGAGCGTCCGGTCGGCGATATACTGAATGATCCTGCTGCCGTGGCACGCTATTCGGGCATTCCCGACCGCTGCGCAGGGTGCTCGCTGCTAAGCAGGTGCAACGGCGGCTGCCGGGCTGCATCGGAGCAGGTGTACGGCACCTTTGACAAAGCCGACCCCCTGCTGGAAACAAGCGGCTAAACTTGCTCCTTTCCGCACAGATTTTGGGATTATTGCTATATTTGTGCGATGAAGTCAAGTATTCGCTTTGTGGCCGTCGTCATTTCCGCCGCGGTGCTTTTCCCATTGTTCCTGGGTGCCCAGCAGCCCGAGATTCCCCTTCACCACGGGAACGGAAAGCTCGTTTATTCACGCGAGCGCGGCTGGGAGCATATACAGGATACGACCGGTATAGTAGTTTATCCTCGGACTTATATTCTGGACGGCGGACTCGGGCATGGACTTAAGGAAATAACGGAACTGGACGCCGACAGCCTGATTGTCCGCAAGTGGAAAATATCCCATACGATAGGGGGAATAGCTGTCGAACTGGAATCCTGCGGCCGCAGTATTTACGGAATTGACAGCACCGGACGCGTGACATCGGTGCGGTATGAGACAATCGAAGGGGAAGAACGCCCGGCTCCCGCTGCACTTGCCGCACCGGAGCAGCCGGAACTTCGCATCCGGCAGGATGATGTGTTCGTGTTCGATGCTGCCGGAGCCCTGACCGGAATGACGGAAGGGGAGAATGGAACCCTGGTGTACGACCCTGGCTTCGGCACCGACAGGATAATCATTGGCTTTGCCGATCCGGTACACGACCCCGTGTCGGTGAGGAGGGATACGGCTATAGAACTTGTGTCCGGAGGTGACGTCCGATATTCCATGAAGAAGGTCGGCGCCTATGACAGGAAGAACCACGGACTGATAAGAGGCATGATTTACCTCAAGCGCCAGAGCGCTTATTATGGTTTGCTCGATTTTGCCCGCAACGGCAATCATCCGCTTAACCCAGGCACTTTTTATGTGGCCTATACGGAGAAGGACGGTGCCCTGGCGCACAATACAGTCAACTTCGGCAATTTCCTATGGGGCGCTGCCGCACAGGCCGCCGGCGTCCCTCTGTGGATTGCAAGGCTGGGAGCGCATATCAGCAATATGATTATCACGAAAGGGGTGCCGGATTCCAAGGACGACCAGCTGTCCATCAAAGCAGGTTATCATTTTTCCAAAGCCACGGGCAAAAAAGGCCCGGATAATAACTCCAGTTTTATAAATTTGCAGAAAAGCAAAAAGAGATGAACGCAGAACAGCCCTCCTTGATGAGCCGCCGCATACGCCGCGTGCTTCTGGTGTGTAACAACTACGACAATTTCTCCCTTGAAGAGGATGGCCGGCTGGACATGCGTATAGCGCGGGAGTATTCCGACCTCAACCTGTCAAATCCGCCGGTATTCGAAAGGGCGTCAACTACCACCGAAGCGCTCCAGATGGCTGGGGACGGGGAAAGATTCGACCTGGTCATAGCCATGTACAATTCCGGGGCGGTGGACGTGTTCGATTTCTCGCGCGAGATGAAGGCTGCGGCTCCCGACACGCCTATAGTGCTGCTGGCTTCTTACTCCAGGGAAGTCTGGCGCAAGATGCGCGATCATGATGGAAGTCATATCGACCATGTGTTCTGCTGGAGCGGTTCCACGGACCTCATCATCGCCATAATCAAACTGCTCGAGGACAGTTTGAATGCGGACTTCGACATCCTTGAGGGCGGCGTCCAGTGCATCCTGCTGGTGGAGGATTCGGTCCGATATTACTCTACCTACCTCCCTCTGCTCTACAAGCTTGTGATCCAACAGAATGTGGCGGCCCTTGACGACGCACTGAATGAGGAGCAGCAGATTCTGCGCAAACGGGCGCGGCCGAAGATCCTGATGGCCACGAACTACGACGATGCCGTCTCCATATTCGAACGCTACAAGGACCAGCTGCTGGGTGTCATATCCGACATAGGATTCGTGCGCCACAAGGGCGACCGGCCGGAAACCGAAAAACTGGACGCCGGTATCGACCTGTGCAGGCTCATCCGCAGCGAAATGCCCAAAATGCCCGTGCTCATGCAGTCTTCCCAGGAGAGCATGAGGAGCGTTGCGGCCGGAATGGGCGCCGGCTTCCTGCTCAAACAGTCCAAGATGCTCACCCACGAATTGAGCGAGTACATCGGTCGCGAGTTCGGATTCGGAGACTTCGTTGTCACCGACAAGCGCCTTCACCAGATAGCCCGCGCTTTCGACCTCCAAGGGGCGGAACATATCATAGAGACCCTTCCGGACTCCTATCTGTCTTCCTTGCGCACAAAGAATTACATATCACGCTGGCTGCTGGCGAGAGGCATCTTCAAGGTAGGCAACCAGATAAAGAATACAGTGTATCCCGACACGGAGTCGATGAGGGCGGACATAGTCAGCCTCATCCACGAGTACCGTACTTCCCAGGGACTTGGCGTCGTGGCGCGGTTCGACCCATCGAGCTACAATGATACCATAGGCTTCGCCAGGATAGGGGAGGGACCGCTGGGCGGCAAAGCACGCGGGCTTGCCTTCCTGAGTCATCTTCTGTACAAGCACCGTTTGTATGACAAATGGGAGGACGTGAGGGTGACGATTCCCCGCACGCTGGCAGTCTCGACTGAGTATTTTGACCGATTCATACTCGAAAACGGACTTCAGTATGTAATCAATTCCGATGTTTCCGACAGCGAACTCCTGACCCAGTTCGTGTCTTCCACGCTTCCAGCCGACCTCATGAACCAGCTGCGCATTTTCGTGCGCAATGTGGACAAGCCGCTTGCCATACGGTCTTCGTCCAAGCTCGAAGATTCTTATTATCAGCCATTTGCCGGGGTTTATTCTACTTATATGATTCCTCATACCGAGAATGAAGACTTGCAGCTGCGTTTGCTCGGGAATGCCATCAAGAGCGTATATGCCTCGGTATATTATGCTTCTTCGAGGGCCTATATAACGGCGACGGCCAATGTGATCTCGGAAGAAAAGATGGGAATAATCATACAGGAGATTTCCGGCAGCGAAGACAGCGGCTTTTTCTTTCCCACCCTTTCGGGCACGGCGCGTTCCATCAATTTCTATCCCGTGGGCTACGAAAAACCGGAGGAAGGAATTGCCAAGATCGCCTTCGGACTCGGCAAGGCGGTAGTGGACGGGGAGCAGGTGCTCCGCTTTTCTCCGTCATATCCCAAAAACGTTATACAGACTTCTACTCCGGAACTGGCATTGCGTGATACCCAGAAAGTTATGTACGCCCTGAACCTGCAGCCGGGGAAATTCAAGACATCTGTGGACGATGCCGTGAACCTTGAACGTATTCCCATTTCGGACTGCGGTGCTTTCAAAGAGTTCGGCAAGGTGGTTTCCACTTTTGACACATGCAACGGCAGGATCGTAGATTCTCCTTATGCCGAAGGTCCCAAGATTGTGACTTTCGCCCATGTGCTGCGCTACAACACATTCCCCCTTGCAGGAATCCTCAAGGAATTGCTGTCGGTTGCCGTCGAAGAGATGCAGAGCAATGTGGAGATCGAGTTTGCGGCCGACCTTCAGAACAATATTTTCCATCTGCTTCAGATACGCCCCATCTCGACTGACGGCATGCACGCGGAAGTAGACTGGGACAAGATAGATACCGGCGACGCCCTGGTGCTCTCCGACAGTGCACTCGGAACCGGCTGGATACCAGGTGTATACGATATCGTCTATGTGCGCAGGGACACGTTCGACAAGATGCGGACGCCCGAGATTGCTGCCGAAGTAAACGCTATAAATTCCCGCATGAGGCAGGAAGGGAGGAATTATCTTCTGATCGGTTACGGGCGCTGGGGGTCCGCAATCCCCACCCTTGGGATTCCGGTGGTCTGGAGTGACATCTCCGAGGCCAAGGCGCTTGTGGAATGCGGCATGGACGGCTTCCGCGTGGATCCAAGCCAGGGCTCGCATTTCTTCCAGAATCTAACTTCCTTCAATGTAGGATATATCAGTACGGATGATGTGGACCACGAACGGCTAGCATCTATGCCTGCCGTATCGGAAAGCCACTTTATAAGGCACATAAGGGTGGAAAGCCCCCTGCAGATATGCGTCGACGGAAGGACCGGAAAGGGACTCGTCAAGCTTTAGGGGCTGCCTGTTTGCGCTTGCGGTAGCGGTCGAGGGCCAGCTGCTGCATGTCGCGAACCTCGTCCCTTTCGTCCACGATCTCGTTGCCCAGGATGGTCTCGATGACGTCTTCCAGTGTGAGAATGCCCTGGAAGGCACCATATTCGTCGATTATCACGCTGATGGGCTCGTCCTTCGAAATCATCTCGTTCCAGATCAGGTCCAGGGGCGTTTCGTCGGTGAAGGATGCGATGTCGCGGCGCAGGTCGCCGAGGGTTACGTCGAATTTATCTTCGGCAATAAGCTGCAGGGCTTCCATCCGGAGGATGTATCCGGTTATATACTCATCGTTGTCGGCGTAGACGGGGATGCGGCTGTGGTGCAGGTAGCGTTTGTCTTTGTAGAAACGCTTGAGCGTCATGGATTCTGGGGCTATGGCGCAAACCACGCGCGGAGTCATGGCGTCGTAGGCCTTCATCTCGTCGAGGGAGATGATGTTCTGGATCACTTCGTTCTCGTCCTCGTCAAGTTCGCCGGACTCTTCCGCCACGTCGGCCATGGCGCTGACTTCCTCGCGGGATATGGTGGAATCCGTATCGTCGGGGGATATCCTCTTCTGCAGCCATTCTACGGCGATGACTATTGGATACAGGCAGAAAATCAGCACTTTGATGGTGCGGGCCGTAAAGCCCATGAGACTCTTCCAGCGTGCGGTGCCAAGATTCTTGGGTATGATCTCGGAAAACACCAGGATGAGTATTGTGGTTATCGCACTCACAAGTCCGAACCATTCATTGCCGAAGACCAGCGTGGCCTGGCGGCCTACTCCGGCGGCGCCGATGGTGTTGGCTATGGTATTGAGTGAAAGGATTGCGGCCAGCGGACGGGAAGTGTCGGTTTTGAATTTCTTCATCAGGGCCGCAGGCTTGTATCCTTCTTCTTCCTTCATGGTTATATAGGAAATGGGGGTGCTCATCAGCGTGGCCTCCAGCACGGAGCAGAGGAACGAGATGAGCATAGCGCTCAGAAGGAATACGAACAAAAGGACCATACAATCTGCAAAGATAAGTCTTTATTTGCTTAAAATCAACGGCTCCCGGAGGATTTGAAACGGTAGGAGAAAAACTGTTAAGTCCCATCCTGGTTTGTTTCGAAGGGTTGTATCTCAGGTTGAGGCTGGGGGTGAAGTAGCAGACGAAGTTGGAAGTCTTGCCGGAAGCGACTGCCTTGCCTTTTTTGCCGAAAGGGTGCGGACGGTACGTCCATGAACCATGCCGGCACGAGCCGCATCGGCAGGGAGGCAATCATCTCCTTCCAGGCCGACTGACACGCTGGACAATAAAGGACGAGAGGGTGGCCATGCGGTCACCCTCTCGTTTGGTTTGACGCTGGGCGTCAGTCTTTTACATTAGCCAATTGCTCGCGCACAAGGGACTCGATCTCGTCGCAGAGCTCGGGATTGTCGCGGAGCAGTTGCTTGACGGAGGCAAGGCCCTGGGCCAGTTTCTCGCCGTTGTAGCTGAACCATGAGCCGCTCTTGTGGATGATGTCCAGCTCGATGGCCAGGTCGGCTATTTCGGCAACATGGCTGATGCCCTCGCCATAAACGATGTCGAATTCCGCCTTCTTGAAGGGGGGAGCCATCTTGTTCTTGACGACCTTCACGCGGGTGCGGTTGCCGGTGGCCTCGTCGCCATCCTTGAGCTGGGTGGTGCGGCGGACGTCGATGCGCACGGAAGCGTAGAACTTGAGGGCGTTGCCGCCGGTGGTGGTCTCGGGGTTTCCGAACATGATGCCTATCTTCTCACGCAGCTGGTTGATGAAGATGCAGCAGGTGTTGGTCTTGGAGATGTTGGCGGTGAGCTTGCGGAGAGCCTGGCTCATCAGGCGGGCCTGGAGGCCGACTTTGTTGTCTCCCATTTCCCCTTCGATTTCGGCCTTGGGGGTAAGTGCGGCGACAGAGTCGATGACGACAATGTCGATGGCGCCGCTGCGGATGAGGTTGTCGGCAATCTCAAGAGCCTGCTCGCCGTTGTCGGGCTGGCTGATGAGGAGAGTTTCCAGATTCACTCCGAGAGCCTGGGCGTAACTGCGGTCGAATGCGTGCTCGGCATCGATCATAGCGGCTATTCCACCCATCTTCTGGGCCTCTGCGATTGCGTGGATGGCAAGGGTGGTCTTGCCGCTGGATTCCGGACCGTAGATTTCGATTATTCGGCCGCGGGGGTAACCACCGATGCCCAGGGCATGGTCGAGGGCTACGGAGCCGCTCGGAATAACCTGGACGTCCCATTGTGGCTGATCTCCCAGCTTCATAATCGTTCCTTTTCCGAAATCTTTCTCGATCTTGTCGATCGTGGCCTGCAATGCCTTGAGTTTGGCGGCATTGACATCGGTGGCCTGTGTTTCAATTTCTTTAGCCATAACGTGTGGTTTTAATATTTACAATTACAAATATAAGAGAAAAATCCTTATTTTTGTATTGTGAAAACAAAGTTGCTCGGAAAAACTCCGGACGAGCTGGTCGCGGTTGCATCTGGCTGCGGGCTTAAGCCTTTTGTAGGAAGACAGCTTGCAGAGTGGCTCTATGTCAAAAGGGCTGCCGACTGGTCCCGGATGGGCAATATCTCCAATGCTGCCAAGACCAGGCTGCAGGAAGAGTATGAGCTCGGGACATCAGCTCCGGTGGGCAGTGCCCTTTCTTCGGACGGCACTGCAAAATATCTTTTCGATGTGGGAGAAGGCCGCTGCGTAGAGTCGGTAGTCATCCCGGACGAGGACAGGAAAACCCTGTGCGTAAGTTCCCAGGCCGGCTGCAAGATGGGCTGCAGGTTCTGCATGACCGGCCGCCAGGGCTGGCACGGCAACCTTGACGCGGCGGATATCCTTAACCAGTTCATCAGCATACCCGAGGCTTCCGAGCTTACGAATGCTGTCTTCATGGGGATGGGGGAGCCGCTGGACAATTACGAGGCCGTAGACCGCGCCATTCGCATACTCACGGCCGAAAACGGCTTCGGCTGGAGCCCCAAGCGCATCACCCTGAGCACAATAGGTGTCGTGCCGGTGCTCAAGCGCTTCCTCGATGAGCATCGCTGCCATCTGGCGGTGAGCCTGCACAATCCTTTCCCGGAGGAACGCCTGGACATGATGCCCGTCCAGAAAGCGTGGCCTCTGGAGGAGGTCATCAATCTTATCCGGCAGTACGATTTTAGCGGACAGCGCCGGGTGAGCTTTGAATATACCATGTTTGCCGGTTGGAACGATGACAAGCGCCACGCCGACGCCCTTATCCGCCTTCTGGGGGGGCTGGAGTGCCGGGTGAACCTCATCCGTTTCCACAAGATTCCGGATTTCCCGTACGAGTGTGCGCCTGCCGTGCGGATGGAAGAGTTCAAGAACCGTCTAAACAATCACGGAGTAATATGTACCATCAGAGCTTCACGGGGAGAGGATATCCTTGCCGCCTGCGGAATGCTTGCAGGGCAGCGGTAGCCTTTTTCGCCGCTTTCCTTGTCGTTTCTCCGGCATTCGGACAAGAGTACCCCAACGGACTGTCCATAGACAGCGTTGATCCGGCGGCGGACGCCGCCATCATATCCAAGATGCGTTCCAGGATGGATTCCATCCATATCAAGGAGCATCGTCCCGCCGTCGCCCTGGTGCTCAGCGGCGGAGGGGCCAAGGGCGCCGCACATGTCGGCGTGCTCAGATACCTCGAAGAGCAGGGCATTCCCATAGACATGGTTTGCGGTACCAGCATAGGCGGTCTCGTGGGCGGAATGACTGCCCTGGGCTACGATTCTATGTATCTTGACTCCCTTTTCCGCCACCAGGACTGGAGCCGTATGCTCACGGACCGCATCGACCAGTCTTATTATTCCTATTCACGGAAACGCTACAAGGAAACCTACTCGCTGGCTATCCCTTTCCACTATGCCAAGAAGGATTTCCAGTCGCGCATAGACGACCAGATCCTGTATGTGGACGGAGGCAAGCATTCCGTCCTGGGCGAGAACAGTCTTGTCAGTTCGCTGCCCTCCGGCTATGTCTACGGATTCAATGTCAACAACTTGCTCTCCAGCGTGTCGGTCGGCTACCAGGACGCCATGTCATTCGCAGACCTGCCCATACCGTTTTTCTGCGTCGCTGCCGACATCGTGAGCCTCAAGGCCAAGAACTGGTCGTCCGGCTCGCTCAAGGACGCCATGCGCTCGACCATGAGCATCCCCGGACTGTTCAAGCCCGTGCGCTACAGGGGCACAATCCTGGTTGACGGCGGAGTGCGCAACAACTTCCCGGTGGATATCGCGAGGGCCATGGGCGCCGACATCGTGATAGGTGTGGACCTTTCCGACCTCAATCTTACATATTCGCAGGTCAACAACCTGGGCGATATACTGATGCAGTTCATCGACATGCTCGGCAAGACCACGTTCGACAAGAATGTAGGCGAGGCCGACGTGTTCATCAAGCCTGTGCTGTCCGAGTACAACATGCTGAGTTTCACTCCGGACGCTATCGACACCATGATCGACCGCGGTTATGCGGCAGCCAGCCGCAAGGCCGAGGAACTGGCGGAGATAAAAGAACTCACCAAGGGTGCCGACATGTCCCTTCAGTCTCCCCGGGCCACGGACATCGGGCAGGAGGCGGTCCCTGTTTATTCCATCGAATTCACGGGCCTTACCAATTCCGAGTCCAGGATGCTCCATCGCAAGATCAAACTCAAGGCGGGAGACAGCGTGACCAAAGATGAAATGCAGCGCGTGATGTCCCTCATCCAGGCGACCGGCTGCTTCTCTTCGGTGACTTACAATATCCTTGGCCACGAGGCCCCGTACCGCCTTGTCATCAATTGCGTCAAAGGCCCCCGCGACCAGTTCGGCATGGGGGTGCGCCTCGACACCGAGGAGTGGCCTTCCTTCATTTTCAACGTCGGGCTTAACGCTCACAAGCTGAGCGGCGTCAAACTGGACCTGGACGCCAAGATCGGGCGCAACCAGATGTTTTCGGTCCGTTCCGCACTTGACGTATCCTGGCTTCCTACCTTGAATCTGGACGCCACCCTTAGGAATGTGTCTTCGACCCTCATCACCGACCTTGGCGAGGTCGGCAACGAAGCCCGCTGGTGGGGACATGCCGAGAGGCTGTATCTGTCCAACATCAGCTGGACGAGCGTGGACATAAAGGCCGGAGTCCAGCTCCGGCAGTTTTTCCTGCCTTACGGCACTGCCTATGGAGCATCCATATATTCAATGGATTATCTGCTTACGAGGGGCGGCTATCTGGGCTATTTCGCCAACGGAACCGTGTACACTTACGACAGGTCGAATTACCCGTCCCGGGGCGTAGATCTCAATTTCGGGTATGAGAACGATTTCCGCAAGCTGAAGAGCACCAGCTTCTCTCCGCTCCGTACGGCCTATCTTAACTTCACCTCCGTGGTCCCGATGGGAAAGCACTTTGCGCTGGTCCCCGACCTGCACATGAGGGCCCTGTTCGGCAACCCTGAAAAGCCAAGTCACGATAAGTCTCCGGACCTGACATACTCGCTCGCGCACCAGAATTATGTGGGCGGCATGCTGGCTAACCGATATATACCCGGGCAGATTCCCTTCATTGGTTTCGGAGACGTCTACCAGGCCGATCCGTACGTTGCCGTGCTAGGCCTGGGGCTTCGCGCCCAGATAGGCAGGAACCTGTTCCTCACGGCCTCCGGCGCTTATTTCCGGGAGGAGGAGAATCTCTCCGGATTCCTGGATACGTTGCTTCCCACATTATGGGGCGCAGGTTTCGAGATAGGATACAATACTCCGATAGGTCCCATAAAGGTCGTCACCAGCTGGTCAGACCGTTTCCATGACTGGAAGCGCGACCTCGGCCTCTACGTTTCTTTCGGATTCGACTTCTGATATGGATGAAAAGCAGAAAAAGGTTCTGAACCGCCTGGAAGCGATGTGTTCCCGAAGGGAATACTGCAGGAAGGACATATGCGAAAAAGCCCTCAAGGCCCTGGACGGCGACGCCCGGGCGGCACAGGAGATTCTGGACTCCCTTGCCGGTAACCGGTTCGTCGACGACGGGCGTTATGCCGGAGCTTTTGCCCGCGAAAAGGCGCAGCTGGACGGATGGGGGCCTCACAAGATTCGCCATGCTCTGAGGGCAAAGGGGATAGAGCCGTCTCTCATAGAGGAAGCGATAGGGACCGTCGATATTCAGGAATCGGCGCAGAAACTGGATAAGCTTCTGCAGGCCAAAGCCCGCAGCCTTGAGGGAGATCCTCAGAGAAAACTGAAACTTATTAAATTTGCGCTTTCGCGCGGATATGATTATGACCAGGTCCGAGACCATATTTCTCTATACTGACGGCGCAGCCAGCGGCAATCCCGGACCCGGCGGATGGGGAGCAGTCCTGCGCTGCGGCGATCTCAGGAAGGAGATGAGCGGAGGCTTCGCCCTTACCACAAACAACCGCATGGAACTGCTGGCGGTGATAAAGGGGCTCGAGGCCATCCGCTGGGAGGGTGCAAACGTCGAAGTCTGGAGCGATTCGCAGTACGTTGTGAATACCCTTACCCAAGGGTGGAAACGCAAGAAAAACGGCGACCTCTGGGCCCGGTACGATGCTGTATCCGCCGGATTCAACATCAGGTTCCACTGGCTCAAGGGCCATGCCGGCCACCCCGAAAATGAACGATGTGACAGGCTTGCCGTGGCGGCATATTCCGTGCCGGGGCTTCCTGCCGACGAAGGATATATAAATACTTTAACAGATACATTGTATGCAAAAGAAGAGACCAATAGTGGGAATAACCCAGGGTGACTCAAACGGAATAGGATATGAGGTCATCATAAAAGCGATATCGGATCCAAGGGTGCTGGAGTTCTTCACTCCGGTGGTCTATGGATCTTCCAAACTCTTCGGTTTTTACCGCAAGACGATTCCGGAAATAGAGCAGATGGACACCAACGTCATCACATCCGCTTCCGATGCCAAGCCAAAGCGGATCAATATCCTCAACTGCCTGCCTGACAATGTGTATGCAGAGCCAGGACAGGCCACTCCGGAGTCGGCCAAAGCCGCCATCACGGCTCTTGACAAGGCCGTGCAGGACATCAAGGCAGGGCTTATCGACGTGCTTGTGACCGGCCCTATCAACAAGAAGGCAATGTCGGGGCAGGGCTTCGGCTTCCCCGGGCACACTGAGTATCTTCAGCAGCAGTTCGGCGTGAAGGACGTTACCATGCTTATGACCAGCCATCGGCTCCGCCTTGGCGTGGTGACCGGCCACATCCCCCTCAAGGAAGTCCCCGGCTCCATTTCCAAGGACAAAATCGTGAGCAAACTCCGTCTCATGAACCAGTCCCTCAAAGAGGATTTCTGCATTGACCAGCCTCGCATTGCGGTGCTCAGCCTCAATCCCCACAGCGGTGACGGCGGCCTGCTCGGGACGGAAGAACAGGACATTATCATCCCGGCCGTGGCTGAGGCTACCGCCGAGGGCATCCTTGCCTTTGGGCCTTTCAGTCCGGACGGATTCTTCGGACTTGGCCACTATGAGCGTTTCGACGCCACCCTCGCTATGTACCACGACCAGGGTCTGGCTCCGTTCAAAGCCCTGTCCTTCGAGGACGGCGTCAATTACACGGCCGGCCTTCCTATCGTGAGGACTTCTCCCGACCACGGAACCGCATACGATATGGCCGGACACGACGAGGCCGATCCCCAGTCCATGCGCTCGGCCATCTTTACCGCCATCGACATCTTCAATGCAAAAGCAGAATATGCCGCATTGCAGGACGGAAAGATGGAGGAAAGACATTTGGAAGGATCAGAGCGCAGGGAACGCTCCGGAAGACCGCAGATAGCATGACGGCATGAGGCGTCTGCTGCTTGTCATCCTCTGCTTCCTGCCTTTCATGCCTGCCGGCGCGCAGTATTCCGGCAGTTTCAAAGCCACGGGCCTGATAGCGCCGGCAGTTCTGGCCGGCGCGGGGCTTGGCATACATTATCTGGGACATGACGCCGTCGAGATTCCCGTGAGGAACTGGGTTCAGCAGGATTTCAGAAAAGGCGCTCCGCATCACGATATAGGTTCGTGGGTGCAGTATGCGCCGACGGCCATGCACCTGACGCTCGGCCTTGCCGGCGTGCAGTCGCGCCACTCATTTGCAGACCGGGCTGTCGAATCCGGCATCGCCCATCTGTCCGCCCTTGCCCTGAGCCGCATCCCAAAGCTCATCTTCCATTCCCTAAGGCCCGACGGGGGAGACTACAAGTCCTTTCCTTCCGGTCATTCCATACTGGCTTTCACGGGCGCTGAACTGGTGAGGGCCGATTATGGTGCAGGATGGGCCGCCGGAGCTTATGCCGCAGCGGTTTTCGTGGGGGCGGACCGCATCTATGCCGACAGGCACTGGCTGGGGGACATACTGGCCGGTGCAGGACTTGGCATACTGTCGGCCAGGATCGGAGTGTGGCTTCTGGAGCCTGTGAAGGATCTGTTCAATATCCCGGACACATCATGGGACGGTCTGGGCGGCGGACGGGTTCAGGTAACGATAGTTCCCCTCGCCGATCCTTTCGCGCATACATATGCAGCTTCAATCGGGCTTGTTTTCTGAGTCCGGATCGGTGTAGAAACGTATCATCCGTTCTATCGCCCGCCGGCATACGGGGCAGAACTCCCTGGCGGAGTTGGTCTTCATCCGGCAGTCCCCGCACCCTCGCCAGACACCTTTGCTCATGTATCCTCCGCCTTCGTGGAGCGACACGCCCTGGCGTCCGAGCATGTCTTCCCATTTGCTCCCGAAATCAAACATCGTGGTGATGTTGGGCTCCCACGGCTCGATGTCGGGAAAGTAGTAATTGCTGTACTGGTCGTCGTAGTAGTATTCATCGGCGAGACCAGCGAAGCTGTGGCCGAATTCGTGGACCACGACGGGCCGGAACTGCTGGTGGTGGGCGGCCGTAAGGGCATAGGAATTATATATGCCACCTCCTCCGTAAGTGCTTGTGTTGGCGAGGATTATTATATGTTCGTACGGCACCCCGGCAAGGGCGTCGTGAAGATCCTTGAGGTGCAGGGTGGTGAGGTAGCGGGAAGAATAGAAAGTATCGAAGGAGGAGTGCAGGGGAGTGTCTTTCCAATCACCGCCGCCCGGCACGCTGACTCCGCTTTGGGCGGATTCCAGCATTACAGCCCTGAAATTGAAACGCTCTTTCATGCTCCTGAAAGGCTCATGTGAGAAGATGGCCCTTACTGTCTCGGAAGCGTCTTTATGGAACAAGTCAGATTCGGATGCCGTGTATCCTTCCGCCACTATCGCCACGTCGATGCACCTGTCCGAAGAGCCGCCGATGTAGATGTCTCTGCATTCAGCTCTTCCGCATGCTGGCCGTATCAGTATGTCGGCCGGATCGACGGCATGCGTCAGGCTTGCCGTGATCCTGCCCCGGGAATCGTAGAGTTCGACTGTAACCTCGGACTGTTTGTCGGGCATGGGGAGAAGAAAAACATTCTGGAAGCTGCGCCTCAGTCTTGTAGCCTCCTCGGTATTCTGCCATTCCTGGAATAAAGTGCTGAACGACAGGCGGTAAAGAGTGTCGCCCTCATGCGAGCGAAGCATAATCTGGCCGTTTCCTTTGAGAGGAATGTCTTTCATGTGTGAACGCCGGCCCGCCCAGCCGTCAAGGACGCGCATTTCATCGAGCGCGATGTGTGCCTCGGAGCAGTTGCCGCTGAAGCAGTAGTCGAGGCGGAGGGTTCTCGACTGCGGAGATGCATAAACTGCGGAGAGAAGCAGTACTAGGATAAGAATAATTCTTTTCATCGATGGCAAAAATACGATTTTTATAAGTAACTTTGTAAGGTTTAATAAATAACAGTCCAACCACATGATAATGAACGTAGGAAGCAAAGCGGAACTTGTCCGCTATTGTATTGACAATCAAATAGAAATCCTTAATTTTCACTACTGCGGATGGGATGGCCGCCTGAAAACCCTCAATTTTGTCGTAAGGGACGAGGAGCATCTTCTGAATATACTGGAGGCCGGCGAGAGGGTGGACGGATCCAGCCTTTTCCCGTTCGTGGAGGCCGGGAAAAGCGACCTTTACGTCATCCCTCGCTACAAGACAGCTTTCCGGGATCCTCTGGCAAGCGTCCCGACCGTAGGTGTCCTGTGTTCTTTCTTCAACCGTGACGGACAGCCGTTCGAGAGCTCTCCGGAGTTCGTGCTCCGCAAAGCCCACGAGGTGTTCAGGCGCAATACGGGCCTTGACATGCAGACCATGGGAGAGCTTGAATACTACATAATCGCCGAGGATGACGGCATGTATCCAGTGGCCGACCAGCGCGGCTACCATGAAAGCGAGCCTTTCAACAAGTTCGCCGAATTCAGGGTGGATGCGGTCCGCATGATCACGCAGGTGGGAGGAATGGTCAAGTACGCCCACAGCGAGGTGGGCAATTTCCGCCTGCACGGCAATATATACGAGCAGAACGAGATAGAGTTCCTTCCCGTGGACATAGAGGACGCCGCTGACCAGCTTGTGCTCGCCAAGTGGATCATGCGCCGGCTTGCCGGCAAGAGGGGCCTCACCATCACATTCGCTCCCAAGATCACCGCCGGCAAGGCAGGCTCCGGAATGCATGTACACTGCAAGTTCACCAAAGAAGGCAAAAGCGTCATGATTCAGGACGGGGACATAACGGACACCGTCCGCCGTGCTATTGCAGGATTCATGGATGCGGGAACCTCCCTGACCGCCTTCGGCAACCCGCATCCGCTGGCATTCATGCGCCTTGTGCCCAACCAGGAAGCCCCGACTTCACTCTGCTGGTCCCATTCAAACCGCAGCGCCCTTGTGAGAGTGCCTCTGGGCTGGACCGGCAAAACCGACATGGCCGCGGTATGCAACCCCGGCGAAAGCTCTCTCTGCAAGGACTTCTCCGACAAGGCTACCTTCGAATGGCGCGCCTCTGACGGTACGGCCAATACTTATCTGCTCATGGCAGCCCTGTGCGTGGCTGCCCGCCATGGCTTCGAGATGCCCGACGCCCTGGATGTCGCTCGCCGGACTTACGTCGGCCTGGGAGTGGATGTACATGCCGCAGGCAACAGCGAGCTCCGTTCTTCGCTGGAGCAGCTTCCGGGCTCGTGCGACCAGGCGGCCGATGAACTGGAAAAAGACCGTTCCATATATACGGCCGAAGGAGTCTTCCAGGATTCAATGCTGGATTATCTGATAAAAACCCTGCGCTCATTTACGCACGAAGACTGCGACATCAAGGAGAATCTACATATAGCGTAGAACAGATTGTTATTGTGGAAATTTGTGCTATCTTTGCACGATTATGCACTTGTTAGCAATATGAAAAATCGTTTATATCCGGCAGTCCTTGCCGCTCTTCTTACCGTGGCGGCATGTTCTGCCCCCACCAACATCGTATATTTCCAGGATTCCACTGACAAGGAGATAAAGAACGACGTCCAGGTCGAGTCCATCCGCCTTCGTCCTGCAGACAAAATCAGCATCATCGTCAACTGTAACGGTGTGGAACTGATGAACCAGTTCAACCTGCCTTATGTCTCACGGTATGTGGGTTCCCAGACAGAGGGCATGAGCCATGCCAATACCGGCGTCAGCGGTTATATCGTCGATGAGGAAGGCAATATCGATTTCCCCGTCATCGGCAAGATCCAGGTCGCAGGACTGACCCGTGCCGAGGTCGCCGACAAGATAAAGAACGAGCTTATGAGCCAGGACCTGGTCCGCGATCCTGTTGTCACCGTAGATTACCTGAATCTCTATGTCTCGCTGATGGGAGAGGTCGCCCGTCCCGGCCGCTACGCCATTTCAAGGGATGTGGTCACCGTGCTTGACGCCCTTGCGCTGGCAGGAGACCTTACAATCTTCGGCCGCAGGGACAACATCCGCCTCATCCGTGAAGAGAACGGCGTCCAGAAGACCTACCTTGTGGACCTGCGCTCCATGGAGGACCTCGTCAAGAGCCCTGCCTACTACGTTTGCCAGAACGACCTTATCTATGTCGAGCCCAACGCCATGCGCACTCGCCAGTCCACCGTCAACGGCAACACGGTCATGAGTACATCATTCTGGATTTCAATAGCTTCGCTTGCGGCAACGATTGTTTCCACAGTCACCGTCGTGGCAATGAGAACTGCATCCCATTAGTTTAAGATTATGGCAGATAACAACAATATCGTACGGAGTACGCAAGATAGCCAGGAAACTTTCAATTTCAGGGATTTCCTAACAAAGTGCCTCTCGAAGTGGTACTGGTTCGTGATTTCCGTAGTGCTTTGCATGGGCATTGCCACTGTGTACATCGTAAAGACTCCGAAGGTCTACACGCGTTCCTCCACCGTCCTCATCAAAGAGTCTGCGATTCGCCGTACTTCAAACGACCTTGAGTCGATGCTCTCCGCCGGAGGCATGACCCAGCAGAGTTCAAAGATGGCCAACGAAATAATCGCCCTGCAGTCGCCCGACCTCATGCGCGAGGTGGTGAGCCGCATGGGTCTCGATTTCAACTACAGCGTGGCCGGCCGTGCCCGCAAGCATGTCATCTACGGCGCGTCACTGCCGATAAAGGCCAAGTTCCTCGAGCCTGCCGGCAGGATTGACATCGTGCTCACTCCGGTTTCCGACAGCACCTTCGAGCTGGAGATGCAAGCCCCCAAATCAAAGGTGACTCATAAAGTATCAGGCAGTTACGGAGACACTCTCGCTACCGCAAGCGGCCCCCTGGTGATTTCCCTTGTCGATACCCTGTCCAAGGTCACCCAGCCGATTTACATCAATCATTATTCGCTGCAGGGAGCGACTTCCTCCTATAACAGCAGGCTGTCGGCGTCGGCACTCAACGCCAAGAACTTTGCGGACGTGATCGAACTCACCATCAGCGACCAGAGCCCGCGCCGCGCCGAGGATGTCCTGGACATGGTTCTGACTATCTACAACGAGAACTGGGTGGATGACCGCAACAAGACCGCCGTCAGCACTTCCCACTTCATCGATGACCGTCTGGCCGCCATCGAAACCGACCTCGGCAACGTCGATACCGACATTTCCAACTACAAAAGCCGTTACGTAATTCCCGACGTGGCCGCCGTATCGAGCATGTACATGTCCCAGTCTCAGGAGGCGACCCGCCAGCTTCAGGATCTCGACAACCAGCTCTATTCGGCCCGTTACGTCCGTACCAGCCTGAGCTCTTCAGAGGATTTCTCCAAGATGCTCCCTTCTCCTCCCAGCCTGGCCAACGTAAACGTAACCAACCAGATAAGCAAGTACAACGACCTCGTCCTCCGCAGGAACAACCTGGTGGCTAATTCTTCCGAGCGCAACCCTATCGTGCAGGAGATGAACGCCAACCTCAGCGACATGCGTGCCACCATCCTGGCGTCTATCGACGACATGATCAATACGCTTCAGGCCCAGATCAGCAACATTCAGAAAGCCGAACAGCGTGCTACCTCCCGTCTGGCCGACAACCCCAAGCAGTCGCAGTACCTTCTCAGCGTAGAGCGTCAGCAGAAGGTCAAGGAAGCCCTTTACATCTTCCTGCTGCAGAAGAGGGAAGAGAACGAGCTTTCGCAGGCTTTTACAGCTTACAATACGCGTGTGATCACCAGGCCCACCGGCTCTTCGAGGCCCACTTCTCCCAAGACCCAGCAGATTCTCCTGGTTGCCCTGCTTCTGGGTATCCTGATACCGCTGGGCATTCTCTACCTGCTGACTGTTACCGATACCAAGATACGTGACCGCAAGGATCTTGAGTCCATCACGGCCCCTTTCCTCGGAGAGGTGCCTCTCCATGGGAAGAAACGCTTGGATATCAAGCAGTTGAACATGCAGTTGAATAAGAAGCTTAAAAAGAACCTTCCTGAAGAGAAGGTGTCGTTGCTAGTCCAGCACGGCAACCGCGACGCCGTCAACGAGGCATTCCGCGTGTGCCGTACCAACCTCGAGTTCATGAGCCGCGGCTCCGACCATCACGTCTTGATCACGACTTCCTTCAATCCCGGTTCCGGAAAGACTTTTGTGGCCTCCAACCTTGGCGCCGCTTTGAGCATCAAGGGCTTCAAGGTCCTGCTCATCGACGGAGACCTTCGCCACGCCTCGCTTTCGCAGCTTGTCGATTCTCCCAAGAAGGGACTTTCCAACTTCCTTTCCGGAGAGAACTTCGAGATTTCATCCGTATTTGTCAGGCCTGAAGGCTATGACAATCTGGAAATCCTTCCTGTGGGCATCATTCCTCCCAACCCCAGCGAACTGGTTGGCAGCAAAGAGTTTGCCGACCTTGTGGCAAGGCTTCGCGAGCAGTATGACTACATAATCATAGACTGTCCTCCTTTCAATATCGTGGCAGATACCCAGATTATATCTGAAATGGCGGACCGCACGATCTTCGTCGTCCGTGCCGGACTGCTAGACAAGGTTATGCTGGCTGAACTGGAAGACATCTACCAGAGCGGCAAACTGAACAACCTGTCTGTGCTGCTGAATGCGACCGAGATGACCTCTGGCCGTGGAGGCTACGGATACGGATACCGCTATGGCTACGGTTCATATCACTCATATGACTATTATTCCCAGAAGTAAAGTTTGAGTTTTGAGTTTCCACTTAGATAAACAGATAGGCAAGTTTTCGTCCAAGTACCTCGATGTCAAGACGGTACTGGTCATGGATGTATTCTTGTCGATACTGGCCTCCGCGCTGATTGCCTTCGGGGGCACGTTCACGGATTCCTTCTACACTGTCGGCCTGCGGTACTGGCTCGTGTGGATGTTGTCATCCCTGCTGTCTTCCTTGGTGATGTTTCTTGCCGTAAGGACGTATGCCATCATTATCCGGCATACAACCTTCAAGGACCTGGTAAAGTTCGCTATCGCGCTGACCGGCAAGGAAGTCATGATGCTGGTGTCCCTTCTTGCCTTCGTGGGCATGGACGGCGTACTTGTGATGCTGCTTTCCCTGGACCTGCTGCTTTCGATGCTCCTCATCGTAGGTGTGCGTCTTGTGATGATATACACTTACGATATCTACAAATCAAAGGTCAGGGAACTGCAGAAATGCCGCCGTGTCCTTGTGTATGGGACGTCGGACAAGAGCGAATCGGCGATTTCCCGTTTCAAGAATTCTGCCCACTATGAACTTATAGGCGTCATATCTCCGGACTCTTCCCTTAAATATGCCAAATTCGCGAACAAGTCGGTCTATTATTTCAAAGATGCCAAGGATGTCGACCGTCTTGCCCTCACGCTGTCCGCAACCGGGGTCCTGTTCACCAGGAAGGAAGATGCCCGCCTCGAGAACGAACGCCTTGTCAAGATTTGCTTCGACCTCGGACTCAAGGTGCTTTATGTTCCCGAGGTAGGAGAACTTGGAGAGGACAGGGGAGTAGGTATACGCGACGTCAAGATCGAGGACCTTCTTGGCCGCGACGAGATAAAGGTCTCGATGGATGAAATAAAGGCGGGCTTCTCCGGCAAGACGGTCATGGTCACCGGAGCCGCGGGTTCCATAGGGTCTGAGCTCTGCCGCCAGCTGGCCACATTCGGCATTTCGAAACTGGTGCTGTTTGACAATGCGGAGACACCCACCCATAACCTGCGCCTTGAGCTGGAGGATACATTCCCCGAACTGGATTTCGCTCCGATAATAGGCGATGTCCGTTCTCCCCAGCGCCTTGATTATGCATTCCGCCGGTTCCGCCCCGACGTGGTTTTCCATGCGGCTGCCTATAAGCACGTCCCCTTGATGGAAGAGAATCCTTGCGAGGCCGTGCTTGTCAACTTCGTGGGTACCAGCTATGTGGCGGACAAGTGTATAGAATACGGCGTGGAGAAGATGGTTATGATTTCGACGGACAAAGCTGTCAATCCCACCAATGTCATGGGATGCAGCAAGCGTCTCGCCGAGATTTACGTCCAGAGCCTTGGCCTGGCCATAGAACAGGGCCAGCACGAAGGCCATACACGTTTTGTCACTACCCGTTTCGGCAACGTCCTGGGTTCCAATGGTTCGGTAATCCCTCGTTTTCGCGAGCAGATACGGAAGGGCGGTCCCGTCACCGTGACCCATCCGGACATTACGCGTTTCTTCATGACCATTCCCGAGGCCTGCCGCCTTGTGATGGAGGCGGTCATAATGGATACAGCCAACAGGATATGCGTCTTCGACATGGGCGATCCCGTCAAGATAGATACCCTGGCCCGCAGGATGATCGAGCTTTCCGGGCTTACGGTAGACCGTGACATCAAGATCGAGTACACTGGCCTTCGCCCCGGAGAGAAACTCTACGAAGAAGTTCTCTCCAACGTGGAGAACACAGAGCCTACCAAGCACGGGCGCATCCGTGTAGCCAAGGTCCGTACATACTCCTACGCAGAGGCTCAGGATGCCGTGCACCGGCTAGGAACCCTCGCACGCGAGGTCGAGATTCCTGCCATGGTCAAACTGATGAAGCAGGTGGTGCCTGAATTTATTTCCAAGAACTCCAAGTTCTCGGAGTATGACCACAAAGGATAAACGGCTTCAGCCCTGCTGGTTCGTGGGGTGCGTGAGAAGTTGTCAGGAAAAGAAGGTGGCGCAGTCGCTTGCGCGTCTGGGTGTCGAACATTATCTCCCCCTGCGCAGGGAACTGCATAGATGGAGCGACAGGAACAAATTGGTGGAATGCCTCTTGATCCCACGCTTCATCTTCATTCGCTGCACCGACGGCCAGCGTGCGGCGATACTTGCGGCCGAACCGCGCATCTGGCGCTTCCTGGCCGCTGACGGCAAGGCCGAGGTGGTACGCGATTCTGAGATGGAAGCCTTTCAAAGGATGGTCGAAGGCAACGGATCAGTGCGTGTAAGCGGAGAGAATCCATCTCCGGGCAACAGGGTGCGCGTCATAGACGGACCGCTGGCCGGAATGGAATGTGAGCTGGTAAGCGTTGCCGGCGGCAGGTGCCTGGCGGTTCGCCTTGGAGCGCTTGGAACGGCTACGGTAGAATTGGACATACAGACAGTTGAAAAGATATGAATATTCTTGTGACTGGTGCCAACGGACAGTTGGGCAGTGAAATAAAGCTTGTGGCAGCGTCGTCCAGGGACCGCTACATCTTTACTGATGTGGCGGAACTCGACATCACCTCGCCGCAGGATGTGGAGGCCATGATAGAGTCCGAGAATGTGGATGTGATTGTAAATTGTGCGGCTTTTACCGATGTGGAGGCTGCCGAGGACAACTATTCCCTGGCCGAGCGGCTCAATGCCGAGGCCGTGGGCATACTCGCCCGCGCCATGGCCGGCAGGGGAGGCCTGCTGGTACATATCAGCACCGACTATGTGTTCGGGAAAGAGGTCTATAACACACCGTGCCGCGAGGATATGAAGGGCACTCCTACAGGAGTATACGGTCTCACCAAACTGCACGGCGAGCAGGCTGTCCTGGAATCGGGCTGCGAACATGTTATCATACGTACTGCCTGGCTTTACAGCGAGTTCGGGCGGAATTTCGTAAAGACCATGCTCAGGCTCACTTCTTCCAAGCCTTCCGTGAGCGTGGTGATCGACCAGGTGGGCACTCCTACATACGCCCTTGACCTTGCCAAGGCGATTTTCAAGATTCTCGAAGAACGCCTTTATGTTGGCCGAAGCGGCATCTACAACTACTCTGACCAGGGAGTGTGCAGCTGGTTCGACTTTGCCAGGGAGATAGCTTCAATGGCCGGTAATTCCGCCTGCGAAGTTGTGCCGTGCCGGTCTTCTGAATTCCCGTCCAAGGTTCAGCGGCCAGCCTACTCTGTATTGGACAAAACCAAGATAATACAAAGTTTCGGAGTCGAGGTCCCTTATTGGAGGGACAGCCTGTCCGAGTGTCTGTCAAAAATGCAGGTTTTATGAAAGGAATAGTTTTGGCCGGCGGTTCCGGCACCCGTCTCTATCCCATTACGAAAGGCGTCAGCAAGCAGCTTCTGCCGATTTATGACAAACCCATGGTCTACTATCCCGTGAGCGTGCTCATGCTTGCCGGGATTAGGGATATACTGATTATCTCCACGCCCCAGGACCTTCCGGGCTTCCGGCGTCTTCTGGGTGACGGTTCCGATTTCGGTGTACGGTTCGAGTATGCGGAGCAGCCGTCTCCGGACGGTCTGGCACAGGCCTTCATCATAGGACGGGATTTCATCGGGGACGACTCAGCCTGCCTTGTACTTGGCGACAACATTTTCTACGGTGATGCTTTTACCCCCAAACTCAAAGAGGCCGTACGCACCGCGGAAGAGGATGGCATGGCTACGGTTTTCGGATATTGGGTCAAGGACCCGGAGCGCTACGGCGTGGCCGAGTTTGACGCTCAAGGGAACTGCCTGAGCATCGAGGAGAAGCCTGCCAAACCCAAGTCCAATTACGCCGTGGTCGGCCTGTATTTCTATCCCAACAAGGTGGTGGATGTAGCCGCCCACATTAAGCCTTCGGCTCGCGGAGAGCTTGAGATCACCACCGTCAATCAGGAGTTTCTTGCCGCCGGCGAGCTCAAGGTGCAGACTCTCGGCCGGGGTTTTGCCTGGCTGGACACAGGTACATTCGACTCCCTGAGCGACGCCAGCACCTTTGTGGAGGTCATTGAGAAACGCCAGGGCCTTAAAATCGCCTGTCTTGAGGACATCGCATACCGCAAGGGCTGGATCTCTGCGGAGCGGCTCCGTGAAATAGCGGCCCCGATGGCCAAGAATCAGTATGGACAGTATCTTTTGAAACTTATCGAGGAAAAATGAAACGCAGCATCATCATCACCGGCGGCGCCGGATTCATAGGCAACCATGTGGTGCGCCTGTTCGTAAACAAATATCCAGAGTACCGCATCATCTGTGTCGACTCGCTGACCTACGCCGGCAACCTTGCCAATCTCAAGGATTTGGAGGATAAGCCCAATTACCGTTTCGTCAAACTCGACATCTGCGATTTCGACTCCCTGTGCGCCCTGATGGCGGCCGAAAAAGTGGATGGAATCATCCACCTTGCCGCAGAAAGCCATGTTGACCGCAGCATAAAGGACCCGTTCACCTTTGCAAAGACCAATGTGCTTGGAACGCTCAGCCTGCTGCAGGCTGCCCGCCTTTACTGGGAAAGTCTGCCCGAGAAGTATGAGGGCAAGCGTTTCTACCATATTTCCACCGACGAGGTCTACGGTGCACTCGAGATGACAAGGCCCGATGGAATCGAGCCTCCGTTCACAACCAAAGCCAGCTCCGGCAGTCATCATCTTGCATACGGCGAGAGATTCTTCACCGAGGACACGAAGTACCAGCCCCACAGCCCGTACAGCGCCGCCAAGGCTAGCAGCGACCACTTCGTGCGTGCCTTCCACGACACCTACGGCATGCCGACGATTGTGACCAACTGCTCCAACAACTACGGCCCCTATCAATTCCCCGAGAAGCTCATCCCGTTGTTCATCAACAATATACGAAACAGGAAGCCTCTTCCCGTATACGGCAGGGGAGAGAATGTGCGCGACTGGCTTTATGTAGAAGATCACGCCCGCGCCATCGACCTTATATTCCACAAGGGAAAACCCGCCGAGACTTATAACATAGGCGGATTCAACGAGTGGAAGAACATCGACGTGATCAAGCTGCTCATCCATACCGTCGACAGGTTGCTGGGCCGTCCCGAAGGTGCGGACATGGACCTCATAACCTATGTTACCGACCGCGCGGGACACGATCTCCGTTATGCCATCGACAGCCGGAAACTACAGCGTGAGCTGGGCTGGGAGCCGAGCCTGCAGTTCGAGGAAGGCATAGAGAAAACAGTCCGCTGGTATCTTGACAACCAGGACTGGATGGACAATGTCACCTCAGGAGACTATCAGCGCTACTACGAGCAGATGTACTCGGGGCGCTAGATTCCGAGAAGCTTTTTCCTGGCAAGCAGACAGTTGCCAAGCACTATGGCTTTCCTCCCCAGGGTGGAAAGCCTTATTTTTGTATCTGCCGCCACACGGTCCATCGAAAGCTTGTTGACCGCGGTGCGGATGGGCAGGATGAGGTGTTCCTTTCCTACGATGAGACGGCCGCCTATGATGACGAGCCCCGGATTGAACATGTTGATGATGCCGGAAATGCCGCGTCCGAGGGTATCTCCGATTTCGCCTATGCATTCTATGGCCAGGACGTCGCCGTCGCTTACGGCCTTGAGGATTTCGGACAGTTCCAGATTGCCCCTTTCCTTGTATATCCTGGACAGGGAGGAGCGCCTGCCGGCCTTCAGTTTGTCGATTATTATCCGGTGGAGGGCGGAGCCTGAGGCGCCTGTTTCCAGGCATCCTATCTTGCCGCAGCGGCACATGATGTTGTTGTCCAGCAGGGGGAAGTGGCCTATTTCGCCTGAGAATCCAGATTTGCCGTAATACAGATGTCCGTCGAGTATCATGCCCATTCCGAGTCCCCAGCTGAGGTTGATGGCGATCATGTCCTTGTCGGCGTTCTTGCCGAGATTCATGTACTCTCCGTAGGTGAGGGCGCGGGAGTCGTTTTCGATGCTGACGGGCACATTGAGTTCCCTCTGGAACAGGTCCTTGAGGGGCAGGTCGTCGCTTACGAAGTAGGTGAGAGAGTAGCCCTGCTCCGGGTTCACGCGTCCGGAAAGGCTCACTCCGGCCGCCAGGACCTTGATCCAGGGGATGCCGTTGGCTACGACGTTGTCCTTGACCATGCGGCACATGTCTCGGAAAGACTCCGAGTTGGATTCAAGCACGAACTCGATGTCCTCGATGTATTTGAGCATGTTGCCCTTGAAGTCCGTGATGGCGATGTGGAAATGGTGCCGCGCCACGTCGATGCCCACGAAATAACCGGCGCTGGGGTTAAGCCCGTAGATGCTTGGCCTGCGCCCCCCTGAAGTTCCCATTTTGCCAACGTCAAGGATAAATCCTTCCTCGATAAGTTCAGAAATGAGCTTGGTGACAGTGGGAACGCTGATTCCGAGAGTTTTGCTGAAGTAGGAAATACTTGAGTCTTCGTGTGTTATACAAAGGCGGAGTATGTCCCGTTTGGCCTCGGAACTCTTGCTGGAACTATCATTGAGGAAAGTATTGGTCATCGTGTAGCGAGTAGTTTTGCAAAAATAATCAATTAATTCCTATATTTGTGCAGATTTTGTAAAAAAATTTAAAATGAAGTTGTCGATAAAGGCGAAATTAACAATAAGTTTGTGCGCCATAGCGGTGATACTTTTGATTTCGGAGGTCATCTCTGTGTTGGAATACGCAAAAATGAGCAATTACGTTTCCAGCTTGATTGCCGACGATATCAGCAGTCTCAACACGGCCCACAAACTGGCCGATATCAGCAACAAGTACAACCTGGATATACTTGCCGTCATCGGAGACGATTCTGCGGCGGAAGTGCCCGAATTTGACCAGGAGTATTTCCTGTCTCACTGCGACAGTCTCCGCACGTCCATGGAGTCCAACGTTATCCAGCCCCTGACAGACTCTGTAGTTTATGCGTGCTCGGCATATGTGCTGACGTCGCTGGAACTGCAGAATGTCCTGGATTCCTACTTCATAGACTCCCGCAGCTGGTATTTCAACCGCCTGCAGCCCAGTTTCGCACAGCTTTCTTCCGATATCGACGCCCTCGAAAAGGCCATCTACAACGACCTCGAGAAGAATTCAAAGACATTCGAACGGGGCTTTTACAGGAGTATCATCCCGGGAATCGTGGCCGTGGCCGTGGGACTGATGCTTGTTCTGATGCTGCTGCTTTTCGTCCTGTCCTATTATGTCAAGCCTCTGGGCAAGATGCTCGAAGGCCTGGACGGCTACAGGTCATACAACAAAAAATACACTTATACCTTCGAGGGGGATGATGAATTGCGAAAGCTGAACGACGGCATTTCGGAAGTCGTATCCGAGAATATGCAGCTTCGCAAGCGCCTCAAGGAGTTGAAGTCCAAGATGCAGGATGAATTGGAAGGGAATCAGCCGTAACGTCGGGCTCGCCCTTCTGGTGAGCTCGCTTTTCATGTTCCTTTCGGTACTGGTATCGGTGCTGAACGGCAATGACAGTGCCCTCGCGGCGCTGATCATCAGCTTTACCATTACGTTCATAGTCGGTATTTTCCCCTTCATCTTTGTCCATACCACGCAGTCCATAACCCTCAAGGAAGGCTACGTCACCATAACTCTGGCGTGGCTGCTCTCGTTTGTGTTCGGCATGCTGCCATACGCCCTATGGGGCGGGCCTTTCACGGTCATGAACTCATGGTTCGAGAGCGTGTCCGGCTTCACCACCACGGGGTCCAGCATCCTGGACAACGTGGAGGCCCTTCCGCGCAGCCTTCTGTTCTGGAGGTCCAGTACGCATTTTATCGGCGGTCTGGGAGTAGTGGTGTTCCTGCTACTCATCATACCCGATTCCAGCCCGGTGAAGCTGCGCCTTGTCAACATGGAACTCGGCAGCCTGTCCCGTGGAGCCTATTCTGCGCGCACAAACCGCATCGTGTATATTTTTGCTTATGTGTATCTGGGTATCTTCGATTTGGCCCTTGTCCTGTATCTGCTTGCGGGAATGCCTCTTTTCGATGCCCTGTGCCATGCGATGAGCGTTACGGCGACAGGCGGATTCAGCACCAGGAACGCTTCCATAGGTGCTTTCAATTCCCGCTGGATCGAGGGAGCCACGATGCTGTGCATGTACCTCTCGTCGCTGCATTATGGTCTGCTTTACCTGACCATAGTCAAGCGTTCCCTCAAGCCGCTCAACAATCCTGTAGTCAAGTACTACACGGCCTCGATCCTGATACTTGCCCTTTTCCTTGGCATCGGGCTCAAGGCCTATGGCTATTACGACTCATGGGGAGATTCCCTCTGGAATGGACTGTTCGAGACAATGTGCATTTCCACCACCACGGGATTCGCCACGCTCGACAACAGCACCTGGCCCGGACTCCTGTGCGCCATCATTTTGCTGCCGGCGGCGGTGTGTGCCTGTGCCGGGTCCACCTCGGGCGGTCTCAAGATAGACCGCATGTTGCTGACATTCAAAACTATAGGCCGCCATATAGGACGCATTCTCCATCCCTCTTCGGTCAATGAGGTGAAGTTCGGAGGACGTGTGCTCAGAGATGAGGACGTATCTCCGCATCTCCTGTACATTGTGATGTACGCGATTCTGCTTTCTCTGTCTATCCTGCTGACGCTGTGGGCCGGAATCGACTGGCAGAACGCCCTGGGCGCCTCCATCACCAGCCTGAGCAACGTAGGTCCGGCGCTCGGAGACATGGGGTCGCTCGGCACCTTTTCCGGTGCATCCGATGCGGCCAAGGCAGTGTTCACCATGGATATGTTTCTTGGCCGAATAGAGATATACCCGGTGCTGGCAGTAGTGGCTATGATCTTTGACAAGCGCAACCGCTGATGGATTCCGGGAAACTGTACGAAGGATTTCTCAAGAGTCTCCCATACGAGGCCACAGCATGCCAGGATGCGCTTTTCCGTAAACTCGCTGATTTTCTGTGCTCCGACGATGGCGATATCTTCGTCATCAATGGATATGCAGGCACCGGCAAGACGACGGCACTCTCCGCTGTGATTTCCAGCCTTCGGAAACTCGGAATAAAATCCATACTTCTTGCTCCCACCGGAAGGGCCGCCAAGGTGCTGTCGATAATGTCGGGCCGGCCTGCCAGTACGGTGCACAAGCATATCTACCGCCAAAAATCCGTCGGCAGCGATGGTTACGGCCAGTTTTCGCTGGCTCCCAACAAGGCGGTCCATACTCTTTTCGTGGTTGACGAAGTGTCGCTCATCGGGGTAGACAATTCCCAGCAGCAGACCAGCCTTTTCGGCTCCGGCAACCTGCTGTCGGACCTCGTCGATTTCGTGCGTTCCGGTAATGACTGCCGCCTCATCCTGCTTGGCGACGCCGCCCAGTTGCCGCCAGTCGGCCTTGAAGCCTCGCCTGCGCTTGTCCCGGAATTCATGGATTCTTTCGGCGGGGTGCAATCGGCTGTACTGCGGACCGTGGTGCGCCAGGCTGCCGGGTCTGCCGTGCTTCGCAATGCTACGCTTTTGCGGCATATGATAGAGGATGCGTCTCCCGACGACTGCTTCGACTCGCTGGGACTCGAGGCCTGTGAGGGCGGGGAAGTGGAACGCATATCGGGAGGACAGCTCCTTGAGGCGCTTTCAGATGCGTACGACAAATACGGATACGACGATACGATAGTGCTGTGCCGCTCCAACAAAAGGGCCATACGCTACAACCTGGGCATCCGATCCCAGGTGCTCTACAAGGATGAGGAGCTGGCTCGCGGAGACAAGTTCATGATAGTCAAGAACTGCTATCAGTTTGTCCAGGACGTGGAAGAAATAGACTATATCGCAAACGGCGATGTGGCCGTTCTTCGCAAGATTTGGAATTACGAGGACCGTTACGGGCTGAGGTTCGCCGACGCTATACTCTCGTTCCCGGATTATGACGATGCGGAAGTGCAGGCAAAGGTGTGCCTGGACACTCTCCGCAGCGAGTCGGCTTCGCTGACTTCGGAACAGCAGAACTCCCTGTATGCCGGCGTCAGCGCCGATTATGCCGACCGCGGCAGCAAAAAACGCATCTGGGAAGCGGTGCGCGAAGACCCCTATTTCAATGCCCTCCAACTCAAGTATGCCGACGCCATCACATGCCACAAGGCGCAGGGCGGGCAGTGGAGCTGTGTGTTCATAGACAATCCCTTTTGGCAGGATTTTCAATCCGTTGAGGATCTGAAGTGGCTCTATACTGCCATGACCAGGGCTGTAGAAAAAGTGTATCTCGTCAATTTCAAGGACTCATTTTTCCTATGAACGGAGGATTTGCAGATCAGCTGAGGGAACTTGAACAGAAAAGACGCAGCAAACTCGCATCCAAGCTGCCGTCCTGGGCGGAGTATGATATCGAGGTACCTGATTCGCTTAATTTTCAGCAGTGCTCGTCTGAAGTTACCGCCCGCTACAAGGCTTCACTGGCCGGAGAAGGCCTTAGGGTGGCGGACCTCACCGGCGGGCTCGGGGCGGATGCCTGGGCATTTTCTCTATGCTCGCAGGCCGTGTGGTACAACGAGCGCAATCCGGCCCTGTGCGCCTGCGTGGAGCGTAACTTTGCTTCCATGGGAATTAAGAACATCGCGTTCAACAATTTCGAAATCAGCCCGGAAGCAACTGACTGGAAGCAGGCGCTGAAAGGATTCGCTCCGGACCTGATATATCTTGACCCCGCCCGCCGGGACGCTTCGGGAAAGAAGATCTTCCTTCTTGAGGAGTGTTCGCCGGATGTGCTTTCACTTATGCCCTTGCTGCTGGAGATGGCTCCGCAAGTGATGGTCAAGGTGTCGCCCATGGCCGACCTTACCATGCTCCGGCGGCGCCTGGAAGGCGTTTTGTCGGCCCTTCATGTGGTGGGTGCGGAGGGAGAGTGCAAGGAAATCCTGTGCCTCTGCTCAAAGCGCCCCTCAGGGGAGCCCCGGGTGATCCTTTACGAAAACGGACACTCTTTTTCGGGAACTTATGGCCCGGAAGAGGCCCCTGGAAAAGAAAAGCTATTTTTCTTGCCGTCTGCGGCACTCACAAAGTCGGGTCTCGGTCCCGAGATCAGCACGCGGGTTTTCGACGAAGAGCTTGCACACTTCGGAAAGTTCTTCCGCATCGTCGAGGATATTCCGTTCAGTTCATCGGCTATAAAGACCCTTGGGCGTCGCTATCCGCAGGCGGAGGTCACCGCCAGGGGAGTCAGGGTGTCTTCGGACGAACTGCGCCGCCGTATGGGACTAAGGCCAGGCGGACAGATACACATCTTCGCCTGCACCATAGGCTCGGAACGCCGCCTTGTCGTGTGCAGCAGCCTTACGGCGCCAGCAGGTGCTTAGTCCAGAACAGGTGGTCTGAGGCCAGGTCGTGGGCGTGCTGGTATCCGCGGTAGCCGTGCATTCCGTCCGGATATATCATCAGTTCGAACTGGATGCCTGCCTTCTGCAGGGCGTCGACCAGCTGCAGCGTATTCTGGAAGTGGACGTTGTCATCTCCGGTGCCGTGGGTAAGCTTCAGGGCAGGAATGCCGTTGTGAAGGCCTGTGGTCTTGCGTATGGCGCAATTTCCTACCCATGTCAGCACGCTGGCCTCGGCATAACCGTCCGGATTTGCAGCGGGGGTGTCCATGAAACGTTCGGTGTAGTGGGAGTCATAGAGTTTCCAGTCGTACACGCCGCCGCCGGCAATCCCGCAGCAGAAGTACTGGGGGTAGCGCAGGACGAGCATCGAAGTGGTGGTGCCTCCGAACGAGAAGCCTTCGACTCCTATCCTTCCGCCGTCGACGTAGGGGAGCGACTGGAGACACTTGGCCCAGGCGATGTAGTCATCAAGCTCGGGCACCGTCATCCTGCCGAATGCCTCGTCCATGCCTTTCCGTCCGTTTTCGCCGGAGGACCTGGGGTCTACCACGATGTAGATTATGCCGTTCTCCCAGCACCAAGAATCGGAAGCGTCGCGGCTGTTCCAGTAGTCCCTGACATAGGGGGTTCCGGGGCCGCCGTACAGCTGCATGACCACGGGATACTTTTTGCCCGGATCGAAATCTTTGGGCAGCGACATGAGCCCGTACAGGTCGAATCCGTTGTTGTCAATTTGTACGATTTGCGGGTAAGGACGCTCTTCGGAACTCTCTTCAATGGGAGGGAAATCCTTGACTTTCAATGCGCTGCCGCTGACTGTCGTCCACGGGCTGCGGGCGGTTGACACCATGGCCTCGAAATGCTTGCGGTCTGGTGATATCTTGGCCGTGGCGGTGTACAGCGCCGGGTCGGTCAGAGTGTAAATGCGGCCTTTCTTGTCCAGCCTGTAGAGCGTGGGGTGTATGCGGGAATCCCTTTTGGCGATGAACCATAAGTTGCCTTTTCGGGCATCATATTCCAGCAGCTGGATGTCCCAGTTGGGGCCGTCGGTAAGTCGCCTGAGGCTGCCGTCGTATCCGAGGAAATAGATCTGCTCCCAGCCTGTCTCGAAGTTTCGGGCCATCAGAAGTCCTTTCTCGGTGAACAGCATGCCCTCAATCCAGGTGACCCAAGTGGGGTAGCTTTCAGAGTAGACCTGGCGCCGGCTTCCGTCGCGGGCGCTTACCGCGAATACTTCCAGCAGGTTCTGGCGCCTCGGCATGCGGCTTACGAACAGTTCGTCCGATTCCGGGCCCCAGAATGGAGTTCCGAAATACTGGTCCGGATCTTCCTTGAAGTCGGCCCAGGTGATGCCGGATCCAATGTCTGCGATGCCGATGCGCACCGAAGGGTTCTCTTCGCCTGCCTTAGGGTAGCGGGTGAGGGAGAGTTTCCCGTCCTGTCCGAAGGGGGAGTAGATGGGAAACATCGGCACCCTGCTGTTGTCGAAGCGGTAGAAGGCGAGTTTGCGCGAGTCGGGACTCCACCAGAACGCACGGTACTTGGAGGGACGGCCGAAAATCTCTTCGTAATACACCCAGGAGGCGTATCCGTTGAGTACGAGCTCGCTGCCGTCAAAGGTCAGGCGGGTTTCTTCTCCGTCGGCTGTTTTTCTGACCCAGAGGTCATTTCCGCGGGTAAATGCCACCATCGAAGAATCGGGCGAGGGGGTGACGTTGATGTCCTGTGCGTGCGCAACGGCGCATGCAAATAAAAATAATGCAGTCAGATAACGTTTCATCACCACAAAAATAACGATATTCCGCCAAAAAATGACTATATTTGGAGATTAAATATAAATTCGAACAATTGTATAGAAATGGCAATAATTGAATGTAAGGAAGTCTGTAAAAACTTCGGAGAGAAAGTAGCTCTCGACCATGTGAGCCTGGAGATTCCCGAAGGACGGATTTTCGGCTTGCTGGGCCCCAACGGAGCAGGCAAGACGACGCTTATCCGTATTATCAACAGGATCACGATCCCGAATGCGGGAGAGGTGTTTTTCAACGGCGCCCCCATTACCCAGGATGACGTCTCTCGCATAGGCTACATGCCGGAAGAACGCGGCCTGTACCGCAAAATGAAAGTTGGCGAACAGGCCATGTATCTGGCCCGTCTGAAGGGCATGAGCACCGCGGACGCCCGCAAGTCGCTGAAAGAATGGTTTGTGCGCTTCGGCATCCAGGACTGGTGGGAGAAGAAAGTGGAAGAACTCTCCAAGGGCATGGCCCAGAAACTCCAGTTCATCACCACCGTCGTTCACAGGCCTTCCCTCATGATACTGGACGAGCCTTTTTCCGGCTTCGATCCCGTAAATGCCGACGTGATACGCAAGGAGATCCTCCGCCTCAAGGAAGAGGGCGCGACGATAATCCTCTCCACCCACAATATGGAATCCGTCGAGGAGCTCTGCGATGACATAGCCCTTATCAACAAAGCGCGTCTCGTCATTACCGGAGGCGTCGCTCAGATTCGCCGCGAGTACGGCAACAACAACGTCGAGCTTGTTTACACCGATGCCGACGGCCGCCATACCGAGGTCCTCCCCCGCGAGACCGACGGAACCTCCACCCTGCAGAACTATATTTCCAAGGGGGTGACTATCAATTCTTACAAGGAGCTTATGCCCCGCATGAACGATATTTTCATCAAACTAGTCACTGAAAAGCAATGAACCTGAATACAACCGGAATCATCATCAGCAGGGAGTACCTCAACAAGGTCAAGAAGAAAAGCTTCCTGATTACCACCTTTCTGGTGCCCGTGCTCTTTGCGGCGCTGGCGCTCCTTCCCACGCTAATCATGCTTGGCACCAAGGAGAGTGCCAAGACGATCGCCGTTGTGGACCGGTCCGGCATAGTGGCTCCCGCCCTGGAGAATTCGGAAACGGCCACTTACTCGATCGTTGAGGACGCAGACATTGACGCCCTCAAGCTTTCGCTGAAAGAAAAGGGCTATGACGGCCTGCTCGTCATATCCGAACTGGATGCCGAAGCCAGGACAGTCAGTGCCGACATTTATTCTTCCAAGCCCCTGGGCATGGACCTCAGCGAGAACATCAATTCCAAGATCAATTCTGCCGTTGAAAGCTGGCGTATCGAACAGTCGGGCGTGGACAATCTCAAGGAAATCATGAAGGACGTCAAGGCGAATGTCCGCCTGCGCTCCTATACACTGGATGAAGAGGGCAAGGAAAAGGTCTCTGAATCAGGTGTTTACATGATGGTATCCATGATCCTCGGCATGATTATCTATATGTTCATCGCACTGTTCGGCGGAATGGTGATGTCCTCTGTAATCGAAGAGAAGGCCAGCCGCGTGGTCGAGGTCCTTGTCAGTTCCGTCAAGGCTACGGAACTGATGTTCGGCAAGATCATAGGCGTTGCACTGGTCGCCCTTACCCAGTTCTTCCTGTGGATCGTGCTCACCCTTGCCATAGTCGGCATCGTGGGCGCCGTGTCGGGCCAGAACCTTCTGGGCGGACAGGATACTGCAGAGCTGGTGCAAACCGTGGGCGGCGTGAGCGCCGAGCAGGCGGAGGCTGTGACCGAGGCCCTCTCCGACGGGGGAGAAGCCAATGTGATTCTCTCTACGATTGGCAATCTTCCTTTCGGCCGCATAATCATATGCTTCGTGCTTTTCTTCATATTCGGCTACATGCTGTACGCTTCGCTGTTTGCCGCAATCGGTTCGGCAGTGGAGAACGAGGGCGATTCGCAACAGCTCCAGATACCTCTCACAATACCGCTGCTGCTGGGATTCTTTATCGCCATCTATGCTTTCAAGGCCCCCGACAGCGCCCTGGTGTTCTGGGGTTCCATGATTCCTTTTACTTCGCCTATCGTCATGCTAGCCCGCCTGCCTTTCGGCGTTCCGGTATGGGAAATCGTGGTTTCCATCGTCCTGCTCATTCTGACTTTCGCCGCCTGCGCATGGATATCCGCCAAGATCTACAAGGTAGGTATCCTGATGTTCGGCAAGAAGTCCACCTGGAAAGACCTTTGGAAATGGCTCAAACAAAAATAAGATGAAAAAGTTAGCAGTTGTACTTATCGCGATTCCCGTCCTGTTCGGATGCAAGACGGGAATGACATGGGAGAAAGTTGCCATGGACGGCCACCGGACAGGCGCAACCGCCCCCAGTGCAGACAACGTGCCCGAAGCTCTCGGCACGATTGATTCAGCCGGCGTCTACACCGCACCCAACGGAACGGTGTTTGTCGATGGATCCACACCCAAGGTAGCCGGAATCCTTATCGGTGCGCAACCTGCCATGGCATCTGTCAAGGAGGTTATCGCATACTCCACCAGGAAGATGGAGGCTCATGCTCCGGAGTCTGAGCTCAGCAACTTCGTAGCCGACCTGCTTCGCGCCGAAACCGAAAAACTCGTAAAGCGCAAAGTCGACGTGGCGGTAAGCAACTTCGGCGGTATCCGGGTGGATATGCCGGAGGGAGACGTACTTCTGGACGACATTCGTTCGATGTTCCCCTTCAACAACAAAATCTGCTATGTGGAACTGCCGGGCAAGGACCTGGTCGCACTTATGGAGCAGATTGCGCAGTTCGGCCCGCAGTGCGTGAGCGGAGTCAAGATGGTCATCTCCGACAAAAAGCTGGAGAGCCTCGAAGTTGGCGGCAAGCCCGTCGATCCCAAGAAGAAGTACGGCGTAGCCACCGTCGACTTCCTGCTTGACGGAGGCGACAACATCAGCGTAGCCCGCGGAGCCACCAAACTCATTATTACCGAAGTCATAATAGGCAGGGCCATCGAGCAGTATATACGCAATCTTACCGCTGAGGGCAAAGCTATTGAATACCAGACCGACGGGAGGGTCGTAGTAAAGTGATGAAAAAGATATTTGCAATACTGGCGGCGGCTGCCGCCCTGTGTGCCTGCGGGCCCAAGCTCGTCATTCTGCACACCAACGATACCCATTCCCATCTCGATCCCGACCGTGAGGGTCGCGGAGGCATTCTGGAGCGTGCCGCATTCGTGGATTCCGTGCGCAATGCCGAAGGCGCCGACAAGGTTCTGCTGCTGCATGCCGGCGACTTCAATCAGGGCACGTCCTATTATACCGAGCTGCACGGAGCCCTCGAAGTCGAAATGGTCAACGCCATGGGCTATGACGCCATCACCCTGGGCAACCATGAGTTTGACGACGGCATCGAGAGCCTTACCGAGCGCGCCAAACTCATCAAGTGTCCCATTGTCTGCGCCAACCTGGACCTTAGTTCATTCGAACTAGGGCAGTATGTAAAGCCTTGGTGCATAGTGAACAAGGGCGGCAAGAAAATCGGAATAATCGGACTCGAGGCCAACATCAGCACCTGCGTGAGCAAGGTGGTGTCTTCCCGTATTCCCCAGCTCGACGCCATTGCCGAGACCAACAAGTGGGCAAAGCACCTCCGCGAGAACGAGAAGTGCGATATGGTCATCCTGCTGTCCCATTTCGGATATGTAGGCGAACCTGCCGGAACCCCCGACGACCAGACCAACATGGCGGGAATGCGGGGAATAGACCTGGTGGTGTCCGGACACTCCCACACATTCGTGGACGATTTCATCTATGTAAACGACCTTGACGGCAAGCCGGTACCCATCATCACCGATGGCTGCTGGGGCCTTGACATGGGTATGATTAAAATGTATTGATATGATTCAGTCGATGACCGGTTACGGCAGGGCGGAAGCCTTGCTTGAAGGAGGAAAGCTGACGGTGGAGATCCGCTCCGTCAACGGGAAGAACGCAGAAATAAGTCTTAAGACATCATTGATCCCCAAAGACAAGGAGATGCCTCTCCGCAAACGGCTTTCCGAGCGTTTGCAGCGCGGTACGATAGATGTATTTCTGACATGGGAACCGAACGCCGCTTCTTCCGCCAAGACAATTAACCGGCCTCTCGCACTCGAATATTACAAGCAGATCAGTGAACTGGCCGGGGAGCTGGGGGCTGTGAACCTCCAGCTCCACGAGCCGAACTATTTGATGGCAACCCTTCTCCGTATGCCCGATGTGGTGGAAACGGTGCGCAGGGACGTCATCACCGATGACAACTGGCCTTTGGTGGACAGGGCGATAGAAGAGGCCCTGGATTCCATCTGCGCATACCGCGCAAAGGAAGGCGAGGCGCTGTACCGCGACGTCACTTCGCGCGTACGCATCATACAGGCACTGGAAGACGAAGTCGAGGGCTATGAGGCAGAAAGGATTCTGGCTGTGCGAGCCAAACTGGAGAAGGCCCTTGAGGAACTGGGCCAGAAATGCGACCCCGAACGCTTTGAGCAGGAGATGGTTTTTTATCTCGAGAAACTGGATATCAACGAGGAGAAAGTCCGCCTTCGCCAGCATTGCGCATACTTTTTGGATACAATAGATTCCGAGCCCTATCCTGGCAAGAAACTTGGTTTTATCATTCAGGAGATGGGACGTGAAATCAACACCACCGGCTCCAAGGCCAATCATTCAGGCATACAGAAGGCCGTGGTGAAAATGAAAGACGAATTGGAAAAAATACGGGAGCAATCCCTTAATATACTATGAGATTTCTGAAGCTTTGGATGCCGGCTCTTCTAGCCCTGCCGTCTCTTTTCGCCCATGCCCAGATGCCCGATACTACAGGAATCTACGGCGAACGAAAAGATACGCTTGAGGCATCGGTCTTCTCTGCTTCCGGAAACGGGAATTTCCTTTCCAAAGGCAAGGAGATACGAACCGAAGTTATAACTGCCGCAGGTCTGTGCAAGATGGCCTGTTGCAACCTTGCGGAAAGCTTCGAGAACTCGGCCAGCGTGACTGTCGGCTACAGTGATGCCGTGACCGGAGCCCGCCAGATACGGCTGCTCGGACAGAGCGGCATTTATGTCCAGATGCTGGACGAAAATCGTCCTGTGATGCGCGGGCTGGCCGCTCCGTGGGGTCTGAGCTATGTGCCTTCGCAGTGGCTGGAGAGCATCCAGGTCGCCAAAGGCGTGACTTCCGTCATCAACGGAGTCGAGTCCATGACCGGCCAGATCAATATGGAGCATCGCAAGCCCACCGACGAAATCCCGCTGTACGTGCAGGCTTCCGTGATGAGCGACACCAAGGCGGACCTGAACGTAGCAAGCGCCCTGCAGCTCGACGAAATTGGCAAGTGGAGCACGATAATCCTTGCCCACGGTAGCGGCAATTTCGTGGGGATGGACCATAACCACGATACTTTCGTTGACGATCCTCTCGGCGGCATGTTCGCGCTTAGCAACCGCTGGCTCTATTATGACCCCAGCGGACTGCAGGTCCGCTTCGGGATCCGTGCTATCCATGACGGCAAGAACGGCGGCCAGCAGCTGGTCGGTTCCTCTCCATGGCAGGCCAATATATACAACAACAGTCTTGACGGATATGTAAAGGTGGGAGTTCCCCTCAACGAAGACAACAGCCGTAACGTGGCCGTAGTCGCCGACTTCAATTATGTTGATCTGAACGCCGGCTTCGGTAAAAACCCATATAATGCCGACCAGCGCTCGGCCTTCGTCAATCTTCTGTATCAGGACCAGCATCTTGAGTCGCATCATTTTACCCTCGGCCTGAGCAACACTTTCGACGCATACCGCGAAAACCTGTCATGGCATGTCAAGCCACTCGACCGCATTGACAATTTCAAGGGGGTATCCATGCTCAACGACCTCGGGGCTTTTGCCGAATATACTTTCCATGCGGCGGAGAAGTTCTCGGCAATTACGAGTCTCAGGGCGGACTGGTACAATGGCGCCGGGCTGCGTTTCTCGCCCCGGATTACCCTCAAGTGGGCTCCGGTGGACCAGCTTGTGCTGCGCGCCAACGGAGGAAGGGGACTTCGTTACAGCACGCCCTTGATAGACAATATCGGTGTCCTGTCCACAACCAAAGTCCTCGACGGCGAGATCTTGTCGCATCCCCTTGAAGATGCCTGGACTTTCGGCGGCAATGTCACCTGGTATCTGCCGTTCGACAGCTCGGAGAAGACTTACATAAGCCTGGATTATTTCGGGACGCGCTTTGTGGAACAGATGCTCGTCGATTACACGGCGACCAACGTGTATTTTTATCCTCTGACATCCCTTGCCGGCGGCCGTTCACGGACGGACAACATCCAGGTTGACTTCGGCACGGAACCCTTCAGGGGATTCACCGTGACGCTTACCGGCCGCTACACCGACGCCCGCCAGCCTCTCGTGCATCAGGGCAGCGACATCAAGCCTATGACAGACCGCTACAAGGCCGTGCTCAACCTCCAGTACGCCACGAGGCTCAACAAGTGGATTTTCGATTTTACCGCATCCCTCAACGGGCCCTGCCATGTGTGGGATTTCATGCGCTCCGTCGACGAAATGTACGCAGATGGATGGACCAAGCCTTATCCTCTTATATACGCCCAGGTTACGAAGCGTTTCAAGGGTTTCGACATTTACCTGGGAGGGGAGAACCTGGCCAATTTCACCCAGCATAATCCAATAATCGGCGCTGACGATCCGTACGGCCTCGGCTTTGATGCCAGCTGCGTATGGGGACCTTTGATGGGCGCCCGTGTTTATGCCGGGGTCAGAATGACAATATGGAAAACGGAAAAGATATGAAACACGTATTAATTGTTTTGATTACTCTTGTGCAGGTGGTATTCGCCAGCACTATTCATTGCGACAAATGCGGAACGAAAGTTCAGGAAAATATCGGCTTTGAGAAGGGAGTCAAGGATCTCACGGTTGATGTGCCCAGCAAGACAATAACCGTGGTTTTCAACCCGGCCAAAACCGATACCTTAAAACTCAAGAAAGCCATCAACAAACTTGGCTACGAAGCTGAAGTTATTGATTACAAGGTCATTAAATAATATGGAAGAAGAACGCAAACTGAATTTTCTTGAGGAAATCATCGAGAATGACCTCAAGACCGGAAAGGTGGACAGCATCCTGACACGTTTTCCTCCCGAGCCCAATGGTTACCTCCATCTTGGACATGCCAAGAGTCTGTGCATCAATTTCGGGCTTGCCCAGAAATATGGCGGCAAGACGAATCTGCGTTATGATGACACGAATCCCACCAAAGAAGACACCGAGTATGTCGATTCCATCAAGGAAGACATAAAGTGGCTTGGCTTCCAGTGGGATAAGGAACTTTATGCTTCCGATTATTTCGACCAGCTCTACGAGTGGGCGGAACAGTTGATTGAAAGGGGACTTGCCTATGTTGACGACCAGACCCAGGAAGAGATCTCCAAGGGCCGCGGCACGGTTGAAACTCCCGGTACCCCCAGTCCCTGGCGCGACCGCAGCGTGGAAGAGAACCTGCGTCTGTTCCGCGAGATGCGCGACGGCGTCTACCCCGACGGGGCCAAGGTCCTGAGGGCCAAGATAGACATGGCGCATCCCAACATGTTTTTCCGCGATCCTCTGCTCTACCGCATCAAGCATGCACACCATCACCGCACGGGAGACAAGTGGTGCATATATCCTATGTACGACTTCACCCACGGTCAGTGTGACTCTATCGAGCATATAACCCACTCCATCTGCACCCTTGAGTTCGATGTCCACAGGCCGCTGTACGACTGGTTCATCCAGACGCTCGGCATCTATCCCAGCCACCAGTATGAGTTCGCTCGCCTGAACCTGACCTACACCCTCATGAGCAAGCGCAAGCTTCTCGAGTTGGTCCAGAAAGGACTTGTCGCCGGTTGGGATGACCCCCGCATGCCTACGCTGTGCGGAGTGAGGCGCCGTGGCTACACTCCTGAGGGACTCAAGCTTTTCTGCGACAAGATAGGCGTGAGCAAACGTGACCAGCTTATTGATATCCAGCTCCTTGAATGGTGCGTCCGCCAGGACCTCAACGCCCGTTCCAACCGTTACATGGTAGTGCAGGACCCTGTCAAGGTCACTCTTGTGAACTATCCGGAAGGCCAGGTGGAATGGTTCGACTGTCCTCTCAATCCTGCTGAGCCCGAGGGTGCCACCCGCAAGGTTCCATTCAGCCGCGAGCTCTATATCGAGCGCGCCGATTTCATGGAAGACGCCCCCAAGAAGTTCTTCCGCCTGCGTCCGGGCGGCGAGGTGCGTCTCAAATACACCTACATCATAAAGTGCGAGGAGGTGGTGAAGGACGAGACCGGCAAGATAGTCGAGCTCCGCTGCACATACGATCCTTCCACAAGACCCGGAACAGGGGAGTGGCGTTCCGTCAAGGGAACTATACACTGGGTGAGCACCGCCCACGCCAAGGATATCGAAGTGCGCAATTACGACCGTCTCTTCACCCTCGCCGACATGAGCCAGGTCCCTGAAGACAAGGACTATAAGGATTTCCTGAATCCCGATTCGCTGATCGTCACAAGGGCGATTGCCGAGCCCGCTTTGCTGGATGATGCTTCCGGAATAGCCGTCCAGTTTGAACGTACGGGTTATTATATCAAGGATGCTGACAGCACTGCCGAGAATCCTGTATTCAACCGCACCGCCACCTTGAAGGATTCCTACAAGCCCGAATAATGAACGATTTCGTCTTCTCCCTCATGCTTCTGGGCGCCCTGTCTTCCGGGGGGCAGCTTCCGTTCTGGGCGGTCTCGAACCAGAATGGAATCATGCCCGGGACAAACGGCGTCCTGGGCCTTCTGAGGGCGGAGAAGCCTTTCGATGAGAGTAAGACTTTCCAATGGCAGGCGGGAGCATCGCTGGCCGCTTCAGTCCCATTCTCGCCCTCGCTTCCTGGCTTGGACGCCGAGGCTCCGAGGCTGATGGTGGATGAACTCTATGCAGGGGTGCGCTGGAAAGTGCTTCGGGCCGACCTTGGCATGATGCACCGCGAAAAGGAGTTTGCCGGCGCAGACCCGTCGCTCGGCTCCCTGTCCGTGACCGAAGGCCATATCATAGAGAGCAACAACGCCCGCACTATGCCGGGCTATAAGCTCGTGCTTGAGCCATGGGCCATTCCTTTCACTGGCGGGCACGTGCTTGTCCAGGGCCTGTGGGGAGACTACAAGACCCTGGACGACCGCTATGTTGACGGAGCGCTGGTCCATCGCCTGCAGGGCTATCTTACCGTAGATACCCGCAGACACTTCTATATCCAGGCCGGCCTTGACCATTACGCCCTTTGGGGCGGCACGCACCCGGTTAACGAAGCGATGCCCGTGACATTTGACAATTACTTCAGGGTAGCTACGGGACGCAGCGCCTCTTCTTCCGGAACCGTGGGCGACCAGATGAACGTCATCGGAGACCATGGCGGAGCGGAACGTTTGCGCATGGGCTGGCGCGAGAAGGCATGGGATCTTACCTTCCAGTGGGAAAAACCCTATAGCGACAAGTCCGGGATGCGTTTCAACAATATCCCCGACGGAGTTTACACCCTGCACTGGGGCCTGAAAGACAAGGACCATTGGATTTCCGATGCCCTTGTAGAGTTCCACTACACAATGTGGCAGTCGGGAACGATCCATGCCAAAGAGACCGACGAAAACGGCAAGCAGATAGACTGGCACAGCAACAAGACCCTGAACATATTCGGCGGAGACAACTACTTCACCAACGGTTATTATAAGTCCGGCTGGACACATTTCGGCCGCAGCATATGCGGCCCGCTGTTCCTTACCGGAGAGTCTTCGGGAGTGAGCAAGATTGTGAACAACCGTTACAGAGCCATGCATCTGGGCCTTTCCGGCAAGCTCTTCCGCTTTGCCCCTTACCGTATAATGCTGACGCTCAGCGATAATTACGGCACTTATAGCTCACCTTTCATCAGCCCCTCCACATGGGAGAGCGGCTGGAACTGGTGGGAGAAGAACACGGTGGACAAAGGCCTGAAGCAGTTCTCCGCGGCTTTTACCGGTTACGTGCCGTTCAAGCTCTCCGGCCGGCATTGTCTGGACGTAGTTTATGGTCTGTATGCAGATGCCGGAGAGCTGCTTGAGAGCCAGTTCGGCGCTACTGCCGGAGTACGCTATTCATTCAAATAGAGATTATTATGGAATTGAGTCACAGAGCGGCCATGATGCCGAGTTCGCCCATCCGCAAGCTTGCGCCCTATGCAGAGGCTGCAAAGCGCAACGGTGTACATGTTTATCACCTGAATATAGGGCAGCCTGACATCAAGACTCCTCAATGCGCCCTTGATGCGCTTCACAATATTGACAGGAAAATTCTGGAATACAGTCCTTCCGACGGTTTTCTTTCGCTCCGCACCAAGATGGTGAGTTATTATGCCCGCTATGGTATTTACCTGAGCCCGGACGAGATCATCATCACCGCCGGCGGTTCCGAAGCCGTTCTGTTCGCCTTCCTTTCCTGTCTGGACCCCGGGGATGAGATAATCATTACCGACCCGTTCTATGCCAATTACATGGCTTTTGCAATATCTGCAGGAGCCGTAATCAAGTCGGTCAAGACCAGCATCGAAGACGGTTTCCGCCTGCCTTCGATCGAGGCTTTCGAGCAGCAGATTACCCCCAGGACCAAGGCCATCCTCATCTGCAATCCCAACAACCCTACGGGCTACCTGTACACCCGTTCCGAAATGAATCAGCTGAGGGACATAGTAAAGAAGCACAACCTGTTCCTTTTCAGCGACGAGGTCTACCGTGAATTCGTATACACCGGCATGCCCTACATCAGCGCATTCCATCTGGAGGGGATTGAAGAAAACGTGGTATTGATTGACTCTGTATCCAAGCGCTATTCCGAGTGCGGCACCAGGATCGGCTGCCTCTGCACCAAGAACAAGATGGTGCGTGACGCCGTGATGAAGTTCTGCCAGGCCAGGCTCAGTCCGCCCCTGATCGGCCAGCTGATCGCAGAAGCCAGTGTGGATGTCGAAACTTCTTATCTCCACGAAGTATATGAAGAGTATCTGGACCGTCGCAATTTCCTCGTAGACGGACTCAACAAGATCCCCGGAGTGTACAGCCCCATTCCCATGGGCGCCTTCTACACTGTGGCCAAACTCCCTGTGGATGACGCGGAGAAGTTCTGCATCTGGTGCCTCAGTGATTTCCGCTACAAGGGTTCAACCATCATGATGGCTCCCGCCGCCGGCTTCTATACCGAACCGGGAGAGGGAAGGCAGGAGGTTCGAATAGCGTATGTGCTTAACAAACAGGACCTCGGCCAGGCGCTTGAGTGTCTTGCCAAAGCCCTCGAGGCATACCCTGGAAGAGAGTAGCGATGAACGACTTCGTGGTTTCCCTCATGCTCCATGGAGCCCTGTCATCCCAGAACGGCACTTCGCCTTTCTGGGCCACGGCCGGACGCTGCAGCTCATTCCGGGCTTATATTATGATTGCGGAGACGCATTGCCTGAGGGCTTTGCCGCCACTCTGTCTTTGAAGTATACATTCAAAAATCTACATAAATCATGAATTTCGACCATTTCCTCCAGCTATTTGTCGTAAAAGAAAAGAGTTTCTTCCCTCTCTTCGTGCAATCCGCCGAGAATATCAAACTTGCATCCGAACTTCTTCTGGAACAAACGCGCGAAGCCGACCCCGATAACCGCAGGATGCTTGCGCATAGGATCAAGGAACGTGAGACCGAAGGTGATTCCATCACCAGAAAGATAGTGGAAGTCCTCATGAATGCCTATCTTACGCCATTCGACAGGGATGACATCCATGAGCTTGCCGAGGGTATGGACGGATTCCTGGATTCCATAAGGGATTCATCCAAGAAGATTGCTATCTACCAGCCCAAGGACACATCCAAGAAACTGATAGAGATAGCCAACTTCATCGACAAGGCTGCAGCCCTGATAGTAGAGACCACAAAGCATTTCGATACCCTTCGCAAAGACGCGAAACTGGTGGATAAGCTTTGCGATGACATCAAGGAAATAGAGCATTCCGTCGATGACATCTACGAATCGTACATGTCAAATCTGTTCGAATATGAGAAGGATCCGATAGAGCTTGTGAAGAAAAAGAACATCGCCCAGGCTCTCGAAGATACATCTGACGTAGCCAAGGCGGTTTCCAGCAAAATCCGGAGTATAGTGGTCAAGAACAGCTGACATGGTTGCCATAGTATTGATAACAGCCCTGATAGCGCTGGCATTCAGTTTTACCAACGGTATGAACGACGCCGCCAACTGCATAGCATCGGTGGTGGCCACAAAGGCGCTGCCACCTAAACTGGCGGTTTTCTGGGCGGCCTTCTGGATATTCATGGCCATGTTCTTCTTTGACACGACCGTCGCCGCCACGATGGGCAAGGGAATCGTGGACCAGAACTGCATAGATGTATATGTGATACTTGCCGCACTTCTCGGCTCAGTGCTGTACGTGTTTCTTTGCACCAAACTCGGCATGCCGGTGTCGGCTTCCCACGCCCTCGTGGGAGGGCTCATCGGCCCCGTCTGGTTCGTCTATGGAGGAAAGTACCTGATTGCCAGTGGAATATTCAAGATTGTCGCGTTTATCTTCATATCCCCGCTTATAGGCATAGTGCTCGGATTCGTGCTCAACTGCCTTATCATGCTTTTGTTCCATAAGGTCAACGTAAAGAAAATAGACAAGGGTTTCCGCCGCATGCAGCTGTTGTCCAGTGCCGCTTTTTCTCTGGGATTCGGCGGCAATGACGGACAGAAGACCATGGGCATCATCGCAATATTGTTGGCTACAGCATTCGCCCAGAACCCCGACAATCCCGTTTTCCAGTTTCTTTACGGCAACGGTGCCCAGGCGGCCCAGGCGGCGGGGTACACCGGCTTCTTTGTCCCGATGTGGTTGAAGTTCACTTGCTATGGCCTTATAGCCCTTGGCACCATTACCGGCGGATGGTCGGTCATACGCACGCTGAGCGAAGGCCTTTCAAAGCTTTTCCCGACCCAGGGATTCTGCGCGGAGGCATCCGGAGCCATAACCCTTATACTCACGGCAGTGCTTGGCATTCCCGTGAGCACTACGCACACTATCACCGGCTCCATCATAGGAACCGGTCTCACAAGGGGAGTCAAATCGGTCAAATGGATTACGGCCAAGAATATCGTCTGGGCGTGGGTGCTCACCATTCCCGCCGTAATCGTGGTCAGCGGAACCATTTATCTGATGATGGTCCACTGGTTTGGATGTCCCGTCAAGACTTTTTAAAGAATGAAGGATTTTTGGAAAATATTGAAGCGTTACGCAGCCCCTTACAAGGGCTATCTCGGCGGATCGGTGGTGCTTAACGTACTGTCCGCGGTCTTCAATGTATTCTCTTTCTCGCTGCTTATTCCCATACTGCAGATACTCTTCAATATCAATGAGATGCAGTATGAGTTCATGGCTTGGAACACCCCGGACGCATCGCTCAAGGACATAGCGATAAACAATCTTTACTGGTTCGTGACCGAGGCCATGGCCAAGTGGGGCCCGGCCCGGGTGCTGCTTCTGCTGTGCCTGTCGCTGTCGTTCTTTACGGCCATCAAGACCGCCTGCTATTTCGGCGCTTCCGCAGTCATGGTGCCTATCCGCACCGGGATTGTGAAGGACCTGCGTATGGAGCTTTACAGCAAGATCCTTGGCCTGCCCCTTGGGTACTTCACCCAGGAGCGCAAGGGAGACATCATCGCCAGGATGAGCGGTGACGTGCAGGAAGTGGAAACCTCCATAACCAGCGTCCTGGACATGCTCATAAAGAACCCCATTCTTATAGTTCTGTATGTAGGGACCCTGATTGTCATTTCCTGGCAGCTTACCGTGTTCGTGCTGGTGTTTGCGCCTATTATGATGTGGCTTATGGGCCTGATAGGCAGGAAGTTGAAACGTCAGTCTACCGAGGCCCAGATGCTCTGGAGCGATACCATGAGCCAGGTGGAGGAGACTCTCGGGGGACTGCGCGTCATAAAGGCGTTCCTGGCAGAGAAGAAAATGGCCGCCCGCTTTGAAAGGGTGACCGGCGCCATGAAGGACAAGAGTTCGCGCGTGGCTACGCGTCAGGTCCTCGCGCACCCGGTGAGCGAGTTTCTCGGGACTGTGATGATTGCCATAGTGCTGTGGTTCGGCGGAACCCTCATTCTGGGCGAGCGCTCCGTGATAGATGCGCCTACGTTCATCTTCTACATGGTAATCCTGTACAGCGTCATCCAGCCTATCAAGGAGCTTGCAAAAGCCGCCTACGGCATTCCAAAAGGCCTTGCGAGCATGGAACGCATAGACGCCATCCTGCAGGCGGAGAATACGATAGAGGAGAGCGCGAATCCTGAACCTCTGCCCGCATTCGAGCAGGGCATCGAGTTCCGGAATGTCTCTTTCCACTATCCCGACGGGCGGGAAGTGCTGCATGGCATCAACCTCAAGATTCCCAAGGGCAAGACCGTTGCAATAGTAGGTGCTTCCGGTTCCGGAAAATCTACGCTTGTGGATTTGATTCCCAGGTTTTACGATGTCAGTGAAGGCTCTATCTACATTGACGGGAAAGATGTCCGCAGCGTTTCCCTGCGTGACCTCAGGGGACTGATAGGCAATGTGAACCAGGATCCTATCCTGTTCAACGATACTATCTACAACAATATTGCCTTCGGCGTATCGAATGCCGACTCCCAAAGCGTACGGGCCGCTGCGCAGGTGGCCAACGCCCTTGAATTCATAGAAGAAAAAGAGGAAGGCTTCGATACCAACATAGGAGACCGCGGCGTCAAGCTCAGCGGAGGGCAGCGTCAGCGCCTGAGCATTGCCCGCGCCATTCTCAAGAACCCGCCTATCCTTATTCTGGATGAGGCCACAGCCTCGCTTGACACGGAGTCCGAGCGTTCCGTGCAGGATGCGCTCGACAAGCTTATGAGTTCGCGTACCACCATTGCCATAGCACACCGTCTGAGCACCGTAAAGGGGGCTGATGAGATAGTGGTGATCGACGAGGGCAGGATAGTCGAGAGGGGACGGCATGAGGAACTGCTTGCCCTGGATGGCTACTACAAGAAACTCTACGATATGCAATCGCTATGAGAAAAGTGTGGATCATACGATTGTTGACGCTGCTGTATCTGGCAGCGGTTGCGGTATTGTGCTTTGCGAACTTTTCCAAGATGCCGGACGTCCCCAGGACTTTTCTCGGGCTTCCGCTGGACAAGATCGTGCATTTCCTGATGTTCCTGCCTTTTCCCATCCTGGCGTTTTTCTCCATCGGTTCCGGACGTCCCGGCGTGGTAAAGACGCTGTTCATTATCGTGCTGCTTTTCGGAGCGGGCTGCCTTATGGCCTGGGGTACGGAGGTCTACCAGGGCAAGCTTCCCTACAGGAACATGGACCCGGCAGATTTCAAGGCCGACAGGATAGGACTGATGTGCGGTGCCATCATTGCTTTTGTAATTCAGTTTTTTGTGCATAAAAAGAAGAATGCGTAGGGCTCTTATCATATCTTTCATGCTGCTGGCGAGTGTGGCTTCATCCGCCCAGGGCATTCCGCGCGCCTCGGAATTCAGCGTGGTTTGCGATACATTGACGCAGCGTTGCAACCGCCGCTTCAATGTGAAGTCGAAAGTGCAGATCGACAAGATATATCTGCGCGGAGACGCTCTGGACCTTTACTTCGGGAGCGGCCTTTCAGATTATCCATGGCATGAAGAGGATATCCTATGGTTCCTCAAGGAGTTGAATACCGAGGGACAGACCGTCCTCCAGGGCTACAGCGTAGGTTCATGCAATGCTTCCGGCTGCAGGCTGGAAGAGCTCCAGACGCCCAAGATTACCCGCAACGGTAAATCTCCTGAATTCCGTTATTCTGTCAAGAACCCGCCGAGGCTTCCTGTAGTCCGGCGTCCTGACGCCCGCAAAATCTCCCGCGGTTTATACGGCCGGCACATTGCTCTCTGGCAGAGCCATGGCTACTACTACAACGAGGCCATGGACGTGTGGAGGTGGCAGCGCGCTCCTCTGCACAGGACGGTGGAAGATATGTATACGCAGAGCTATGTACTTGATTACCTGATACCTATGCTCGAGAATGCGGGCGCGTACGTCATGACTCCCCGCGAACGCGACATCCAGCGCAACGAAGTTATCTGCGACAATGATTCAACGTTCCGGCGTGAGGGCGACGGTCTTGTGCGCCTTGCCGGCAAGTATTCCGAGGAAGGCGAATGGGCCGACTGGGGCACTGGTTTTGCCGACCTCAAGCAGGAGTACTCCATTGTCGACAATCCTTTCCGCACCGGAACATTCCGCCGTGCAGAGTGCAGCGTGACTCCGTCATCCTCGGCACGCTGGACTCCGGATATACCCGAGAGGGGAGAGTATGCCGTGTACGTGAGCTGGGGAAACTGCCGCAATGCTTGCCGTTCGGCGCGTTATACCGTACACCACCTGGGCGGCGCCACCCGTTTCGAGGTTGACCAGCGCAAGGGCGCCGGCACTTGGATGTATCTTGGTACATTCGAATTCGCTCCCGGAACTGGTGGATTCGTAGAACTGGACAACAAAGGGAATGCAGGAGAATGCGTTTCCGCCGACGCCGTACGCTTCGGAGGCGGTATGGGCAAGGTCTGCCGCGGAGGCAGGATTTCCGGTATGCCGAGTTTTGCCGAGGGCGCATCGTACTGGATGCCCTGGGCGGGAGCCGACAGCACCCTGCGGGAATGGGACACGGACTATACCTGCGATTATGCAACCCGCGGTTCCTGGACCCGCATGATGCGCAAGCAGAAGGGGATACCTTTTGATTGTTCCCTTGCTTTCCATACCGATGCCGGTGTCACGCCCAATGACAGTATAGTGGGCACTTTGTCTATATACACACTGAAGTGCGAAAATGAGCGAAATTTCTCTGACGGTACGGACCGTTTGACTTCCAGGACCTATGCAGATTTCGTGCAGACCCAGATCGTGGAAGACATCCGTTCCATGTGCGAGCCCAAATGGCAGCGCCGTCAGCTGTGGGACAGGTCTTACAGTGAGTCCCGCACGACCGACGTGCCGGCAATGCTCCTTGAACTGCTTTCCCACCAGAACTTTGCGGACATGAAATACGGACTGGATCCGGCTTTCCGGTTCAATGTCAGCCGTGCCGTATACAAGGGCATGCTCAAGTATCTGGCTTGCCGCTATGGAACCGGTTATACGGTCCAGCCTCTTCCCGTACATGCTTTTTCGGCTGTCTTCCAGGGCGACACTCTCGTGCATCTTGCGTGGCAGCCTACGGCGGACCCTCTTGAGCCTACCGCCAAGGCGAAGGGATTTACTGTATATACGCGTGTAGACGACGGTGCGTTTGATGAAGGCGTCCCGGTTACTGACTGTGAAGCTTTTATGCCTATCGAGCCGGGCCACATTTATTCCTACAAGATAGAGGCGTGGAACGACGGCGGTTCTTCTTTCCCGTCCGAGATTCTCTCTGCCGGAATTCCGCTCAAGAAGAACGGCGGCGCGGTGCTGGTAGTCAACAATTTTGACCGCGTGGCGGCTCCTGCGTGGATAGATACGCCTGAGTATGCTGGCTTTGAGTCCCGTCTCGACGATGGTATGCCGTATGTGCGGGATATTACCTATATTGGTGACAATTACGAGTTTACGCGTCCCCTTAAATGGGAGAGCGACGACGCTCCCGGATTCGGAGGCTCCTATGTGGACAAGGCGGGCATCCCCGTTGCCGGCAACAGTTTCGATTATCCGGCAGTCCACGGACGCTCGATCATGAAGCTTGGATTCCCGTTCTGTTCCATGTCGGCGGAGAGTTTCAGCGCCGACACTACTCTTGCGGCCTCTTACGGAACCGTGGACCTTATCTGCGGCGCTCAGTTGTCTACCAAGTGCGGCCGCGGGGCAATTCCTGCCCGCTTCCAGGTCTTCCCCAAACCTCTGCAGGAGGCTCTTTCTGTCTGGGCGGCCCGCGGCGGGAACATCTTGCTGACGGGTTCGCGTATAGCCACTGATGTGTGGGGCAATGTTTATGGTGCCAAGGTAGATTCTTCTGCTGTGGAGCAGGCCAAGGTATTCGTGCAGGAGGTTCTGGGTTACAAGTGGGCTTCTTCTTATGGCACCAGCATAGGGATGCTGTCGGATATGCCGTTCTATCATGAGATGAACGGAAAGTGTTATGCCGTGCCTCATACGGACGGTCTGCGCAATGCCGACAGCCGCGGCTCGGTGTGGCTGCGTTATGGCGGCTCCGGCATTCCTGCCGCAGTCAAGTTCAGCGCTGCCGACCATAAGACCGTGTCGCTCGGCGTACCGCTGGAATGTCTTGAAAATGAGACGGACAGAGAAAGGATCCTGCGCGAGGCCTTCGAATTCTTCGGCCTCTACGGCTCCGCCGACAGCCCCGGCAGCTACCAGTTCGGCTTCCTGTACTTCACCCCCTCCAGCCTGAAAGGCTTCAGACTGGTTTAGCTTCTATCAAGGCGCTTTCCCTTTTACCTCCAAGGTAATTCAGCCCAAGTTCGTACTTTATCATCCGAAATTATATCGGTCATAGCACTGCCGGTGTGCCATGCTGGCCGATTCATTGGCGGCCTGGGAACAAAATGGCCTTCTTTCGTAGCCTGCCTGCCCAGATAACGGCCGGCCTGGCACGGTTAGGCGGGACTTTTTCGGTCCGGGACCTGCAGCCCGAAAAGCTAGTATGCCAGCGTGATGAGCGGAGAGGCGGTCTGGCGGGGGAGAGGGGCGAGGGAGGCGGTGCCGGCGAAGGGGAGGCTTTCGCGGTAGGCGAGTTCGGGGGTGTTGTTGTGCTCGCTGAGGTGGCAGAGGAAGATGTGCTGCAGGCCTTCGTGGTTGAATGCCCTGATCGCTTCTGCACATTCGGGGTTGGACAGGTGGCCGTGACCGTCGCGGATACGCTTCTGAAGGTCGGGAGGGTAGGGCCCGAGCCGGAGCATCTCAGGGTCATAATTACTCTCAATCACTACCGTGTCGGCCTGCCTGGCCCAGTTGAGGGCTTCTTCGGTCATACGGCCTATGTCGGTCATGATCACGAACTTGTAGGTCCCGATGAGGATGGCGTAGCCAACTGTCTCTGTGGCGTCGTGGGGCACCACGAAATACCTTGCGCGGATCATCCCGGGCACGAGTTCGTTCCACACGCCGTCGCGGAGTTCCATACGGTAGTCGTTTATCTGGTATTTCGTCATGTTGTGACGGCACAGGGCTCGGTGCAGGTTGTCCGTGGCCCAGACGGGTTTGCCGATATGCTTGCAGAAAGAACCCAATGAACGGATGTGGTCCTGGTGGTCGTGGGTAACGAGGACCGCACTGAAGTCATCGAAGCAAAGACCGTCTGCCTGAAGCTCTTTCTTGAGCCTGCGCGGACTCACGCCGGCATCGATTATTACTCCTGCTTCGCTCCGGCGGCTTTCTTCTGAAAACAGCCCCAGGAAGTAGCAGTTGCCGCAGCTGCCGGACGAGAAAGACTTGAATTTAACGCTCATCGTCGTCCTTGCAGTATTTGTCGATGACGCTGTACGCATCTCCTATGCCCAGCTCTCCGGCTCTGGAGAGGTCGATGCAGCCTTTCTCCTTGTCCTTGAGGTATATAAGCACCAGTCCGCGGTTGAAGAATGCATCTCCCATGCCGGGATACAGCTTGACTGCCCTGGTGTAGCCGTCGATGGCGTTGACCATCTCTCCGCTCAGGCAGTACAGGTTGCCCAGATTAAAGTACAGATAGGGGATATCCGGTATGATTTCCGTTGCAGCCTGCATGTCCTCGATGGCTTCGGAGTAGTCGTAAGTCCTTGCTACCCTGTCGGAAACACGAGCCCGTGTCGCGCCCTGGTCATCCATCGAAAGCTTTTGTACGTTACCTTCCAGTGATGCGATGAACGCAATCATCTCCGCCCTCAGCACGCCCCTGTTCATGAGGTAGAATGCCTTGTAGTAGCGGGAATAGAGATCCTTTTCGGCATCACTTTCAGAGGCCGCGACAGCCTTGTCGAAATAGTTCAGAGCCCCCGTGAAATTCTTCTGCTGCACATCATAGATGCCCATGATGAAGAAAGTTTCGGAAGGGGAGAGCTTTACTTTGCCAGCACCAGAACTGCCGTCTCCTGCCAGCACGGACGACAGGGAACGCACAAGCTTGAGCGTGGCAAGGCTGTCACTGTTGGACACAACCACGGGGACTGGCACGGAGTCGGTGAAATGGTCTATGAGAGGATTCTCGTAGCGGTTGCTGAGCGCGAGGTTTCGATTTTCGCGTTCTGCCGCCAGGTGGAACTTGTACAGCGGACGCAGGCGTATGTCGATGTCCCGGTGCTGGAGCAGTTCGTTGTCGAAATCCTTTTTGGCGAAGTCGGCGTCGAGCGCCAGCAGGGAGTTGTATTTGCGGGTAGTGTCGGCGAAGGAAGCCTCTCCGGCAGCATTCTTGACCCTGTATTCGCCGACTTTTCGCTGTGCTGTGCGGTAATCGGCCTTGGACTCTTTGGTCATGCCAAGAAGGTTCTCTACGTACGAACGGTTGAGATAAGCCTTGGCAAAGTCGGGGTACAGTTCGATGGCCCGGTCGTAATCCGACAGGGCGTCGCGCCAGCGTCCCATCTCCATGAATATGGCCGCGCGGTTGAAGTAGGCGAGGACATTGCGCGGGTTGATGTTTATGACGCGGTCCATATCTTCCAGGGCGCTTGGGAGATCGCCCACCTGGGCGTAAAGGAGCGAACGGTTGTAGAGGGTGAGGGCGTTGCCGGGTTCATCCTTGAGTACTCTGTTGAGGTCGCGCATGGCGGCATTGTAGTCATGCGTTTCATAGTACATCAATGCCCTGTTGAAGTATGCGAAGGTATTTGTGCTGTCCAGTTCTACGGCCCTGGTCATGTCGGCTACGGCCTCCGGATACTTCTCCTGGGCTGCATAGACACGTCCGCGCCGGATATAGCATTCAGGTTCGAAGCGGTCCAGCTTTATGGCCTTGTTGTAGTCTTCCATGGCCTTAAGCGTGTCGCCCAGGAATAGATGGGAGGCTCCTCTGTTGAGATAGGCCGAGGGGTCTTTGGGCTCTTTGAGAATATAGCGGTTGAAATCGGCTACCGCCTCCGGGAAGCGTCTTGCCAGGAAGTTGGTGACACCGCGGCTGTAGTACAGGCCGTTGAAGCCGGGACGGAGGCTGATGGCTTTGTCGAAATCGTCGAACGCCTTTTCGTAATCTCCTGTACGGCTTTCGGTTATGGCCCGGTAGTGGTATCCGTTGGTGAATACCGGATTGAGCCTCACGGAGGTGTTGAAATCCTTCTGCGCACCTCTTATGTCGCCAAGGTTATACTTGGCGATTCCCCTGAAGAAGAAGCACCAGTAGTCAGTAGAGTCGAGCTTGGCAAGGATGTTGAAATGCTCTATTGCCTGGGTATATTTCCCGTCCTGAAGCGCCAGGCGCCCGCGCATGTTGAAGACGTCCTTGTCATACTGGGCAAAGACGTGGAATGCGCTGCAAAGCAGGATGGCTATTGTAAGGAGAAACTTTTTCACTATTTTTGCAAAGATAATCATTTATCGTGCCGAATTGAAGCGCAATTGTAAAATAATTCTCCTGACGCTGTTTGCCCTGACGCTCTGCTGTCATGCAAATGCGGGAATAAAGGAAGACGTTGAGCACCTCAGCGACCCTTTGCTGGAGGGGCGCCGTCCCGGATCCCGCGGCGGTGCGGAAGCTTCAGCCTATATCTACAGACGCTTCGAGCAGTGCGGGCTGGAGCCGCGCCTTCAGTCTTTTGAGACCGAAAAGGGGATATGCCGGAATGTTTATGCCGAGTGCAAAGGCAACCCCAAGTCGTCCAAGTTCATCCTTGTCTGCGCTCACTACGACGGACTTGGCGTGTTCGACGGCGCTCTCTATCCAGGTGCGGACAGCAACGCCTCCGGCGTGGCCGTGCTCCTTGACCTTGCCGCACGTGTGTCCAAAGAGTGCCGCAACATAATATTTGCCGCCCTGGACTCGCATGCCGACGGTATGGCCGGGGCTGTCAAATTCGCCTCGCTGCCTTTCAAGGTGTCTATGGTCGTCAATCTTGACACCATGGGCAGCACGCTGGCGCCTCCGAACAAGTATCGTCCCGATTTCCTTATCGCGCTTGGCGGCAAGGAGTATGAGAAGCAGTTGGAGAAGGCCAACGTCAATTCCCGGCTGCGGCTCTATTACGACTATTACCGTAGCAAGGCTTTTACTGATTACTTTTATAATAAAGCCTCGGACCAGGTCCCTTTCATGCGCAAGGGTGCCAAGGCCGTGATGTTTACGTCCGGTATCACCATGAATACCAACAAGCCGGGCGACGGGCCGCAAACTCTCGATTATGAAGTCCTGCAAAGGCGTTCCGATCTAATATTAACATGGATTGATTCATTATGAAAAAGCTGTTGTTTTTCTTTGCCCTTTCAACGCTCCTCTCTGTTTCATGCCGTCAGGTTAATCCGGCTCTTGACAGCAGTAATTTTGTGAACATAACTGACGTGATCCCCGATGTCATACTGGAAGTCAGATATTATAGCACATACAATTTTGTAGGACAGCGTGTGGACGGATACCTGCAGCCGACGGCCATCCTTACGCGGCAGGCTGCCGACAGTCTGAAAAAGGTCAGCGACGACCTTAAGGCAAAGGGATACCGGCTCAAGATTTACGATGCCTACAGGCCCCAGTGCGCCGTGGACCACTTTGTGCGCTGGGCTGCCGACCTGGGCGATACCTTGATGAGGCAGGCTTTTTATCCCGACGTTGACAAGAGCCTGCTGTTTGAGCAGGAATACATAATGGAAAAGTCCGGCCACACACGCGGCTCCACCGTGGATCTGACCCTCGTCGATGCTCTTAGCGGCAAAGATGTTGACATGGGTGGTGTGTTCGACTGGTTCGGTATAGAGAGCCATCCCGACTACACCGATATCACCAAACAGCAGTTCTGCAACCGTATGATACTTCGTGACGCCATGCTCTCACATGGATTTAAACCCCTGGACAGCGAATGGTGGCACTTCACCCTCATCGGCGAGCCTTATCCGGACACCTATTTCAACTTCCCGGTGGAGGACCTTAAAAAATAAAATAGGATGGCTCAAACGGGCCATCCTATTTTTTATCATTAGACTTACTTTACTCGGAGAGTTTCTTGTAAGTGTTGTAGCGGATCTTTGCGAACTCCTCGGTCTTGGCAAGCAGTTCACCGGCGGATTCGGGATAGAGCTTGCTCAGGGATGCGAAGCGGACCTCGCCCTTGAGGAAGTCCTGGAACTTGGTCCAGTCGGGCTCCTTGGAGTCGAGGCTGAACGGGTTCTTACCTGCTTCTTCCAGAAGAGGATTGTAGCGGTACAGATGCCAGTAGCCGCACTCCACAGCGAGCTTCTCCTCCCTCTGGCTCAGGCCCATGCCGGCCTTGAGGCCATGGTTGATACAAGGAGCGTATGCAATGATGAGTGAAGGTCCGTCGTAGGCCTCGGCCTCCTTGATGACATTCATGTATTGCACGGGGCTGGCACCCATTGCGACCTGGGCTACATATACGTAGCCGTAGCTCATGGCCATCATGCCGAGATCCTTCTTGCGGATTTTCTTGCCGGAGGCTGCGAACTTGGCGATCGCACCTGCAGGGGTGGCCTTGGAAGACTGGCCGCCGGTGTTGGAGTAAACCTCGGTGTCGAGCACCAGGATGTTCACATTCTCACCGCTGGCAAGCACGTGGTCCAGACCGCCGTAGCCGATGTCGTAGGAGGCACCGTCGCCGCCGAATATCCACTGGCTGCGTGCGGGGATGAACTGCTTGAGGGCAAGAAGGCTCTTGCTGACCTCGCATCCGCAGGCTTCCATCAGAGGAACGAGCTTGTCGCAGACCTCGCGGGTGACGGCGTAGTCGCCGCGGTTGTCGAGCCACTTCTGATAGAGTTCCTTCATCTCGGCTGAGCACTTCTCGCACTCGAGGCCTTTCTGCATGTAGCGGGCGACGGTTTCGCGGATGCGCTCGCTGCCGAGCCTCATGCCAAGACCGAACTCGCAGAAGTCCTCGAAGAGGGAATTCTGCCATGCCGGGCCGTGACCCTTGGCGTTGGTGCAGTAAGGAGAAGCGGGGAAGGATGCACCGTAGATGGAAGAACAACCGGTGGCGTTGGCAATCATCATGTGGTCACCGAAGAGCTGGGTGATGTTCTTGATGTACGGAGTCTCGCCGCAACCTGCGCATGCGCCGCTGAACTCGAACAGAGGCTGTGCGAACTGTGCGGCCTTCATGTTGGACTTGGGATCCAGAGGGGTCTTGTAGCCGACCTTGGCGTTGAGGTAGTCGAAGTTGGCCTGCTCGGAAGCGTTGGCTTCGTAGGACTGCATGCTGAGGGCCTTGTCTTTGGCGAGGCACACGTCGACGCAGTTGCCGCAGCCGGTACAGTCGGCCACAGAGATGCTGAGGGCGTACTTGTACTGCTTGAGGTTGGCCTTGCCGTCGGTGAGCTTGAGTCCTGCGGGCACTGCGGCTGCCTCCTCTTCTGTGAGAAGGAATGGACGGATGGCGGCGTGGGGACAGACAAACGCACATGTGTTGCACTGGATACACTTCTCAGGATCCCATACAGGCACGTTGACGGCTACGCCGCGCTTCTCGTAAGCGGCTGTGCCGTTGGGCATGGTGCCGTCTTTCCAGGGCATGAACGCGCTCACGGGGAGAGTGTCGCCGCACTGGGCGTTCACAACGTCGGCTATCTCCTTCACGAAGGCGGGAGCAAGCCTCTTGGCGTTGGGATTCTCGAACTTTGCGGATATGTTCGCCCACTCGGCGGGAACCTTGACCTCGGTGTACTCGCCGCCGCGGTCGATGGCTGCGTAGTTCATGTTGACCACGTTCTCGCCCTTCTTGCCGTAGCTCTTGAGGGCGGCGTCCTTCATGTACTTGACTGCGTCGTCGGCGGGAATGATGCCGGTGATGCGGAAGAAGGCGCTCTGGAGAATGGTGTTGGTGCGTCCGCCAAGGCCGATTTCTGCGGCGATCTTGGTGGCGTTGATGATGTAGAGCTTGATGTGCTTGCTGCCTATGACAGCCTTGGCGTGGTCGGGGATGTGCTTCAGGGTCTCTTCCTCATCCCAAAGGGAATTGAGCAGGAGGCTGCCGCCTTCCTTGATGCCCTTGAGCACGTCATACTTGTTGAGGTATGAAGGCACGTGGCATGCCACGAAGTCAGGAGTGCCGACGAGGTAGGGGGCCTTGATGGGGGACTTGCCGAAGCGAAGGTGGCTGCAGGTGTAGCCGCCGGACTTCTTGGAGTCGTAGTCGAAGTAGGCCTGGCTGTACAGGTCGGTGTGGGAACCGATGATCTTGATGGTGTTCTTGTTGGCGCCAACGGTGCCGTCGGAGCCGAGACCGTAGAACTTGCACTCGGTGGTGCCGGGCTTGACGATGGAGATTTCCTCCTTGACCGGGAGGCTCTTGAAGGTCACGTCGTCGACTATGCCGATGGTGAAGTCGGCCTTGGGTGCCTTGAGCTCGAGGTTGTCATAGACAGCCACGATCTGGGCGGGAGTGGTGTCCTTGGAGGAGAGTCCGTAGCGGCCGCCTATTACGACAGGGGCGTTCTCCTTGCCCTGGAACAGGGCCTTGACGTCGAGGAAAAGGGGCTCGCCGAGAGCTCCGGGCTCCTTGGTGCGGTCCAGGACGGCAATCTTCTTGACGCTGGCGGGAAGCACTTTGAGGAAGTATTTCTCGGAGAAGGGACGGTAGAGGTGGACGGAGATGAGACCGTACTTCTTGCCCTGGGTGGCGAGGTAGTCGATGGTTTCGCGGATGGTCTCGGTGACGGAGCCCATGGCAACGATGATATTCTCGGCGTCGGGGGCGCCGTAGTACTCGAACGGCCTGTAGGTGCGGCCGGTGAGCTCGCTGATTTCTCCCATGTAACGGGCCACGATGTCGGGAACAGCCTCATATACCTGGTTGCGGGATTCTACGGCCTGGAAGTAGACGTCGCCGTTCTGGGCGGTTCCGCGCGTTACGGGAGCCTCGGGGTTGAGGGCGCGGGCGCGGAAGTTCTCGAGGGCCTTCTGGCTTACCATGCCGCGGAGGGCGTCCTCGTCGAGGGCTTCGATCTTCTGGATTTCATGGGAGGTGCGGAAACCGTCGAAGAAGTGCAGGAAAGGAACGCTGGACTTGATGGTGGACAAATGTGCCACGGCTGCCATGTCCTGGGCTTCCTGGACGCTTCCGGACGCCAGCATTGCAAAACCGGTCTGGCGGCATGCCATGACGTCCTGGTGGTCTCCGAAGATTGAGAGGGCGTGGGATGCAAGTGCCCTGGCTGATACATGGAAGACTGCAGGAAGAAGTTCGCCGGCAATCTTGTACATATTGGGAATCATCAGCAGGAGACCCTGGGAGGCAGTGAATGTGCTGGTAAGGGCTCCGGCCTGAAGCGATCCGTGGACGGCTCCCGCCGCACCGGCCTCGCTCTGCATTTCGGTAACCTTAACAGTTTCTCCCCAGAGGTTCTTCTTGCCCTGGGCTGCCCATTCGTCGATGTTCTCCGCCATGGTGGAGGAGGGTGTGATAGGGTAGATGGCGGCGTGCTCGCTGAAAAGATAAGCGATGTTGCTGGCTGCCTGGTTACCGTCACAGGTGATAAATTTTTTTTGTGCCATTGTGTTGTAAATATGTGTAAGTGTTATTGGATTCCTTGGATGATTATGCCTTCCATGCCTTTCGTCATTCGGCTCAGGAGACCCTGGAGCACAGTGCCCGGGCCTATTTCGGTGAACTCGCACGCTCCTTGTTCCAGCATGCCGAGCATGGTCTGCGTCCAGCGCACGGGAGAGGTGAGCTGAAGCAGGAGGTTGGCTTTTATGACCGCCGGATCCGTTTCCGGCCGTGCGGTGACGTTCTGATAGATGGGGCACCTGGGAGTGGCGAAGACGGTGGATTCTATGGCCTTGGCCAGTTTTTCTCGGGCAGGCTCCATAAGGGGGGAGTGGAAAGCGCCGCTCACGGCGAGCGGGAGGGCGCGTTTGGCTCCGGCTTCCTTGAGCGAGGCGCAAGCCTGGTCAACGGCGGACTTCTCTCCGGAAATCACCGTCTGGCCGGGGCTGTTGTAGTTGGCGGGCACTACGACTCCGGGAGTTTCGGAGCAGATCCGCTCGATTTCTCCGGCGTCGAGTCCGATTATGGCGGCCATGGCCCCGGGATGTTTCTCGCAGCACTCCTGCATGGCCTGTGCGCGGGCCTCGACAAGGCGCAGGCCGTCCTCGAAAGAGACGGCAGCGGCGGCCACCAGGGCACTGAATTCGCCCAGCGAGTGACCGCCGACCATATCGGGAGAGGGAAGTGGAGAGCATTCGGCGAGAACTACCGAATGCAGGAATACAGCCGGCTGGGTAACCCTGGTGGCTTTGAGGTCATCTTCTGTGCCCTCAAACATTACTTCAGTTATGTTGAAACCCAATATCCGGCAAGCCTGGTCCATCAGTTCCTTGGCGTGTAAAGAACTGTTATATAGGTCTTTACCCATGCCGACGAACTGCGAGCCCTGCCCCGGAAACAGAAATGCTCTTTTCATTTTGACAAAGTTAATCAAATTTTTCGTATTTTTGCAATCGATTTGCCGCGCCCTTAGTTTAATGGATAGAATTTAGGATTCCGGTTCCTACGATAGGCGTTCGATTCGCCTAGGGCGTACAA
>CAMJHF010000003.1 GCA_946405435.1 uncultured Bacteroidales bacterium
TGCTGTTTTGAACCCCGGTGCGAGCATGTAAGTCCGGTGGCTGTGCTCTCAGGGGTGCTCGTGCTGACCCCGGTGCGAACGCATAGGGTCGAAATTGCCCTCAAAGGTGCTGTTTTGAACACCGGTGCGTGCGTGTGCACTTTGCAGTGCTCTCAACGGTGCAGTTTCGAACCCCGGTGCGAGCATGTAAGTCCGGTGGCTGTGCTCTCATGGGGGCTCGGGGTGACCCCGATGCGAACGCATAGGGTCGAAATTGCCCTCACCGGTGCTGTCTGGAACCCCGGTGCGTGCGTGTGCACTTTGCAGTGCTCTCAACGGTGCTAGCGGAAGCCCCGATGCGAACGTATAAGGTCGAAAGTGCTCTCAAAGGTGATGTTTGAAACCCCTGTGCGTGCATATAGACCGGTAGTGCCCACAGGTGTGCTATTACGGGCACCGTTGCATGCGTCTATGGCTACTATTGCCCTCAAATGTGCGCTCTCGGAGTTTTGGTTGCCACCGCTCTCAACGGTGCTAGCGGAAGCCCCGATGCGAACGCATAGGTCCGAAATTGCTCTCAGGGGTGCTGTTTGGGACCCCGGTGCGAGCATATATGGCCGTTGGAAGTGCACTCAAGGGGGCTGGCGTGGACGCCGGTGCGGGCGTGTAGGGCAGGAAGTGCTCTCAAAGGTGCTGTTTTGAACCCCGATGCGGGCGTGTGGACTCAGTTGTGCACGCAACGGTGCTGGGGGAATACCGGTGCGGACGGAGTTTGGTTTCGGGCTGAAGGAATGGACGTGCCGTTGTGTGTGCTGTTACAGGTGCTGATGGATTTTTGATTGTTTGGGCGCTCGTGGTTTGTTTTAATTAATTATATTTGCGAAGTACTAAACTTTAGATTATGTTAAACTTTATTCTTGTTACCACCAAGCACCTTAAGTCAGGTGTCCTTTTTCATGACGAAGACGATTACCGTGCGGCAATGAATATTGTTGCGATTTGCGCTTTTGTGACCGGGGTCAGAGTCATTTCATTCATTCTTATGTCCAATCATGTGCACTTTGTCCTTATGGGTTCAGAGGCGGAGGGCCGTGTTTTTATCGACAAATTCAAGACGCTTTATGGCAAGTATTATTTCTTGAAATATGGCGTACATGAGTATCTACGGCATCTAGCGGTAGATTTTCGAGAAGTCAGAATCGAAGATGAATCACTTCCTCGTAGTATTGCCTATGTTCAGATGAATTGTGTCGCTGCTAATCTCGTTCCGTCTGCGTTTTTGTATCCTTGGGGGACCGGGCAGTCGTTTTTCAGTGCTTTGCCCTTGATTGGGCAGCGCCTCCACAACTTCTCGAGGCGTAAGCAATACCGCATTCTCCGTACCCGGATGGACTTGCCTCAAGACTATTTACTTGGCGAGTCCGGCTACATATTGCCATTGAGTTACGTTGAAGTGCAATTTGTGGAACAGTTGTTCGGGTCTCCAAGCAGGTATTCATATTTTCTGAATACTTCCTCAAAAGCGAAGCTGCGCTTGGACAAATCTCGTGCTCCGTCTTTTCCGGACCATATTGCAAAGGGTGTTTTGGACTGTCTTGTGCTGTCGCTCTTCCGGGCTCCAAGTTTCAGCAGTCTGAGTTCCGTTGACAAGGTAGAGGTACTCAGACAGTTGCAACGGCGCCTGAACCTGGAATCAAAACAGCTCTCCCGCCTTTCGGGCATCAGGGAAGAAGAAATTGTGCAAATGCTCGATACCTTTTCCTGAACAAAGCGCTGAAGTACACTCTTTCAACGAGCGTGTAGGTCCGGCGGAAGTGCACTCAAGGGTGCTGGTTGGGACCCCGGTGCGGGCGTGTATGGCCGGCGGAAGTGCACTCAAGGGTGCTGGTTGGGCTCCCGGTGCGGGCGTATAGGACCAGAAGTGCTCTTATGGGTGCTGGCGGGGATTCCGGTGCGGGCAGAGTTGGCAGAGGGAGCAGAGTGTCCGAAGTGCACTTAAGGGTGCTGTTTGGGACCCCGGTGCGAGCATATAGGGTCGGAAGTGCCCTCAGGGGTGCTGGCGTGGACACCGGTGCGGGCAGAGGGAACAGAAGGAACAGATGGAGCAGGGAGCAGAGGGGCCAGAGGGAACAGAACGGGCAAAGGGGCAGGGGGCAGTTTTTGGCAAGGGGGTGTTTATGTCCGAACAAATGCTTATATTTACAATCACTATGAAACGATTGATTCTGTCTCTTCTTGCTCTGCTGGTGGCGCTGAGCGCGTCGGCGGGCATTCGCGTGATGTCTTATAATGTCCGTCTTGGTGTTGCCAAAGACGGTGTCAATTCTTGGGAAAACCGCAGGGAGGCCACTCCAGCGATGCTTCGCGACCTTCGGCCTGCGGTGTTCGGCGTGCAGGAAGCATATGATTTCCAGATTGCCTATATCGTGGAGCAATGCCCTGAATACAAGGTGGTTGGAGTGGGGCGTGACGATGGAAAATCGGAGGGCGAACACATGTCGGTGTTTTACGACACCACCCGTATCGAGCTCCTGGAATGGGGAACCTACTGGCTGTCGGAAACGCCTGACGTGCCCAGTTACGGCTGGGATGCCAAGTGCCGCCGCACCGCCACCTGGACTCTGCTAAAGGAGAAGGCCACAGGGCAAAGATTCTATTTTGTCAACACTCACCTCGACCATATCGGCGTAAAAGCCCGCAAGGAGGGCCTGGCTCTCATCTATAACAAGATCAAGGAGATGAACCCGTCCGGACTCCCGATGGTTCTCACCGGCGACTTCAACATTCTCCCCGATAATGAAGGTCTCAAAGAGATAAACACCCTTATGAAGAGCGCACGCTTCTGCTCCCTGGATGCCGATACCATAGGCTCTTTCAACGGCTTCGGCAAGTACGGCTTCTCGTCCGGCGCCCCTGTCCTTGGAGACGACAAAGCCTCGCGCAGCACCCTCAGACCGCTTGATTATATCTACTACAGCGGATTCGACAACAGCCTGTGCTTCAAGGTGGTCACTAAAGAGTACGCAGGCAAGAAATACATCTCGGACCATTATCCCGTGTACGCCGACCTGGTTATGAAGAAGAGTCGCGTAGAAACAGGCTCGGTGGTCAGCAAGATACTTGGAACCGAAAAGAATTACAATGTCTATCTGCCTGAGGGTTACGACCTTGACCCGACTAAAACTTACCCTGTCCTGTACCTTCTGCACGGAGCCCACGGAACATACCAGACCTGGGCAAAGGGCTATAACATGAAGCTCATTGCCGACTGGCGCATCAGTTCCGGTTTCAGCGTCCCCATGATTGTAGTCATGCCTGACGCATCCGGCGACGGCCCCGACAGCGCAGGCCGATACATGGGTTACTTCAATTATCCCGGCTGGAGGTATGAGGATTTCTTCTTCGAAGAGTTCATTCCGGAAATCGAAAGCCGCTACCGCATCACAGGCGACAGCGCGCACAGGGCAGTCGCCGGCCTTTCCATGGGCGGCCACGGCACGGCGCTTTTTGCCATGCACAGACCGGAGTACTGGAGCTCTGCCTGCCCTCTCAGCGGCCGTCTGCAGGGCCGTCCAGACGGCTACAAGGACCGTCCCGAGATGGCAGAGTATCTGGACCAGGTAGCATCCAACGATATGCCGGCATATCTCCATGACGCCTCTGCCGACAAGCAGAAAGCAATCGCCGCAATCCGTTGGTACATAGACTGCGGCGATGATGATTACCTGCTGGACGGAAGCGTGAATCTCTGGAGGGAAATGCGTTCCCTGGACTTCCCGTGCGCCCAGCTTCGCGTGCGCGAGGGTACCCACAGCAGTGAATACTGGCGCACTGCCCTCCCCGAGGTCCTGACCTTCGTCTCGATCGGATTCGGGCAATAGCACCGCCTCATCGGCTCTTTTGTGCATATCCGTTGTATTTTGACAAAAAACAATAATAATCCGGAAGTCTATCAATTTCCCAAATTATTTCTGCCTGCATACTGTACGCAGCATTTTTGAGAGCCCTGCCCGCACTTTGACGTTCTGAGTTACGGCGAATAATCACTCCTGCAGACAGGATTTCGGGGATAACCTGTCAGAAAGGAGGATAATTCCGGCAGGCAGACAGGAAAGAGGCGGATTTCTGGCAGGACACGAGGAAAAAACTTCCGACAGACAGGAAAACGGCCGGATCCTGTCAGATGAAGATATTGAATCGGTAGCCGTCCTCAAAAACGGGCTTATTTGAGGACAAATGGCCCAAAAACAATAGTTTATCCTCAAAAATAAGCTATTTTGAGGATAAACTATTGAAATTGGTTGGCTACCAGCGAAGGTTATTGACGAAGATATGCGTCAGTGCCCCTAAGGGGCCGCTGCGAGGCAGCGGGGGGTAGAACGTAGCCGAAGGCTATTGACGAAGGTATTCGTCAATAGCCTTCGCGGCGGTACGCCCTGCTCCCATGGCGAGGATGACCGTGGCGGCACCGGTTACGGCGTCGCCGCCGGCGAATACGCCGGGGCGGGTGGTGGCGCCGTTCTCATCGGCTACAAGGCAGCCCCTGCGGGTGATCTCAAGACCTTCGGTAGTCTTGGAAATCAGAGGGTTGGGGGATGTGCCGAGGGCCATGATGACGGTCTCGGTCTCGATTTCGAACTCACTGCCGGGGATGGGCACGGGACTGCGGCGGCCGCTCTCGTCGGGCTCGCCGAGTTCCATGCGGATGCAGCGGAGGGCGCGCACCCAGCCTTTCTCGTCGCCCAGAATCTCCACCGGATTGGTGAGCATGTCGAATATGATGCCTTCCTCGATGGCGTGGTGCACCTCTTCGCGGCGGGCGGGCAGCTCAGCCTCGGTGCGCCTGTACACTATGTGCACCTCTGCACCTAGCCTGAGGGCCGTACGGGCTGCATCCATTGCCACATTGCCTCCACCCACAACGCACACCTTCCTGCCGGCGTGGATAGGAGTGAGGTAGTCCTCGCGCCAGGCCTTCATTAGGTTGTTGCGGGTGAGGAACTCGTTGGCAGAGAACACTCCGCAGAGGTTTTCGCCGGGGATGCCCATGAACTTGGGAAGACCCGCACCGGAGCCGATGAACACGGCCTTGAAGCCCTCTTCGTCCATCAGCGCGTCGATGGTAACTGTCTTTCCGATAATGACATCGGTCTCTATCTTGACGCCCAGGCGCTTGACTTCGTCTATCTCGTGCTTGAGCACTTTGTCCTTGGGCAGACGGAACTCGGGTATGCCGTATTCCAGCACTCCGCCGGCCTTGTGAAGGGCCTCGAAGATGGTGACGTCGTAGCCCCATTTGGCAAGGTCGGATGCGCATGCAAGGCCTGCAGGGCCGGAACCCACTATGGCCACCTTGATGCCGTTGGCGGGGGCGCATTCCGTGGCAGCCTTGCCGAGCGTCTCGTCGGCAACGAACCTCTCCAGCTTGCCGATGGCGACCGGCTCGCCCTTCACTCCCAGGATGCAGCTGCCCTCGCACTGGGTCTCCTGCGGGCATACGCGGCCGCATACGGCAGGAAGGGAGCTGTCCCTGGCTATGATGGCGGCGGCACCCTCGATGTCGCCTTCGTTGACCTTGGCAATGAAATCGGGAATCTGGATGTTTACCGGGCAGGCGGTGACGCAGCGCGGATTCTTGCAGTGCAGGCACCTTGACGCCTCCAGCATGGCCTCTTCACGGTTGTAGCCGTAGCATACTTCTTCGAAATTGGTGGCGCGGACCTTGGCGTCCTGCTCGCGGACCGCGACTCTGGGTATTCTGTTAGCCATTATTTTCCCCTCCCTATTTTACAGACATGTTTTTCGTTCACATCGGCCTCTTCCGCCTTGTACTGACCCTGGCGGCGCATGGCCTCGTCGAAGTCGACTTCGTAGCCGTCGAATTCAGGGCCTTCGACGCAGGCGAACCTGGTCTTTCCGCCCACGCTCACGCGGCAGGCTCCGCACATGCCTGTGCCGTCCACCATGAGGGTGTTGAGGCTCACTATGGCGGGGATGCCGAGCTTCTTGCAGGTGAGGGTGGTGAATTTCATCATGATCATTGGACCGATGATGACGGCCTGAGTGTAGCTGTGGCCTTCCGCCACCACATGTTCGAGCATGTTCGTGCCCATGCCCTTGAAGCCGTAGGAGCCATCGTCGGTGCAGACGAACAGGTTGTCGCAGACTTCCTTCATCTCGTCTACGTAGATGAGAAGGTCCTTGGTCTTGGCGCCGATTATTACGTCTACCGGCACTCCGTGCTCCTTGAGCCATTTGGCCTGGGGATATACGGGGGCGGTGCCAAGGCCGCCGGCGATGAGGATGTAACGCTGGGAGGCGAGTTCTTCGGGGCTCATTTTCACGAAGTCGGACGGCTGTCCCAGAGGACCCACTACGTCGGCGAAGCACTCGCCGGCCTCGTATGCAATGATGTCTGCAGTAGAGGCGCCGATTTTCTGGGTGACGATGGTCACGGTTCCTTCCTTGCGGTCAAAGTCGCTGATGGTCAGCGGAATGCGCTCGCCTTTCTCGTCTGCGCGCACAATCAGGAACTCGCCCGGCTGGGCAGCGGCTGCGAGCCTGGGAGCGCGAACCTTCATCCTGCAGATGATAGGCGTGAGCATTTCTTTGGTAAGAATTTCGAACATTTTTAGAGTTTATTTTATGTTGATTAGCATTTTCTCGATTGCGTCGAAGGCGTCCTTCATGGGCAGCGGCTCCTCTTCCGAGTCGCTGACCACAAGGTCGTAGATGCCGCCTCCTATCTGATGGCGGCCTGCCTTGAAACGGGCAGTGCTGCTGGAAGCGGCGTACAGCTCGTTTATGCATCTCTTTGGGTTGAGGGCGAGGAAGAAATCGGAGTCGGTGCGAAGGTCCTGGTCGAATTCGCTTATTATCTTGACCTCGATTCCGCGCTTGCCGAAATAATCCTTGAGCTTTAGCTTGAATGGCTCGCAGTATGGCTCGACGGCATTCACATACACCACGGCGCTCTTGATCTCCGAAAGGGGCAGGAGACCAGTAGGCACCTTGCTTCGGTGCGCCCGCAGGCAGAGCCGGCGAATCACTTTGCGGGTGAAACTCATTTTCCTGATTTGGCGATAAGCTCCCGTATCTCAGCCTTGGCGTCCCTCCAGCGGGGGATGTCGATCTTGGTGCCTATGACTTCCACTACCTTGGCGGCGATGATGGAACCGACCTCGCCGCAGACTTTCAGCGGCATGCCAAGCGAGTGGGCGTACAGGAAACCGGCGGCGTAAGTGTCGCCGGCGCCGGTGGCGTCGATGGTCTTGGCCGGCCACGAAGGGATGTAGTGCTGCTCTTCAGCTGACTTGACCCAGCTGCCGTCCTTGCCCACCTTGAGCACGGCAATCTTGCAGTGGGCGCTTATTTCGTCCAGGATTTCCTGGGGAGAGCCGAGTTTGGTGAAGGCACGGCCCTCGGTCTCGTTGGCGAATACTATATCGACGTAGTGGTCCACAATGTCGTGCAGGAATGCGTTGTTGCTCTCTACCACATTGTAGGATGCCATGTCCAGGGAGATGATGCATCCGGCCTCGCGGGCAAGTTCCACGGCCCTGCGGATAAGACCTTGATTCTGAACCAGGTAGCCCTCGATGTGGAAGTAGTCGTGCCCCTGAAAGTACTCCGGCTTGAGGTCCTCCGGCACGAGATCCAGGGCGGCGCCGAGGTACACGGCGAAGGTGCGCTCGGCGTTGCCGCCGCTCACGAACACCATGGAACGGCCGCTGGAGCGCGTGCTTTTGAGGAGCATGGCGTTGACGCCGTACTGCTCCTGGTCGCTCTTGAACAGGAGCCCGAGTTCGTCGTCGCCTATCTTGCCTATGAAACTGGAGGGCATCCCGAAAATGGAGGTGCAGACTATGGTGTTGGCGGCGCTTCCGCCGGCAACGTACTTAACGCCGAGCGGCTTGAGGGCCGCCCATATGCGGTCGCCGGTCTCCATGTCCACGTGCTGCATGCTGCCGCGGGGCAGGTGGAAAGTCCTGAGGAGCGTATCATCCGGCAGTACGGCCAGAATGTCAGTCAGCGCATTGCCTATTCCGAGTATAGATTTCATAACTCACAAATATAGCAAATCATTCGCTCAAAATCACTACATTTGCGTGATGATTAAAAGATTTTGCATCGTTTTGGCGCTGGCCCTGGCCGCATTGAGCCTCAGCGCGCAGGACCCCGCCGCCATGATCCGCAGGGACTACTCCCGCATGGGCGCCAACTACCACAATTACGAGCCGCCGGCAGGCCCGATCGCTGCCGCGCCGGATGGTTTCGTCCCCTTCTACATATCCCACTACGGGAGGCACGGTTCCCGTTTCCTTACTTATAAGAGTTCCTACAAGGAAACCATAGCCGCGCTCCGGAAGCTCGAAGAAAACGGCCTTCTCAAAGCCCGCGGCCGCAAGCTGCTCTCTCGGCTCCGTGCCGCATGGGACCTTACCGAAGACCGTCTCGGACGCCTCACATCCAAAGGAATACAAGAACACCGGGGCATAGCTTCCCGCATGTACGACCGCTTCCCGGAGGTGTTTGCGGCAGACACAAAAGTGGAAGCCGTATCCAGCACCTCGCGCCGCTGCAAGACCAGCATGGTGAGTTTCCTGGGTGCGCTGACGGAAAAAGAAACATCGCTCGACGTCAATATCGACGCCTCCAAGGAGAACATGAAGTACATCTTGAATCATGGCGACGAGTCTTTTCACAAAGAGGTCAAGCGCTACATAGACTCGCTGAACCATGCGGTCTTCGATCCGGAGGCCCTCCTTAAGCCGCTGGTGCGGGACTACGACAGGGCCGCCGCCCTTCTGGAGGACCCAGTGGCGTTCGAGCGCAAGCTCTATGACTGCGTGGCCATCAGCCAGTGCCTCCCGGATGAGTATGACATACTTTGGGCGGTCCCTTACGGCGAAGGCGTAAAGATGTGGTCCCTCAAGAACAAGCATCAGTACCTGTATCACGGGAACTCCACCCTTTACGGCGCCCGCCGCCTGGAGGCATCCAGACCTTTGGCTGAAGATATAGTGTACAAAGCCGACAAGGCCATCTCCAAGGGCTCTCCCACCGCAAGCCTTCGTTTCGGACACGACAGCGCCCTGCTGGCCCTGGAGGCATATATCGGCGTGAGCGGATTCGACGAGTGCCTGAGTCCGGAACAGACCGACCGCTGGCAGAACTTCCGTCTTATGTGCATGGGGTCCAACCTTCAGCTGGTGTTCTACCGCAAGGGGGACGACATTCTGGTGCGTGTGCTCCAGAATGAACGGGATGCCTCCATTCCGGCCCTCGGCCCCGGTCCTTTCTATTCGTGGAATGCCCTCAGGGCGCATCTGTTGCGTGAAAAGATATGAAAAAGTACCTTATAGTTTTCTTGATATCCATGGTGCCGCTCCTCGAACTTCGTGGCGCCATTCCCTATGCCGTGGGCTTTGGGCTTCCGCTCGTGCCGTCGTACATTGTCGCCGTAATCGGGAACATGCTCCCGGTGCCTTTCATTTTCCTTTTTGCCCGGCGCATACTGGAGTGGGGCAAGGACAAAAAGTACATAGGCGGGTTCTTCCGCTGGTGTCTGGAGAAGGGAGAGAAAGGCGGCCGCAAGCTCGAGTCCAAGGCAGGCCGCGGTCTCTACTGGGCTCTGCTGCTCTTTGTGGGCATCCCCCTGCCCGGCACCGGAGCCTGGACTGGTACGCTTGCCGCCAGTTTCCTTAACATGGACTTCAAGAAGAGTGTGCTCTTCGTGCTGCTGGGCGTGGTGCTGGCCGGCGTGATAATGCTTCTGGGCTCACTCGGAGTGTTCGGCGCTATCTCCCTGTTCAACAAATAATTACTCTATCTCCGCGGGCAGTACCGAGGCGTTGGCGCTGTCTTCCCAAGAGACAACTACCTGGCCGTTGTTGACTATGACGGGCATCATGCGCAGGGTGACAGGGCCGGTGGGAGTGTTGTATGTGGATATCCACTTGCACAGGCCCATGTTGAGGTGGTGCAGCTCCAGGCCGTCGCCCTCGCGGTAGGGCCGTTCGAATTTTTCTATCTTGACGGGGCGGCCGTACTGCCGCGATAGCTCTGACTGTATCTCAAGGTAATCGCTCTTGCAGACTTTCCAGTTGTTGCGTATGGGGAAGGTGACGTTGACCGCGTAAACGATGCCGCTCTCGGGTGTGGCCTTGACTATTACCGTGCAGTCGCGGCCGTAGAGCTTACCCTTGAGGATGCAGCTGGTGTCGTTGCTGCCGTATTCGGCGAAGCCGCCGGAGGTCAGCCTCCCGACGAATTCCGTCAGTGGTCCGTCCACCGGAATGCCCTCGAACTCGATATGCCCCTGCGCCGCTGCCGAAAGGCAGAGAGAAGCGGCCAGAAGGAATGTTAATAAATGTTTCATATATTAACGACTTACAAATTCAACACCAAAGTCTTTGCCACGAAAAAATTTTATTGATATTGTCAAATTAGTGATTATCTTTGGGAGCACACCATTTTTATTAAAATACACGATAATATGAAAAAGGTTTTATCTGCGCTGTTGTTATTATCGGTACTCTCATGTGGTAGCAAGATAGAAGAGGAGGACGATAATACCATGGACTATCTTGCAGCATATACCGGGTATGTAACAACGATAGCGGAACCGTTACCACAAGGCTTTACACCTAATCTTTTCTTTGGTCTTGGCTTGTTTACAAATAATAAGTGCTTGGTTGACGTTGGCATTTCAGAGAGCAGCCATACGGAAATAGATAAACTGAGTCTTCTATTTAAAGTGACAGATTCCGGGTTGGTATTGTATGATAAGAACACAAAAAAAACACGCTTTACGGTCAAGGGCCTGAAGATGAATCATAATATGAATCCGGAGATGGATATCGACTTATATCTTGGTGAAACAATAAAGGTCGAATGGAACTCCTCTCCAGGAAAAGTGTGGGACAAGTATTCAGGTGCTGCTAAATGGCCCAGGAGTATAGTCCTGACATTGGTGGATACCGAAATAGTTGATTAACCGTTTCGACTTACAAATTCAGCACCAAAGTCTTTGCAGAGCGTCTGGGCGGTGCGGCGGCCGGTCTCGGCGGCTACTGGCAGGCCCCCGGAGAAGGCGGTGCGCTGGCCGGTGAAATACAGGCCTTTCTTCAGACGTATGGGGGCGTTGGCACAGAAATGCCAGGGCCTCCATTCGCTCATGTAGCTGCCCTCGAAGGTGTCGCAGTAGCGCTCGTAGGTCAGGGGAGTTGCCATGTCGGTCACTTCCACCTTGCCGGAAATCTCCGGCAGTATCATGCTCAGGATGCAGATGAAATCTGCAATGGCCTGCTGCTTGAGTCCCAGGTAATTGCCCGCCTCGCGCGCCGACTTCCAGTATACGTACGAAGGTCCGGGGAGGATGCACGTAAGCACCGTACAGCCCTCGGGGGCATATTCTGCATCGCGGGAATAGTTGTTGACGGTCAGGGTGCCGAACTCCAGCCCGCCTGCGCGCAGGGGTTCGCCTAATACAATCTGCATGCATCGCGGACGCTCCGACAGGTCTGTCTTGACGCCCAGGGCTATGAACATGCACTGGGCTGTGCGAAGCTTCCGGCGCATGCGCGTGGCCCAGGGCGCCTCCAGACGGGGATTGAACAATTTGTCAATGGCAGTCCGGGCGTCCATCGAGATTACCACGGCGTCGCTCTGCATAATGCCATCCTCCGTGCGTACGCCCTTGTGTGAAACTTCGACGGCAGGCGTGCGGTAGAGTATCCGTCCGCCGAGCGAGGTGAAAGTGTCGGCCATGTTCTGTGCCATGCGAAGCGAGCCTCCCTCGGGGTAGCCGCTGTCGCCGCTGGTGAATGAGCTCAGCGTATATATCAGCGAGAGGGCGTTGATCTGCGGGTCCACCACCGCCTCGAGGAGACGTCGCAGGTGCGGGTTGCGGAAGCGCTTGATGTATCTCCCTGCGGAGAAGCTCATAAGCAGGGGAGTCAGCAGCACGGCGGGGCCCATCTTGATGAATTCCATCAGCGAGAAACCCCTCGGATGGCGGACATTGAGGCCGCCGAGATCCTGTACGGGGGAGTGGAAAAAGGTAAAGCACCACACGTGGAAGCGCATGATGGCCAACGGGATACGGTCCTCGGGGGCGAACTTGGCAAGGGTGCGGAGGTCGCGCCGCAGGTCAAGCTGCACGCCGCCGTCCATCAGGGTATATATGGGGTCTTTGAAGAACACCGGATTGTTTTCCCGCAGGGCGCCCGTTTCGGTCCAGATGTCGTTGAGGGGCACGCCGGACTTGGCGCCTATGAGCCAGTGGATTCCGCCCTCGAAAGTGTAGCCTTTGCGCTTCCAGCTGGTAGATACGCCGCCGGGATTGCCGGCTTTTTCAAGGATGGTGGTTTGCCAGCCGGACCGCTGGGCGTAGATGCCGCAGACGAGGCCGGAGATGCCGGCTCCTATGATGGTTAAAGTTTTCATGTTGTACAAAAATACAGCATTTTTAGTATTTTTGTATCAAATATAACTGATAATGCAAAACACTAAACCTTTCGAAGTCGTCCCGGTTGCGGACCGCAAAATGCTCCGGCAATTCATTCAATTCCCTATAGACCTGTACAAAGATTGCGACAAATGGGTTCCCGCCTTCGAGGATGACGAACTCAAGTCCCTCGGCCCCGACAACCCCTCGCTGGCCTTCTGCGAGCGCGAGCTTTTCCTGGCCATGTCGCCCGCCGGTACGGTGCTCGGACGCATTGCTGCCATAATCAACCACAATGCCGACAAGAAGTGGAACGAGCACACCGTGCGCTTTGGATGGATAGATTTCGTGGAGGATTTCCAGGTGGCCAAGGCCTTGGTCGACAAGGTGATAGAGTGGGGCAAAGCCAAAGGCGCAGAGAAGATAAAGGGCCCTCTTGGCTTCACCGACATGGACCGCGAAGGTCTCCTGGTCGAAGGGTTCGAGAACGAAAGTCCCTTCACTGTCATATACAATTTCCCCTACTACGGCGAGTACCTGGAGCGCATGGGCTTCACCAAAGATGTGGACTGGACCCAGCGCATGATAAATCTGCCCGACCAGCTGCCTCCCATGCTCCAGTACGCTGATCTTGTGGAGAAGCGCTACGGCGTGCACATCTACACGGCCAACACCCTCGGCAAGATGGCAAAACGCGGCCGCGAGATGTTCCACGTGCTCAACGAGGCATTCGCACCCCTGTATGAATACACCAAGCTGTCCGAGGACCAGATTGACGGTTACGTCAAGCAGTATGTCCCGGTGCTCAACAAGGACCTGGTGGCATTCGCCGTCAACGACAAGGACGAACTGGTGGGCTTCACCGTCACCATGCCCCACATCTCGGCCGCAGTGCGCAAGGCCAAAGGCCGTATCTTCCCCTTCGGCTGGATACCTATCCTTAAGTCCCTGAGGCACAACGATACGGTGGAGGCACTTCTCATAGGCGTGCTGCCCGAGTATCAGGCCAAGGGTGCTGCGCTTCTGATGTTCAAGCACCTGCATGAAAATTACATCCGCTTGGGTGTCAAGCGGATGCTGCTGAATCCTCAGCTGGAGGAAAATCACAAGGTACAGTCACTTTTCGCAGGCTACGATCCGGTGCCTTACCAGCGCCGCCGCAGCTACGTCAAGGACCTGTAGTTACTGTGCCTGCTGGGCAAGCACGGTATCGCAGACCTCTCCCACAGTGGTGGGAGCGGCCTGGCCGTCGGGGAATCTCATCTTGAATTTCTCCTCCACTGCAAGCGACAGGAGAATCATGAACAACGAATCGATGCCGAGCTCGCGAACGAGTTCGGTATCGTAACTGACTTTGGTAAGGTCCGTATTCGGACGCATTCCGGCTATCAATTCCTTGAGGCCTTCGAAAACTTCTTCTCTGCTCATACGCGGGCCACTTTCATGCTGCCGGTACGCTTGAAGTCCTCGGTGCGTACGGTGACTTTACGGATCTGGTGGGTGGAAGGCAGGGTGGCGTTGATCTTGTCCACAAGTGCGTTCATGTAGGCGGCGATCTCCTCGGGGCTCTTGCCGTCGAATGCCGGGGCGAAGGGCAGGATCTCCACCGCAATCACCTTGTTGCCGTTGAGCTCGTCTTCCTTGACCATGGCGTCGCGTACGCAAGGGTCGGCGTAGAAGGGCTCCTCGAGTGCCTCGGGGCTCACATTCTCGCCGTTGGCAAGGATGATGAGGTTCTTGATGCGGCCGGTGATGTACAGGAAGCCGTCCTCGTCGAAGCGGACCAGGTCGCCGGTGCGGAACCAGCCGTCCTCGCTGAAGGCCTCCGCGGTCCTTTCGGGATCTTTGTAGTAGCCGGAGAAGACGTTGTCGCCCTTGACCCAGAGCTCGCCGTCCACGACCTTGGTCTGCTGGCCGGGATAGATCTTTCCGATGGAGGTGGGGTGGGTGATGGCATCTGCATTGGCGGAAGTGAGGTTGGCGGTCTCGGTGAGGCCGTAGCCGAAGCAGAACTCAACGCCCATCTTGGTGAAGATGTCGACTAGCCTCGGTGGCACGTTGGCTGCGCCGGAGATGATGAGGCGCAGGTTGCCGCCCAGGAACTGCGGGCCGTACATCTTGCACAGGCCGGCGAGAATGTCGCACACTCCGGGCACGATGACAAGGATTGTGGGCTTGAGCACAGGCAGCTTGCCTATGGTGGCCTTCATGTCCTCGCAGGTGAAGATAAGGTTGCCGGTATAGAAGCATCCCATTGTGCCGGCGATGAGGCCGAACACGTGGCTCAGAGGGAGGATGGCGATGTAACGGTGCACGCCAATGACCTTGCCGGGTTTGAAGATGGCGTTGTAGTTGCCTCTCATGAGGGCCCTGTGGCTCAGCACTGCGCCCTTGGGGGCTCCGGTGGTGCCTCCGGTGAAGAATATTGCCGCAGGGCTGTCGGGATCGACTTTAGAGGAGGGAACTCCGCTTTCAGCCATGGAGCTTATCGGGCATACTTTCACGCCCTGTAGTTTGGCGGTGAGGGGCATGAATTCTTCGCGCACCATGATGGCGGACACGTCGAACTTCATGCATGAGCCGACGACTGCAGGTTCGGGCAGGGCGGCGGGGAAGTTCATGGCAACGTAGCCGGCGGAAGTGACGGCCAGGAACATCTCTATTGCGTCCTGACTGTTCTTGTCAAATATGGCTATGTGCGCACCTTTGGGCAGGCCGAGGCTCTCGATGAAGGCCCTGCGGCGTGCTACGCGCTCTCCAAGTTCTTTGTAGGTGATTGTGTTTACTTGGTCGGAGATTGCCTCTTTGTCGGCATACTCTTTCGTGAACCAGTCAACGAATTCTCCCATGGTAGGAAGGTAGGGAATCCTTTCGAATTCTTCCTTAGGGAGCATGTCATAGAAATAATTGCTCATAAAAATGGATTAGGTGTTTTTATAGTTGTGCCCAGGAGCTAATACTTGTAGAAGCCCTGGCCGGCACTCTTTCCGAGTTTACCTTCTTCTATCATCTTTTTGAAGACCTCTATCATGCCTTTGAAGTTGTAGGGCATCATCATCTTGCGCAGCAGCGGGCTGAACAGTCCGGGGACCTTCTGGTACTGGAGAACGATGTTGTAGGCGGTGTTGATGCCCACCACGTCGAAGATCTCGAAGGGGCCGCGGGGTGCGCCGGTGCCGTATTTCCAGGCTTTGTCTATGCTTTCGGGGTCGCTGACGCCGTTGACGTAAAGGTCGAGGCCGGACAGAAGGAAGGGTACCAGCATGGAGTTGAGCAGGTATCCGTTCTTCTCTTTGTTGACAGGAAGGGCAACCATCCTTATGTCGTTAGCGAAGGCTATTACCGCGTCGAAGGCTTCCTTCGAAGTCTGGGCCTGGGCCATCACCTCGGCGGTGTTGTTCTTCCAGATGGCATTGGCAAAATGCAGGGACAGGTATTTGTCGGGGCGTCCTGTGTATTTTGCGAAGGTTGAGGGAAGAAGGGTTGAAGAATTGGTGCAGAGAATCGTTTCAGCGGGCATCAGGGGCGCCAGGGCCTCATAGAATGCAATCTTGTCCTTGACGTTCTCCGCCACGGACTCTATTATGATGTCGGCGCCGGCTGCGGCCTTTGCCATGTCAAGCTCGAGCTTGAGTCCGGAGTATGCCTTCTCCACCTTGTCGAGGCATTCGGCAGGATTGAAACTGTCGGCGTCGGCAATGCCGCGGCACCAGTTGGCGCTACCCTCGGGGGAATCCATCAGCTTGATGGCGTCGATGTATGTCTGGCGAAGCTTGTCAATCTTGGGCTGGGTGCGTCCGATACTTCCCTGGCTGCGGAGCCATATGGTCACGTCAAACCCGCAATATGCCGCCTGGAATGCTATCTGGCTTCCAAGCACGCCACCTCCGGCGATAACTACTTTTTTCATAACAGAGAGTGTTAGTCGTTTATTGGTTTGTGCAAATTTACTAAATTTTTTCGAAAGCAATGATGCTGAAGGCTTTGTTGCCCCTGCATGGGAAAAAGGAAAAGCCACCCGCAAGGGTGGCCTGGAAGCGTGATCCCGGCGCGACTCGAACGCGCGACCCACAGCTTAGAAGGCTGTTGCTCTATCCAACTGAGCTACGGGACCCCGAATCAGGGCGCAAAGATAATAAAAAAAAACATCTGCCCCAAAAAGGCAATCAGGGCGAATAGAATATTTGGAAAATCTTTTTTATTTGTGAAGAGATGTAAATATAGTGAATACTTGATTACATTAGAAAGAGCAAAGACAAGATGGCGTACTCTAAATATGAGGGACAAGTGCTTTATTCTGGTTTTTTGCCTGTTCCGCAAAGCCATGAGTCTGTCTTTCTGAATGCAGAAATCTTATTGGGGCTGAAGAGTTCAGGCTGGAAACGGCCACGTGTTACCAGACTTTTTCTACCGTCACTGCTTTACGCGGAAGGACCTTTCTGGCCGGCATCAGGATGCATTTGTGACCTCTCCCTTCGCCTCAAGGTAATGGCTAGATACGACAATACGCCGAGGATGATGATGAGCACGGCGTGCCCCTCGTGGCAAAGGGTGGCGTACAGGATGCCGGTGTCCCAGGTGGCGCCGTACAGCGACTCCAGCGTGAGGGCCACAAGGTAGTGGAACGCCCCTATCCCTCCGGGCACCGGAATCACGGAAGCGATATTGCCTACGGCCGAAACGAAGAGGGCGTCTGTGAAAGTGAGGCTCGAGAGCATGGGCAGGGCCTTGAAGCCCGACCAGCTCATGGCTACGTAAGATGCCCATATGCCCACCGTGTAAAGGATAAACAGCCACTTGTGCTCCATCTTTCCGAGGCTCCCGAATCCGGCTCCGAGGCCGCGGATCCAGCCTGCAATCTTGCCGCAGACCTTGTTGCTCCCGCTCCAGTGGAACACGGCCCAGACTGCGCCGGCAAGCAGCAGGAGCACGCCTGCGACGAGCCACCATAGCGAGAAGCCGAGCCTGCCGGTGAGAGGCTGCACTATCTGTTCGATGAAAAAGGCGCCCAGCCTGCTCCAGCCGGTGGCAAGCGCTATGCCCAGCAGCAGCAACACGGCCACGAAGTCGCACACGCGCTCGCAGACGATGGTGCCCAGGGCCTTGTCGTAGGTGAGGCCGCGGCGGGCGATGTACCCGCAGCGCACGAATTCGCCGGCCCCGGGAAGTACGATGTTTACCAGGTTGCCCACGTTGTTGGAGTCCCATACGTCAAGGCGGGAGGCCTCCCGGTCGATGGGCCGGATGATGGCGCGCCACCTCTCTTCCCTTAGAATGAGGGCTATGACCGAAAACACGAAGAACATGCCCACCCATGCCCAGCGCGTCTGCCGGAGGCCACCCCAGAAGGCTGTCCAGTCCACGCCCCGGAAGGCGAAGAACACCAGCACGCCGGCAAGAAGGAACGAAAGGATATATTTGAGAGTGTTGTTTTTCATACCGGCTGCAAAGATACAATTATTTCAGCTATTCCAGCCTGTCGAAGTGTACTTCCAGATTCATCGAGCCACCCGGTACAGTCTCTTTCCAGTAAGCGTCTCCCTTGCTGGCGTCTTTGCCGGAGTCGAAGTTCTTGAGGGTGAGCTTGTCCAGCGAGAAGGACTTTGATGGGTCGTAAATGCATGTGTACTTGAGATTTACTACATCTCCGAAGCCGTTGCCCTTTTGGGTGATGGTGAAGATGACTTCGTAGGTTTCATCCTTGTTGTCGTATGCGTGTACTTCGTATCCGTTGCTTACTTTCTTGGTTGTGATCGTAGATAAGCTGTTGTGTGTCCATCCGGCATTGATCCAGCTGGCGTAACTGTTCCCGCCGAGTCTTATATCGCCCTCCAGGCTCACGCTCCAGATGTTCGGGACTTTGACCGAAGGGTCCGATTTGGAGAAGCTGGCTTTAACCTCCGAGGTGATGGCTCCATAGCCATTGCCCTGGGTTTCCCGTACGGTCAATACTACCATAGGGTACTTCACGGTGTAAGATTTCAAATCATTCACGGAGAGGCTGAACGGAGCATCTTTACTGGCTGTGCCAATAAGGAAGCATTTTGCATTGTCAGCTACACGGTAGACCCTGGTGAGCAGACCGGCCTGAGTCTGTTCCACCAGCCATTCTTCGCCCGTCATGGAACTTAGGGCAGAGTCCGAGTACTTAAATGTGTGGATGGTGACGCCGTAGTCGTTGACCTGTTCGCGGTATTTATACTCTTTGGTATTGTCCAGGTTGTGTCTGGTGGATATGTTGCCAAGGACGACACGCTTGTCGATTTCTCCGCTCATGACTGCCTCTACAAACTTCAGGTAGCTTGGGGTGTCAAAGAATGTAAGCTTGTTTTCGGCAAGGAACTTATCGAACACCTCCCTGATGGTTTTGGCTCCGTCGCGCTGATATTCGACGAGTTTGACTATCTTCTTGTCGGAGGTGTTCTTGGCCAGGTATTCAATGAAAAGTCCCATGCCGTAGCCGTGGTTCCTGTAGGTTGCATAGTCTGTGCCCAGCGGGAAGAAATTTGTCAGCAGTTCCTTGGCGTGAAAAGGCGAATTGTCACCCAGCGTCCCTTCTCCCGTGACTTTCTCGGTCCAGCAGCCTATGGCCTCGGACAGCATAGCCCAGTCGTCGCCCACCGAGCCCATCCAGTACCTGTTCATGGCACTGCGGGTTACGTCGTATTGCTGGTCGTGGACCAGGTGGAAAAGCTCGTGTACCATGGTCTGGCGCAGCTCGTTCACAAGGCTCTTTTCGTAGCCGGTGTCGGCAACTCTCTTGATAAAAGAAGAGTTGAGCCTCATGTATCCCCATTCCGTCACGAAGGGATTGGATTCGGCGAGTCCTACGCAATCCTTTTCATCCGCCTCCTTGAAAGCATGAACCCTTACGAGCAATGTCCAGAAGTCGGGCCTGAGGCCAAGTGTGCCGAGGTCGTCGCAGGCTTTCCGGTAGTAATCCGGGAATTTAAACATTATATCCTGATATTCTACTTCAGTATAGTTCAGCGCCGACTCGTCTGCAAACCAGCTTGTAAGCAATATTGGATACCACGCTTTGGTCGGGGGTGCGGACTGTCCGGCCAGAAGCCCGATGGAGAAGAACGGATTGATGTCCAGCGGGTCGAGCACCGGGGGAATGTTAACAACAACCTCTCCGTTGCTGAATGAACAGTTGACATAGAGCACGGATTCATGGCATGTGCCAAGGTGACGGCTGAAGGTCAGAATCTTGACCGCGGGGCGCACTTCGCCGTATTCTCCGGCCCAGGGAATCCTTACGGTGAATTCTTTCTTGGTGCCTCCGTCAGGGAATGTCAGCTGGTAGAATTGCGAGCGTTCGTCATCGCCGCCAACAGAGCCTTTGCGGACGGGAGTCACTGCAATCCTGGACTCTCCGTTGAATGTCCCTGACGGAAAACTAAGGGTGATGTCTCCGGCTACAACGTCTCCTCCGGACTGGGGAACCTGATGCCAGTCTTCTTCACTTACCGTTTCGAAGGGCTTGAGGATCCTCTCTTTGCTGCAGGAAGTAAAAACAATGGCGGCAGCTCCGGCAATGCTGAGCAATTTTGCTAAAAATCCGATGCTTTTCATAAATTCAGCGCTTTTGCCCCAATATAAGCAAAAGCGCTGAATATCAAAATATTTTATGGAAGAATTATCCTTCAAGCGTCCACTCGGCTCCGTCTTTGGTGTCCTTGACCTGTATGCCGAGTGCTTTCAGGGAGTCGCGGATGTGGTCCGAAGTGGCCCAGTCCTTGGCGGCCTTGGCGGCGGCGCGCTGCTCGAGCACCATGCCCATGAGGCCGTCGATGACCTTGCGGGCGCCCTCGGAGCCGGTCTCTTCGTCCTTCAGGCCCAGCACGCCGAACACAATGTCGTCGAAGAGCTGGCAGAGAGTGTCGATGTCACCCTTGCCGAGTTTGACCTGCCCGGCTTTAGCGGAGTTGATGAGACGCACGGCCTCTGAAATGTGGGCCAGGGCGACCGGGGTGTTCATATCGTCGCAAAGGGCGTCGTAGATGCCCTCGAAAACCTTGCGCACAGCTTCGGATTCGGCAGCGCAGTTGTCGGGGGCGGTGCCGAAGGCTTCCTCGCCGTAGGGCCATGCCGGGGCCTTGCGGCCGGCCATAGCGTAGAGCTCGCGGGCGGCCTGCAGCACGCGGGAGAGGCCCTTCTCGGCGGCCTGAAGGGCCTCGTTGGAGAAGTCCAGGGTGCCGCGGTAATGAGCCTGCAGGATGAAGAAACGTACTGTCATGGGACTGTAGGCGCGCTCCAGCTTGGGGTGATTGCCGCTGAAGAGCTCGGGAAGGGTTATGAAGTTGCCCAGGCTCTTGCCCATCTTCTGCCCGCCGATGGTGATGAGGTTGTTGTGTACCCAGTAGTGTACGCCCTGCGTGTGGCGGCAGGCCACGTTCTGCGCTATCTCGCACTCGTGGTGGGGGAACATTAGATCCATGCCGCCGCCGTGGATGTCGAACTCGCTGCCCAGGTACTTCTCTCCCATGACGGAGCACTCCAGGTGCCATCCCGGGAAACCCTCGCCCCAGGGGGAGGGCCAGCGCATGATGTGCTGGGGTTCGGCTTTTTTCCAGAGGGCGAAGTCGTAGGGCGCGCGCTTGTCGCTCTGTCCGTCGAGGCTGCGGGTGCCCTCGAGGGTGTCGTCAAGGTTGCGGCCGCTCAGCACTCCGTAGCGGTGGTCGCGGTTGTATTTCTGCACGTCGAAATAGATGCTGCCATTGGATTCGTAGGCGTAGCCGGCGGCGAGAATCTTCTTGACGGCTTCGATCTGCTCCACGATGTGGCCGCTGGCACGGGGCTCGATGGACGGCGGGGCGCAGTTCAGCAGGCGCATCGCCTCATGGTAGTGCAGGGTGTAGGTCTGCACCACTTCCATGGGCTCCAGCTGCTCCAGGCGGGCCTTCTTGGCTATCTTGTCCTCGCCCTCGTCGGCGTCGTGCTCGAGGTGGCCGACGTCGGTTATGTTGCGTACATAGCGCACCTTGTAGCCCAGGTGGCGCAGCAGCTTGCTGAGTACATCGTAAGTCACGCCGGGCCTGGCATGGCCCAGGTGGGCCTCGCCGTAAACGGTGGGCCCGCACACATACATTCCCACATGTCCTTCATGGACGGGCTTGAAAAGCTCCTTGGTACGCGTAAGCGTATTGGTAAGTAAGAGTTGTCGCATAGACTGCAAAGATAATAAAAGTTGGCTAATACAGCACCAGTCCCAGCACGGCGCCGCCAAGGATTACCAGGATGGGATTTACCTTGCCCCAGTAGGATGCGGCAAATGCCGCGGCCAGCAGGCACCAGCTCTTCCAGTCGGCGAAGTTCTCGCGCACAATAGAGAATGACGGCACGCAGCCGGCCCACGCCACCCGGACCACCAGGATCACCGCGGCGGCGCCGATAAGCCCCACCACGGTGGGCCTGAGCCATCCCATGGTGCCCTCGAAAAGAGTGCTTTTGCTGAATTTGGAATAGACCTTGACCAGCGCCAGCACAATCAGGAAAGACGGCAGCATAAGCGCGAGGGTGGCTACCGCCGACCCGGCGACTCCCATCCAGTGCAGGCCAGTAGCCCCGTAGAGCACGCTGTAGCCCACATAGGTGGCGGAATTGATGCCTATGGGGCCCGGAGTCATCTGCGAGATTGCCACAATGTCGGTGAATGCGCTCTCCGTTATCCACTGGTGAGCCACTACCACCTGCGTCTGGATGAGCGACAGCATGGCGTAGCCTCCGCCGAAGGTAAAGGCGCCCACAAGGAAGAAAGTCCATGCCAGCTGCAGGAAGAGGTTCAGCGTTTCCATCTCTGTCTAAAATAAGTTACGCTGAATCCCAGCACTATAACGACGAGCAGAATATAAATGGGCGACACGTTGAGGAACGCCACAAGCACCAGGGCGGCCACGGCAAGCAGCCATTTCCACCAGGTGGTGCAGGACTTGCGCCCCATGTTTATCATGGGCACGGCGATGAGCGAGATGACCACCGGCCTTATCCCCTTGAACGCACGTTCCACCCAAGGGTTGTCCTTGAATGTCGAGAAGAACATGGCGATGGCAAGAATGATGACAAAGGACGGCGTTACCGAGCCCAGGGTTGCAGCAATGCTCCCCGGTATGCCCCTTAGCCGGTATCCGGCAAAGATGGAGATGTTCACAGCCATCACGCCCGGAGCGCTCTGCGACAGGGCGACTATGTCCGGCAGTTCATCATCTGAAATCCACCCACGGCGCGACATCTCCCGCTGTATTATTGGAATCATGGCATAGCCGCCCCCGATGGTGAACGCCCCAATCTTGGCGAACACCCCGAAAATCTGCAGCAGCGATACTTTCCTGTTTTCGTCCATATCAGTCAAGGGGGTATTTGAAGATGTTGACACGGCGCTCCGGAGATGCTCCCGCATCTTTGCTGGCAAATCCAAGATAGAGCATGCCGTCTTTTATCTTGACGCCTTCCGCCTCGAAATACCCGAGGTCGGTCAAGCCCTCGGAAGCGAGCAGGGCGAGATTGTCAACCCAGGGCACGGCGGCCGTTTCGATTGTCTTCCCCTGCTGGTTTATCAGATAGACGGTAGCCCAGTTCTTGGCGGTGCCGGCCTCCACCTGGTCGGCCTCGGCGCCGCCCCCGCGGAAAAACCAAAGTTTGCCGTGATGCCAGTCGTAGCCCTGGGGTACATAGTTGAAGGGCATCTGGAACTTCAGAAGAGGCGTAAGCTTGGCCAGGTTGACGGCCTTTACTATCGGCTTTTCGGTAACCACAGGACTCCCGTAACTGACATTGTAGGCCAGCTGGATGTTTTCGGCCGAGGCGGACTTGACCGCTTCGATGTCATAGACATAGAACCACGCTTTGCCGGATGCATCCCGGCACCAGATGCCGAGGCTTCCATTGTCGGAGTCGCATGCGGCTATTATGCGTTTCATGCCGGGAAGCACGTAATTGTGGGCGCTGAAGGAGGGCTGGACCGTAAGTCCGGGGGTGAACTTCACGCGGGAGAGCACCTGAGAGTCGGTGTAGCGGTTGGTACTGCCGCTTTCGAGAGTGCCGTAGTTGGGGGTCCACAGCCAGTCGCCCTCGGAGCTGCGCTCTACGAACATATTGTCCCCGTGCCCGTAATACTTCAGGTGCATGTACGCCTGAGGGGCCTGGGAGTGTACAGGTTTGCGGGTGAATGTCAGCGTATGGGGGCTTCCGCATACCTGGCAGGCATAAAGGTAATCGTCGAAGAAATCCCACGACTGGACTACGGCTTTGTAGTATAATGTGTGGCCGCAGGTAAACTTGAAGCCGCTGCTGTAGGCCTGCTTGACAGGGCTCAGGTCCACCACATAGAACTTGCGCTCGGTCCAGGCCCCGGATTCCTGCTCGGATATCCTGACGACCGTGCTGCCCCTGGCAATCGCCACGATCTTTCCGCTGCCGTCGACGGTTGCAACCGAAGGGTTTGAAGAATTGAAAAGCAGGTTATAGCTTTTTGCCTGGTCGAATTCCGTTCCTGACAAGGTGCAGTGCAGGGTCATGGACTCGCCCGGGCTAAGGTCTGTGTAAGGATCCGATATGTTGATTTCCAGTGTCTTGGGGTCTTCGGTACCGGGCTCGGGCTCCTGGGGTTCCGGAGCGGGAGGCGGAGGCAGTACAGGAATAACCGGTTTAACCTCCGGCACGGCAGGGTCGCCGCAGGAAAAAAGCGCCAGCAGGAAAGATAGCGCCAAAGCCGGCAGAGCGCGTTTCATCGGAGCACGAGTTCTACCGGACAGTGGTCGGAGCCGTAGATCTGGTTGTGAATGTCGGTGGAGACGATGCGGTCGCGCAGGCCGTCGGAGACCAGGAAATAGTCGATGCGCCAACCGACGTTCCTCTCACGCGCGGCCATGCGGTAGCTCCACCAGGAGTACTTGACCTCGTCCGGATGCTGGAACCGCCAGCTGTCGGTAAAGCCGGAGGCCAGAAGCTCGGTCATCTTGTCCCTTTCTTCATCGGAGAAACCGGCGTTGAAGTGGTTGGTGGCGGGATTCTTCAGGTCTATCTCTTCGTGGGCCACGTTCATGTCGCCGCACACTATCACCCCTTTGCGCTCCTTGAGCGAGCCAAGGTAAGCGCGGAATGCGTCCTCCCACTGCATGCGGTAGTCGAGGCGGCGCAGGCCGTCCTGGGAGTTGGGGGTATAGACGTTTACAAGGTAGAAATCGGGCATTTCCAGCGTGATGACACGCCCTTCGGAGTCGTGCTCCGGAATGCCCATCCCGTTGCTGACGCCGAGAGGCTCCTGCCTTGTGTAGATGCAGGTGCCTGAATAGCCTTTCTTCTCGGCGTAATTCCAATAAGATGTGAAGCCGGGAAACTGAAGGTCTATCTGGCCCTCCTGCAGTTTGGTTTCCTGCAGACACACAAAATCGGCGTCCAGTTCCACGAAAACATCGGCAAACCCCTTGCCTGCCACGGCCCTCAGGCCGTTCACGTTCCAGCTGATGAATTTCATATTCCGCAAATTTAGTAAATATTAAGCAATAACCTGCATCACTTTGGGGACTACGGCCCTTCGGGCCTATCCCTCCCGCAGCAAGCTGCGGGCCCCTCCCACTCACTACTGCGTGGGCGCAGACGGTACCCAAAGTTATACAGGTTATTTTTTAACCAAGTCTTAACAAAAAGTTCAGATATTCTTGTTGCGCCTGCCGGCAGCGTAACAGGACTGGTGCTGTAATAGTCAGGGAGGCGGCAGGTTTGCCGGCAGTCGGCGGCAAGCAGGGAGGCGGCAGGTTTGCCGGCAGTCGGTCAGTCAAAAGTACCGAGCATGATTTATTGTGTATAATGCTGATATTAAGGCAGTTGCCAGGTGGCTCCCTGCTCGGTGCCCCATCGCAAAGGGGTACCAAGCATGGCGAAGTGGTTTCTGGCGCCTTCGGCTGCATTTCATGATGCTCGATGCTTTGCAAACCGGCAGGCCGGCAAGCGGCAGACGGAAAACCGGCAAGCGGCAGACGGAAAACCGACAAGCAGCAAGGCGGTGGCAGGTGATAGGGAGGAATAACGACCATCAAGACTGGTGGTAATCTGAACCAGCCTGATTGCAGTTGACTGTACGCTGAACCTGCTTGGCGATGCGCGGGATACCGGCTAAAGACTTGCCCCGAGCTGTTCGTACGGGATCTGGACGATGCGGGCAATCTGCTTTACGGAGCAATGGTATTTGTAGCGGAGCTTCCGGGCAAGGACAAGGCGCTGGGTCACGGACAGGTCCCTGAGCCTGCCGGTATTGAAGAGTTCCATCGACATCTCCTCGCGTATCGCCCTTAATTCACTGTCAGTCAGGCACATGTCATGCCAGCTGCTGAGTTCTGACTCTATCGCGTCATCTTTATTTAAGGATAAAAAGTACATGTATGCCCTTGGGGTCTTAAGCATTTTCTCAATTTGTTTTACAGGTACGTAATTCTCGGGTAGGATTACGCCGTCGAGAACTTTCCATTCCGGTGGAAGAGACATCCTGGTTTTCAAAAGTTTGCGAACCTCTACCCGGCCCATGCTGCCAATTGTCCTGGCTCCGGCCGTGGTGCGGTTTTCATTGAAATACAGTGGGCCGGTGCCCCAGGGGTAATTGTAAAACATTGCCATTCTTGCTTTGGTGGGATTCTTGACAATATAGCAAAGCAGGGTAAGAAAATAGTCTTCTCCGTTTATGGGTAGTATTTGCACCTGAAGGCCTTCGAAAGTGTTTTTCTCACCGTATTTGTTGGTGTTGTACATCCCCGACAAACGGGTGAATTCCTTGACGAACTTCGAGCAGGCCCCGTATGTTTCGGAATGAAGCTCAAAATGAAAGTGATTGTCCATCAATATGAATGCGACGATTATGACTCCGGTTTTGAAGGCGCATACTGCAACGCGGTTCATTGCCGCCTTAAAGTCTTGTGTATCGCGGAACAGACAGGATGAGCAGTTGCCGTCCGAACAAACATGATAGTAACCTGGACGGTCAGGGCTGGGAAGTGTTTTCATATTTCAAGTAATTTAGGTCTCGGCTTAATCCTCCGGGATGGTTTGTTTGCAAAGATGGAAATAATCTTTGTAATTGCCAAACAAAAGCACCGAGCATCGGAACAATAGCTAATAGGTTGGTTATCAGCTAGATATTCTGGCGTAATGTGCTCGGTGCCCCATCGCAAAGGGGTACCAAGCAGGGCGAAGTGGCTTCTTGCGCCTTCAGCTGCACTTCATGATGCTCGGTGCTTTACAAAACGACTGGCAGGCCGGCCACGGGCAGGCTATCGGCAAGCGGTAAACAAGCTGCAGCCGGCTAGCGGTAGACGGCAGGGTGGAGAAACAAAAACTGCCGCTGGTAAGCATAACCAGCGGCAGCTGTTAAAGGCGGTTGGTTTTACATCGACAGCACGTTGAGCACGGAAATGAGCTCGGCGTCGATGGGTTTGTTGTTCTTGACGGCGCGGGAAATGGGCACGTAGACGATTTCGTCGTTTTTTATGCCTATCATCACGTTGCGCTGGCCTTCCATGAGGGCCTCTATCGCGGCGTAGCCCATGCGGGAGGCGAGGATTCTGTCGTAGGCGCTGGGCGTGCCGCCCCGCTGCAGGTGGCCGAGGATAGTCACGCGGGCGTCGAACTGGGGATACTCGTTGCGTATGCGCTCGGCGTAGTACATGGCGCCGCCCACGCCGTTCTTCTGGGCCTCGCTTACAAGCACGATGGCGCTGTTCTTGCTCTTGCGCTTGCCTCTTTCGATGAAGGCGGCCAGCTGGTCCACGTCCGTGTCGCCCTCGGGTATGATGGCGGCCTCGGCTCCGGAAGCTATGGCGCTGTTCTGCGCCAGGAATCCGGCGTCGCGCCCCATGACCTCGATGAAGAAGATGCGGTCGTGGCTGTTGGCCGTGTCGCGGATCTTGTCCACGCACTGCACGATGGTGTTGAGCGCGGAGTCGTATCCTATGGTGAAATCGGTGCCGTAGAGGTCGTTGTCGATGGTGCCGGGAAGGCCGATTATCGGCAGGTCATACTCCTTGGCGAAGAGCTGCGCCCCGGTGAGCGAGCCGTTGCCGCCTATGACCACGAGGGCGTCGATTGCAGCCTCGACCATGTTGTCGTAGGCCTTCTTGCGGCCCTCGGCGGTCATGAACTCGCCGCAGCGGGCGGTCTTGAGAATGGTGCCGCCGCGCTGTATGGTGTTGGACACGGATGATGACGTGAATTTCACGAACTCCTTCTCTATCAGTCCCTGGTAGCCGCGCATTATGCCGACTACATTGATGTCGTGGTAACGGGCGGTGCGGGTGACAGCCCTTATGGCGGCGTTCATGCCGGGCGCGTCACCGCCTGAAGTGAGCACGCCTATGGTTTTGATGACTCTTTCCATTATTCCGGAAGATATACTCCGTCGGCCTTGAGGGTGCTTACCAGAAGGTCGGTGTTCAACTGTTTCACTCCTACTCCTTCCTTGACTGCCAGGGCTGCGGCGGTGCCTGCGGCCTGGCCCATGGCGAAGCACGGCGGGATGACGCGGATGGCGGCCATCACCGGACGCTCGGCGGCGGCGCAGCGGCCAGCGCAGAGGAGGTTGTCAACCTTCTGGGGCAGCAGTGCGCGATAGGGGAAGTAGTACGGGTCGTTGGTGTTGCGGGCCACGTATTCTACATAGCCTTTGCGGTGTATATCCATGTGGTTGGCGCAGCAGAACACGGGATCGGGATACTTGACGGAGTTCTTTGCGTCCTCGGTGGTGACGGTGTATTCGCCCACTATGCGGCGGGTTTCGCGCACGCCAAGCTGCTCGGCGGTCGACGCCAGCTCGCAGTTCTCGCAGCCCTTGACGTACTTGCGCAGGAACTTGACTATGATGGCTGCCTGGGCCCTGCCGTCCACCTCGGCGTCAGTGACCTGCTTGGGATCGAGTCCGTCTACGCCGTCGCTCTGGGCCATGTTCACCGTGGCGGTGCCGTCGAGGTTCTGGAACAGGGCTATCTTCTGGCGCCACATGGGGAATTCGCCGGCCTCGCGTGCGGCTATGATCTCCCTCATGTAGAACTGTCCCTCGAAGTCGTCAGCCTTCTTGCAGGCTTCGTTGTGGGCGTCCATGGCCTTCCAGTCCACGCCGCGCACGACGAAGAACAGGCTGCTGGCCTGGATGTCGCCCTCGCCGTCGCCGTACACATAGGGGGCTCCGGCCTGCCATGCCACGTCACCGTCGCCGGTGCAGTCGATATAGACTTTGGCGGTAATCTTCCAGATGCCCTCCTTGGTGGCGAAGTAAGCGCCGGTGATCTTGCCGCCCTTGGTCTCCGCCTTGACGAAGAGAAGGTGGTACATCAGCTCCACACCGGCCTCCTTGCAGAATTCTTCCGTGGTGCGCTTGAGGCATTCGTAGTCGAAGGTGGTGAGACCGTGGTGCCCCTTGTCGCGGTAGGCGGAGAAAGAGCCTATCTGGGCGTTTAGCGGGTGGATTGCGCCGCCCTGGGCCTCCATGCGGTTCACGAGTTCCTCGTAGAAGCCTCTGATTAGCAGGGTGTTGCCGTCGGGAGTTGTGCTGGACATGAAGGGAGCCACGAGTCCGGCGGTGGCCATGCCGCCGAGGTATCCGCCGCGCTCGGCCAGGATAGTCTTGGCGCCGTGGCGTGCCGCACATACTGCCGAACCAATGCCGGCGGGGCCTCCGCCCACTACCAGAACGTCGCAGTCGAAGTTTCGGACTACGGTGAATTTTACCTCATTCTGATTGCCGCAGGCGGAAAACAGAAGGGAAGCCGCCGCTAGCAGGATGCTGACTTTTTTCATTGTATCTTATCTTAATTTGAACCGTTTTGTGCGGCGCGCGGAGTCGCCGGCGTAGAAATCCACCCACACGTGCCTGCCGTCCACAATGAGTTTGTAGGACCCGGCGGCGTCAGCGATGCTGTAGCTGCGTATGCCCGCACGGTACTCGTCGAAGAGGGCCTTGTTGGCCTCGGTGGCGAGGGCGGGGGCGTCTTTGTAGAGCAGGGTCATGTATCCGGAGGCTCCGTTTGCCAGTTCTTTGTAGCTGGCCTGGGACTCGTTGCGCCATACGCTGCTCATGGTCATCTGGGTTATGCGGCCGCCGTCGCCCTGCCAGTCCAGAAACTCCGTCATGTGCGTGTGCCCGCACAGAACTATCGCGTTCAGGGAAGCCAGCAGCTTCCTCATCTCCCGGCGTTCCTTGGCGTGCGAGTCCTTGCGGTTGCCAAGCAGGAACCACCAGTAGTACTTGGAATTGTCGTACGGGAACACGGGGCAGTGGACCATGAAAAACACGTGCCTTGAGCCTCTTGCCTGTTCCAGCAGGACGCGGATGCGCTCCACATTGGGCTTGGTGAAGTTGATGAACACGAAGGCGTCGGGGCCTGTGCGGTACAGAAAGTCGGGCCCGTCTATTTCCTGGCCCAGCTCCCGGCTCATCCTCGGAGCCATGTATTCGATGTAGGCTTGCCTTGCCACGGCGTCGTCCTTGCCGCGGAGGTCGTGGTTGCCGGCGACGGTCACGAAAGGCAGGTCCGGAGCCAGGTCATTCTTGAAGAGGTTCAAGGCGTCGTCCAGGAAGCGCTTGTGATTCTCGGCGCCGGCCGTGTCGCCCTGGATGAGGTCTCCTGTTTGGTAGACGAAACGGGTGTCGTCGTCCACAAGGCATGCGGCGCGCTTCACAAGGTCGTGGCTGCGTCCGGCCCACATCTGGCCGTTGCGCACGAACTCCCGACGGTGCAGCGCTTCGCGCTTGGGGTCAGGGTCCGAGTAACCTTCGTGGTAGTACTCCGGGTCGGCGGCGTCGTAGTGGGTGTCGCCAAGGATCACCACGGAATAGCGGCCGTCCTTGTCTGCGGCGGCCTCGGCCGCGCGCAGGCGGTCGGCAAACGAGAGGCCTATGAGGCCGGCGGCTGAATATTTAAAGAAATCTCTTCTGTCCATCAGATCTGAAATCATGTGGCGGAATCAGGCGGTTCCGTCCGCTAATTTAATGAAAAAATTCATACGTTCAACCTCTTAAGGTTGCACATCAGAAGCTTGCCATCGGCGTCGCGCAGGTGCAGGCCGTTCCCCAGGCACCATTTCCACCATTTGCAATCCGCGCAGTCTCCTGTGCGGAGCCGGCTGTGGTCGCGGAACGTACCGAAGCGTTGCTCCCACACGTCCACGAAGTCGTCGGTGTAGATATTGCCCTGGTCGAAGTCGGAGCGTATGCTGGTGCAGCCGCTGATGGCTCCGTCTATCCGCACCGAGGCTATGGTGAGGCCTGCCTGGCAGCTGAAAAGGTGGTCGCGCACCTTGCCCTCATAGGGGCCGAGGAAGCCCTCGCAGCCGTAGCTGAGGTGGATGCGGCCCTCTTTCCGGGTGTCTACGATGAAGTCCATCAGGGCTTTGTACTGCGCGTTGTCTATCTGAAGCTCCGGGTCGGTGGCGGCACGTCCTACCGGGAACACGGTGAAGATGCGCCAGCGTTTTACGCCCAGACCGATGAGGAACTCTTTTATGTCATTGAGCTTGGGGAAATTGCGTTTGTTTACGCATGTCACTACGTCAAAGGCTATGCCCTTGCCGGCAAGTATGCGGATGGCCTCGGCTGCGTGCTCGAAGGCGTCGGGTATGCCGCGCATCCAGTTGTGGTCTTCTTCAAGGCCGTCGAGGCTTATCGTGGCCGTTCGCATGCCGGCTTTGAGCAGCTCATCGATCCTGGCAGGCGTCATGAGCCGTCCGTTGGACACCAGGCCCCAGGGGAAGCCCAGACTGCGTATCTTGCGGCCGCAGTCGGCGAGGTCTTCGCGCATGAGGGGCTCGCCGCCGGAGAGGATGATGAGGATCTTTCTTGCGTCGTATCTTTCTTTTATGCGCAGCAGCACCTTTTCAAAGTCGCCGAAGGGCATGTCCGGATGGACGGTGGAGATCTTGCAGTCGCTCCCGCAGTGGCGGCAGCGCATGTTGCACCTCAGGGTACATTCCCAAAAAAGCTGCGTCAGCGGGTGCTGTGCAGCTTCTTGTTTGATGAAGCTCCGGTTGACTTCCAGAGCAATGCGTTGCTTGAGGCTGAGCTGGGACATATTATTCCGCAGGCTTGTCAGCTTCCTCGACTGGTTCCTGGGCGGCTTCCTCTTCGGGAGCGGCCTTGGTGTCGTCAGTCTGCTCGGTGGCCTCTGGGTCGGGATAATCTTCCTGCCAACCTGGAGCGGGGCCGTAGCAGGCCGTGAAGACATTCAGGCCAAGAACCACCAACATGAGTTTGAAAAACGCTTTTTTCATAACTCTACAAAGATAATAAATTATTTCATAGATTTTTTGTATATTTGGACACATTAATATTATGTGGAAGACTTGAATGCTTGACTACATAATCTACACAGACGGAGGTTATTCCAGAAGCAACAACGTCGGATCGGCAGCTTATGTCATTCTTAAGTCCGACGGGCAGACCCTCCTCACACAGAATTCCTTTGTCCTCCGCAAAGAAACCAGCCAGAGGGCCGAACTCAAGGCCATACTGGCAGCCATCGACGCCCTGCCCGACCGCTGCTGCGCCCGGGTATGCACCGACTGCCTCGCCGCCACCCTGTCCCTTGGCCGCGCCCCCCGCCGCAAGAACCAGCCGGACGTAGACCTGCTGCTTCGCTACAAGCAGCTGGTCAAGCGCAAGAAACTTCTGATCGAATTCCAGTGGGTCCGAAGCCACGGCGGCGCCCCCTGGCAGGAACACTGCGACAACCTCTGCACCGAAACCCTCGCCCTCGCCGAATCCTCCCCAGCCTAATGAACGCCCGGAAGGGTGGCGAGGGCCCCCGCTGCGGGCGGCCAAAACCCATACCTTGCCCGTTTAGGGGCCAACGGTGGGAGAAAAACTGCCGTAATCTCTCCCGAATAGCGGAAAAATATGGCAAACGGGAGAAAAATCGGCGGATTCTCTCCCGATCAGCGGAAAAATATGGCAAACTGGAGAAAAAACGGCGGACTCTCTCCCGAACAGGGCGTATTGTCCCGGTCGTAGTGTAGCCGGGGATCTTGCCCGGCAGTTTTTCTACTCTATCACGAAATCGAATTGATTTAATTCGTCGGTGAGGTGGGAGAGGTGCCGGGTGAGGGGGGAGATGCCGAAGAGGGGGGAGTAGGTGCTGACGCGGAGCGTCTTGCCGTCGGGGAGGAACTCCAAGATGCGGAGCCAGCCGTCGCCGCCGTTGCCTTCCCAGCCGCCGCCGAGGGTCTGGACGTTGAACATCATCTGCCCCACGTCATGGCCGGCCTTGTTCTTGTCCACCCTCCAGCCCATGTTGGCGGCGTAGTCGTCGACGTGCGTTTTGCGGAAGTCGCTGTGGCCGTGGTGCCCGCAGAGCACAAGGCGCAGGTTGGGCACCTCGCTCACCAGCTTGTCCCATATCTGCTGGCCGTAGTTGTTCGAGGCATCCTGGCACAGGGGATACTTCTCCGGGCCCGTGTAACGCTCGTTGCCGCAGCGCCCGGCGCACTTCATGTAGGAGTGCGTAAGGAAGATGACATAGTCGTCGGAGTACTTCTCGCAAAGCCTGCGGGCCCAGCCGAGCACGGCGTCCGAGGGACTGAATTCGGTGCTGATAACCAGGATATTATGCTCCCATCCGGGAAGGGAGTAACGGGTGGCGCTGTTCTCTATGCTGGCCCTTCCCTCGCGGTTGGGATGCTCGCTCACAAGCACGTCCAGAAGGGCGGCGCCCTGACGCTCGGAGGTGAAATAGTCGGGGAAGAAAGTGTGGATATCCTCCGACGCCTTGTAGCCGTAGTCGTGGTTGCCCGGAGAAGTTATGTATGGCACTACGCCGTCCAGCCTTTCGAAGGCCCTCGACACGCTTTCCCACATCTGCCGCGAGGTCTGGTTGAGCATGCGGCGGTCCAGGGCGTTGTTGTCGTTCTGCTCCACCAGGTCGCCGGTGCAGAGCACAGCCTTGATGTTCAGGTGCTCGACATTGTCCCGTATCCATGCGGTGCAGATTTCGAAAATGCCCTGGTTGATGTCGTACTTTTCGTACCCTTGGGGGTCGCCGAGAAGGATCATGGTCGAGCCGCCCGGGACGCTGAGACTCTGGCGGTCGGCCCTGTCCTGCGCCTGGGCGGAAATAGCCAGCAGCGCAGAGGCGAGCAATAAAGCAATCTTTTTAATCATTTCTAATCCGGATTATACTGACGGGCCCCACAAGCCCCGAAGGGAGCAGCGGGTCGCCGGCCTTGTAAAACTCTATGGGACTGTAAGTAAGGCGCTCGGCCGAAGGCTTTGCGGCGTCGCCTATCAGGCGGTTGGGCCAGAGGTTGGTAACCCTGACTTCCAGAGAATTCATTCCGCGAACGGCAGCCTCGCTGATATCGACTCTGAACGGCTCCTTCCAGACGGTTCCGCAGAATCGCCCGTTAAGGTAGACCTCTGCAATGTTGAACACATCTCCAAGGTCCAGCTGCAGCCTCCCGCAGCCGCCGGGAATCTTTATGGAAGTCTTGTATACCGCAGTGCCGGAGAAATGGCGTACGCCCTCCGCGGAAGATGTGGAAAGGTCTGCAAGTGCGGGAAGGTCAATGCAGTCCGGCGCTCCTCGGCCCTTCTGGAATTCGACCTTCCATGGTCCTGTGATGCTGAGAAGGTGCTTGGCAGAAGGCTTGCGAACCAGGCGCCCACGGGCCTTTTCGCCCTTTTGGGCCGGCCGGAATACCACGAAGAAAGCATCGTCGCTTTCCATGCTGAGGGTCAGCGAGCTGCGCTGCCCGTCTGCTCTCCAGCCCACGTTCTCGATGCGGCCGTCCTCGGGATGCCAGATTTCCGGAACCATCCCTGCGCAGCGGAAAGATACCGGCAGTTCGCGGGCGCCGTAGGTGGAATTGTTTACCCAGTAGATCTCGGCGTCCGGGAGGCTCCTGTGCACGAAATAGACGTCCTTGGCGCCGTTCCACTCCACATCGGGCTGTATCCCGCAGCGCCCGAGCGCCTCGCGGCAGCTTGCTCCCTTGAGGAAATTGGGGCAGGCTTCGGCCCTTTCCAGCAACAGCCGGAAGTAATCTCCGGAGTCTGACAGGCTGGGAGATTCCAGGGGCAGGGGACCGCATACGATGGCTCCCGACTCGGCCAGCGTCACTATCTTTTCCAGCACCGGCACGGTCATGCGGGTGATGTGAGGATCGATGCACAGCAGGCGGTAGCTCATGCCGGAAGCGGTCTTCAGAGAGCCGCCTTCGGCCCGGACCTCGCCCAGCAGCGCCTCCGGATTCACATAATCGAAGTTGTATCCTGGCGGCACGTCCGGCTGGCTGTGGCTATAAAGGGCGGTGATGTTGGTGTTCTCGCCATAGAACCACAGCACGTCGGCCACGAAGCGCCCCTGCTGGAGCATGTAGCTGCTGCGGGCAAGATAATCCACCCATGCATACGCCTGCCCGGCCCAGCATTCGTGGCGGTTGAACCACTGACCGTAGACTCCCAGCCCTAGGCCGGGGAACTTGTCGTCCAGCGGCTGATGGGCGCTGTCGTGTATGACGAAGCGGTTGACTCCGGCGCCGAACTCCAGGTCTGCGGTACGCTTGATGTTGCCTGGATGATAAGTCCACGCCTGCCGTTCCAGGCCGATGGAGGTGAGCGATTCGGCCGCCACCTTGTTCCCGCCGTAGATATGCGCCACCGAGGCCGATTCGCGTATGTCCGACTGCCCCTCGGGCACGCGGTCCCTCGAGCTTACCTTGCCCGGCACCCACATCTCCGACATGGGGTAGGAAGCGGTGCGCTTCATGGACATGCCGTCGGCGTTGAACACCCGGCCGTTGGCATGCGCCTCGATGTAGCAGCCCTCGAGACCGTAGTCGTCGCGGGCGATTTCGCTCATGCGGGCATAATTCTCTTCGAACAGCTCGCCTATCGTGCGGCGCCAGTCCCAGAGGAACTTTTCCGACTCTCCGGCGCTACGGATCACGACGCCGTCCAGGGTAGGCAGCCACATGGTCGCGTCGTAGCCCCGGCGGGCCTTGAATTCCCGGAGCAGCTCCGGCGTCCAGTTCTGGAAGTCGGCCTCGTAGCTGTCTGCCAGCAGGTAGCGTATGCCACGTGGGCCCATCATGTCGCCGGCGGCCTGACGGAAGTACTCGAGGTAGCTGTGGAAATAGCGCTCCCAAGCTCCCGGACTGAGTTTGTCCACCTCCGGACCGGTGGCTTCGGGTGAAGCGGGGTGGTTCATCTTGCCGATAAGCGATGCGCCGAAGCGGTACACCCGCCAGCGGCCCTCAGGTACGTCCCAGGACAGAGTACTGCCATCGTAAAAAGGCGTGAGGTCAAGCACCTCTCTGGACACGTCCCCGGGAGGTGCCGGAGGGGTGGGGTAAGAATCTATGTCATAGGCCGATGCGTAGCCTCCTTTCTCCTCCGCGTGATTGACTTTGACTACGGTATGAAGGCGGAATTCGGCTATCCTGCTCACTTTCGGAGCGGGCGAGGTCTTCATCTGGGTGTAGTGGTAGACGGCCCTGGGATTGGCATGCTTCCAGCGGAAGAAACGTCCTGTAACCGGCTCCATGTCAAAGGTCTGGCAGTAGCAGAAGCCGTTGTAAACAGGGGCGGCTGCGCGGAAATTCACTCCGTCGTCGCTCACCATCAGCGTATCCGCGGCGGACCTTTCCGGTGCATGCCCTCCGCGGCCGAGGTAATCCACAGCGCTCGTCATGGCCTTGACGGTCACGGGCTCTGGAAATTCATACTGGATCCAGGCAAAGCCGGAAGGGTCGGCCGGCAACTCGCCGTAGTCTGAGTAACTGCCGTTCATGAGCTGGCCGGCGGTGAATGAGCCGCCGCTCGAAGTGACCATGGGGTTCAGCTGCCTTTCAGAGTCGGGAACCTTTATGGCAACGACGGCAATATCCTCATAATGAGAGAATTTGGACTTGCGGTCAAGGTCCTGGAACTGGCCCGTGACAGTGTATGGCTCGGGCAGGGGACCCTTGAAATGTGTGCCCCCTTCGAGAAGCAGCTCGCGCCATACTATTTTCTTCATGGCATCTTCGGGCTTTACCCAGGGGCCTCCGGTGGCGCTGAAGCCGGGCGAGCTGGCGATTGATACTTCCATGCCAAGCGAATCGGCGGTCCGGAGCATGTCGCCGAAGATTTGCGTCCATTCTGCAGACATGTACTCGATTCTCCTGTCCACTATCTGCGGCGTTGAGAAATTGGCCTCGAAGACATGGAAGCCCGCGATCCCGCTGCGGTGCATCCACATCATGTCCTTCCGAAGACCGTCGGCCGTGATGTTGCCGTTCATCCAGTGCCACCAGACAAGGGGACGGGCTTCCCTCGGCGGTTCTGCGAAGCCCCGGCGGAGGCTGTCGACGGCGGAATGATCGTTTCCTGCCTTTGCCGGCCATGCTGCAAGGACTGCGGTTACCAGAATCAGAAGAATGTGGTGTTTTGTCATATCTCACTCCAAAGATACTCTTTTTTCTGTATATTTGTGTGTCATGAAAACCAGGATTCTTCTTTTGTCTGCGGTCCTTCTGGGCCTTGGCATGCCTGCTGCGGCGCGCGTTACCCTTCCGTCTTTCTTCAGCGACAACATGGTGCTCCAGCAGCAGTGCGACGCCGCCGTATGGGGCAGCACCGACCGCGGCCGCACCGTGGTCATCAGCCCTTCGTGGACGAAAAAGAAATTCAAGGCCAAGCCGGATACGGACGGCAGGTGGCGGGCCAGCATCCCGACTCCCGAGGCCGGGGGACCTTATACCTTGAAATTCAGCGACGGAGAAGCAACCGTCCTGCACAACGTGCTGATAGGGGAGGTGTGGTTCTGCTCGGGGCAGTCCAACATGGAAATGCCTGTGCGCGGCTTCCACGGCCAGCCCGTAGAGGGCTCGGCGGACGTGATACTGGGCGCCAAACCTTCAGTCCCCATCCGCATGTGCACAATAGACAAGAAGTACTCCCTCACCCCTCTGGACACTTGCAGCGGCTCCTGGCAGGAGCACACCCCGCAGGCGGTCGCAGACTGCAGCGCCGCGGCCTACTTCTTCGCACTCAAGCTCCACGAGGTGCTGGGCATACCTGTGGGCCTGCTCATCACCGACTGGGGAGGCACGCCCATCGAGGCCTGGATGGACGAACCTACGCTCCGGCGCGACTTTGGCGGCGAGTTCAATTTCGGCCATCTGGACAGCGGCACGGTGCCCGACAAATACCCCAACTGTTCCCCCTGCATGCTGTTCAACGGCCAGGTGGCGCCTCTCATCCCTTTCACCTTCAAGGGAATGCTCTGGTATCAGGGAGAGAACAACCGTGACCGCCCGGAGCAGTACTCGCGGCTGCAGCCCGCCTACGTTCAGATGATGCGGGAGCTGTTCCATAACCCTGACGCCCCGTTCTACTTCGTGCAGATAGCGCCCTACGACTATTCCATGGACCCGCCGACCTTGTGCGGCTATTTCTTCGAAGCGCAGGAAGCCACTCTGGCAAAGATTCCCCGCAGCGGCATGGCTGCCACTGTGGACCTTGGCGAGCAGCGCTGCATCCATCCGTCCCGCAAGCGCGAGGTGGGCAGCCGCCTGGCCTACATGGCCCTTGCAGACGAATACGGCGTGAAGGCCATCGAGGAGCGCAGCCCCTCCTACAAGAGCGTAGAATTCAAGGACGGCAAGGCTGTAGTGACTCTCAACGTGGGACCGCGCGGCCTTGCTCCTTACGGACGAAAAGTCGGTGGATTCGAGCTTGCCGGCCAGGATCGCGTGTTCCATCCGGCAACCGGCAAGACGGCAGGCGACAAGGTCACGGTAAGCTGTCCCGAAGTGCCCGAGCCCGTGGCGGTGCGTTACTGCTTCCGCAACTGGTGCACGGGCGAACTCACCAACAGCTACGGCATTCCCGCCCTGCCTTTCCGGTCGGACGACTGGTAGGCCCTCTACAGCGCCTGGAAGCTTACGGAGTCGCTGGTGCCGGCAGGGGAGACCACGGTGAAAGTGGCGCCCTCGGTAGGAATGCTGAGGCCGTGGAATTTCCAGATTACGCCGGTCTGATCGCCGCTTTCCCCGAGCGCTGCGATTTCCTTGCCGTCCTGAAGCAGGCGCAGCGAGGGCGCGTTGGAATATACCGTAAGGGTGAATTCCGCCCCGGCAGGGCGCTTAAGCAGCCTTCGGCCGGCAATGTACACCGTTTCCTCAGACTTGTTCCACCAGGATTTGTATAGATAGAAAGAGTCCTTCCGCGTCTTGCGGTCGCGGGTAATCAGGCCCTTGTCGTTCATGTACTTACGGTCGGGATTCTCGGTGTATGTAACTCCGTCGCTGCTGTCCATGAAGCCCTCCAGGCGGCTGGCAACCGGGAAGTCGAACAGAATCCAGATGGAGGTGAAATTGAGCCATGGCATCTGTGCAATCTGCTGGGCGTGAGACTCATGCAGGAGATTGCCGTACTCCTCCACGTGGCGCTTGTCGTCGGCGTAGCGCCTTATGTCTTCTTGATTCCAGGTGTGGCAGAAGGGATTGACGCCAACCCCGTATTCCGAGATATTTGAAGGGCCCATATTGTCCCGTATCCACTCCATCGTGGGAGTAATCCCGGAGAAGTCGCCGTAGGTCTTGTACCAGCCGAAGTACTGATTTTGGGAGTAGAAGTCGGCCTGGAGTCCCTTGTAGCCGTCACGCTTGAAGATGGTGCAGTCTGTAAGCCCCACGGGCCTTGATGGGTCGAGCGACTTGGCCAGCCGGTAGAGTTCGGCAGTCCATGCAACGACCTTCTGCGTGTCCAGCGGTCCCTGGAACTTGTCGATCTTGGCCGAGCCGCGCAGCTCGTTCCACATGCCCCAGAAAAAGATGGACGGGTGATTGTACAAGTTGACTATCATCTCGCGCATCTGGCTTTGGATGTTCTGGAAGTATGCGTCGGTGGCGTTCACTCCGCACGCATCTACCCAGGGAATCTCCGTCTGTACCACTATTCCCAGCCGGTCGCAGATGCGGAAGGCGTAGTCGTTGTGCGGATAGTGGGCAAGGCGCAGGAAATTGCAGCCCAGCTCCTTCACGGTGCGGTAGTCGGCGTCGTAGTCGGCATAGTCCAGGGCAGTTGCCTTGCCGTCCAGGTCCTGGTGCATGCAGACTCCGCGCAGGGGGTAGCTCCTGCCGTTGAGCATGAATCCTCCATCCTTGCTCATGCTGTAGTAGCGGAAGCCCACCTCGGTTACGGCACGGTCGCTGCCGGTGCTGAGCTCCACGGTATAAAGGTACGGGTCTTCGGTGCCGTTCCACAAGTGGGGCGAGGGGATGCTGAACTCGCTCTCATATTCTCCCTCGGCACGCCTGGTCTCTTTGAACACCGTCTTTCCCGAGGCGTCCCTTACCTTGAGCGTCACCCTTGCGGCGCCGTTCACGAAGGCCTGCACGCGTGCGCGGACCATGCTGTCGCTCGCCTCCAGCTGGGTTACATGCATTCGGTATAGTCCGTAGTGCGACGGGCTGAAATGCACTCCCCGGGGCTGAAACACCCATGCCGGATTGTGCAGTCCGCCGTTCTTGTTGAAGTCGGAGCTAAGGGGGATGAGTTCCAGGTCCTGGGTATTGTCGCACACCACCTCTACGGTGTTGCTTCCCTTTCCTGCGAGCCCCTTAAGGTTTACGCAGAATGCCGTGTAGCCACCTCTGTGGTCACAGGCCAGCTGCCCGTTCACATAGACGCGCGCTTTCTGCGCGGCGCCCTCGAAGATGAGGTACGAGTCCTGCTGAGGGCGCTTTATGTCCACCGTGGTGCGGTACGTGGCGCATCCCCTGTAGTATGAGGCGCTGTGCCCGTCGGCGGCATTGTAGGAATGGGGTACCGACACTTCGGTCCAGGATTGCCCGTCCTTCGAAAATTCCCATTTTTCCAGGGACTTCTGCCCGCAGGGAATGAATCGGGTTGAGGCTCCCGCCGTGAATGCGGCAAGCAGCAGGAGCAGTAGCGCAGCGACTGTATTTCTCATTGTTTCATTGAATTAGCTATTCCCATCTGCAGGCCGCGCAGTTCGGCGATGCCTCTCATGCGGCCGTAAAGCGAGTATCCCGGATTGGAAGTACGGGCAAGGTCGTCGCACATGCGGTGACCGTGGTCGGGGCGGCAGAAGATACGGAAACCGCGCTCCTGCATCACCTCCAGCAGAACCCTCATGACATCCGCCATGGGTACGTCCCCTTCGAGGTGGTTGTCCTCAAGGTATCCTCCAGCGGCATCGCGCTTGACATTGCGCAGATGCACGAAGTCCACCCTGTCCCCGAACTCCCGCAGCATTGCCGGCAGGTCGTTGTCGGGGCGTATGCCCAGCGATCCGGTGCAGAAGCACAGGCCGTTGGAAGGGGAGGGCACGGCTGCGACTATCCTGCGGAAGTCGTCCGCGGTGCTCATGATGCGGGGCAGGCCCAGGATGGGGAACGGGGGGTCGTCGGGGTGGATGACCAGCCGTACTCCGGACTCCTCGGCCACAGGGCATACTTCCTTAAGGAATTCGGTCAGGTTGTACCGCAGTTCTTCCGGTCCTATGTTGCTGTAGCGCTCCAGCTCGGAGCGGAACTGCTCCAGGGTGAAGCTCTCTTCGCTTCCGGGCAGGCCTGCCAGGATGGTATGCGTAAGTGCCTGTATTTCAGAGGCGCTCATGCGGGAATACCGCTCCCGCGCCGATTCTATTTCGTCGGGCGTGTATTCCTGGAACGCCCCTTTGCGGCCGAGGATGAAAAGGTCGAAGGCCAGCAGTGCGGCGCGCTCGAAGCGCAGGCACTGCGAGCCGTCGGGCAGCTTCCAGGCAAGGTCGGTGCGCGTCCAGTCCAGCACGGGCATGAAGTTGTAGGTCACGCAGCTTATGCCGCAGGAGGCCAGGTTGCGGAGAGTCTGCTTGTAGTTGTCGATATAGCGCCGGAAGTCTCCGCTGCGGGTTTTGATATGTTCGTGCACCGGAACGCTTTCCACCACGCTCCACTCGAGGCCTTGGGCCGCAATTTCCGCCCGGCGGCGGCGTATTTCTTCCACGGGCCATACCTCCCCGTTGGGAATGTGGTGCAGGGCATGTACGATATCCGTCACGCCCGTTTGCCGGATATGCTCCAGGGGCACCGGGTCGGAGGGCCCGAACCAGCGCCAGCTTTCGCGCATAAGTATCATATAGAGAAGCTGTTGAAGCCTCCGTCCACGACTGCTATCGTACCGGTGACGGCGGCTGATGCGTCGGATGCGAGGTAGTGTATGGCGCCCAGTATCTCGTCGGGCTTGAGGAACCTTCCGATGGGCGTATGGGCGATGATGCTCTGCGAACGGTCTGTCAGGGATCCGTCGGGGTTGACGAGCAGCGAATGGTTCTGGCCGGTGAGGATGAATCCCGGGGCGATGGCGTTTACCCTGAGTCCCTCGCCGAACTTGGCGGCAAGTTCGCCCGCGAGCCACTGCGTCCAGCTGGCAATCCCGGCCTTGGCAATTCCGTAGCCGGCCACCCTGGTAAGGGGCCGGAACGAGGACATGGAGCAGAAGTTGATAATCGACCCCCTGCCTTTGTCCGCCATGGGCTTGAGGAAGACCTTTGTGGGGATGACGGTGCCAAAGATGTTCAGCTCGCAAACCTGCTTCATGGCCTCGATGTCCATGTCGAAGAGCGTCTGCTCCGGAGCAACGTTGGCGCTTGACAGGTTGCCTCCTGCGGCATTGATGAGCACGTCTATGGTGCCGAAACGCTGCAGGATTTCCTCCCGGCTCTGCTGCAGCAGATCTTCCCGCAGCACGTCCGAGGCGAAGAAATGAGCCTCGCCGGGCGTTCCTTCGAGCCCGGCAATCAGCTTCTCACTCCTTTCCCTGGCCCTTTCCAGGCCCAGGAGCGCCACTTTGCAGCCCAGGCGCCCGAAGTAGCTGACGATGGCCGAGCCCAGCACTCCGCAGGCTCCGGTCACCACGACCACTTTTCCCTTAAGGTCGAACAAGTCATTCATGATCAATAGCAAGTGTATGGTCCGTATGTGGCTTCCACCGCAAACGAGAAGTCGGTATCGCGGAGTTTATAAACGTAGAACTGCTTTCCGCCGGGAGATACGCGTATCACGAAATGCCCGCCGTAGTCCTTGACTTTGGATGCCAGGTCGGCCACGGGAGTGCCGGCCTTGATGGATGCGGTGTTGTCCAGACGTCCCGAGTGTATGTTTGTAATGAACACATCCCCGTACTGGCGATGCAGGCTGAACGCCGGGTCGCCGGGCTTGTCGGAATCGAAAACCTGGGCTACGGTGACCTTGGGCTGGAGGATGGCGGCCGCGGACTCGTTGAGGGTGTCGTGGTACAAGTGATGGTTGGCCTTCATGGCCTCCACCTTGTTGCCCCATCCGCTCACTATGCGCTGCATCATGCCTGTCTGGCAGGCGCAGTCGCCGCCGCTGTAGTAGTCGAAATCGCCGTAGGAGATGAGCACTGTGGCGCATTCGCCGTTTTCGGTCAGCGACCCGCTGTAGGTGCCGAAGCCGCTGCCGTTCCAGTACTTGCCGTTGGCTCCGAGGTTGTATACGGTCAGGTCGTAGGAACTATCGTATTTGGGGATGAACTGCTTCTTGTAGTTGCCGCTGGCGTTCATGTTGAAGGCGTACCAGGCCATGCCGTCCCGGGATTCCCGATACTCGGCAAACTGGCGGAAGTCTTCGTAAATATCTGTGCTGTAGTCGCTTGTCGTGGGGGTGGAGGTGGGCCCGCAACGGTCCACCAGCTTCTTGATGGGCAGGTCGTCATACACGGCCATGACGCCGCTGCGGCAGTAGCCGTTGCCGCTCTTGCCGAAGGAGGCACGACTCTGGCCCATGTGGTCGATGTGGTAGTGGGACAGCAGGAAGTAGTCCAGATACTCGTGCCCTGTGGCCTGCAGGAAGTATTTTGCGTAGGTAGTATATACCTTGAACGGACGTACGCCGGAGTTGGGCTTCTGGTCCACGGCCTTGGCCGAGGAAGTGTAGTATTCGCCGGCGTCTATCATCATGGACGTGCCGTCGGGCATGATGACCAGCGTGCATTCACCGCGGCCGGAGTTGATGGCGTGGATGTCCAGATAGCCCTTCTGCCAAGGGGATAGGCTGCCGGCATCCGGTTGCGGCAGCGGGTCGGGAACGGGCTCGAAGCCGTCGGAGCACAGCACGGGACGTATCGGAAGACACTTCTGCACGTGGCCTACGCCCCAGGCCGCATCGCTGTTGAGGTGCACCGTGTAGCCATAGTCGCAGCTGTTGGCGGCGCGGAAGCCGAGCACGGTGGTGGCATGGTCGGAGTCGGGGTATTTGCCAAGGTCCAGCCCCGAGAAGGTGCCGGTGCGGTAGTAGCCCTGGGCGTTTACGTAGTAGATTTTGTTGGTATTGCCGCCGCTGATGTAACGGCCGCGGCCGGCCTTGGGCAGGAACAACCCGCTTTCCAGGTCGGCGGGAGTGAGTTCCACGGCATCGGTTTCGAGGGTGGAGCTTTCCCAGGACGGGGTGGAAGTCAGCAGTATGCCGTAGATGCGGTTGCCGTTTACGTTTACGTATCCTGCTTTTCCGCTGGCGTTGGAGGAAGAGCTGCCAGCACGCAGGACAGAGATTTCGGCCGCCGTGGGCATGCGGTACTGTCCTTTGCTGGCCCAGAAGGCCACGTCGCCGTGGATCTGCGATCCGGTGGCGAAGGAGCCGCCGGCGGGAGCGGCAAAGCAGTCTTCACCGCTGAGCTCGGAGGCTTCAAGTTCCTCGCCGCTGCCTTGCGAGGCGCTGAATATGCGGCCGCTGATGATGAATTTGGCGTCGCTGGGAAGCATGTAGCCGGCGTCGGCTTTCCATGCGTCTCCGGCTATTCCGCCCCAGTTGAAGCGGTCGAAGGCGGAGGATGACTGGGTGATGGTGACGCCCGTGCCGCTGTTGCCCACCTGGTCGCAGCCCAGGAATTCGTACTGCTGCGAGCCCAGGCGCCATCCGCTTTGGAAGCCCTCGGAGGTCTTTCCGTCAGCAATCAGGTTGCCGGCCGCCCACCAGGTGCCTTCCACCTTGCGGACGGCGCTGCTGCGGGTGCATTTGCTCCTTATGTCCAGCGCCGGCATGGCCAGATAGTCGGCCGGCTGCAGGCTGAGGGATGCCTTGCCGAATGCGATGCGCTCGAGGCCTTCGATGGGGACTTCGTCACCGTCGATTATGGCGATGTGAAGGTCAGAATAGTCTCCCGGAGGAACGGCCATGCGGAAATGCAGGTCGGTGCCGTAGCCCTCGCCGCTGTGGAAGGTGATTATCTGGGAGGATGCGATGGAGTCCGATTTGACGGGCCCTGGTCCGGCAGTGTCGAAGCTGAAGCTGCCGCTGATGCGCAATCCGCCGGCGCTGAGTACCAAAGCCCTGGCGTAGGCAGGAATGTCATGCAGGGTGATGTCGATGACGGGGGCGATGTGCTTGAAATAGAGGCTGGCCGTCTGGCTGCCGTCCATTTGGAATGCCGATGCCATGAGGGCCGGCGTACCGTTGCTGCGCTCCTGCATATAGGGGATGGTGACGGTACCGGGGGAGTCGCCGGCGAGGGAGTAGGGATAGACGGCCGTGGAGCCGGGGGTTCCGCTGAAGGAAGTGCAGGTGAAGGTGCCCTGGGACGTGCCCGCCCCGCCCGTGAGCGTGGCACGGAACTTTTGCCCAGAGGTGTTGTACAAGGCAATCTCGTCCCCGGCAGCCCACGTGACCTTGCCGGTATTGGCCACGTCCACCTTGGTGCCCGGGGCTTTGTCTTCGCCGTCTCCGGCTTGCGCCGGGGCGTAAGCCGTCAGAACCAGCGTCCTGCCGCTGTCGGAGGCCGCCGGGACCTCGGGTCCAGCCGGCTCCCTGCCGCAAGACGCCGCCATCAGCCCTATGCTTAACAATATCAAAAAGACTCTCTTCATATCAATTACTTCAGTAAATGCCCCTCCCACTTCCGAACTCTCTCCGTTTGTCTCCAGAACCGGTAGATATCCGTTCGTTTGTCCTCGGAATCGGCGTCGTTTGAGGAAGAACGGGCAAGGTCCCCGTCCTAAAACAGGACCTTGCCCAACCTGATGCCATTACTCTCCATTATACGGGGAGGCGGTTATTAAACTAATTGCGTTCGTTTTCAGGTATATATACAGGTCGGATTGCGTTTCCAAGTATTGTTTGTCCTGAAATTGAATTACTCGGATTACTAGTGTAGCCGTAATTCATAGCATTTGAAGATGTGAAGAAAATATGGACAGCGCAATCTTCAAAACCTTCATTCAAACCTCCGTATGTGCCGGACCAATATGCTCCCCAACTATTGAAAAACTTTACTGTAGTTGCGTCATAAGTAGCAGGATTGTCATTTTTGTTCCGCTCTCCGATTTTTGGGAGGAAAAGCCCGCTTTCCATGTCTTCGCTCGAGAGTTCTATAGCAGTGGTATTATACTTTGTGGTTTCCCATGAAGGACAGGACGTAAAGAGAATACCATTAACCCTTTTCCCGTCAACTATATAGTAACCAGCTTGCATATGAGCGTAATTGCTTCCGGCTCCAGCATAGTTCTTAGCATAGAGCTTGTTTATTTCATTCTTTGTGGGCAAACGGTACTGACCCTTGCTTGCCCAGAATGCCAGGTCTCCTGCCAACGATGAGTTGGTGCTCTGGAAGGACCCAACATCTACCCATCTATCTTCACCGCTCAATTCGGTAGCTTCTGTGGCAATGTCTCCTTTTTTGTTAGGCAAAGAAAACACCTTCCCTGAGATCTCAAAATTTGATACGGAACTGGTTATAGGAGCATTATGAACACGAGAAGTACGGCTTAATGTACCCCAGCTGAAATAGTCCCAATGGGTATAAAGAGTTCCTTCTTTGTACAGAGCATTATTCAGCGTAAAGTTCTCAGAAGTTCCATCCAATAGTTTATTGTCATCAGCAATCAGAAGATACTGGCTTTCCCATTGATTATCATAAATATTCCAACCTACTTGCCAACCAGTGCCATCAGTCCCGGATTTCCATACCCTCAGATTTCCCTTGGCCCATTTCACTCCTTCGACCTTGACAAAGTCCTTGCGGGAGTTTCCGACCATGGAGCGTATATTGAGCTCAGGCATGGTAATGTAGGCATCTGCACCTTTTCCTTTGAAGTTGCTTGCAGGAATAAGCTTGCTTGTGCCTTCTATTACAGATTCATCACCGTCCAATACTCTTATGCGAAGGTCGGTGTATTCATAAGCCGGAATGGCAGCATATACTTTAACTGTTGCATCAGAGCCATATGCAGTCTTATACGGGAAATAAATAATTTGACCGGTATTTCCTTCAGGCACTGATTCCAAGGCATCTCTTGAAGAGTTTATTGTGTATGATCCGTTTAATTGTGCTCCATTCTGGGACCATAATTTGAAGGCGCATGCGTAAGCAGGGAGGTCTTTCAGAGTAAACTCCATTATGAACATCAAACTATTAAAATACAGTGGCGCGATTTCATTACCATCACCACCGTCAATAGTGGAAGCCATAACGGCCGGGATATTGTCAGAACGTTCAATATATTCGGGGATGACAATCTTTCCAGCACTGGCTCCAGCCCATTCAGCAGGATATACGGCGATATCGCTCAAAGTTCCGGAGAAGGTGGAACACTCGAACGTGGCATTACTGGTTCCGGCGCCATCTTTTACGGTAAAGTTGAATTTCTCGCCGTCGGTATTGTACACGGCGATCTCATCCTCGCTGCTCCATGTTACTTTACCATTGCTGGCTACTGACACTTTAGTGTCCGGGAGACATGCTGTAAGAGTTACTGTCCTAATGTTTTCATCAAGTTGATTCTCAGATGGAATCATCTCTTTGTTGCATGCGATGGCTGCCACCGCTATGCACGCTAAATACATAAGCTTTTTCATGAGCGGATTCCAATTATTCTTCGTCCCAGCTTCCTTCAACCATGTTTCGTGATTGAACATTGCTCTGGCACAATACCCCGCCAAGGTCCACAATGTGGACCTTGAGTGCGGGAGTGATATATAAGCTGTTGTTATTCATGGTGTTATAATTATTCGAAGATTGCCCAGATGGTGTTGTTGCCGCTGGCGACGCCGGAGGCGGTGATGCCGTAGGCGGAGCCGGCGAGAAGAGAGCCGTAGTTGGATGCGGTTACGTCGGTGCCGTTGACCGAGCTGCCGGACATGACCTTGATAGGGGCTGCCGAGGTGCCCCACATGGTAGTGACCGAGTTGGAGTAGCGTCCAACGACTATTCCGGCGTTGACGGTGTCGCCGCTGCTGACGCGGCACTTAACCACGCAGCCCTCACCGGTAAGGTTGTCGTTGGAACTGCCGTTCTGGAGGCCGATGAGGCCGCCGGCGCTACGTACCATACCGTCAACAGCCTGGGCTTCAACTACGACATCGCCATAGTTGGAGCAGTTCCTGAACTTGCCTACGGTGCTGTTGCCGGTAAGGCCGCCTACATAGGTCTGCTTGACACCATCGGCCGAGGAAACGAGGGCATAGTTGGTGCAGCCTTCGTACTGGCCCCTCTGGGCGAAGCCGGAAATGCCGCCCAGACGCTCATTCTTGGCGGAGGTTTGCTGGATGTCTGATACTGCGCCCTTGGTTGGGTCGCCGCTCTTGCCGTTGATGCAGTCTTTGACAAGGCCGTTCTCATCGGAAGTCATACCTATTATTCCGCCGTAGCAGCCCTCAATTGCGTGGTTGCCTAACTTGGTTACAGGACCGAGGTTGACGCAGTCCTGAACAAGGCTGGCATTGGACATACGGCCCATTATGCCACCGGCAGCAACATAAGACGCCTGGCTTTGGTTGAAACCTTTGATGTCTCCCTCGTTGGTGCAGTTGAGAACCTGGAGATTCATTTTGGTGGATTCCGCAAGAACGCTTCCGTCCATGCCCACAATGCCTCCGAAGTATAACTGGCCGGCCTTGACATTGACTGTGGCCTCGATGGTTCCGTTGTTGGAGCATCCGGTGACAACGCATCCGTCGGTTTCATTGCCGGTACGCCCGAGGATGCCGCCATATACTACAACGCCCTTGTCGGGAGACGCCACATCGCGGGCGACGCGGCCGGTGTTGGTGCAGTTGCTGATTATGGTGTTGTCATAGACAGTGCCAACAATGCCGCCGAAATACACGCCCTTGCAGTTGCTGTTGCATACTACATCGCCGTTGTTGGTGCAGGAACTGATCTCCGAGTTGTTCATGGAACGCCCCACCAGACCGCCGAAGACAGCAGTACCGCTGGATATAACTCCTTCGTATGTGACGGGAATGTTGTTGGTAACGTTCTGGATGATGGTATTCTTGATGCGGCCTGCAAGGGCGCCGGCATTCTCACTGCTGGCTGACGAAATTACAAGCGCGCTTTTATCTTCTTCACGGCCCAGGGTAAGGTTCCTGACGCGGAGCATCTTGTCGTTGGATGCAAGTGTGGAGAAGAAGCCGGGGAACTGCTCGTCGTCGGAAATCACGATATTGTAGATGTTGTGTCCGGCTCCGTCGAAGATACCGGCAAAATGACCGGAATTGGCGTTTCCGTTGACGGGCTTCCAGGTCTCGCCGCCGTAGTTGATGTCGGCTGCGAGTTCGACAACCTCGCCGGCGGCGTAGAAGTCGGCCAGGGATGCCCACAGGTCAAGGTCGGCCTTGGTGCGGATCTTGTCGAGCCATGAGAGGGTGCCGAAGTCCTCGAACTTGCGGCCGCCGCTGACGGGCAGGTCGAAGCCTGCTGCAGAATTACCGGTGCGGAGAGCCTTCTGCGAGCCCTTGGAGAAGCAGAAACGGATAGTTCCTACAGCTGCCTGGGGCCATACCGCGGCAAAATAGTTCTGGCCGGCGGTGAAGGAGCCGCTCACGCTCATGACAGGATCGGTTCCGGAGGCTGCGCCGGGCTCGGCGGCGACTGCTGCGTCACCGGACATCCTGATGGCTGCTCCGTCGGGAGTGAAGCCCTCAAGATATACGGAGGTGATGCCGCTCTCGGGTGCCTTGAACTCCACGAGCGAAACGGCATTCTTGAACGTTACCTTGGTGGGCTCGGTGCTGGTGCCAATCTGCACGAGTGCGGCGGGGTCGATGGTTCCGCCCGCTGGAATCTCCTGCGCGGAGGGCAGGGTGAGCATGATGGAGCCTTCAGCCGCACCCTCGGGGAGGTCTGCGGTAGAGACTGCCGATGCCGGATAGACCAGGGTGTAGGAACCTGCCTCGGCAATGCTGACCGTAAATGTTGCGGAGCGTCCGTCGGCGGAAATGTCCGCGGCGGCGATGGCGTTCGAATTGGCCCATGCGGAACCATTGTTGACGGCAATTACATCTCCCTCTTCCCAGCAGACCTTGTAGGCGTCGAGCCCGGCCTTTACGGGTTGGTCAAGGGTGGCGGTGAAGCGGATGGTTCCGGGGGTGGCGGCAGGAGTCTCGGTGCGGACTTCCTTGGTACATGCGAAGGCGGCAAGAGCGGCCGCTGCGACCAGTATGGTTTTAACTAACTGTTTCATTGTCATTGATTTTAGATGTTAAACACTAGTCGCCCCAAGTGAGGTCGTCAACCGTTGTGGGATCCAGAAATTCGCCTCCGCTGGCCTGGCAAAGGCTGGAAAGGCAGTCGTAAGGTTCCGCAAAAACCTGCGGAGGGGTGTAAGCCATTTTTTTCTTCATAACATATGTGGTTTGATAATTATTCCCATTCTCCGTCACGCCAGGTCATGTCTTCCGTGTCCGACTGGCACAGAAGATTGAGGGGAAGCCGCTGTACGGCTTCGATGGCCGGCGCTGTGTACTCTTTCATTCGCATTCAAAAGGTCCTTCGACCGATTTTATTTTATAGAGATTGTTGGTGTCGTCGAGCTGGAATACCCAGAAGCGGTCTCCCCCCGGGGCTACGCGGATGACCACGTGGCCGTTGACATGGCAGTGATCGTAAAGGTCTTTGTTGGGCTTGGTTATGACATCGTCGACACCCGTAAAGTAAAGCGACACTCCGGTATTGTAGTAAGAGCCGTCCAGCAGGGCCTTGATGGTTTCGAGCATGGGCTGGTCGGTGCGGCGGGCAAAGCTCTGCGTGACTATTACCTTGGGCTTGAGTATGCTCATCTGGGCCTCGGGCAGACAGTTTACCGACATGTGGTGGTCGGCCTTCATCGCCTCTATCGGCCTTCCTATCACTTTAGCCACCGGCACGGCCATCTTGGTGTTGCCGCCGGCGTCCCCCGCGGTGTAGTAGTCGAATTTGCCGTAGCTCAGCAGGCTTATGCAGCAGGCGCCGTTTTCGTAGGGTACGCTGCTGCCGTAGGCGTCAACAATGGCGCCGCCGTTCCAGTATTCACCGTTGACGGCGTAGTTGAAAATCTTGAAAGAAGGGTATTTGGCGGCATTGTAGCAGAGCGTGAGCTGCCGGTCGGTGCCGGCCTGGAAGCGTTCCATCACCAGGCCCTTCTTGGAGGTGGCATACTTGACGAAGTTGGTGTAGTCCCCGTGCATGCCGGCGCTGTAGCTGGTTGCGCTGGTCTTGACAAACTCATATTCCGGGTCGTCGGCGCTCCAGGCGCGGTCGATCAGCTTCTTGTACGGCAAGGTAGTGTACAGGGCCATCATGCCAGTCTGGGTATAGCCCTCGGAACTCACAATGAAGTTCTTGCCCTTGGGCGTGCCGAAATGGTCGATGTGGAAATGGCTCATTACGGCATAGTCCAGATAATTGCGTCCCGTGGCCTCCAGGAAGTGCTTCATGTAGCGCGACTGCGTGAAATACGCCCTGGTGTTGCTGTTGGGCCTTTGGGTAACTGATACGGGGGACGTGGTGGAAGTCACCACCTCGCCGGCGTCGATTATCATGGAGGTGCCGTCGGGCATCATGAAGAAGGTGCACTCGCCGCGGCCGGTGCTGATGGCGTGGATGTCCAGCCAGCCTTCCTGCCAGGCGGGCAGGACATCGCCGACTGCGGCCTCGTCCGGTGCCTTTGACGAGGGCTTGGGAGTCTCTCCGCCCTGGTCAGGCTTCTGGCCGCAGGCTGCGAGAGCCAGTGCGGCCAAAACCAATGAATATAGCTTTCTTATTTGCATTTGAAAGGTCCGTCAACTTGAATTATATTGTATTCGAAATTAGTGTCATCCAACAAATATACAAAAAATTCTTCTCCGCCGGGCATCACCCTTATCACCACATGTCCGTTCATGCCGGAGGCCTTGTCGTAGATGTCTTTGTGCAGGTTTCGCTGTTCTTCTCCGAGGTTGGTAAAGTAGTATTTTGTGTCCAGGCCCATCGGATTGTCCAGCAACAGGTGGGTGAGAGTCTCTACGTCGGGCTGGATTTCCCTGACCGAGAACACCTGCGTCACGACCACCTGCGGCCGGTAGATGCCCATGGTCTCGTCTTTCATGCAGTGATACGAGAAATGGTGGTCTGCCTTCATGGCCTCGATGGGCCTGCCGATGGCGCGTGCCACCGGATACGCCACGGCGCCGTTGCCGCCGGCGTCGCCTCCGGTGTAGTAGTCAAAGTCTCCGTAGCTCAGCAGGAAACAGCACGAAGCGCCGTTTTCTTTCATGTCTTTGCCCTCGTACACGTTGACCTTCTTGGTGCCGTCCCACACGATTCCGCTGGCGGCGTAGTTGGTGATCTTGAAATTCCTGTAGCGGCAGGGCCGGTGGCGGAGGCGCATCTGTCCGGTGTCCCCGACCTTCATGCTCTCGGCCTTCATGCCGTCGTGGGCGGTGGCGTAGCGCACGAATTTGGGATAGAATGTGCTGTGCGAGCTGGACGGCAGCCAGATGCTCTCGTATTCAGGATATGAGCGGTCTATCAGAGTGCGGATGGGAATCTCCTTCTGCAGGGCCGCAATGCCGGTGAGCACATAGCCTCCCTCCGGCTCGACTTCCATGCCCTCTTCCTCCGTGCCGAAATGGTCCATGTGATAATGGGTTATGAGGGCATAGTCCAGGGCGCCTTTGGACTTGCGGGGCATGAAATGCCGGATATATCGGGCATAGACCTCGCAGGGACGCACATCGGCCGATGGCTTAGGCGGCACACTGGGGTATCTTTTTGATTTCCAGTTAATCCATTCTCCGGCGTCTACCAGCATGGTGGTGCCGTCGGGCAGGATAAAGAATGTGCACTCTCCCCGGCCGGAATTGATGGCATGAATGTCGAGATACCCCTCCTGCCACGGGGGCAGGGGGGTGCCTGCGACAACGGCTGACGCCAGAATGGAAACCAACAGTTTTATCATTTCTTATTAACCTTGATGTCGAATACGAAAATACGCGGGGCGTTCTTGGCACCCTTGGGACAGTCGATCTTTAGCTTGGTTGCACTTGTAAGGCCGCTGGCTTCAAGCCTTATGTGCGAAATGGGCTTGTCGATGTCGGCGTTGTTCCAGGAATGGGGGAAGTAGTCGTTGTCCTCGAGCCTCAGTGTAGTGCCGCCATCCTCGAAACTGCCCAGTGCTGAAGTGGCTTCGGGGAAGGACGTTCCGGCCTGGCTGGCTGCGACATAGGCATCGCGGGTTATAGTGCCGGAAGTGAAGCTTCCGCCATTCTCGAGCATGACGAATACCGGGTCGGTGGAAGACGTCGAGAAACGTGCGATTTCAATTTCGATGACCGCGTCGGCACTTCCCTCTATGCTGCTGAACGCAGGGGTAGTCATGGCTCCGGCGATGGCTCCGGCGCAGAGCTGCAGTCCGCCCGGGCGCTCGGCCGCATACTCGAACACCCAGTCCTGGAAACCATAGGCCTGCATGTATTCAGGCTTGGCTTCGGGTGCCGTGGACACGTCGACAGGGTAGTCGAAAGTAAATGCACCGTTATTCTGGGTGACGGTGCCGCTGGAGGGAAGATAACCGTCGTAGGTGTCCGCCTTCTGCCCGTTGCCGTCGGCGGGGGCAATGTAGTCTCCACCCATGGTGCAGAGGTCGAAGTCCTCGTGGAAGATGACTGCCGGATCAGGCTCCGTGACCAGGTAGATGCTGTATTTGGGAGAGGCGGAATCGGAATTGTCGAAGCGGACATGCATCTTGCCGGGACTCTCCAGGTCGACGGTAAACGGATTGTTGTTCACATCAGTCTGTACCATGGTACCGATTGCCCTTTTGACATAGTATTTGCGCTTGCTCTTGCCGGCATTCTTGATTTTGGCAACCGGAAGGGCTGAGGCCTCAGAGGAAATGGTGCCCAGGCCGCCTGCTCCTGAGCTGGTGGCGAAACCATAGGGTACGCCGTCGAATTCTACTGTGAAGCTGGTAGTGGCGGGAATCTCGAATTCGCCTTCGAACACGCCGGGGGCCGACGCTTCCATTACGGTGCGCTCGCCTCCGATGTTGATGCGGCACGGCGGTGCGGCCACTTCGGCGCATGCAACGTTCATTGCGTGAAGCTCTGCCCTGGATATTCCGGTGGTGTAGTCGCTGAGCACTTGTTCGATTACCGCGGCGCCTTTCGTGTCAAACATGGAGGCTTTTATGGACTCATAATCGGCCACCGGCACCGGCACGAGAGCGTAGAGGGTCTTGCCCGCGCCTTTGACGGTGAGGGTAAGGTCGCTGCCGGACACGGCGTCGGAAGGCTTGAGACCCTCTTCGAGTATGCGGCTCACCGGTGCCTTGAAGGTTCCGCTCAAGGCTCCCTCGGGGCTGGAAAGCACTATTTTGGTGGCCTCGGCGGGGAAGTTGTCCATGGCCAGGTTGAGGAAGCCCACAGCCTGCTTGAAGTTAACTTCCCAAGTGTCGCCTATTGAGCCCACGAGCACGCCGGGGTAAGTGGAAGATACTGCGGCCGCGATGGATTCATCGAGCTTGAGGGTAAGGTCGGAGCCCGACAGGCTCACTGCGGCGGCAGCCGGATACACGGCTATGTCTCCAAGCTGCTTGCCGGCGGGGATGGAGCCGCTGAAAACGGCTCTCTTGGTGTCGCCTGTGCCGTCCAGTTTGAACGTCACCAGGCTTCCGTCGGTGCATGCCACGGCAATCTCGTCGGATGCTTCCCATGTGCCATGGCCCCTGTCGTCCATGAACACCTTGGTTTGCAGGTTCTCGAAGGTGGCAAGCAGGCTCACCTCGCCGGTGCGGTTGAGAGTCTGGTCGGGAGTCCATGTCTCGTAGCTGTAATCTTTGCAGCCGGCAATCAGCATGGCTGCAGCAGCAATAAATATGATATGTCTTTTCATACTTCAGTAGATTAATAACCGGGGTTCTGGTTCTCCTGGCCGATGGCGGCGTTGGTGCGGATTTCCCTGTCGGGAAGCGGCCAGAGCTCGTCTTTGCCGGGCTGATAGTACAGATTGATGAGGGTGCGGAGGTTGAAAGCCTTGCCGTCCCAGGTGTCGGAAGTGTTGTAGCTGACCGTCCAGTTCTCGTCAATTGTAGGCTTTGCGTTGGAAATGATGTCCTTGAAGCCGGGAGCGTACTGGGGGCCGTTCATGACCTTTTCCGCAAGTGCGCGGCCGTCGGACATTTTCCAGCGGCGTATATCGAACCAGCGGAAGCCTTCGTCGCACAGTTCAACGGTGCGCTCGTAACGCAGGGCGCTGCGGAGTTCTGCGCGGTCCAGGGTAGTAATCTTCGGCATCTTTACCCTCTGACGCACCTGGTTGATGTCGTTCTGTGCGCGTTTGAGGTCGCCGCCGTCCCACTCGATATTGGCTTCGGCGTCGATGAGCAGCAGCTCGGCGTAACGCATTATGCACACGTCCAGGTCGTCCTCATAGGTGTTGGTGAGGGTGGCACCGTAGTAGGCCGGATCGCCGAATTTGCGCCACAGGTAGCCGCCGGGGCCCTTGGTGCCGTTGGGGCCGTACTCGCTCTTGTTGCCATAGACGTCGTTGTTGTTGACCATGGCTCCGGTGTTGTAGTCGCGCACCTGCTTCTTGGAGGGGTCGGTGCTGTATTCAACTCCGTTGTAGCGGGTGTCTGAGCGCAGGCAGTACAGGTCCAGACGGGGATCGCGATGGTTCCATGGATCCTGCCAGTTGTAGAGGGGCGACTCGGTTATGGACTTGCCGTCGGTACACTGGAAGGTGTCCATCAGGGCCTGGGAAGGACCGCATCCGGCAGCGCCGTTATGGACTCGGGAGGAGTAGGTGTAAACCATTGCGTGAGTGTTGGATGCGGCCAGTTTGTTGAACTGTATGCCCCACATCCACTCGTCGCTCTTCTCGCCTTCATAGCCGTGCAGATTGGCGGCGGAAGGCTCTCCCTCCGTGGCTGCATTGGGATAGTAGGTGCAGTCCAGGGGCTCCAGCTTGTACACGCCCTCGGCGAGTTCCATGGCTATGCGGGAGTATTTTGCCGCCTCCTCGAAACGTCCCCAGTTAAGGCAGATGCGTGCCTTGAGGGTATAGGCGGCAGCCCTGCCCAGGCGGGCGGTGCCCCATGTGTTCTTGTCCCAGCGCACCGGGAGATAGTTCAGCAGGTCGTCGTCCATGTCTTTGAGGATGCGGTCGATGACCTGCTCCCTGGGAACACGAGGGTACTCGTAGTCGGTGAGGGTCAGGCAGTGGTCGATGAAGGGAATGTCGCCGTAGAACTGGCAGCCCATGTCGTAAACCAGGGCCCTGAGGCTCAGCAGTTCCGCCTTGAACTGCATGTAAGTCTCTTCCGACATCTTGTCCTTGATGTTGTCCAGGTTGTCGAGCACCAGATGGATACGGCCGGCCGTCTTGTAAATCCTGGTGTACATGATGGTTGCGGCGCTGGTGGTCTGCGTGGCCGTGGAGGTCACGAGCAGGTTCCAGCTGCTCAGGCCGATACGGGTGGTTCCTATGTCGGTGAGGTTGTCCACGAAACGCCAGGGATACGGACAGTACTGGCTAACCGAGTTTGCAAGGTTCTTATAGCTTACCAGGACTCCGGCCAGGGCTTCCTCCTCGCTTGCGGGGAAGGTTCCGGTGGACGGACCGTTGAGCGGGTAGCGCTCCAGGGCTTTTTCGCAGGATGCAAGCGCAAGTACCGATGCAAGAATCAATATGATGTACTTTTTCATGACGCTTAGAATTTAATGTCCACTCCGAATGTATAGGTAGATACCAGAGGGTAGTTCGTGGCAGTAGCTCCGGCCTGTACGCCGTCGCCGCTGGTTGTGAACATGTTCTCCGGGTCGTAACCCTGCCAGTATTTGGTGAGGGTGAAGAGGTTGGTGGCGTTGGCGAAGAGCGTCAGGTTGCTGATCTTGGCTTTCTTCATCAACTTCTTTGGGAAAGTGTAGCTGAACTGCAGGTTCTTGAGGCGGCAGTACGCGGCGTCCGCCATCCAGAAGCTTGAATTCTTCTTGCTCAGCTCGCTGGCGTAGCTCAGGCGGGGGAAGTGCCCGTCGGGGGTATCGGGAGTCCAGCGGTCCAGGTGCTCGGTGCGGAAGGTACCGCCCTGTACGCATGGCTGGGTGTAGTAGCCGTTGAGGTAGGCGTTGAGCTTGCCCACGCCCTGGAACTGGGCGCTGAGGTTGAAGCCCTTCCAGCCTATGCTCAGAGTGGTTCCGAAGGTGTAGCGGGGGATGGTGCTGCCGATGATCTGGCGGTCCTGGTCGTCGATCTTGCCGTCAGGGGCGGGAATCTTGTTGCCCTTGGCGTCGAGGATGTATTCCCCGTTTTCGTCCACCTTGAAGTCGCCGGCCACGTCTTCATAGATAAGGTCGCCGGGTTTGGTCTCCATGCCGTACTGCGGGCAGGTGGCGTTGACCTGGTCGGCCTCTTCCTGGCTGCGGGCCATGCCTATGCACTTCAGACCGTAGATAGATTTGATGGCGTAGCCCTCTTCGTTGCGCAGCAGGTCTCCGGATGCGGTGCCCTTCATGTCTATGATCTGGTTGACTACGTCGCTGAGGTTGGCGTCCACGCCCCAGCTCCAGTCGCCCTTGCGGTCGTGGTAGCCTATCCCGAGCTCCCATCCCACGTTGCGTACGATGCCGGCGTTCTGGAAGGGAGCGTTGAGGCCTATGCTGGCGGGGATGTCAAGTTCCATCAGGATGCCGTATGTGGTCTTGTAGTACCAGTCGGCGGTGAGGGTGAGTTTGTCGAAGAACGTTCCGTCGATACCCACATCGTACATCTCGGAGGTCTCCCAGGTAATCTCCTCGTTGGCCAGGTTGTTCAGGCCCACGATGGGATAGATAATGTCGTTGGCCGAGATACTGGAAATCGTAAGCCTCTGGATTGTAGGGTAATAGTCATCGCCGAGGTTCTGGTTTCCCAGCTGTCCGTAGGAGGCGCGGATCTTGAGTTCGTTGACGTTGTTCCGTATGCCCTGCATCCAGGGCTCCTCGGTGATTCGCCATGCGGCAGATGCGGAGGGGAAGATGCCCCACCTGTGCCCCTTGGCAAAGCGGGAGGAGCCGTCGAAGCGGATATTGGCCTCGAAGAGGTAGCGCTCCTTGTAGTTGTAGTTCAGCCTGCCGAAGAAGGAGGCCAGCGCCCACTGGTATTCGGCTCCGCTGTTCTCCTTGAGTTCGTTGTCGGCGCCGGCATTGATAGTGTGGTACTGGGGATACTGGAAATCACGCCTGTAGGCTCCCAGGGTGCGGTTGTCCATGTCTTCGTAGGAAGCGCCGGCAAGCAGCGTCACATCGTGTGCCCTGGCAAAGTTGTGGTGTGCCTTGGCGGTAAAGAGATAGTTGCCGTAAATGGTGCGGCTGATGCTCTCGCGCAGGGAGTTGTATTCCCGGTTCTTGATGGGGGATACGGTTCCGTAAGCATCTGAATAATAGGTGACAAGGTCATGGAAGGTATGTGTCTCGCTCTGGGTGATGCGGGGGGCGAGGGTGCCTTCAAGGGTGAGCCATTTCCAGGGCTTGTAGCTCAGGGCCAGTGCTCCGGCCAGGCGGAAGGTCTCGCTGGTTACCTGTCCGCCCACGCCCAGGTCCATCATGGGCAGGGGGTTGACCGTACCGCCGGTGAACGGGGCGTAGGTGCCGTTAGACCATTCTGCCAGGAACAGAGGGTCGCGGGCGTTCATCATGTTGAAGAAGCCGCTTTGGTTGGGGTGATAGTGCCGCAGGCCGTAACTTCCGGACAGGTCGAAGCGCATGCCGACCTTGTCGTTGATCTCTACGTTCATGTTGTTGCGGAAGTTGTAGCGCTTGAAGTCGGCGCTCTTGACTATGCCCCTCTGGTCAAGGTAGCCGAGGCTGGTGAGGGTGCGTATCTTGCCAGAAGTGGCGCTCAGGCTCAGGTTGTGCTGATGCATCAGGCCGCTGCCGTTCAGGGCGTGCTGCTTCCAGTTGACGATGGGGTAGTTGTCGGGATCCAGCCAGTTGTTCTTGAGGTAGTTGCTTATGTACTCGTCGGTGTAGATGGAAGTTCCGCCGTCGTTCTCGGTGGCCTCGCGGTTGAGTATCATGTAGTCGATGGGGCCCACGGTGTCGGGCGTGGTGGTAGGTGTCTGCCAGCCCACGTAACCGCGGTAGCTAACGCTGGACTTGCCTTTCTCGGCGCGCTTGGTGGTGATGAGGATGACGCCGTTGGCTGCACGGGAGCCGTAGATTGCCGAGGAGGCCGCATCCTTGAGCACGGAGATTTTGTCTATCTGCGTAGCGTCCACCGAGTTGATGCTTCCCTCGATACCGTCGATGAGCACCAGCGGGGCCGCACTGCTGCCGCCGAAGGTGCCGATACCGCGGATGCGGATGTTGCCCGTGTCGGCGCCGGGACCGCCACCGTTGGTGGTGACGGTGACTCCGGGAATGCTGCCCTGGAGCGCGGTGGAAGCCTGCGTAATGGGCTTGTTGTCAAGCACGTCGGAGGAAATTGCGCCCACGGCTCCGGTAAGGTTGACCTTTTTCTGGGTGCCGTAGCCGACCACCACCACGTCGTCCAGGAATTCGGAGTCGGTCTGAAGGTTGACGGTGTACTGGCTCTTCTTGCCCACGGTGAATTCCTGGTCCGAAAAGCCCAGGAACGAGGCCACCAGCACGTCGCCTTCCCTGGCGGGAATGGTAAAGTTGCCGGAGTTGTCGGTTACCGTGCCTGTATTCGTGCCCTTGATGAATACCGAGGCTCCTGGAAGGGGCTCGCCTTCGGGATCCAGCACGCGGCCAGTCACTTGAGGCTTGCCCTGCGGCTGCCCTGCCTGAGGCGTGGTTCCTATGTTGCTGAGTACGATGTTGCCCTCTATGATGGAGGCTCGTACGTCGGTTCCGCGGAACACTTCTTCCAGGATGGCCAGGACGTCTTTGTCGCGGGCGTTGATGGTAACGCGCCTTGACTTGTCGAACGCGGCGTCATTGTAGAAGAATGTGTATCCGCTTTGCTGCTCGATTGTCTTGAGCACGGCCGACACGGTCTGGCTGTCGGCGTTGACGGAAATCCTGCGCGTCTGCGCTCCCAGTTGCAGGGTGGCTGCAAGGAGAAGCGTCGCGAGTGCGATTCCCGCCGGAATTTTGTGGATTCTTCCCATAGTGTTATTAGTATACGATTATGACTTGACGGCCCGAAACATTGTCGGAGTCCGTACCCTTGAAATCTGAATCGAAGTGGATGTTGGTGGTCCGCTTGAAGTGTTCGAGCACCACTTCCAGGGTCTGGCCGCTGAAGGTTCCTGTGTAGCGGTTGTCCAGAAGAGACTCGTTGCGCACGAGGAACTCTACGTTGAAGCGGTTGCCTATGGCCCTGAGAGCCTCCTCGAGGCTGGTGTTGTCCAGTACTGTCCTGCCGTCTTTCCAGGCGGTTACCCCGGCTCCGTCGGCTTGGCGGCGGGTGAGCCGGCCGGTCTCGGCGCTGAAGGTGCACTGCTGTCCCGGGGACATCGCCACGGTGCGCTCGCGGCCGCCAGGGGCAGGGACATGGAGGATGACAGAGCCGGAAAGCAGGGTTGTCCGCACCTCCGAATACTTGTCCGAATAGGCCTCGACATCGAACTCTGTGCCGGTTACTTCCACCTTGGCGGACCCTGCGTGCACGAAGAATTTGCGTCCGGGGTCTTTTGCCACCTCGAAATACCCTTCACCTTCGAGGGTGACCTCCCTTGTTCGGCCGAAGCGCGAAGGATAGCTGAGAGTGGAGTTGGAATTGAGCCACACTCGGCTACCGTCCGGAAGTGTGGTTTGGGCGGTCATGCCGGTGGTGGAGCGGAGTTCCACCTGGGACGTCCCGCGACCGCTGGACAGCTGGATCGCCATCCAGACCGAAACAATCAGCAGTGGAATGCTGCAGACGGCGGCAAACACAGTGGCAAAGCGCAGGGCTTTGCGGCCGTTGTTGCGTAGGAATCCGGCATGGAGCCTTTTCAGGGCATTCTCTGTGTCGGCGCTGTCGATTGCTTCCATCCTGGAACCGAGGTGCTCCAGGCGCATATATTGCTGGGCTTTGATGCGATTGGCGGAACTTTGGCAAATCCACTCGTCGATTTGCCTGCCCTGGTCGGCAGAGACGTTCCCGCTTGCATATTCGGGCAGCAAGGCCTCGATTTCTTTTTCGCTTAACATACTATATAGACAGCCAAGCGGGATTATTCCCTAAATAATTTTATTATATTTGTGACGAAGACCACAGAACTATGATCGAAGACAAGCAACTCATCCTGCAGATACGCAACGGAGACCGCGGAGCCTTTGACAGGCTGTTCCGCAGGTGGTATCCGACGCTGCTTGCCTATGCTTGTCACTATCTGCCCCGGGAAGATGCCGAAGACGTGGTCCAGGATGTAATGTCTTCGTTGTGGACCAATTCGGGAAACATCGTTATCAAGGGAGAAACAGGTCCCTACCTGCATGCTGCCGTGCGGAACCGTTGCCTGAACTGTCTGGAGCATTCAGTCGTCGGCAAACGCTACCATTCCTCTGTGCGTCAGTCCGTTATCGATGCTGTCAGCATTGATGACCAGACTTCCGTGCGCGAACTTATTTCACTTCTGTCCGATGCGCTCGAGGCTCTGCCGCCCGAGCAGCGGGAGGCCTTCCGCAAGAGCCGTTCCGAGGGACTCAAATACAATCAGATAGCTGCCGAGAGCAAAGTGTCGGTGAAGACTGTCGAGTATCGTATCTCTCAGGCGCTCAGAAAGTTGCGTTTTGCCCTCGCGGACTACTTGCACAAGTAGGGGCCGAATATTGCCTTAACCCTGTACTCCAGGTCGGAGTCGTCCAGCACATACACATAGAATGCGTCGCCTCCGGGCAGTATGCGCAGCACCACATGCCCCTGGGTTGCGGAGAATTTGCCTACGTTCACTCCCTCGCCGGTCAGGGTTTCCACATTGCTCTGCGCCAGGTTGGTGGTGAAAATCTTGACGGACGGGCTGGCGGCAAGCACTCGCTTGATGGTGGTGGGATTGGGCTGTACGTCCTGCCACACTCCGGCCACGTACACATCCGGCTTCAGCACTCCAAGGAGTTCGGCGCTGTTGGTGTTCTTGGTGCTGTGGTGGCTTGCCTTCATTGCTTCCACCTTCTTCATGACCTTGGAGATGGGGAGTTCGATGTCTTTCCAGGCATAGGTGCTCTTGCCGCTGAACTGGATGTCGCCTCCCGAGAACCAGTCGAACTTGCCGTAGCTGAGGAGGAAAACGCAGGAGTAGATGTTCTCGTTGATGGCCCACTCGTCGATGTTTGCAAGGCACTGGGCCGTAGAAGGTACGTAGGAAGTGTTCACCCCGGTGCCGGAGCCTGTCCAGATGTCGCCTCCGGCGGCAATGCCGCGTACACTGAAGCCGGAATACTTTGATGGTGAGTGCTTTAGTACGATCTGGTCGGTATGCCCTATGGCCAGTTTCTCGCGCACTGTTCCGTGGTTGGCGGCGCTCCATGCCAGGAAGTTGGTGTAGTTGAGGTACAATTTCTGGCTGTTCTCGTCAAGGTAGTCGCCGGAAGGGCGGTTGCCCCAGTCGCCCCGGTCGATGACCTTGTCGATGGGGATTGACATGCCCACGTCGGAAAGGCCGTTGACCACGAAACCGCCGGCGGCAAGGTTGACCGTGCCCACCGGAGTGCCGCTGCTGTTGACCGGCTGCCAGTGGAATTTGGAATACTTGTCCCTCCAGGCACCGATATGGTCACCGTGGTAGTGCGAGGTCATGAAGTAGTCGAGCCGGCCGCCGGCGACGACCGGGGCGAAATGGCGTATGTAGTTGACTATCACTTGCCCGCAGCTTATCGCCACGCTGGGCTTGGAGGCGATGCCGGAGTCGTATCCGTATTCGCTCTGTGGTGCTCCGGCAGCATCTACCAGCATGGTGGTGCCGTCCGGGAAGATGTAATAGAACGCCTCGCCGCGCCCGCCGTTGATGCCGTGTATGTCGAGGTAGCCCGGCTGCCAGTGGGGCAGCGTCTGCCCGGCTGCTGCTGCGGTGGGGGAGGTGAAGTCGGCCTCCAGGGCCTCCAGGCGCTTTATGCTGCTGCGTTTTATGCTCAAGGGCTTTGCGCTGGAGTACACGCATGAACTGCCGTCGGAAGAGCCAAGGGTAACGGTGAATCCTTTGCTGAAGGTCATGGGCGGCAGGGCGAACCAGAATTCGGTGGCCGACGCTGCGGTGGCGCCGATGCTTACCGGAGGGTTGCACTCCAGCCTTACGGACCCGGACCCGCCGGGCAGAATCTGTACGGAGGGCAGGCCGTCGGTCCAGCGGATCTGGGCCTCTCCTGCCAGCAGCTCGCCGCCGTTACCCTTGAGAGTGACGGAACTGACGGCTGCGGCTGATCCGTAGAACCTTAATACCAGGGCGCCGCAGGCATTCCTGAAACCGAGCGAAGGCGTGTCGGATTTTGCTGCCATAAGGCCCGCGCCGGGGCCGAAGGAGCCGGAGGCATAGCTCTGGACGGGCTGCAGCGTGGCTGTTATGCTGCCGTCGGAGTTTACGGAATTGGCCTCGGAATGAGGATAGACGGCGGTGTAGGGGCCATCGCCGGCGGAGCCGTCCGACAGGCGTTCAAGCCTTCCGGACACGTCTCCATCCGTTCCGGCGAAGCTGTATTCTGCGTTTGAGCCGGTGGAGTCGAATATGCTTACCCTGTCGCCGGCGTGCCAGCACAGGTGGAACTGTGCGTCGACGTATGTCTTGCCTTCTTGTTCTATTGCGGCGATGAAACCTGGCCCGGAAACGGCCGCCGGCTCGATTGAGCAGGCGCAGGCCAGGGCGATGGCGCTTATGTAGAGAACAGTTTTTTTCATCATCCTATGTGCAGAAATCAGTAGCTCATTTTCAGGTTGTACATGATGAACGAGTAGATGTCTGCCTGCTCTTCAAGCACCTTGGCCATTGGCTTGCCGCCTCCGTGGCCGGCCTTGGAGTCGATGCGGATGAGGGCTGGGGCAGGTCCTGCGTTGCACTCCTGGAGGGTGGCGGCGAACTTGAACGAATGCGCGGGGACCACGCGGTCGTCATGGTCGGCCGTAGTGACCAGGGTGGCAGGATATGACACGCCGGGTTTGAGGTTGTGCAGGGGAGAGTATCCCAGCAGGTACTCGAACATCTCCTTGCTCTCTTCGCTGGTGCCGTAGTCGGGCGCCCAGTTCCAGCCAATAGTGAACTTATGGTAGCGCAGCATGTCCATGACGCCTACCTGCGGTATTGCAACTGCGTAGAGGTCAGGGCGCTGCGTCATGCATGCCCCGACCAGCAGGCCGCCGTTGGAACCTCCCACGATGGCTATCCTGGAGGGTTCGGTGTAGCCTTTGGCGATGAGCCATTCGGCGGCGGCGATGAAGTCGTCGAACACATTCTGCTTGTTCATGCGCGTGCCGGCAAGGTGCCATGCCTCGCCGTACTCGCCTCCGCCGCGCAGGTTCACCTGTGCGTAGATGCCGCCGCTCTCCAGGAATGGCACGCGGGTGGCGGAGAATCCGGGAGGAAGGGAGATGTCGAATCCGCCGTAGCCGTACAGGTAAACGGGGTTCTGTCCGTTGAGTTCCAGCCCTTTGCGGTGAGTCAGGAACATGGGAATGCGGGTGCCGTCCTTGGAAGCGAAGAATACCTGTTCGCTCTCGAGTCCTGAAAGGTCGAAATTGGTGCGGGGCTCTTTGTAGATGCTGCTCGCGCCGCTGTCGGTGTCCAGGCTGTAGATGGTGCCGGGAGCGGTGAAGGAAGCGTAGGAATAGTAGCACCAGGGCTCGCCTTTGCGGCCGGCAAAACCGGCGCTTCCGACACCCGGAAGCTCTATTTCCTGGATCATCGTACCGTCGGTCCCGCACAGGTAGGCATGCGTCGAGGCGTCCTCGCTGTAGCAGGCGATGAGCTTGTCCGCTGTGAATGTGACATCCTCGAGCACGCATTCACGCTCGGGAATCAGGTCCTTCCAGTTGGTGCAGAATGGCTTGCGCACGTCGGCAGTGACCAGGCGGTTCATGGGGGCGCCGTAGTTGGTGAAGATGTAGATGGTGTCGCCGTCGGTCTCTACGGGGACGCTGTTGTTCTTCATGTCGGCGGTCATGAGCACGAAGTCGCCTCCGCGCTTCAGGTCCTTGACGTACAGGTTGTTGCCCACGTCGGCGCCGTCCTCGGAAAGGAATGCCATGGTCTCATCTTCATTGATGGAGACGCTGTAGAAGCGGAGAGGCTCGTCCGGATTGCTGTAGAACAGTTCATCCTCGCTCTGCGGCGTGCCTATCTTGTGGTAGTATATCTTCTGGACTTCGTTCTTGACGCTGAAGGCGCCTGTGCCCTCGGCGGGAGCGTCGTAGGCTGAGTAATAGAATCCGTCGCCCCTCCATGCTGCACCGGAGAACTTGGCCCATACGATGTGGTCGTCCAGCAGCTGCCTGGTTGCTGCATCCATCACATAGAACTCCTGCCAGTCGCTGCCGCTGCGGGAGATGCTGTAGGCTGCATATTTGCCGTCATTGCTGAAGTACACGCCCTTCAGCGCGACAGTACCGTCCTCGCTGAGGGTGTTGGGGTCGAGGAATACGTGGGGCTCTGCATCGGGAGAGTCCATCTCGTACAGTACGCTCTGGTTCTGCAGGCCGTCATTCTTGTAGAAGTACCACTTGCCGTTCTTGCGGCGTACCGGGGCGCCTACTTTCTCGTAGTCGTTGACCTGTTTGAGACGTTCCAGGAGCTTGCCGCGGAAGGGGATGCCCTTGAGGTAATGATCGGTATATTTGTTCTGAGCTTCAACCCATGCGGCCGTTTCGGGCGAGAGGTCGTCCTCCAGCCAGCGGTAGGGGTCGGGCACCTTGGTGCCGAAGTAATCGTCAGTGGTCTGGTCTTTTCTGGTCTGCGGCATCTGCGGTGCGCAGGAAGCCAATGTTAAAGAGCACATTACAACAATATAAAAATATCTCATATTGCAAATATAATGAATTGTACTCAAAAACACCACCCCACGCTCACCCCCGCTCCGCAGTGACTGCACGGCATCCATATCAGGCTTGCACCGGCAAAACAATGGCTGAACTGCCATTCGGCTCCGGCTTCGGCGCATACTCCGTGGTGCGATGCATCCGCTACCTCCGCCCACTTTCCCTGGAAATCCTCCCAGAACAGGTTCCTTGCTCCATAGCCCATGCAGGCGAATACCGACAGGCGGTTCTTGATGCGCAGCATGGGGCCAGCGGTGATGAAAAGCCGGTCTACAGCACTGCGCCCGCCGGCCCAGAAGTATCCTCCGTCCATGTTGCCGTCGGAGAGGGTGCTGTAGACAGGACGGTGGAAAGAGAAATTGCTCCTTATCGCCACCCTGGCTCCGATGCGGGAACCAAGGTACCCGGCAGCCACCCCGGCAGACCGTCCGTTTCCGGCACACCGCCTCCAAGCCGCCCGGGCATACCGTCCGTTTCCGGCACACCGCCACTTCTGTCCCTCCCGTTCCGCCACCCAATCCCTGCGCACTACCCGTCCCTTCCTGTTCCGCCACCCAATCCCTGCGCACTACCGCCCCTTCCTGTCCTGCCGCCCGATCCCTGCTTACTGCCCAATTCTGCCACTGCCGCCCTTCCGCACAATTCCGGCATACCGCCCCGTCGTCCCACACCATTCCGCTGCTCGATTCCGGCACATAGCCACTGCCTTCTCCCGCATACACAAAACAGCCGGCTTCCTGGCCCGATTTTGTAGTTTTCGGGCCTGCAGAGGTGAGTTTTCCGACGTCCGGGCCCGATTTAGCTGTTTTCGGTCCCGTAGAGGTGAGTTTTCCGACGCCCTGGCCCGATTTTGCCGTTTTCGGGCCTGCAGAGGTGGGTTTTCCGACGTATGGGCCCAATTTTGCAGTCTTCGGGCCTACAGGGGTGAGTTTTTCTGCTTTTGGGCCCACAGGGTGAGCTCTCGGACACATAGGAGCTAATTACCTGGCATCCGGGCCCAGTTTTGTTGATTTTGGGCCCGTAGAGGTGAGTTTTCCGGCTTCCTGGCCCGATTTTGCCGATTTCGGGCCTACAGAGGTGAGTTTTCCGACGTCCGGGCCCGATTTTGCAGTTTTCGGGCCTGCATGGGTGAGTTGTGCGGCTTCCGGGCCCAGTTTTGCCGATTTCGGGCCCAATTTTGTGGTTTTCGGGCCCGTAGGGATGAGTTTTGCGACTTCCGGGCCCGATTTAGCTGTTTTCGGGCCCGCAGGGATGAGTTTTCCGACGTCCGGGCCCGATTTTGCATTTTTCGGTCCCGCAGAGGTGGGTTTTCCGACGCCCGGGCTCAGTTTTGCGGTTTTGGGTCCCGCAGAGGTGGGTTTTCCGATGTCCGGGCCCGAATATGCCGATTTCGGGCCTACAGAGGTGAGTTTTCCGACGTCCGGGCCCGAATATGCGGCTTCTGGGCCTGCAGGGATGAGTTTTCCGACGTCCGGGCCCAATTTTGTGGTTTTCGGGCCTGCAGAGGCGATTATTCCGGCCTCTGGGCCCGAATGTGCCGATTTGGGGGCCGCAGGGGCGAGTCTTGCGGTATATAGCAAAAAAGCCGGCACCTCCAGGTGTCGGCTTTTTCTATGGAGTGAGTGAGCGGCTAAAGCTCGCTCAGGCTCTTGGTGAGCTCGTCGGTCTTGGTGACGATGAGGTCCTGGTATTCCTTGAGACCGGTTCCGGCAGGGATCAGGTGGCCGCAGATGACATTCTCCTTGAGGCCTTCCAGGTGGTCGACGCGGCCGCGGATGGCGGCTTCGCTGAGCACCTTGGTGGTCTCCTGGAAGGAGGCCGCGGACATGAAACTGTCGGTTTTGAGGGCTGCGCGGGTAATACCCTGGAGCACAAGCTTGGCTGTTGCGGGCCTTGCGGGGCGGGTAACCAGAAGCTTGAGGCCCTGGCGCTCGAGCGAGGCGTTCTCGCTTTGCATCTCGCGGGCGTTGATTATCTGGCCTGCCTCGTAGCGGTCGGAGTCGCCTGCGTCTTCGACGACATACTTGCCGTAGATGGCGTCGTTGGCGTCCATGAACTTCCACTTGTCCACAAGTTCTTCCTTGAGGAACTGGGTGTCGCCGGGCTCGGTGATTTCCACCTTGCGCATCATCTGGCGGATGATGATCTCGAAATGCTTGTCGTTGATCTTCACGCCCTGCAGACGATACACGGCTTGAACCTCGTTGACGATGTACTCCTGTGCCTTGACGGGACCAAGGATGTTCAGGATGTCGTTAGGCGATACACCACCGTCGGAGAGGGGAGTACCGGCCCTGACATAGTCGTTCTCCTGAACCAGGATCTGCTTGGTCAGAGGTACGAGGTAGTGCTTCTCCACGCCGCTCTTGTTGCGGACGGAAATCTCGCGGTTGCCTCGTTTGGTCTTGCCCATGATGACCTCGCCGTTGATTTCGGAAAGAATGGCGGGGCTGCTCGGGTTACGGGCCTCGAAGAGCTCGGTAACACGCGGCAGACCACCGGTGATATCGCTTGCCTTGCCAATGGCGCGGGGGATCTTGATGATGATGTCGCCGACCTTGACCCGGCTTCCGTCCTCGGCCATGACGTGGGCGCCGACGGGCAGGTTGAACTGCCGTACGCTGGTGCCGGTGGCGTCGAGGATATGGAGGGTAGGGCTCTTGGTCTTGTCCTTGGACTCGATGATAACCTTGTCGGTGCTTATTGAGAACTCGTCGGCGGCCTCTTTCTGGAAGGTGACGCCCTCGATCATGTTCTCAAAGCGTACGGTACCGGCAGACTCCACGATGGTGATGGCGTTGTAGGGATCCCATTCGCAGATGCGGTCTCCCTTGACCACCTTGTCGCCGTCCTTCTTGAAGAGGATGGAGCCGTAGGGGATATCGTACTGGGAGAAGGTTATTCCGGTGTTCTCGTCGATAATGCGGAGCTCGGTCATGCGGCTCACCACCACTTCCTGTGTCTCGCCGGTGACTTCGTCCACCCTCTGGATGGTGCGGAGCTCCTCGAACGAAAGCTTGCCGTTGTATTTGGATTCGATGAACGAATCTGCAACGGCGCCGGAAGCGGTACCACCGACGTGGAAGGTACGCAGGGTAAGCTGGGTACCGGGCTCACCGATGGACTGTGCTGCGATGACGCCCACGACCTCGCCCTTCTCCACCATTCTGCTGGTGGCCAGGTTGCGGCCGTAGCACTTGGCGCACACGCCCTTGCGGCTCTCGCAGGTAAGGACGGAACGGATCTCCACCTGCTCGATGGGCAGGGAGTCGATGAGTTCGGCGTCCTTCTCGCGGATTTCCTCGCCGGCGTGGAGGATAATGTCTCCTGTGAGCGGGTTGAAGATATCGTGGACCGTGGTACGGCCGAGTATCCTCTCGCCCAGGGATTCAACCACCTCGTCTTTGTTCTTGATGGCGGTGGCGATGAGTCCGCGCAGGGTGCCGCAGTCCTCTTCGGTGATGATCACGTCGTGGGACACGTCCACCAGACGCCTTGTCAGGTAACCTGCGTCGGCGGTCTTGAGGGCGGTATCGGCCAGACCCTTACGGGCACCGTGGGTGGAGATGAAGTACTCGAGCACCGACATTCCTTCCTTAAGGTTGGAGATGATAGGGTTCTCGATGATCTCGGCTCCGGCTGCACCGGACTTCTGGGGCTTGGCCATAAGGCCTCGCATGCCGCACAGCTGCTTGATCTGCTGGGTTGAACCACGGGCGCCGGAATCCAGCATCATGAATACCGGATTGAAGCCCTGCTGGTCGCCGGAGATCTGCTTGGTGACTATGCTGGTGAGGTTGTTGTCCACGCTGGTCCAGAGGTCGATGACCTTGTTGTAGCGCTCCTGGTTGGTGATGAAGCCCATGGAGTAGTTGTCCTTGATACCGGCGATCTTGGAGTAAGCGTCGTCGATGAGGGTCTTCTTCTCTTCGGGCACGATCACGTCGCCGAGGTTGAAGGATATACCGGCACGGAATGCCTGGTCGTAACCGAGGTTCTTGATGTCGTCGAGGAACTTGGCGGTGCGGGTGACACCGGTGTTCTTGATTACCTGGGTGATAATCTTGCGCAGGGACTTCTTGCCCAACACCTCGTTGACGTAGGGAACCTCATCGGGTACGAACTGGTTCACGATGATGCGGCCTGCGGTGGTCTTGACCATCTGGGTGCCCTTGGAGGCATCCTGCTTGTCCACAGGGATACGCACTTCGATCTCGGCGTGCATGTCTATGGCCTTCTCGTTGTAGGCGATGATGACCTCTTCGGGGCCGTAGAACTTCTTGCCCTCGCCCTTTGCGCCGGGACGGATCTTGGTGATGTAGTACAGACCGAGAACCATGTCCTGCGAAGGCACCGTGATAGGGGCGCCGTTGGCGGGGTTGAGGATGTTCTGGCTACCGAGCATCAGCAGCTGGGCCTCCATGATGGCGGCGTTGCCAAGAGGCAGGTGCACAGCCATCTGGTCGCCGTCGAAGTCGGCGTTGAAAGCGGTACAGGCGAGAGGGTGCAGCTGGATTGCCTTGCCCTCGATCATCCTGGGCTGGAAGGCCTGGATACCGAGACGGTGCAGGGTAGGTGCACGGTTGAGCAGTACCGGGTGGCCTTTCATGACCTTCTCGAGGATCTCCCAGATGACGGGGTCCTTGCGGTCCACGATCTTCTTTGCGGACTTGACGGTCTTGACTATGCCGCGCTCGATGAGCTTGCGGATGATGAACGGCTTGTAGAGCTCTGCCGCCATGAACTTGGGCAGACCGCACTCATGCATGTTCAGCTCGGGACCCACCACGATGACGGAACGGGCCGAGTAGTCGACGCGCTTTCCGAGGAGGTTCTGGCGGAAGCGTCCCTGCTTGCCCTTGAGCGAATCGGAGAGGCTCTTGAGAGCCCTGTTGGTTTCGCTCTTGACGGCGCTGGACTTCTTGGAGTTGTCGAACAGGCTGTCGACGGCTTCCTGGAGCATACGCTTCTCGTTGCGCAGGATAACCTCGGGAGCCTTTATCTCGAAGAGCCTCTTGAGGCGGTTGTTGCGGATGATGACGCGGCGGTAGAGGTCGTTGAGGTCGGAGGTCGCGAAGCGGCCGCCGTCCAGAGGGACGAGGGGACGGAGATCCGGCGGAATGACCGGAATCACCTTCATTATCATCCACTCGGGGCGGTTGATGCCCTTTGACTCCTGGAACCACTTGACTACCTGCAGGCGCTTGAGCATTTCGGTCTTGCGCTGCTGGGAGCTCTCGACTGCCATCTTCTGGCGGAGTTCCTTGCCGAGGGCCTCGACGTCGAGCTCCTTCAGGAGGTCGTAGATACCCTCCGCACCCATCTTGGCCACGAACTTGTCGGGGTCGGAATCGGGGAGGTTCTCGTTACCCTTGAGGGACTCGCTGCTGAGGATGTCGAGGTACTCGTCCTCGGTGAGGAGGTCCATCTTCTGGACGGCGGGCTCGCCACGGTTCTCGGAGGGCTCGTACTTGCCCACGTTCACCACTATATATTTCTCATAGTAGATGACGGATTCGAGCTTCTTGGCGGGGAGGCCGAGGAGGGCGGAAATCTTGTTGGGCGCTGACTTGAAGTACCAGATGTGGGCCACGGGAACGGTGAGGCTGATGTGTCCCATCCTCTCGCGGCGGACTTTCTTCTCGGTGACTTCGACGTTGCAGCGGTCGCAGACTATGCCGCGGTAACGGATACGCTTGTATTTTCCGCAATAGCACTCATAGTCCTTGGTGGGGCCGAAAATCTTCTCGCAGAAAAGGCCGTCCCTTTCGGGCTTGTAGGTTCTGTAGTTGACCGTTTCGGGCTTGAGAACCTCGCCGCAGGACCTCTCGGTGATGTCTTCAGGGGAGGCCAGCGAAATGCTGATTGTCTGGAAATTACTCTTGACCTTGGTTTCTTTGTTGTTGAAAGTAGGCATGTTTCGTATCGTTAAATTATTCCAGAGTTACTTTGAGACCCAGACCGCGGAGCTCGTGCAGCAGCACGTTGAGCGATTCGGGAATTCCTGCCGGCGGCATGGGATCGCCCTTTACAATGGCCTCGTAGGTCTTGCTGCGGCCGGTCACGTCGTCGGACTTGACGGTAAGGATTTCCTGCAGGGTATTGGCTGCACCGAATGCTTCCAGGGCCCATACTTCCATTTCTCCGAACCTCTGTCCGCCGAACTGAGCCTTGCCGCCGAGCGGCTGCTGGGTGATGAGGGAGTAAGGTCCGATGGAACGGGCGTGCATCTTGTCGTCCACCATGTGGCCGAGCTTGATCATGTAGATGACGCCTACGGTTGCGGGCTGGTCGAAGAAATCGCCGGTACCGCCGTCGCGCAGTTGTGTCTTGCCGAAGCGGGGCACGCCTGCCTTGTCGGTGTAGGAGCAGATCTCGTCGATGCTTGCGCCGTCGAAGATGGGGGTGCTGAACTTGAGCCCTAGCCTGTAGCCGGCCCAGCCCAGAACGGTCTCGTAAATCTGTCCGAGGTTCATTCGGGAAGGCACGCCCAGAGGGTTCAGGACGATGTCCACGGGAGTTCCGTCCTCGAGGAACGGCATGTCCTCGCGGCGGACGATCTTGGCCACGATACCCTTGTTGCCGTGACGGCCAGCCATCTTGTCACCCACGGTGATCTTGCGCTTCTTGGCGATGTAGACCTTGGCAAGCTGCATGACGCCGTTGGGCAGTTCGTCGCCCACCTTCATCTTGTCGATTTCGCGTTTGAAGGCAGCGGCTTCCGTCTTGAGGGTGATGCAGTAATTGTTGATAAGGTCGCGGATCATCGCGTTGGTGTCCTTGTCGGAGGTCCACTTGCCGGAATTGATATTCTGGTAGTCGATGCTGCGGAGTATCTCGGTGGTGAACTTCTTGTCCTTGGGGACGATCTCTACGTTGTACAGGTCGCTGATACCGGCGCTTTTGCGGTTCTTGGTGAGAACGGAGAGCCTTTCGATCATATCATCGAAGAGCTTTGCAGCCTTGGCGTCGAACTCCTGCTGACGGAGCTCCAGGCGGGCCTTCTGGTCGGCCTTGGAAGAGCCCCGGCGGCCGCTTTCCTTGGCGAGCTTGGTGTAGAGGGCGGTGTCCACTACGGTGCCGCTCAGGGAAGGATTGGCCTTGAGGGATGCGTCCTTGACGTCGCCGGCCTTGTCGCCGAAGATGGCCTTGAGGAGCTTCTCTTCGGGGGAAGGGTCGCTTTCGCCCTTGGGGGTGATCTTGCCTATCATGATGTCACCGGGCTCGATGTGGGCGCCGATGCGTATGATACCGTTCTTGTCCAGGTCCTTGGTGGCGTCTTCGCTGACGTTGGGGATGTCGGAGGTAAGCTCTTCCATTCCGCGCTTGGTGTCGCGCACCTCGGTGAGGTACTCGTCGACGTGGATGGAGGTGAGGATGTCCCACTTGACCATCTCCTCGGACAGCACGATGGCGTCCTCGTAGTTGTAACCCTTCCAAGGCATGAATGCCACCTTGAGGTTGCGTCCCAGTGCGAGTTCGCCGCCTTCAGTAGCATAGCCCTCGGTGAGGACCTGGCCCTTCTCCAGCTTGTCGCCCTTGCGAACGATAGGCTTGAGGTTGATAGTGGTGCTCTGGTTGGTCCTGCGGTAGTTGGGGAGCTTATAGATGGTCTCCTCGGGAGCGAAGCTTACGAACTTCTCGTCGTCGGTGCAGTCGTACTTGACGCGGATTTCGTTGGCGTCGACGTAGGTGACTACACCCTTGCGCTCGGCGATGTACTGGGTTCGGGAGTCGATGCAGACCCTCTCTTCGAGTCCGGTGCCCACGATAGGGGCCTCGGGGCTCAGAAGGGGAACGGCCTGACGCATCATGTTGGCTCCCATCAAGGCACGGTGGGCGTCGTCATGCTCCAGGAACGGGATGAGCGATGCAGCCACGGAAGCCATCTGGTTGGGGGCTACGTCCATGTAGTCGACCTCCTCCTTGGAAACCACGGGGAAGTCGGCCTCCATACGGCACTGCAGGCGCTCGTCCAGGATATTGCCGTCGTCGTCCATGTGCACGTTGGCAAGGGATACGAGCTTGTTCTCTTCCTCTTCGGCGCTCATGTAGTGGTAGCCGCTGGGGGACAGATCCACCTTGCCGTCGTGGACGTCGCGGTACGGCGTCTCGATGAATCCGAGGGCGTCGATGCGGGCGTATACGCACAGCGAGGAGATAAGTCCGATGTTCGGGCCTTCAGGAGACTCGATAGGGCAGAGGCGGCCGTAGTGCGTGTAGTGCACGTCACGGACCTCGAAGCCTGCACGGTCACGGCTGAGGCCTCCGGGACCCAGAGCGGAAAGACGCCTCTTGTGGGTAATCTCGGCAAGAGGGTTGGTCTGGTCCATGAACTGGCTCAGCTGGCTGGTTCCGAAGAAGGAATTGATGACGCTGGAGAGCGTCTTGGCGTTGATGAGGTCGATGGGGTTGAACTGCTCGCTGTCGCGGACGTTCATCCTTTCGCGTATGGTACGCGCCATACGGCTCAGACCCACGCTGAACTGATTGGCCAGCTGCTCTCCGACGGACCTTACGCGACGGTTGCTCAGGTGGTCGATATCGTCGACGGTGGCCTTGGAGTTGATGAGCTGGATGAGATACTTGATGATCTCGATGATGTCGGTATTGGTGAGCACCCTCACGTCCGGGCCGATGCTCAAGCTGAGCTTCTTGTTCAGACGGTAGCGGCCCACTGCCCCGAGGTCGTAGCGCTTCTCCGAGAAGAAAAGCTTGTCGATGACGTCGCGGGCCGTGCTCTCATCGGGAGCCTCCGAGTTGCGGAGCTGCTTGTAGATGTAGTTGACGGCTTCGAGCTCGGTGTTGGTGGGGTCTTTCTGGAGGGTGTTGAAGATGATGGCGTACTCGTTGGAGTTGGCCTCGTCTTTCTGGAGGAGTATGGACTTGCTCTCGGTGTCCATGATGGCCGCGATGGTGTCGTCGTCGAGAATCTCGCCGCGCTCCACGATGGCCTTGGTACGCTCGATGGGGATGATTTCGCCGGTGTCTTCATCCTCGAAATCTTCCGTCCATGTCTTGAGGACCTTGGCTGCGAGTTTGCGGCCGGCATTGGCCCTCAGGACTTCCTCATTGTTCTCCACCTCGTCCGCCAGGTCGAAGATGTCGATGATGTCCTTGTCGGAGTTGAATCCGATGGCCCTGAGGAGGGTAGTCACGGGCAGCTTCTTCTTGCGGTCAATGTAGGCGTACATCACATTGTTGATGTCCGTGGCGAACTCGATCCAGGAACCCTTGAAGGGGATGATGCGGGCCGAATACAGCTTGGTGCCGTTGGCGTGCATGGTCTGGTCGAAGAAAACGCCCGGAGAACGGTGCAGCTGGGACACGACGATGCGCTCCGAGCCGTTGATGACGAAGGTGCCGCCGGGTGTCATGTAGGGAATGTCGCCCAAATAGACGTCCTGGACCCTTGTGTCAAAGTCCTCGTGCTCAGGATCGGTACAGGAGAGCCTGAGCTTTGCCTTCAGGGGAACGTTGTAGGTGAGTCCTCTCTGCAGGCATTCCTCGATCGAGTATTTAGGAGGGTCTACAAAATAGTCGATGAACTCCAGTTTGTAGTTGTTCCTCGTGTCCTCGATGGGGAAAATCTCCTGAAAAACCTGGAACAGGCCCTCGTTCTTTCTGTTTTCGGGTGTGGTCTCAAGCTGGAAGAAATCCTTGAAAGACTTGATCTGCACCTCCAGAAGGTCGGGGTACTCCAGGATTTTAGAAGTTGCGAAGTTGATGCGCTTTGGGGCTGTCTTTTTTGACATATTTTGGTTTATATGGAGAAAAACTTTAAAGACGGAAAAAAGGTTTAGAGCCTATTAACCCCGGCTCTAAACCTGTTTGTTCCCTAAGCAGCAGGGAAGAGGCGGATTTATTTAATCTCAACCTCTGCGCCGGCTTCCTCGAGAGCTGCCTTGAGGGCCTCTGCCTCTGCCTTGGAGATTTTCTCCTTGATCGTCGAAGGAGCGCCGTCAACGAGATCCTTGGCTTCCTTAAGTCCAAGTCCGAGCTCGGTCTTCACGACCTTGATAACGTTGAGCTTGGCCTGTCCGGCTGCGGTGAGGATAACATCGAATTCGGTCTGCTCTGCCTCTGCGGCTGCACCGGCACCTGCACCGTCTGCGGCAACAACGACTGCTGCGGCTGCGGGCTCGATACCATACTCTTCCTTGAGGATCTTAGCGAGTTCCTGAACGTCTTTTACAGAAAGGTTTACCAACTCTTCTGCAAGGGCTTTTACATCTGCCATAATTGTTTTTATTTTTAAATTGTTAATATTTTACTCTTCAGTTGCAGGAGCTTCGGCTGCGGGAGCCTCTTCTGCGGGAGCCGCCTCGGCTGCAGGGGAGCTTTCGGCTGCGGGAGCTTCGGCCGCCGGTTTGGCGGAACCGACTTTCTCGTCGTCGGCTTTGCCTTCGGATGCGTTCTCGAGTCCGGAGATAACCCTCTGGATAGGAGACTGCAGGAGGGCGATGATGTCGCCGATGAGTTCTTCCCTTGTCTTGATGCTTGCGAGCTGATCCAGTTTGTCCTCACCGATGAAGACGCACTCCTGGACATATGCACCCTTCACGACAGGTTTCTTGAAACCTTCCCTCTGGAGCTTCTTGATGAGCTTGCCGGGAGCGGAGGGAACCTCCGTGTACATGATTGCGGTGTTGCCGACGAGGGTTTCACCGAGGGATTTCATTTCCTCATTGTCGCATGCGTTGAGAACGTGTGCGAACAGGGTGTTCTTGACTACGTTGAGCACGATTCCGGCCTCGAAGCATTCGCGGCGGAGCTTGCTTGTCTGTCCAGCATTCAGGCCGGCGATATCCGTGATGTAGAAGTTGGGATATTGCTTGAGCTGCGCTGAGATGCTTTCAATAATCTGACCTTTAAGTTCTTTTTTCATAATATTGAATTTTTACTCAGCACCGTTTAGGAATGCCTTGAGATCAATTTTAATACCGGGGCTCATGGTCGAGCAGATAGCGGCGCTCTTCATGTAGGTGCCCTTAAGTGCCTGAGGCTTAAGCTTGGAGATGGCGTTCAGGACCTCGGCAGCGTTCTCGTAGAGCTGCTCGGCTGTGAACGACACTTTGCCTATGCCGGTGTGGATGATACCGGTCTTGTCCACCTTGAAATCAATCTTTCCGCCCTTGACGTCCTTAACGGCGTTGCCGATTTCCATGGTAACGGTGCCCGTCTTGGGGTTAGGCATGAGGCCGCGGGGACCGAGTATCTTACCCAGTGCACCGACCTTTGCCATAACGGAAGGGGTACAGACGATGACGTCGACGTCGGTCCAACCGCCCTTGATCTTCTCGATGAACTCATCGAGGCCCACGTAATCGGCGCCTGCTGCCTTGGCCTCGGCCTCCTTGTCGGGAGTGCAGAGTGCAAGGACGCGGACCACCTTACCGGTGCCGTGAGGGAGGGTGACAACGCCGCGGATCATCTGGTTGGCCTTGCGGGGGTCAACACCCAGATTGGCGGAAAGCTCGACAGTGGCGTCGAACTTGGTATATGATATTTCCTTTACAATCGAGCACGCCTCGTTGAGCGAATATGCCTTGGTGTGGTCGAACTTGGCCTCGGCAGCTTTCTGATTCTTTGTTAACTTACTCATAACGCGTGTGATTTAAAGGTCCTTGGGGAATTCACCGGTGACGGTGATACCCATACTTCTTGCTGTTCCGGCAACCATCTTCATTGCGGAAGCAATGGTGAAACAGTTGAGGTCCGGCATTTTGCCTTCGGCGATTGTCCGCACCTGGTCCCAGGTGACGGAAGCCACTTTCTTACGGTTGGGCTCACCGGAAGCCTTGTCGATCTTGGCTGCTTCCTTGAGTGAAACCGCTACCGGCGGCTGCTTGACTTCGAACGTATAGGACTTGTCGGAGTAGACAGTGATGACCACGGGAAGGATCTTGCCTGCCTGTGACTGCGTGGCTGCATTGAAAGCCTTGCAGAAGTCCATGATGTTCAAGCCTTTGGAACCGAGGGCCGGTCCTACCGGAGGTGCAGGATTTGCAGCTCCGCCTTTGATTTGGAGCTTGATAAATCCGGTAACTTCTTTTGCCATAATGGAATTTTATTCTTTTGTTACTTGTGTAAAACTGAGTTCGAGCTGCGTCTTTCTGCCGAAGATGACGACTACAACCTTCATTTTGCTGCGGTCCTGCAGGATTTCATCTACAGTGCCGTTGAAACCGCTGAAGGGACCGTCCGTGATGCGGACAGACTCTCCAACCTCGTAATCCACGATGGTCTCTGCGGCGCTGTCGATGTTTTCATCCTGGTTGCCGAGTATCCTCTGGGCCTCTTCCTCGCGGATAGGGACGGGGATTCTCTCGAACTGGGTCGCTGATGTGGCGCGCTTTTCGGTGAGGAAGCCGGACATGCCGGGTACGTTGTTGCGGATGATGTTCTCCAGGGTGGCGCTGAGCTCGGCCTGTATAAGCACATAGCCGGGATAAAGCAGTTTGTCAACCGTCTTCCTCTTGCCATTCTTGGTTACTATTTCCTTCTTGACCGGCACGAGTACCTGACCGACCTGATCGCGCAGGTTTGCACGGTCGATCTCTTTGTCGAGGTATTCTTTGGCCTTCTTCTCCTTACCGCCTGCTGTGCGCAGGACGTACCATTTCATTTCGCCCATTGGAGTCGCGATATTGTTACAAAGTGTAGATTAGCGTCATCAGCTTCTGGAACGCGAAATCCACGACCCAGAGCACGGCAGCAAGAATGACCGTGGTTACCAGCACCAGCAGGGCTGAGCTCTGAAGCTTCTGCCATGTGGGCCAGGTGGTCTTCTTGGTGAGTTCCACGAAGGACTCTTTGCAGTAGTTGATTAACTTTCTCATTTTTACATTTAAAGGATGCCGTGAAATGGAAGCTGGGACGCGGCATCTGTTAAACATTATCAAGTCGTAACCCTTGATATTGGCAGGGGAAGCAGGATTCGAACCCACATCGACGGTTTTGGAGACCGCTGAACTACCCTTGTTCTATTCCCCTAAAAGGCGGACCTGCCGCTGGGGCCTGTCCGCCATAGATTCGGAACGGTATTAGTCGAGGATCTTGATGACCTGACCTGCACCGACTGTACGGCCACCCTCACGGATTGCAAAACGAAGGCCTTCGTTCAGAGCAACAGGAGTGATGAGCTGGACATTGATTTCCACGTTGTCACCAGGCATGACCATCTCGACGCCCTCGGGCAGGGAGATCTCACCGGTCACATCCAGGGTACGGATGAAGAACTGGGGACGATACTTGTTGTGGAAAGGAGTGTGACGGCCGCCTTCTTCTTTCTTCAGGACGTAGATCTGTCCGAGGAAGTGGGAATGAGGCTTGATGGAGCCGGGCTTTGCGATAACCTCGCCGCGCTTGACTTCCTTCTTGTCGATACCACGGAGGAGCAGACCTACGTTGTCGCCTGCCTCACCCTGATCGAGGAGCTTGCGGAACATCTCGACGCCGGTGACCACGGTGGTCCTGGGCTTGTCGTTGAAACCGACGATCTCTGCAGGGTCGTTCACGTGGATGGTACCGGTCTCGATACGTCCGGTGACCACGGTGCCACGTCCGGTGATGGAGAAGATATCCTCGATAGGCATGAGGAAAGGCTTCTCGTTCTCACGTACGGGAAGAGGGATGTACTCGTCGACAGCGTCCATGAGCTCGAGCACCTTCTGCTCCCACTGAGGCTCGCCGTTGAGGGCTCCCAGTGCGGAACCGCGGATAACGGGAGCGTTGTCACCGTCGAAATCGTACTTGTTGAGGAGGTCGCGAACTTCCATCTCAACGAGGTCGAGCATTTCCTCGTCGTCTACGAGGTCGACCTTGTTCAGGAAGACAACCATCTTAGGAACGTTCACCTGCTTTGCGAGAAGCACGTGCTCGTTGGTCTGGGGCATAGGACCGTCGGTAGCGGCAACCACGAGGATAGCGCCGTCCATCTGGGCCGCACCGGTAACCATGTTCTTAACATAGTCAGCGTGACCAGGGCAGTCGACATGCGCATAGTGACGATTTGCGGTCTGGTACTCGATGTGAGCGGTGTTGATGGTGATACCGCGCTCCTTCTCCTCGGGAGCGTTGTCGATCTGGTCGAACGACTTGACCTCGCTGAGGCCCTGCTTTGCCAGAACCTGGGTGATAGCAGCGGTCAGAGTGGTTTTGCCGTGGTCAACGTGGCCGATGGTGCCGATGTTGACATGGGGTTTGTCCCTTTTGAATGTTTCTTTTGCCATAATATTATGTATAAAGTTGTTACAAAAATAAACCGGATTTCTCCGGTCTAGAGCCGATGATGGGATTTGAACTCATGACCTCATCCTTACCAAGGATGCGCTCTACCCCTGAGCTACATCGGCAACATTTTTGAGCGGGGTAGGAGAATCGAACTCCCATTTTCAGCTTGGAAGGCTGACATAATAGCCGTTATACGAACCCCGCTGGTGGGAAGATTCTCTTCCGCTTCGTGGGCAAGGATGGATTCGAACCACCGTAGGCGTGCGCCAGCAGATTTACAGTCTGCCCCATTTGGCCACTCTGGTACTTGCCCGTTTAAAACTGCGATGAGCCGATGGAGGGAATCGAACCCACGACCTTGAGATTACAAATCACACGCTCTGGCCATCTGAGCTACATCGGCAGTATGTCAATGCCTCTCTTTAGAGGACTGCAAAGGTAAGCATTATTTTCAAATCTCCAAAAACTTTTGAAAGATTTTTTGCATTCCTTCAGTGTCCAGGCAGTAGTCGGCGCGTTGCTTGGACTGGCTTGCCTGGGAAACGAAGCTGTCGCTTATGCCGACCGGCCTTACGGTGGCCCTGCAGCCGCGTTCGGCGATGAATTCGCTCACGGCTCCGAACAGTCCGCCTGCAAGTGCTCCGTCTTCCACTGTAACTATCTTGTCGAAACTCTTCGCAATATCTTCCAACACTGCGGTATCCAATGGTTTAATATATCTGAAGTAGTATACCGCCACGCTGTCTCCTAACGCCTCCGCAGCCTCCAGGGCACGGTTGACCGCGGGACCCGTACCTATCACCGCGAGTTTGTTTCCCTCCTTGAGCTGTTTTGCCTTTCCGGGCGCCAGCTGCACGGCGGGCTCGTTTTCGAATGGGACGCCCTCGGCATTCCCGCGCGGGTACCTTATAATGAAAGGACCATGTCCGGTGTTCAGCGAGGTGAACATCAGGTTGCGCAGCTCGGCTTCGTTGCGGGGCGCGCTGATGATGACTCCGGGAATGCATCGCAGCGCGGCCATGTCGAAGGCGCCCTGGTGCGTCGCTCCGTCTTCGCCCACCAGTCCGGCGCGGTCCAGGCACAGGGTTACGGGCAGGCCGGGCAGGGCGGCGTCGTGTATGATCTGGTCATACGCACGCTGCGAGAACGATGAGTATATGTTGCAGAACGGCCTCATGCCGCCTGCTGCAAGTCCTGCGGAGAAGGTGACGGCGTGCTCTTCTTCGATGCCAACGTCGAAGAAGCGTTCCGGGTACAGCCTGGCGAATTCCGTCATGCCGCAGCCGGTGGCCATTGCGGGCGTGATTCCGGCAACCCTGCCGTCTTCGGCGGCGAGTTCGCACAATACCTTGCCGAACACGTCCTGATACCTGGGTACCTGGCGGGGCTGGCTCTTGCGCTCGCCCGACTCTGGGTCGAATCTGCCGGGAGCGTGCCATACCACCGGGTCGGCCTCGGCCGGAGCGTAGCCCTTGCCCTTGACGGTAAAGGTGTGGAGCATCCTGGGCCCCTTGATGGAGCGCAGTTTTATGAGGGTGTCTACCACCGAGTCTATGTCGTTGCCGTCGATAGGACCGAAGTACCTGAACCCCAGAGCCTCGAACAGGTCGCCGCCGGTACGCTTGATGAACCAGGACTTGACGGTGCGGGTCCAGCGCTGGAGAGTAGCACGCAGGCGGCTGTCGCCCAGGCTGTGCCAGACGCGGTTCTTGAATCTGTTGTACTGGGTGCTTGTCGTTATCTTGAGCAGGTAGTTGTGCAGGCCTCCCAGGTTGCCGTCAATGGACTGGTTGTTGTCGTTGAGTATGACCAGAAGGTCGGCTCCTCCGGCTCCGGCATTGTTCAGGCCTTCGAATGCAAGGCCTCCGGTAAGGGCTCCGTCTCCGATAAGGGCTGCGACTTTGTGTTGCTCCCCTTTTATGCGGCCGGCCTCGGACAGGCCCAGGGCGGCCGAGACGGAATTGGATGCATGCCCGGCCACGAAGTCGTCGTATTCGCTCTCTGCAGGCAGGGGGAAGCCGCTTGGCCCTCCGGCCTTGCGGATGTCCCTGAACTGCTCGCGGCGGCCGGTTATGATCTTGTGGGCATAGGCCTGGTGGCCTACGTCGAATACTATTTTGTCTTCAGGAGTATTGTAAACGTAATGAAAACCGACTATCAACTCCACGGCTCCCAGGCTCGAGGCCAGGTGTCCCGGATTGTCGGAACAGCACTCGATAATGTAGCTGCGTATCTGGTCGCACAGTTCCCGCAGCTGGCTGCGGCTGAGCTTGCGCAAGTCGGCCGGAGAGTCTATTTTGTTCAGCAGTTCGTACATCGGTTCCAGTTCAGAGTGCAAAAATAGCAAATTATCGAAAAAAGTTCTATATTTGGGTTTGTTTAAAAATATTACGGATATGCCATCATTGAATAAAATCTTGCTAATCGGTAACGTTGGAAGAGACCCCGAAGTACGTTACCTCGACCAGGGAGCCGCCCAGGGCGGCCAGAGCACCAAAGTCGCCACTTTCACCCTCGCCACCACGGACCGTTACCGCGACCGTAGCGGCGAACTCCGGGAGAATACAGAATGGCACAACATCGTAGCGTGGCGCCAGCTTGCCGATCTCGCCGAAAAATACATCCGCAAAGGAAGCCAGATCTATATCGAAGGACACATGCGCACCCGTTCCTACACTGACCAGCAGGGTGTCAAGAAGTATGTGACCGAGGCCGTAGCCGACAATATCCAGCTTCTCGGCCGCCCCGGAGAGGGCGTCCAGCCGGCCTCCGGCGGCTATGCCCCCGCAGGCGGCGGTTACCAGGCCCCTGCCGGAGGCGGCTACCAGGCTCCTTCCCAGAACGCCGGATTCCAGACCCCGTCCTATCAGGCTCCTTCATACCAGGCTCCTGCGCAGCCGGCCGCCCCTGCAGGTCCTGCCGCTGGCGGCTATCAGCGTCGCACCGACGCCCCCGCCGCCCCCGACTTCAGCGCCCCTTCGCAGGACGACGACCTGCCGTTCTAGGCTCCGCCCTTAGTGAAGCCTCCCACCGGTCCTGCCGCCTTTCGTGCGTTTTTCGCAATATCCTTACAGTCAATCAGTTATAGAATCGTCCCGGGGGGAATCTCCCCCGGGATGATTTGTCATTAGCCTGAGAATCAGTCACTTGCGAACAACGCAATCGGCGCTGCCGAAGCCGTTCCGCCTCCTATTTGTTGGGAGCGTCGAGGCCGAGCTCGGGATGGCGTCTGGAGTTCCGTGCAAACAGTAGGGCGACGGCGACGGCGGCTACGCAAAGGGCCGTGAACATGAGCTCGACCGAGAAAGAACCGCGCAAAGCGGCATCAGTGCCGGTGCCGGCGCTTCCCAGCAGCTGGCCTGCCAGCATCTTGAAGCTGAGCAGCCCCAGGTTCTGCACCCAGTAGACCAGCGCAAAAGTGGTCCCCAGGACTCTGTCGGGCACGATTTTGGGCACGGAGGGCCACAAGGCGGCAGGCACGAGCGAGTAGCCGAAGCCCAGCAGCGCCATGGCGAGGTAGCCGAAGAAAGGAACTCCCTGCGGCCCGAAGGTCAGCAGGAGGTGGGCGATGAGGGCCAGCACCGAGCCAAGGACCATCCATTTTGTGCCCTGTCCTTTCTTGTCGACCAGCAGTCCGAACAACGGAGCGAAAACGACAGTGGCGAAAGGAAGCATGGACACCATCCATCCGGCAGTCTCGGCGGGAATCTCGAAGCGGGGGATAAGGATGGCTCCGGCGAATTTCTTGAATGCTATTATGCTGCTGTAGAACAGCACGCACAGCAGGCCAACGAGCCAGAAGTTGCCGTTCTTAAGGATACCGACTACGTCGGAGAACTTGAACTGGTCCTCCTTCTTGGACACGGCGGGATCCTCCCCGGACTGCCGCACACGGTCATAGCGTGCATCCAGGGCCACGAACAGGGCCCAGAGGATGAGGCCTGCGGCCATGAGGCCCATGCCGACCACCGCCGGACGTGCCGTCTCTGCAAGTGAATAGACGTGGCCGCTGTTTTCCACCACCAGGCGCGGAGCCAGCACCAATGCGAAGGCGGTGCCCAGGCGGGCGATGGCGAGCTGCAGGCCCATGGCAAGGGCCATGGGGCCGTGACGGAACCATTTGGCGATCGAACGGGTAACGGCTGTCCCGGCAATCTCGCTGCCAAGGCCGAAGAACATGCATCCGGCATATGCGATACGCAGAGACTTCTGCGGCGGGAATCCCGCTGTGATGGCGTACAGGACAGCCGCAGCCCCGGCGACCATCATCCCGACGAATATTGAACCGGTTATCCGTACACCCCACTTGTCAAGCAAAATGCCGCAGACGACCAGTCCGCCGAAAACGCACAGCACCGAATATCCGCTGGTATACAGGCCGTAGCCTGCCGCATCCCAGCCGAGCTGCGTAAGTCCAGGGTTCTCGAAGAGGTATGAGATAGTGGAGAAGCAGTCGTCGAAAAAGTACGACGCGAACATCGGCACCACCAGGCAAGCCAGGGCAACCCAGCGAAGTTTCTTCAGAGACATAAATCAGTAATTCAGATTGTGTGCTGACGGAAACCCTTCTGCCAGCACCGGAACGGTTATTTCTGGATGTTGGGGAGTTCGAGGCCGTAGCCCTTCTTGCGGTCCTCGCTCTTGAGCAGCAGGCTGAAGATGAAGGCCAGTACTCCGAAGCTGGAGAAGACAATCATGGGCACGGTGTAGCCTCCGGTGCTCTGACGGAGCGAGCCGATGAGCATGGGCACAAGGCACAGTCCTATGTTCTGCACCCAGAAAATAAGGCAGTACGCACTTCCAAGGATCTTTTCGTCTATAATCTTGGGAACGCTGGGCCAGAGAGCTGCAGGCACAAGCGAGAAACTAACGCCGAGCACTACGATGAGCAGCGACGCAAGCCACTTCTGAGGCACGACTGGCAGCAGGAAAGCAAAGCATAGGTGGCACACGATCATGATCACAGCTCCTGCCATGAGCATGGTGGCTCCCATGCCCTTCCTGTCGAGGAAGCCTCCGAGGAACGGGGTAAGCACCATTGCGAGGATGGGGAAGACGCTGAACATCTGAGCCGCAGTCGCTGCGTCAACGCCCAGAGTCTCTTCCAGGAAGTTCGGAGCGAAGCGCTGGAACGGGAAAATCGCGCTGTAGTAGAGCACGCACAGCAGTGCCACGATCCAGAACATCTTGCTCTTGAAGATGGCTCCGAGATCCTTGATGTGGAATTCATCCTCGGGCGACTTCTCTTCGGTGGCCAGGCCTGCCGCCACCAGCTGGGAGTCGAACTTTCGGTCCATGATGCCGAATATGATGAAATTGATAAGGCCGATGCACAGCAGTGCGCCGCAGAATCCGAGAGGAGCGATGATGCTGCCGCCGGCGGCGTTGGAAATGATGGGCGCAATCCACATGACGGCAAAAACGCCAAGACGGGCGATTGCCATTTCGAGCCCCATTGCAAGGGCCATCTCCTTGCCTTTGAACCACTTGGCCAGGATCTTGGACACGTTGGTGCCTTCCATTTCGCAGCCACATCCGAAAATCATGAAGCCCAGCGACGCCATCTTGGCGCTGGCGGGCATTTCAACCCACCAGCTGCCCAGCCACTGCGCGAAACCGGTGGTCTGGAACCAGTCGCTGATGCCCACGAACTTGATTGCGGCACCTGCCACCATGAGGCCGGCGGACAGCACTCCGGAAAAGCGTACGCCCAGCTTGTCGAGTATGACTCCTGCGAGGATGAGGAAGCCGCAGACATTGAGTATGTATTCCGATGCCGCATACTTGCCGAAGACGCTGCTGTTCCATCCTAAATCGGTTTCTACCAGGGATTTGAGAGGGCTCATCACGTCTACGAACATGTACGCGAAGAACATCATCAGTGCCACCAGCACCAGCACGGTCCACCGCGCCAGCGGAGAATCGTTCATCAGTTTTGCAATTTTTTCTGCCATATCGAGTGTTTTTTCCGAATTCTGTTTGAAGTCGCTAATATAGAAAAAAATTTATTGTCGCTGGCGGACGGCTTCGAATAGGAGGATGGCTGCGCTGACGGACACGTTGAGGGAGTCGGCGGTGCCGAGCATGGGGATGCGGATGTGCGCGGAAGCGGCCTCCCGCCATGCCTGCGACAGGCCCGTGCTCTCCGTGCCCATGACCAGGGCGGTGCCGCCGCGCATGTCGCAGTCATAGTAGAGCGATGAGTCCTGAAGTTGTGCGGTCAAAATCCGGATGCCGTTGCGTTTGAGCCAGGAAATGGCTTCCCGGGATGTGCATGCCACCGTCGGGACCGTGAAGACGGTGCCGGTGGATGCTCGTATGACGTTGGGGTTGAAGATGTCTGTGAGGGGGTCGCAGACCAGCAGGGCGTGGGCTCCGGCGGCATCCGCGCTGCGGAGCACGGCGCCGAGGTTGCCCGGCTTTTCAACGCTCTCGAGCACCATGACGAGCGGATTCTCGGGCAGCGACAACTCCTCCAGGCTCAAGGTCTTGGTGAAAACTTCTGCGATCATGCCCTCCGTTCCGCCCCTGTACGCAATCTTGTCGTACACTTCCTCGCTCACCTCGATGGTACATCTACTGGTGACGGGATACCTCTCCCCAAAAACGTCGCTACGCGACCCCTCCCACGCAAGCGTGGGCCCCTCCCTCTTATGGAGCCGAGGGTGGCTACAGTTTTTGGGGAGAGGTATCCCGTCACCGGCGCCGGAAACAAGTGTAGGGCAGATAAACAGCGTATCCACCCGGAAGCCGGCGGCGACGCAGCGCTCGATTTCGCGTCGCCCCTCCACCACGAAAAGACCGCTCTCGCGCCGCAGGGACGAATCCTTCTGCAGCGCGAGCAGCCGCTTGACCTTTGGGTTGTGCGCGGAGGTAATCAGCTCCGTGGGCATCGGAAACTATTCTTTTTCGGCGTTTTCCTTCTTCAGGCTCTTCTCCGGCCTCATCTGAGGGAAGAAGAGGACGTCCTGGATAGTCGTCTGGCCGGTCATGAACATGGTGAGGCGGTCGATACCCATGCCCAGGCCGGAGGTCGGAGGCATGCCGTACTCCAGGGCGCGGACGAAGTCCATGTCGATGTACATGGCCTCGTCGTCACCCTTGCTCTTGAGGGCGGCCTGCTCCTCGAAGCGCTCCAGCTGGTCGATAGGGTCGTTGAGTTCGGAGTAGGCGTTGGCCAGCTCCTTGCCGCAGACAAACAGCTCGAAGCGTTCGGTAAGCGTGGGGTCGGTGCGGTGGCGCTTGGTCAGAGGACTCATCTCCACCGGGTAGTCGATGATGAAAGTAGGCTGCACGAGCTTTTCCTCGCAGTAGGCTCCGAAGATGGCGTCGATAAGCTTGCCCTTGCCCATAGAAGGCTCGATGTCCACGTTCAGCTTCTTGCAGGTTGCGCGAAGCTCATCCTCGCTCATGCCCTTCACGTCCACTCCTGCGTACTCCTTGATGGCGTCGAGGATAGGCAGACGGCGGTATGTGCCGCCGAAATCGACCTCCTGCTCTCCGATCTTGACGCGGGTGGTGCCGTTGACGGCGATGGAGATCTTCTCAAGCATCTGCTCCACGAAGCGCATCATCCAGTTGTAGTCCTTGTAGGCCACATAGATCTCCATGCAGGTGAATTCGGGGTTGTGCGTCTTGTCCATGCCCTCGTTGCGGAAATCCTTTGCGAACTCGTACACGCCGTTGTAGCCGCCTACGATGAGGCGCTTGAGGTACAGCTCGTTCGCAATTCTCAGATACAGAGGGATGTCCAGGGCGTTGTGGTGGGTGATGAAGGGCCTTGCAGTGGCTCCTCCGGGGATGCTCTGCAGGATGGGTGTCTCCACCTCCAGGCAGCCGGCGGCGTTGAAGTACTCGCGCATGGTGGCGATGATCTTCGCCCTCTTGACGAAAACGTCCTTGACCTGCGGATTGATGATGAGGTCGACGTAGCGCTGGCGGTAGCGGAGCTCGGGGTCGGTCACGGCGTCGAACACCTGCCCCTCGGCTTCCTTGACGATGGGCAGCACGCGCAGCGACTTGCTCAGCAGGGTGAGTTCCTTGGCGTGGACGCTCAGCTGGCCGGTCTGGGTGATGAATGCAAAACCCTTGATGCCGATGATATCGCCTATGTCGAGGAGCTTCTTCCATACCGTATTGTACATGGTCTTGTCCTCGCCGGGGCATATCTCGTCACGCTTGACGTATATCTGGATGCGGCCGCTCTCGTCCTGCAGTTCGCCGAACGATGCGGCACCCATGATGCGGCGGCTCATGAGCCTTCCGGCTATGCACACTTCATTGAAATTGCCTTTCTCCGGATCGTAGCCGGCGGTGATTTCCGCGGCGCTTGCATTGACCGGATATTCGGCTGCCGGGTAGGGCTCTATGCCCAATTCCCGGAGTTTCGCCAGCGATTCGCGGCGAATTTGTTCCTGTTCGCTAAGTTCTATCGTCATAATGGTGCAAAAGTACGAATATTTTTTGTTATCTTTGTATGCTATGACCAAGGAATGCAAGTGGATTGTACGTGAACCAGCCGACGCCGCCAAGGTGGACAAACTGTCTGCGGAGGTGGGAATCGACCGCGTACTCGCCGACTTGCTGGTCAAACGCGGCGTGGAAACTTTCGAACAGGCCCGTTCCTTTTTCCGCCCCTCGCTGGACGATCTCCACGATCCTTTCCTCATGAAAGACATGGATGCCGCCGTGGAACGTCTCCACGACGCCATCACATCCGGCGAAAAAATCCTCGTCTACGGCGACTACGACGTCGACGGCACTACCGCCGTGGCGCTGGTGTATTCCTTCATCCACCGTTTCACCACCGCCGTCGATTTCTACATCCCCGACCGCTACGACGAAGGCTACGGAGTCTCTTACAAGGGCATAGACTGGGCCATAGAAGGCGGATTCAAGCTCATAATCACCCTCGATTGCGGCATCAAGGCCATCGACAAGGCCGAATATGCCAAGTCCAAGGGCATAGACATGATAATCTGCGACCACCACCTCCCCGAGGACTCGCTCCCGGGTGCCGTGGCCGTGCTGGACCCCAAGAGAGAAGACTGCAACTACCCGTTCGACGACCTGTCGGGCTGCGGAGTGGGCTTCAAACTGGTCCAGGCCTATTCCCAGCGGTACGGCGTGCCATTCGAGAGCCTCGTGCCCCTGCTCGACCTGCTGGTGGTGAGCATCGCCTCCGACCTTGTGACCATGGTGGGCGAAAACCGCACCCTGTCTTACTTCGGCCTCAAGCAGCTCAACGAAAACCCCCACAAGGGCCTGCTGGCCATGATAAACCTCTCCAACCTGGAGCCAGGGCACATCACCATCGACGACATAGTCTTCAAGATAGGCCCGCGCATCAACGCCGCCGGCCGCATGGAGTCGGGCCGCCTTGCGGTGGAACTACTCACCGTGGAGGACCAGCACCAGGCCATGTTCATAGGTGAAAAAATCAACGAGAACAACAACGACCGCAAGAATATCGACCGCGAGGTCACCAAAGAGGCCCTGGAGATGGTGGAAAGCCGCAATTGCCTCGCCTACGAGAATGCTACCATAGTCTACAATCCGAATTGGAGCAAAGGAATAGTGGGTATCGTGGCCTCCCGTCTGGTGGAGGCATACTACAAGCCCACCGTAGTGCTCACCAAGTCCAACGGCTTCGTCACCGGCTCGGCCCGCAGCGTGCAGGGCTTCGACCTGTACGAGGCCATAGAAAGCTGCGCTGACCTCCTGGAGAACTTCGGAGGGCACGTGTATGCGGCCGGTCTCACCCTCAAGGAGGAGAATGTCGCGGAGTTCGCCCGCCGGATGGACAGCTTCGTGGCCGGGAAGATCACCGCGGAGATGCTCATTCCAGTCGTGGATATTGATTCCCGCCTTGATTTCTCGCAGATTACGCCCAAATTTTTCCGCATCCTCAAGCAGTTCCAGCCCTTCGGCCCCGGCAACAACAATCCGGTTTTCGTCACGGAAAACGTCTACGACGCCGGCAACGGCCGCAAGGTGGGCGCAGGCGGAGTGCACCTCAAGCTGGACCTCATACAGGAGTCGCAGCCCTATCACCAGATTGCCGCAATAGCCTTCAACATGGCCGAGTATTACGATTACATCAAGTCCGGCAATCCTCTGGATGTCTGCTATTCCATCGTCGAGAACTACTATCGTGGGAATTCCACCATCCAGCTTCGCGTACGAGACCTTAGAGAAAGAGAAGAAATAATATGAAAAAGTCTGTCATAAGCTTTTGCGCCGCACTTGCGACGTGTTTCTGCGTGTCCGCCCAGCCGGCCCCCGGCAGTTTCCGTCAGACCTGGCAGAAGGGTCCCGAGTGGCTCCGGAACGCCGTGATCTATCAAGTGTATCCTTCTTCCTTCAAAGATTCCGACGGCAACGGCATAGGCGACATCCCCGGCGTAATATCCAAGCTGGATTACATAGAAAGTCTCGGCGTCACGGCCATCTGGTTCAACCCGCTGTTCGAGTCGGGGTGGATAGACGGCGGCTACGATGTGATTGATTTCTACAAAGTCGATCCCCGCTTCGGCACCAACAACGACCTCGTGGAACTGGTGCGGCAGGCCCATTCCAGAGGCATCAAGGTCATGCTGGACCTCGTGGCGGGACACACGTCAGACAAGCATCCCTGGTTCCTGCAGAGCGCGCAGGACACGAACCTGCAGTATTCCGACTACTACATCTGGAGCGACCGCCTGCCCGACGCCAAGGCGGTGCAGGACCTGGAGATCATGATGCAGGATCCCAACTTCATGCAGAATACAAGGGGCAAATGGATGAAGAGCGACTATCCCCGGGCAAAGTACTACTACAAGAACTTCTACGCCTGCCAGCCCGCCCTCAACTACGGCTACGCCGAACCGGACCCTTCCAGGCCATGGGAGCAGGGAGTGGACGAACCTGGCCCGCGGGCAGTGAGGCAGGAGCTGAAAAACATCCTTGCATTCTGGTACGGCAAGGGCGTGGACGGCTTCCGGGTGGACATGGCTTCGAGCCTTGTGAAGAACGACCGCGACAAGACGGAAATCATGCGTCTGTGGCGAGAGATGCGCTCCTGGCAGGACGCCAACTTCCCCGGAAGGGTGCTCATGGCCGAGTGGAACGACCCCAAGTACTGTCTTGCCGGCGGCTTCAACGTGGACATGAACCTCAACAGCGTGAAATCCGCCAACCGCCGCATGTACTTTGACACCAAGCACCAGGCCGACGGCGGAAGCTACTTCTCCACCAACGGCGGCCAGCCCTCTGTCAGGGACCTTTATGGCAACCCGTGGCCCGAAGACAAAATAGACCGCAGTACCACCCCCGCCCAGATGCTGAAGACCTACTACGACTACTTTACCGATGCCCTGGAGTGGACGCGCGAATGGGGATACTTTGCCACCATCACCGGCAATCACGACCATCTGCGTTTCAATACCGGCGCCCGCAACGACCCCTCGCAGCTCAAGGTGATGATGGCCTGGGTGCTCACGATGCCCCTCCCCATACTCTACTACGGCGACGAGATCGGCATCCGTAGCCTCGTGGACCTGCCCAATGTCGAAGGTGCCAACCACAACGGCAAGGAAAGGGCCGGCGGACGCAGTCCCATGCAGTGGGATTCAAGCGCGAATGCAGGATTCAGCACCTGTGCGCCAGATGATATCTACATTCCCGTGTGCCCCGAGTGGACTCCTGCGTGCTCCTATCCTCAGTATCTGGAATGGAAGGCTGCAGGATGCAAGAACCCTACGGCACCGGGGGCCATAACTGTGGACTCGCAGGAAGGAGATCCCGCCTCCCTTCTCAATTGGACGCGCGCCCTTATCAAGCTACGCAAAGAGAACAAAGCCTTCTGGGCCGACTCCCGCTTCGAGCCTGTGTTCAACGAGGCCCGGCCCTATCCGATGCTGTACTATCGCACCGACGGGCTGGATACATATCTCGTTGCGCTCAATCCTACTTCTAAGACCTGCAAGGTCGTGCTGGACCGCAAGTCTGAATCTTTCTCCAAGGCCATGCAGTTCGGAAAGGCCGGCTACAAGCTTACCCGAAAGGGAGATACGCTTACGCTCGGCCCGGTCAGCGCCTTGATAGTCAAGCTGGACTAATTCTCCGGCGCGGTGATTTCGTACCAGGGGGTGACTGTGCCGCACAGGCCTCCCACTATGCCAAGGCCGTTGTAGACATTGGTGTAAGTGAAGTTGGGAGGGGTTACGCCGAAGTTGGACAGCATGTTGAACGTCTCCAGATAGCGGGCCTTGCAGTAGTTGTAGAGCTCGTCGCTGAGGCGGTATAGCTCGAGACGGAACTCATTCTTGCGGCTCAGGACAATGGAGAACACCGCAGGTCCGTCCTCGGAGACGGGACCGTTTATCAGCGTGTCCCCGCCGGTGGAGAAATCCAGTCCGGAGCCCCATAGCGAGCTGTCCAGAGAATTGATATAGAATGAATAAGCTCCGTCTGTGAACATCTTTCCGGGCAGCAGCATCATAGGCTGCGCGCCGAATATTCCGCTCTCCAAGAAGCCATTGTAGTAGTTGATGTTGGCGAAACCGTCCAGGTCCAGGGAATTCAGGTCGGCGGTCGATGCCAGCTGTCCGGCTATGGTGTAGAAAGTCTGGACAAGGGTGTCGACCACGATGTCTTCCGGCATTCCTGGAATGTCGGGGAGGCCGGGTATGCCGGGAATACCCGGGAATCCTGTCTCGGAAAGCGGCTCGGGAGCGTCCTCCGAAGGCTGGTCAATTTGGTTGTGGGCTATGACGGTGGTGGTGCGAATAAGCGCCTTGAGTCCGTAGTAATGGTTGTCTGGCACGTTCTCCTGAAGCTGCATGACAACCTTGAAGGCCTCGGACGAGTCGGCCTGCACAGGGGAGACGGTGACGTCGCTGATTGCCGGGCGGGGAGGAATGGAAGTGCTTGCGAAAGCGGTTCTTACGCCCCGGCCATCGAGCCTCAGGTCTATTTTGTCGCCGGGCATAAGTGCCTTGGGCGTAAGGACCTTGGCGTAGCGTACGTTGCTGATTCCACCGTCGGGGGCTTTGAAGCCGAGCTCGATGGCCTCCTGCTCGCTGAGGTAGTTCACGGGCATGTCCTGCCCGTTGACGCTTATGCCAAGGTCGGAGTCAAGAAAGACGTACTTTCCGTTGCTAATGTTGCCGAAAGCGGGTTCTGCGTAGGCAATCTCTATGTAGGCAGAGTCGGGGGATGGGAGGTACTGCACGTACATCCTGGGTTCCGACACGTTGTCCAGGTCAAAGTGTATCTCGCATGATACGGCCGTCAGCAGCAGTGCTGCGATTTGCAGGATCCTTTTCATGTCAGAACTTGTAAGACACGCTGAGCGTGGGGATTATGGGGATAAGACCGTAGGCCAGGCCGTAGTAGTTTCCGTTTGCGTCGGCGTCGAGCATGGCGAAGGAGGCGTTCATGTGGTTGTAGGCGTTGTAGACGCTGAGGTTGAAGTTCCAGCGGTGGCCTTTCTTGTTGGTAAAGGTGTAGTCGGCCCCCAGGTCGAGCCTGTGGTAGTCGGGAAGCTTGGCGTTGTACGGAGCCTCGAAGAGCATGGACGACAGGCCGTGGCCGGTCTGGATTACGTGGCTGGGGAGGGTGATACGGTTGCCGGTATGGTAGTTCCAGTTGAAGAACAGGCTCCAGTGCTTGCCGGGCCTCCAGGTGCCTACAAGGTTGATTTTGTGCCTGTTGTCGTTATGGTCGGGGAAGGGGAACGGGTAGTATGCCATGAATTCCCGCCATGTCCAGCTGAGCGTGTAGTATGCCGACAGTTCAAGTTTCGGCGTTTCGTAGGTGGCCTCGGCCTCCAGGCCCCAGGAGCGTCCGTTGCCTGCGGTGAAAGACTTTTCCCAGTTCACGAGCGGCGGGTAGAAAGCGTTGGCGCCGTTGTAGGTGAGCATGTTGTGCATGGTCTTGTACCAGCCCTCGAGGTTGAACTTGAAGTGCTGCGGAGTGAAGTACAGCCCGCCGGCTATCTGGTCTGAGATCATGGGGCCCGCCCCAATGGTGGAAGGCATCCAGCTGTTGGTGGGCAACTCGATGTACATGGCCGACACAAGGTGTGCGTACTGGCTCATGCGGGTGTACGACAGCTTGGTGCACAGATCTTTGGTTATGAGCCATTTGAGCGCTGCCCGGGGCTCCAGTCTGGCCCAAGTGCGTACCGGCGTGGAGAACAAGGATGCGCGCACTCCCGCGTTGAGGGTGAAGTTGTAGGCCAGGAACATTTCGTCCTCGTAGTACACCGCAGGCTCGAAGGCGCTGTAGGTATTGCCGTCGGTATTGGAATCGGTTTCGCCGTCTGCGCCGGGCATCTGGCGGAACTGACTGTATTCGCGGGTAGCCTTGTAGTGGTGGTACACTGCCGAGGCGCCGAAACGCATGTGGTGGGTGTCGCCCTTGTAGAAGTCGAAGTCGTATTTGACGCCGGCATCGCCCACGGCGCAGATGTTGTCGTCGTCCATCGTTATGCGCATGGAGCCTCCGTCGGCGGAGGAGTTGACGTCGAACTTGTAGCCGACGTCGGAGCCGCTGCGGCTGTAGTAGCCGGTGAGCTTGCCCCGAAGCGTCTTGCTGAATTTGTAGTCCCAGTTGGCCGAGGTTGCCAGCGTGCCCCACATGGAACTGACGTTGATGCCCATGGTGGAGCCGGACTCTTTCTGGTCCAGGCCGGCGTGCAGGTAGTCACGTCCCCAGAAGGCTATGACGTTGAGTTTGCTGCGGCCGGAGAAGATGTGCGTCACGCGGGCGTTGAGGTCCTGCATGGAATAGCCGCCTGAGGCCTTGGGGTTGTTGCCGTTGCGGTGGTTGGCGTAGGCGATTGCCGGGATGGTCACTACATCCATCCAGGAGCGCCTGATGCCGAAGTTGAAAGAAGTCTTGCCCTTGACGATAGGACCCTCCAGCTGGATGCGGCCGTCGATGAGGCCGAGAGACAGGTTGCCGTGGTATTTGAACATGTCTCCCTCCTTGGTCTCCACGTCCACGACGGACGACAGCCGGCCGCCGTAGCGCGCGGGGAAGCCGCTCTTGTAGAAGTCCAGGTTGTCCACCACGTCGGTATTGAAACTGGAGAAGAAGCCGCCGAAGTGGGTTATGTTGTACAGCGGCACGCCGTCCAGCAGGAAGAGGTTGTCGTTGCCGTCCCCTCCGTGAACGTACAGGCCGCTCATGAGTTCGTTGCCCGCGGCCACGCCGGGGAGCATCTGAAGGTGCTTGATTACGTCAGGGGTTCCGAACACGGCCACGCCGCTTCGGAGTTTGTCGCCGTCCAGGCGCATGAGGCCAGTCTGGGTGGTGTTGCGCATCTTTTCCTTGACGGCGGTGACATAGGATGTGTCGAGAGTGTCTTGCTTTTCTATTGTCTGCGCATGCATGCTTGCGGCCGTCAGTATGGCGGCCGCAAACATGAATATTGAACGCAATCCTATTCTCATCAGCGGTTGACTTGGAAGCGAGTGTTGCCGGTGGCGAAGTAGTCCGCGATCTGGCGGGCCGCAGCAAGACCGGCGTTGATGTTGGCCTCGGCGGTCTGGGCGCCCATCTTCTTTGGCGTGGCGAACACCCTGAGGCCGAACTTCTCCTTGAGAGCCTCGTAGTTGTCCGGGGCTACGTCGGTGATGTACTTGAGGTCGGGACGCTCTTCGAGGACCTTCTCCAGGCCTGCCTCGTCAATGACCTCCTTGCGGGCGGTGTTGACGAGCGTAGCGCCTTTGGGCATGCGCGAAATGAGGTCGTAACCTATGCTTCCTATGGTTGAAGGCAGTGCTGGAATGTGGATGGAAAGGTAGTCGCTGCCTGCATAGAGCTCCTCGAGGGAGTGGACGGGCTCGGCCCCTCCGGCCTGGATCTGCTCGTCCTTAAGGAAGGGGTCTAGGGCGCAGACGCTCATGCCGAGCGCCTTGGCCTTTGCACCGACGAGGCGGCCGACGGCGCCGAAAGCCTGGACTCCGAGCCTCTTTCCGGCAATCTCGCTGCCGGTGGCCGGAGTGAACTGGGTGCGCGCCATGTAAATCATCATGGCCACGGCCAGCTCGGCCACGGCGTTGGAGTTCTGGCCGGGGGTGTTCATGACCACGATGCCGCGAGCACTTGCTGCGGCAAGGTCCACATTATCGTATCCGGCGCCTGCACGCACGATTATCTTAAGTTCGGGGGCGGCGGCAATGACCTCCGCGGTAACTTTATCGGAACGGATAATCATGGCCTGGATATCGGCCACGGCGGCCGTCAGGTCTTCCTGGGCGGGATACTTCTCCAGCAGGGCCACTTCGTGTCCCGCTTGCGTGAGTATTTCTTTGATGCCGTTCACGGCTGCTGCCGCAAAAGGCTTCTGGGTGGCTACAAGTATTTTCATATCGTTTAAATGTGCTTTTTTTCAAACTCTTGCATGCAGGCCACGAGGGCCTCCACGTCTTCCTGGGTGCAGGCGTTGTAGAGCGAGGCGCGGAATCCGCCCACGCTCCGGTGGCCCTTGATGCCCACCATGCCGCGCTCCTTGGCAAAAGCGAGGAACTCGTCCTGCAGGTCTTCGCGGCCCTCGGCCATGACGAAGCAGACGTTCATGATGGAACGGTCCTCCTTGTCGGCGGTGCCGCGGAACATGGAGTTGCGGTCTATCTCGGCGTACAGGGTGGCGGCTTTCTTCTCGTCAATGGCGTGGATGGCGTCGATTCCGCCTATGCCCTTGAGCCACTTGAGGGTTTCGTTCATCACGAAAATGGAGAATACCGGGGGAGTGTTGAACATCGAGCCCTTGTCGATGTGGGTGCGGTAGTCGAGCATGGTGGGGATGTAGCGGCTCACGCGTCCCAGCATGTCTTTCTTGATTATGGCGAAGGCTACGCCGGCAGGGCCTGCATTCTTCTGGGCGCCGCCGTAGATCATGGCGTACTTGCTCACGTCCACCCTGCGGCTCAGGATGTCTGAGGACATGTCGGCGATGAGGGGAACGGGGCAGTCGATGTCGGTCTTGATCTCGGTGCCGTAGATGGTGTTGTTGGTGGTGATATGCAGGTAGTCAAGGTCTCCGGGGATTTCGAACCCCTTGGGGATGTAGCAGTAGTTGCGGTCCTTGGAGCAGGCGATGGCGTATGCCTCACCAAGGCCCTGGGCCTCTTTGAGTGCCTTGTGGGCCCAGACTCCGGTGTCCAGGTAGGCCGCTTTCTTCTCCAGGAAGTTCATGGCTACGTAGAGGAACTGGAGGCTTGCGCCGCCGCCCAGGAACACTACTTCGTAGTCTTCGGGGATATTGAGAAGTTCTTTCCAGAGGGCGCGGCACTCGTCCATCACGGCCTCCCACTCCTTGGTGCGGTGGGAGATGGAGATGAGCGAGACTCCTGTGCCTTTGAAGTCTTTGAGGGCCTCTATGGAACGGTCGATTGCCACCTGGGGCAGCAGGCAGGGACCTGCATTGAAAACGTGAACTTTAGACATAATAATTTAGTGCTGTGGTATTATATATATTCTGCAAAAGTACTGATTGTGCCGATTCTTTCCAAAAAATCTTCCCTTAAAGAGTCCCTGACGCGTACTTCCAGCGAGCACTCGGTGCCGAAGTCGCGGGCGCGCTGCGGTAGGTCCAGGTCCTTGAGTACTTTCATCACCTGCGGCATGCGGTCGTAGCCGAATTGCAGACGGAACCAGCTGCCGGCTATCTTCTCTACCGCGGAGGCGTTTGCAAGAGCGTCGGCGGTGGATGTCTTGTAGGCGCGAATCAGGCCCGGGATGCCCAGCTTTATGCCGCCGAAGTAGCGCACCACAACTACGAGTACGTCGCTCAGACCTGCTGAGTCTATCTGGCCGAGGATGGGGCGCCCGGCGCTGCCGGAAGGCTCCCCGTCGTCGTTTGCCCGCCACTTTTCTCCCTTTGACCCGATGCGGTAGGCGTAGCAGTGGTGGCGTGCGTCATGGTATTCTTTCTTGAGCGAATCGATGATGGCCTTGACCTCTTCTTCCGATTCCACCGGCCAGGCGGAGGCGATGAAACGGCTGCCGTTGTCTTTGAACAGGCCGTCTGATTTTGCCGCTATGCTTTTATAAATATCGCTCATCACAGTCCAAATTTAGCGATTTATTTTTATCTTCGCATACTGATTTTATCGAATAGCAGATATGGTTTACAAGTTTAGGGTTACCTTGGAAGGTATAAAAGGCTTTTACAGAGTGTATAAGGTTGACGGCAACAACTCTCTCTACACGTTCCACAAGCGTCTGAGGGCGGATTTGGAGTTTACCGTGGACCAGCCGATTCTGTTCAAGGCCTTTGACGGTGCGGGAGAAGTGGTCGCCCGCTATGCCCTGCAGGATCTGGGCTTCGGCACGGTGGACGCAGTGTCCGTGGCGCAGACTGTGGCTGAAGGAATAGTGAAGTTCGTTTATTTCTACGATATACAAGCCCGCAAGAGCATCACCATAACTCTTGAGGATGAAGAGCCGGGCTCAGTGCCTGAGCCTGTGATCATAGACTCCAAGGGCCCCGTCCCCCTGGAATTCGAAAACGGCTACGTGGCATTCGAAGACCTCCCCCAGCAGCAGCGCAAGATTCCCAGTCTCGGCGCAAGTTCCGCCTCAGACGACGATGAGGACGACGACGAAGACGATGACGACGAGGATGAAGCCGACGACGACAAAGAGGAGGAGGAGATCATCTACGACGAGAAGGAGTAGCCTCAAATTTGCTTTTTAATTTAATTATTCGTATCTTGGGGATATAATCCAAAAATCCTTATGGTACGAGTAAAACCTTTTGCGGCCCTGCGGCCGCCCAAAAATATCGCAACCGAGGTTGCCGCACCCCCTTACGACGTTCTCAATTCGCTCGAAGCCAAGAAGATGGCCGGGCCTAAGTCGCTCCTGCACATCACCAAGCCCGAGATTGACTTCGACCCTATAGCCGACGAGCACTCCCAGGCAGTCTACGACAAGGCCGTAGAGAATTTCCGCCTCTGGCGCGAGCGCGGCTGGCTTGTACGCGACCCCTCTGAATGCTACTATGTGTACGCACAGACCATGGATGGCCGCACCCAGTACGGCCTGGTGCTCTGCGCCCACACCGACGACTATGCCTCCGGCATCATCAAGAAGCACGAGCTCACCCGCAAGGACAAAGAGGACGACCGCATGATCCATGTCCGCATCCAGAACGCCAACATCGAGCCGGTCTTCTTCTCCTACCGGGACAATCCGCAGCTGAATGAAATAGTGGCGAAGACGGTTGCCGGCCCTTCCGAGTACAAGTTTACCGACGAGAACGGCTTCGGCCACGAATTCTGGGTAATCGACGACCAGGCCACCGTCCGCCGAATCACGGATATTTTCACCGGCTGCGTGGATGCCTTCTATGTTGCGGACGGCCATCACCGTACCGCCGCCGCAGCGCGCGTGGGTGCCGAGAAGCGGGCGCAGAATCCCAACCATACCGGCAACGAGGAATACAATTACTTCATGGCCGTATGCTTCCCGGAGAGCCAGCTCAAGATCATCGATTACAACCGCGTGGTCAAAGACCTTAACGGTTTGAGCACCAAGGAGTTCTTCAAGGCTCTGGAGGAGGATTTCGATATTGAATGCAAATGTGACTGCACCAAGGACGGAGGTACCTGCGACTGCGAATACCCCTGCCACTGCTCCTGCTCGGAGATCTATCATCCTTCCGGGCTGCACAATTTCTCCATGTACATAGAAGGTGTTTGGTACAGCCTCACCGCCAAGCCGGGCCGCTACGACGATTCCGACCCCATCGGAGTGCTGGACGTCACTATCCTCAGCCGCTTGGTGCTGGACAAGATCCTGGGCATCAAGGACCTGCGTACAGACAAGCGCATCGATTTCGTCGGTGGCATCCGCGGTCTCGGAGAGCTCTCCCGCCGTGTGGACAGCGGCGAGATGAAGGTTGCCTTCGCCCTCTATCCCGTGAGCATGAAGCAGCTGCTCGACATTGCTGACAGCGGGCAGATCATGCCTCCCAAAACCACCTGGTTCGAGCCCAAGCTCCGTTCCGGGCTTGCAATTCACACCCTGGACTGAAAACCGATGTCAATCGATTCCGCCACCATCCACAGGACACTTAAGGAGTTCTTCGGATATGACACTTTCAAGGGAGACCAGGAAAGCGTCATCAGACACTTGATGAACGGAGGTGACGCCTTCGTGCTCATGCCTACCGGCGGGGGTAAATCCCTCTGCTACCAACTCCCGGCCATCCTGATGGAAGGGACCGCCATCGTCATTTCCCCCCTCATAGCCCTGATGAAGAACCAGGTAGACCTGCTCCGGGGCTTCGAGGCGGGCACGGGCACCATAGCCCATTTCCTCAATTCCTCCCTCAACAGGCAGCAGATCGACGAGGTGCGCGCCGACCTTCAGGCCGGCAAGACCAAGATCCTGTATGTGGCGCCGGAATCGCTCACCAAAGAAGAGAACATCGCTCTCCTGCGCGGGGTGAAGATATCGTTCTATGCCGTCGACGAGGCCCACTGCATTTCCGAATGGGGCCATGACTTCCGTCCTGAGTACCGCCGCATACGCGCCCTGGTGGAAGATATAGGCAGGCGTCCGATAATCGCCCTCACGGCCACGGCTACCCCCAAGGTGCAAAGCGACATACTCAAGAACCTCGGCATTCAGGATGCGGTCGTGTTCAAGTCTTCCTTCAATCGTCCCAACCTCTACTACGAAGTGCGCGACAAGCAGGACGTGGACAAGGACATGATCAAATACATCAAGCAGAATCCCGGCAAGTCCGGCATCGTCTACTGCCTCAGCCGCAAGAAGGTGGAGGAAATAGCCCAGCTGCTGTGCATCAACGGCATCAAGGCGCGTCCCTACCATGCCGGACTGGACGCCAAGACCAGGGCCGAGAACCAGGACGCCTTCCTGTCCGAAGAGATCAACGTCATCGTGGCCACCATTGCCTTCGGCATGGGTATCGACAAGCCGGACGTGCGCTTTGTGATTCACTATGACATTCCCAAGAGCATAGAGAGCTATTATCAGGAGACGGGCCGCGCCGGGCGCGATGGCAAAGAGGGCCATTGTATTGATTATTATAGCTATAAGGATATCCAGAAGCTGGAGAAATTCATGCAGGGGAAGCCCGTGTCCGAGCAGGAGATCAACCGCCAGCTGCTGGGCGAGGTGGTAGCCTACGCCGAGTCCAACCAGTGCCGCAGAAAGCTCCTCCTCAACTACTTCGGCGAGGATTATCTGCCGGACAACTGCGGCGCCTGCGACAACTGCGTCCACCCCAAGCCTACCTTCGACGGCCGCGAGCAGATGCGCCTCGTGATAAGGCTCATCGAATCTATGCCCGAGCACTTCAAGATCGAGCATCTTGCCGGCATCCTGACCGGTGCATCCAACGCCATGATAAAGTCTTACAAGCACGATGCACTGCCTCTTTACGGCAAGGGCGCGGACCACAGCGACAAGTTCTGGTGCACCGTAATCCACCAGGGACTTATCATGCATCTGCTCGAAAAAGAGATAGAAAGCTATGGCCTAATAGGTGTCACCGACAAGGGGCGCGAGTTCCTTGCCAACCCCTACGAGCTTACCATGGTGGAAGACCGAGTCTTCACCGGCGGCGACACCCCCGATGAGGATGACGATGAGGAGGCCCAGGCAGCCAATGCCGCCATGCGCGGCGGCGGGGCGGGTGACCCCGTGCTGCTGTCCATGCTCAAGGACCTGCGGCGCGATGTGGCCTCCAAGCTCAAGCTCCAGCCGTGGATTATCTTCGGCGATCCTGCCCTGGATGACATGTCGATCCTTTATCCTATTACAATAGAGGAACTTAAAGGGTGTCAGGGAGTAGGAGAAGGAAAAGCCCGGAAGTTCGGTGCCGACTTTGTGAACCTCATCCGCAAGTATGTCGAGGAAAACGAAATCTCCCGCCCGGACGACTTTATCGTAAAGTCGGCTCCCAGCAAGTCGGCCAACAAGATATTCATCATCCAGAGTATCGACAAGTGCATGTCCCTGGAGGACATCGCCTCCGCACGGGGCCTGGATGTCGATGAGCTCATGACCGAGATTGAGGCGATAGTGTCCACCGGCACTTCGCTCAATCTGGACTATTATATCAAGGAGAATCTCGACGAAGATATTGTGGAGGAAATATATGATTATTTCAAGGAGGAGGCCGCATCCGATTCCGTAGCGGACGCAATCGCCGCGCTCGGCGGTGATTACGACGAAATGGAGATACGTCTGGTGCGCATCAAGTTCTTGTGTGAGATAGCTTCGTGATACCCCAGGAAACAGTAGGGCTGATCCTCGACACTGCCAGGATAGAAGATGTGGTGGGGGACTTCGTGACGCTCAAGCGCCGCGGGGCCAACTACGTGGCCTGCTGTCCGTTCCACAACGAGAAAACGCCGTCCTTCTATGTGTCGCCCTCCAAGGGCATCTACAAGTGCTTCGGCTGCGGCAAGGCCGGTTCGGCCGTGGGCTTCATCATGGAGCACGAGCATTGCAGCTACGTCGAGGCGCTCCACTATCTGGCCGCCAAATACCATATCGAAATAGTGGAAGAAGAGGAGAGCGCCGAGGAGATAGCCCACCGACAGCGCCGTGAGAGTCTTCTCCTGGTGTCGGAATTCGCGCAGAAGTTTTTTGCCTCGCAGCTTCAGACTCCGGAGGGCAGCGCGGTCGGCCTTGCCTACTTCCGAAAGCGCGGGCTCGAAGACGCCACCATCGCCCGCTTCGGCCTGGGATGGGCCCCTTCGGGCCGTACCGCCCTGGTGGACGCAGCCCTGGCTGCGGGATACAAGATGGAGTACATCCTGGCCGCCGGCCTGGCGGTGCAGCACGAGGACGGCAGCGTCACGGACAAGTTTCGCGAACGGGTGATGTTCCCCATCCATTCCGTGAGCGGGCGGGTACTGGCTTTCAGCGGGCGTACGCTCCATGCCGACAATCCTGCCAAGTATGTAAACTCTCCGGAAACCGAAATCTACATAAAAAGCCGCAACCTGCTCGGCATATGGTTCGCCAAGGCGGAAATTGCCCGCAGCGGTAAATGTATCCTGGTGGAGGGCAATGTGGACATGGTTACCTTGCATCAGCTTGGAATCACCAATGTGGTGGCCTCGTGCGGCACATCCCTTACAGTGGAGCAAATCCGTCTGATACATAAGTTTACGGACAATGCCACCATCATGTACGACGGCGACTCGGCCGGCATACATGCTGCGCTCCGCGGCATCAATCTTTTCCTTGCCGAGGGACTGAACGTCAAGGTGGTCCTGCTCCCGGAAGGGGAGGACCCGGATTCTTATGCGCGCAAGCATACACTGGCCGAGATGCAGCAGTTCATCGCCTCCGGGGAGCGCGACTTCATAGAGTTCAAGACCGACCTGCTGCTTGCCGATGCCGGCTCCGACCCCCTCAAAAGGGCGGAGCTCATCAATGATATAGCCGACACCATTGCCGAGATTCCCGACCCCGTGAAGCGCTCTGTGTACGTTGATACGGTGGCGCTGCGTTTCGGCATCGAGGCGGGAATCCTTTTCCAGAGGATAGCAGCGGACAGGCGGCGCAAGCAGGAGGAGGCCCTTCGTGAGCGCCAGCGTGAGCAGAGGCGTGAGTCCGGCGAGGTTTCCGGCGGGAGCAGCAGCCCCTCCGGGATCCAAAATGCGGAGGAAAAGGGCTTCGGAAGAGACACTGCTCCCGAAGGAGAGGTCTACTTGGAGAACCGTATCCTTGCTCCGGCGGAGAGGGACCTTCTGTATTACATTATGACTTTCGGCAGCGAGCCCCTCGAGTTCGAGAGCGACTCGCCCTATTACTCAGGCAGCGAGGAAGACAAGCCCACCGTGGCCGAGTTCATACGCGAGGCCCTGGAGGCCGACGGCAGCAGTTTTGCAAACAGCTCTTATAAAGCTCTTTACGATGCCTACTTCGAGCTGTTCGACCGCGGCCTGCCGCAGGAAGAAATACTCAAGACCATCATTGACGGTCCCGACCGTTCCCTCGCAGGTCTGGCCGTGAGCCTCTCTACCCGCAAGTACCAGCTTACCGTAGGCGCTTTCGAGGCGGCGCTTACCTCCACCGCCACGGTGCTTTCCGCCGGTGTGCCCAAGGCCATCCTGGTGTATGCCGAGCGCCGTGTTTTCGACCGCCTCGAAACGCTTCGCCGCAGCCTCAGGGGCATGGACTCCGAGGGGCAGCTCAAAACCATGCAGGAAATGGTGCGTCTGCAGGCCGCTCAGCGCCGCATAAACCAAAAAATAGGAAGAGACAAAAAAGAATAGATATGAAAGACAAGAAAAGAACCCTTGTAACCTGTGCCCTGCCGTATGCCAACGGCCCTGTGCACATAGGCCATCTTGCGGGCGTTTATGTGCCCGCCGACATATATGTGAGGTATCTTCGCATGCGCGGGGAGGACGTGCTGTACGTCTGCGGTTCAGACGAGCACGGCGTGCCCATTACCATCAAGGCACGCGAGCAGGGATGCACCCCCCAGGACATCGTCGACCGCTACCATAAGCTCATCCGGGATTCGTTCAGCGGCCTGGGCATCAACTTCGACATCTACGGCCGCACTTCTTCTGAAGTGCACCGTGAGGGTGCCGCGGAGTTCTTCCGCAAGCTCTACGACGAGGGCAAGTTCGTCACCCGCGAGAGCGAGCAGTACTACGACCCCGAGGCAAAGACCTTCCTGGCAGACCGCTACATCGTGGGCACCTGCCCCAAGTGCGGCAACGAGGGCGCCTACGGCGACCAGTGCGAGAAATGCGGCAGCACCCTCAGCCCCGAGGAACTCATCAACCCCCGCAGCAAGCTGAGCGGCGCGGCTCCGATCAAGAAAAAGACCACCCACTGGTACCTGCCCCTGCAGGACTATGAGCAGTGGCTGCGCGAGTGGATACTCGACGGCCACAAGGAGTGGCGCACCAATGTGTACGGCCAGGTCAAGAGCTGGCTGGACGGGGGCCTGCAGCCGCGAGCCGTCACCCGCGACCTCGAATGGGGCGTGCCCGTGCCCGTCGAGGGGGCCGAGGGCAAGGTGCTGTACGTCTGGTTCGACGCCCCCATCGGCTACATCTCCAATACCAGGGAACTGCTCCCCGACAGCTGGGAGAAGTGGTGGAAATCGCCCGACACCCGCCTGGTGCACTTCATAGGCAAGGACAACATAGTGTTTCACTGCATAGTTTTCCCTTCCATGCTCAAAGCCTACGGCGACGGCTACATCCTGCCCGACAACGTACCGGCCAACGAGTTCCTGAATCTCGAGGGGGACAAGATATCCACATCCAAGGGCTGGGCCGTGTGGGCGCATGAGTTCCTGAAGGACTTCCCGGGCAAGGAAGACGTGATGCGCTACGCCCTGACTGCCAACGCCCCTCAGACTGCGGACAACGACTTCAGCTGGAAGGACTTCCAGGCACGCAACAATTCGGAACTGGTGGCCATTTTCGGCAACTTCGTCAACCGTGCCGTGGTGCTCACGCACAAGTATTTCGGCGGCAAGGTGCCCGCCTGCGGCGAACTGCTGGACGTCGACAAGGAGCTTCTGGCCGAGATTCCCGCCCTCAAGGAATCCATGGAGAAGAACCTGGAGAATTTCCGCTTCCGCGAGGCCCTCAGGGACGCCATGGGCATAGCCCGCGCCGGCAACAAGTATATCTCCGACACCGAGCCTTGGAAGGTCGCAAAAACCGACCTTGACCGCACCGGCACCATACTGAACCTCTCCCTTCAGGTCTGCGCCGACCTTGCCGTGGCCTTCGAACCCTTCACTCCTTTTGCCGCCGAGAGACTGCGCAAGATGCTGGGCGTGAGCCTGTTCGCCGGAAGCGACCACCGCAGGGGCGAGCGCGTCACCGTCAACACCTACAAGGATGGCGAGGGCTGCGCGCTGCATACCGGCTCCGTACCGGCCCCCGGCGCCCTGGTGCTCGACTGGGAACTGCTTGGCCGTCCGCAGATCCTGCCCGCAGGGCATGTCATAGGCGAGCCCGAGCTGCTTTTCGCCAAGATAGAGGACGACCAGATCCAGGTCCAGCTCGACCGCCTCGACGCCATCAGGGCCGAGCGCGCCGCACGCGAAAAGGCCGAGGCCGCCCGCAAGGTGGCTCCCCAGAAGGAAGAATGCACCTTCGAGGATTTTGAGAAAATGGACATACGCACTGCCACCGTGCTTGAGGCCGAGCGCGTCCCCAAGACCGACAAACTGCTCAAGCTCACCATCGATACAGGCATGGACCGCCGCGTGATAGTGTCCGGAATAGCCGAATATTATTCGCCCGAAGACATGGTGGGCAAGCAGATATGCATCCTGGCCAACCTCAAGCCCCGCGTCATACGCGGCATCGAGAGCCACGGAATGATACTGATGGCCAAACAGGGAGACGGCACCATGCGTTTCATAACCCCTCAGGAAGTACTTGCCAATGGCTCGCAGGTGGGTTAGCGTTCTGATTCTTCTATTTTTCTGCCTCCATGCCTGGGGGCAGAAAAATTATGATGACCTGGCCGGGCTGTATCACCCGTATCAGATGGGCAAGGGCGGCTTCGCTAAGGCTCCGCGAGGATATAAGCCGTTTTATATAAGCCATATAGGCCGTCATGGCAGCCGCTACCCGGTTTCTGAGTCTTATGTGGGATACGGACTGTTTCCGCTCAGCAAGGCAGACTCTGCCGGGCTGCTCACCCCGGAGGGCCGCCGCGTGCTGCAGGAGTTCCGGAGGCTGGACAGCGTGAGCCGTGGCACCTACGGACTTATCTGCGCCCTTGGTGCAGACGAGCAGCAGGCGATTGCCCGGCGGATGGCCGCCCGCTTCCCGCGGGTGTTCAGGCAGAAGGGGCGCGACAGCGTGGCCTGCTTCTCCACGCACAAGCAGAGGGCCATCCTGTCCATGACCAACTTCGCCGCCGCGCTGGCGCCTTACGCTCCGGGATTGCACTTCAGTTTTGCGGCCGGCGAAAAGTACTTTGACATCCTTTGCCGTGAGGACCGCGCCGCCCCGGGGCTTAAAACCGGCTCACGCCTGGCCGACAAGGCGCTGAAGGAACGCTTTGATTATCAGGCCTTTTATGACCGCCTGTTCACGGATGTATCACTGGCCCGCAAAGTGTGCATCAAGTCAGACCGCGTCATGACGGAGACTTGTGTCACGAATGGCTCCGTGGCGAATTATCTCGGAATTCCCGGCATCAGGACCACTATGACTCCGGAGGAGTTTGCCGTGGCCGCCTCCGTGTACGGTGCCAAGCAGTACGTACAGCACTGCGGCAGCGCTGAACAGGGAGAATGGCGCATGCATATCATGGACACCCTGGTGCTGGATTTTGTGCGCCGGGCCGATGCAGCCGTTGCCGGAGGCAGGGTGGCAGCCGACCTGAGATTCAGCCACGACGTGGGAATGATGCCGTTCCTGTCGTTGATAGGGCTTGAGGGTTACCACGAGCGCTTGACTTTCGCCCAGGTCCTCGATGGCGCCTGGGACCCTTCGGTCATGATGCCCATGGCAGCAAATCTCCAGCTGGTGTTCTACCGCGGCCGCAAAGGGGATGTGCTGGTGCGCGTCCTGTTTGACGAGGCCGACAGCTCCTTCCCGGCTCTGGGCCCCGGTCCATTCTACCCATGGGATACTTTGCGTGATTATTTGTTGAGTGTAATATGAAAAGGATAATTGTAATTGTATTGGGCCTGCTCGCCATGTGCTGGACGAGTTCAAATGCCGTTGCCGGCCGTCCGGAAAACCTGCGGCTTGTCTACTGGAACATCCAGAACGGCATGTGGGATGGACAGCCTGATGACTATCAGCGCTTTACCGATTGGGTTAAGGCGCAGAAACCCGACGTCTGCGTGTGGTGCGAGGCCCAGCCCATCTACAAGACAGGCACCTATACCAAACTGGACAATGTGGAGGAATGGCAGAAAGACGAACTGATGACCAAAATGTGGAAGCGCCTCGGAAAGCGCTACGGCCACAAATACATTTACATCGGCGGTCACCGTGACAATTATCCCCAGGTCGTGACTTCCCGCTATCCGCTTCAGGCTGTCGACCGTATCATCGGCAATGCCGACACGCTGGTCTCGCACGGCGCCGGTTGGGTGAGGATAAATGTTGCCGGCAAGCCGGTCAATATCGTCACCCTTCACACCTGGCCGCAAAAGTACGGCTACGGCGTTGCCAAGGAGGACCGTGACCGCAGCATTGCCGAGAATGAAGGAGACAAGTTCCGCCGCGCCGAAATGGAATATATATGCCGCCACACCATCGGTACCGACCCTTCCGCGGCGGAAGGCCTGTGGATGATGATGGGCGATTTCAATTCGCGCTCGCGTGTGGACAACTGGGTGTACCGCTTTGCCGAGGATGACACCAAACTGCTGGTACACGACTACATACGGGAATGTACGCCGTATGTCGACATAGTTTACGAACGCGACCCGCAGAGTTTCTTCTCATCTACCGGAGGAAAGTCGCGCATAGACTTTGTGTACTGCACTCCTTCTCTGGCAGGAATGGTCGAGGCGGCGCAAATCCAGACCGACAATTATACCCGTCCCGTCCGGAGCAAAGTTGTCACCAGCTTCTACGAACCTTCCGACCACCGGCCGATAATCGTAGACTTTCGGATCAAGTAGTACTGCCGGCTATTTCAGAACGATTATCGGCTGGGTTGGGTGGCAGGGACCTTGCCCGTCTGGGAGACCGGAGGGTCGGGGTTGGTGAAGCGCTCCGACAGGTCGGTCACCTGATAGGGGTGCAGGCAAGCTTCATGAGCCGCCGTCTGGCAGATCTCGGCCACGTAGGAGTCTATGGACGAAGGATGGTAGGGGTTTCCGAGCACGCTCTGCCCCATGATTTTCTCGAACCATATACAGCCGGCAGTGTAGCGCCCGTAGCTTTTGTTGAGGTGCCATCCGTCGCGGTCGAAGGTGTCGCCAAGGTAGGAGCTGCGGCCGTTCTGTATGGCATCTACGGAATTGATTATAAGGTCGAAAGGATACTTTTGCGCCGCCTGCTTGGTGGTCTCGGTAATCATGGCGTACATCTTGGCCGTATCGTAGTCGTAGAAGCCGAACTTGGCTTTTGTGCTGTGGGCGGGGGCTACCCAGGGCACATGGTATGCCAGCTTGAACTTGCGGTAGGTGGCGTTTTCGCGGCAGAACTCTATAAGATTGGTCATCCAGGGTTCGAAATACTCGAACTGTCCGTGATGTCCGCCCCCTTGCTGCAGGCTTATGATGTCCCAGGGCTCGTCGCGCAGGCCCTGCATGAAGGTGTAGCCGGAATTGGTGGTCATAGCGCCGTTGCCGGCATCGGTTATTTTGCGGTAGTTGTAGGCGGCTGCATCGGTGCTGGCGCTCTTCCAGTGAGTCTCCAGGTCGCATCCAGGGATGTAGAGTTCGCCTATTATCACTTTCTGCCCTACGGCATGGAACAAGGGCCAAAGTTCCTGTTCAACGGCATCCGCCGAGAAGCTGTTGCCTACGGCCAGGATGCGGAGTATCCCATCATCGGCGGGAATATCCCTGGGGTCAGCGGGCTCTGGTTTCTGGTATGAGGTCAAAAGGAGCGAGGCAAGAATGATTGAAGCAAGAGTATGCATATATGTCTTAGTCAATGAGATCGGTTATCCAAAGATAGTAAATATCTTTTTTTTCGTATTATTGTAGTCATGATGAGAAAAACAATTGTTTGTGCGCTGGCGATACTGTTTGGCGGCGCGGCACTTGCCCAGGACTGGGGTGGGCACTATATGATGGAATATCTGGACGGCGAAAGCAGCGTGGCCACGGGTGACTTGTATCTCGTGCCGGTCGGCGCAGGCCAGGCCGAGTTCCTGCTGACCATAACCATGAAGGGAGACGGTTATACCATTGTGTATGACAGCACCGACGGCCCAGTGACGGTTGCCGGCGATGAAATAGTCTGGCGCTTTCCCGGCGAGGGTTTCGACTACACCCTTACAATGGACCTGAGTCCCGAAGCCCAGGAAGGCGTCCCGATGGAAAACACCATCATGCTCACGGAGCACCTTGGAGAAGGGGCTCCGCCTTATCCAGTGGACCTGGACATCGCTGGCTATTACCGCCGCGACCCTGCCTGCTTCGTGACGCCTGACGGATATATGTACCGGATGACGGGAAATACTTGCACGCTGGCCATGGGTGGTATTTATGCCGGCAAGGTAGAATTGCCCGAAACCGTATTTGGTCCGTTCGGCAAAGTGTTCAGAGTCAGCGGAATAGATTCTGATGCATTCGCTTATTCGCGCCATGTCACGCAGGTGTCGATCCAAGATGCGCAGCAGCGGGTGGCCCCCGGAGCGCTCACATATACCGAGGTGCCTTATGACTGGAGCAAGATATCGATGCCCTTCTTTGCCTATCCCGGACCGTCCAGGAACAAGTTCGTCATTCCGTATTACGATGGCTTCGAGCGCCCGGAAAACATCTTCCCGTGGGTGATTTTCAAACAGAGCGTGGCGCCTGCCCGGCAATGCGACAATACGATAGAGGACGAAAATTCCCTCGCCGGCCGTGTGGACCAGGACTTCGGCCGCACCAAGGGGGTTTTTTATGAACTGCAAGTGCCCAAGGAAGATATCTCAAAAATGTTCCGCGGCTACCAGGCGATGGAAATAGAGGCCCTGGTGGCTGACGCCGATTTCGTAGCATTCCACACTTTCCCTGCCTTCGGCCGCTGGAAATATCCGGAACCCGAAAAATCCGCTTCCGCAGATGTGGAGAAACAGGTGTCTGGAATGTATGGCCGCGAGGTGATGTACAGCCGCAGGGTGGCGTGGCTTCGTAACGGCTATGGCGAGCTGGACATGGTTGAATTCAAGCACAAAAACCACCAGGCTATGGTGGTCTTTGCATGGGTGAACGGCGGAGAAGTGGAAGCCACGGCTTGCCTTACCACCGAAATTGAATCAGAATTCGAAGACTCCGACGTCTGGAACGTTGATGACGAAGGCACTTATGGAATACCGGATGTCATAACCATCGCCCAGGACCCTGAAGGGGCCGTGACAATCTTCCTGGCCAAGAATTCCCCGGAAAGCGTAACTTGCTTCGCGCTTCACCAGAACGGCGGCAAACTGGAGAAAATCGATTTCGACCAGTGGTACCGTTACGTGGATATACTGTAGGGCTTAAAGCTCTTTCTTGTGCAGCTTCGCGTAGAACTTTACGCTGCTCAAGATTCCGGAAAGGTCGGACTTTGTGACGTAGGTGGCCCTGATGTAGCCCTCGCGCTCCACGGCGAACTCGAGCATGTTGCTCAGGAGAACCTTCCTGCGGGTGATTGTTATTGTTTCGAGCTTGTCATTCGGGACTGCGGCGGCGAAGCAGGCTTCCATCTGCGTCTTGGTGCCTGCAGGCTCCTTGTACATATCCTTGAGTTTGCCAAGCGTTTCTATCGCTTCGGTAAGATTTGAGCCCAGGGGGATGAAAAGCTTGAACAGAGGGTCGAAGTTAATCTGTACGATTTCGTCTCCAATTCCCAATGTGCCTACATTCAGGAAATACGTCCTCTCGCCGTTGATCGGTACGGAAAACACGTCCAACATGCCGTCGTTGCTTTCTATCGAGGCGATTTCTTTGAGTTCTGTGAGTTGGGCGCTCTGTGCGAACAGTCCGGCGGACAGAGTCGCGAAGAAAATCAGGGTTAAGATCCTTTTCATAAGTTCTTTTTTTGAGTTCGGGCAAATATAATAATAATCTTAAAAATTCAGCTGCTCGCCGTGGTAGAAGTCGAGGAGTTTTGTCTGGTAGAGGCACTGCCAGCGGGCCTGGATGTGCTCCGATTCGGCCTTGAGCCAGTTGTTCCTGGCGTCATTGTAGTCGGCTATGCCGGCTTTGCCCACTTTGTATTTCTCCTCTGTAAGCTGATAGTGCAGCAGGGCGCTTTCGGCGCTTTCGGCGCTGCCGCGGTAGCGGGCCTGCGAGTTGACGGCATTGTAGTAGGCCTGCTGTATCTCTTTGTAGAGGCTTTTCTTCACGTTCTCAAGGTTCAGCATCTGTCCCCGGTAGCTGATTTCAGCGCTCCGGACCTGGTTCCTTGCGGAGAAACGCTGGAAGATGGGTATGCTGAGGTTGAGCCCTACGTACTGGCTGAAGTTGTTCTTGAGCTGCTCTCCGAAGCTCAGCGACGGCATCTTGGAGTTGGTATAGTAGTTGGTACCAAGGCCTCCGCTCAATGACAGCGAGGGGAGGTAGGCCCCTTTTGCACGATCGATGTTGAGCTTGGCATAATCGACGCCGATCTTTGCAGATTCCACCGCAGGCTTTATCTCCACAGCCTCGGCAAAAATGGCCTCAGGCCGCATCAGCAGGGCCTTGGATGGATCGCCGGCCTCGGGAGAGACGACGGCGAAACCTTCCGGAGACCCAAGTTCCAGCAGCTGGGTGAGCTCCAGGATGGAAATCTGCAGGTTGCCGTCAGCCTGGATCTCGCTCTGGCGGCTCTGGGCCAGGGTGGCCTGCTGCGCCGACACTTCGGCGTCGCTCACCTTGCCGGCGGACCGCCTCTCTTTTATCTGCTCCAGAAGTTCTTCGTCGTGGGCCGCCTGCTCCCTGGCTACGCGCAGGATCTCCTGGTTGTAAAGTATTTGCACGTAGGCCTGGGCCACCGCCACGCGTATGTCGTCACGGGCTTTTTCGAGGTCTGCCGTGGCGGCCTGCAGGTTGAGCCGGCCGAGCTTGACTCCGTTGTTGATGTCGAAACCCTGGAAAATCGGAATGTCGGCACCCAGGCTGAACGAGGTGGATGTGGTGTTGGAGTTGGAGTAGGTGTTGTCTGCAGTGAGGCCGCGGCCGAACGAAAGGTTCTCGCTGGCTCCGGCGCTCACTCCGGGGAGCCTCCTGCTCTTTGCAGTGCTGAGCTCCACCTCCTTTTGCTCCAGAGCAAGGCTGCTTTGCTGCACGGTAAGATTGTGGTCCAGGGCGTATTGTATGCAGTCTTGCAGGCTCCATGATGCCTTCTGGGCCGTTGCGGATGCGGCTCCGATAGCCAGCGCGGCTACAAGCAGTGTCAGCTTCTTCATTTCTTGTCAGTGTTTATGATGCGGGTGCCCCGGACTGTATCTCCGGGCTTCAGTCCGTTCTTTATTTCAATACTAATGCCGTCGCTCAGGCCGGTCTCCACCGCCACCTTTTCGTAGGCGTCCTGTCCGGTCTTGCGGTATACGAAGGTGCTGTCGCCGCTGAATTCGAGGGCGCTCTCGGGGATGACCAGCACGCTGTCGGCGCGGGCCAGCACTATTTCGGCGTTGGCGCTGTAGCCCGAGCGTATCATGTGGTCGGAGCTCACCTGGACTGCCGCCTTGATTTCGAACTGATTGGCGCCGTTGTTCTCTACAGCCTTGGGAGAGATGTACTCAAGGGAGGCCTCGGACCTATAGTCCGGCAGCGCGCCTATGCTGATAACCATGGGCATGCCTTCAACCAGCGAACCCACTTCGGTCTCGTCGATGTTGCCGTCGAAGATAAGGTCGGACATGTTGGCCACTGTGGCCACCGTGGTACCGTCGTTCATGGTGTTGGCCTGAATGACGGAGTTTCCCACCTTGACGGGGATGTCCAGTATCAGCCCGGAAATGGTGGACCGGATGAGCGTGGAACTGCCGGTGGCGTTGCTCTTGGACACACCGTCGCGTATGACCTCCAGCGACTCCTGGGCGGCATTCTTCTCTTCCTGCGCCTGATTGTAGGCCTGGAGCACCTGGTCATATTCCTCATCACTCACCAGATGCTTGTCCCAAAGGGCCTTTTCGCGGTCGTAGTTGGTCTTAGCCTGCTTGAGGTTGATCTCTGCAAGGCGCACCCGCGACTGGGCGCTGCTCAGGGAATTCATGTCGGGGATGACGCGCAGCTTGGCGATTACCTCACCCTCTTTGACTGTCTGCCCGGCCTCTTTGCGGAGCTCGGAAATAATGCCGTTGATCTGCGGCTTGACATTGACTTCGTTGCGCGGTTCTATCTTGCCGGTCACTACGGTTGTGCGGCGGATGCTGCCCATGGCTGCTTCGTGCTCAAGGTAGTGCACCTGCTCGGGGCGGGAGTTCTTGAACAGGAATACGAAGGTGCCGATGAAGAGCAGCGCTATCAGCGCGAAGATGATGTACTTGAATACCCGTTTCATTATGCTAATCTGTGTTTATTCATCTCTCATTGCATCCACTGGTTTGATGGCCATCGCCCTGGATGCGGGGGCAAGGCCGGCGATAACGCCAAGCAGCGTGAGCAGCAGGGCGGCGGCTACGGCCGTCCAGAAACTCACCTGGAAGTCGGCCGGAGTGGCGTCCGGCCGGCTGTTCACCAGTTTTTCGAGCAGCCTGAGCAGCTGCACGGCGAACACGATTCCGAAAGACCCGGCAACCAACGTCAGGCTGATGCTCTCCATGATTATCTGGCTGAGGATATTGCGTGGCGTGGCTCCGATGGCTCGGCGTATGCCTATTTCGGTCGTGCGTTCCTTCACTGTCACCATCATGATGTTGCTTACGCCGATTATGCCGGCCAGGATAGTGCCCAGGCCTACCAGCCAGATGAGGAAATTGAGTCCCGTAAACAGGTTGTCTACGATGGAAAACATCTGCTCTGTGTTGACTACGAAAAGCGCCTGCCTGTCATTGGGGTCGAAGTTGTGTCCGCGCGCCAGCAGCTGCCGTATGCGGTCTTCCATGGAAGAAAGATGCACGCCGCTCCGGCCGGTGACGCATATCAGGTCGACATTGTTTCCGCGGTGGTAAACCTTCTGCGCTATCGGAAGCGGTATGATTACAGCCTCGTCGGCGCTGCCGTTTATGCTAATGTTGCCCGAGCTTACATCCACTCCCACCACCTGGTAGTACACGGGTCCGACCTTGATGAATGTGCCGCAGGGATCCTGTCCGTCGGGGAACAGGCTGGTCCAAATGCGTTTGCCTATGACGCAGACTTTCCGTTCCTGGATTACGTCGGAGTCATTTATGTAGCGTCCGAACTTGATGCGCGGCTCTTCGATCTTGGTGTAGTCGGCATAGACTCCTTTTACGTTGGCACTTACGGTGTTGGCTCCGTGGACGGCCTCCTGGCCCCAGTTGGACACTATCGGGGTGACGGTCTCAAGCTCCGGGACCATATATTTGAGCCTGTCCACATCTGTGAAAGTAAAGTCCCAGGAGCGTCCCTCCTTGAGCCCTTTCCATGGCTTGGTGGTATTGCTGGGGAACATTATGGCGGTGTTGGTGGCGAAGCCCTCGAAGTTGGAGCTTATGACCTGCTTGAGGCCCTGCCCGCCGCCCATCAGGAACAGCAGCATGAAAATGCCCCAGAACACGCCGAATCCTGTCAGGAGGCTGCGGCTCTTGTTCCGTACGAGCGAATCGGCGATCTCGCGGTATGTGTCTATATCCAGTCTCATTCCGATCTGAGCGCTTCGATTGGCCTTACCTGCGCTGCCCTCCGGGCAGGGAAGAGGCCTGCAACGGTTCCTGCAACTATCAGCACCAGAGTGGCTTCCAGGGCCACATCCAGTCCTACTCCGGGGTTGACGAGCATGGCTATCTGCTCGTCCATTACGCTCATCGTGGCCTGCCCCAGGGTTTTGTCCAGCAGGGCGCATGTGAGCATGCCCAGGAACATTCCTATGTATCCGAACACCGCCGTGATGGATACGCTCTCGGCTATGATGAGCTTTGTGATTGCCCACGGGCTTGCACCTATGGCCTTTCGGATTCCGAATTCATGGGTGCGTTCCTTTACGGTTATGAGCATGATGTTGCTCACGCCTACGATGCCTCCCAGCAGGGTGAACAGCCCGATTATCCACAGTGCCGTACTCAAGATGCCCCGCCCCTGCTTCATCTGCACGTCCTGGTGGGCGCGGTTCCATACCCACAGGGCGCGTTCATCGTCGGGCGCCGCGCGGTGCCGCAGGTTGATTACCGACTTGTACTGCTTCTCGAAGGCCTCGTTGGCGGCCTCGGTGTCCAAACCCTTGGTGGTGAATGTTATGCCGCCAATTTCCTGTCCTTTTGAGTAGATGCTCTTGACGGTGGTAAAGGGGGCGTAAAGGGTGTTGTCGTTGCGCATGCGGTCCGACTTGCTTATGCCCACGATCTTGTATGCCAGGTTACCTACTTTTACGTATTTGCCAAGGAGCAGTGCCGCATCCTGACCGTTCTCCAACAGGTTGAGGGCGGTGTTCTCCGGCATTACCAACACCTTTCGGTTCAGCTGAATGTCTTTGGAATTGAGAAAGCGGCCATGGCGTATCTCTATTCTTGAGATGGTCTGAATACCGGGGTACTGGCCGTCGATTCTGGCGTTGAAGTATTTCTTGCCGTAACTCACCAGTGCGCTGGTGCTCACCGAAGCCGTTACTTCGTCGACGTGTTCCCGGAAGATGTCGCCGGCAGTAGTCGCCACGTCGCCGTCGTCCAGCTTTATCCGTCGTCCCTGCTTGAGTCCGTCATAGGGCTTGGAAGTCCATCCTCCTCCTACTGACACCGAGTTGGTGGCAAAGCTGCCGCCTCCCTGCATGAAAGAGTTCATCAGACCGTTGCCGGCACCCAGCAGCACGATGAGCATGAAGATGCCCCACGATACCGCAAAGCCGGTAAGGGCGGTGCGGAGTTTGTTGCGGCGCACGCTTTCCCATATTTCTGTGAAAATGTCTTTCATTTCATGATGGTTGAGGTGCCAAACACCGAAGCGCGGTGCTCGCGGTTGTCCTCTATCTGTCCTATGACACCGTCTTTGATGTGCACTATCTTGTCCGTGCAGTTGGCTACGCCGCTCTCGTGGGTGACCACTATGATAGTCATCCCTTCCTCGCGGTTGAGGCGGCCGAGCAGTTGCATGACCTCCTCGCTCGTCTTGGAATCAAGGGCTCCGGTGGGCTCGTCCGCAAGAACTATCTTTGGATTGGTGATGAGGGCGCGGGCTATGGCTACCCTCTGTTTCTGGCCGCCGGACATTTCGTTGGGGTAGTGGCCGGCCCATTCGGCCAGGCCAAGTTTGTCCAGGTACTGCATGGCCAGTTCGTGCCGCTTGTGGCGGCTTACGCCCTGGTAGAAGAGGGGAAGCTCCACGTTTTCCACGGCGGTCTTGAACCCTATCAGGTTGAAGGACTGGAAGATAAAGCCTATCATGGAGTTGCGGTATGCAGCTGCCTGCTTTTCCGTCAGGTCCTTGATGAGCTTTCCGTCAATGTAGTATTCGCCTGTATCGTAATTGTCCAGAATGCCGAGAATGTTGAGTAAGGTGGATTTGCCCGAGCCCGATGCCCCCATGATGGATACGAATTCACCCTTGTCTATCGACAGGTCTATACCCTTGAGCACATGCAGGGGCTGGCCGTTGTTGTATGTCTTGTTTATGCCGCGAAGTTCTATGAGCATGGCATGGATTTGTAAAGCCTTGGTAATATGCAAAAACCACACCCAAATAATTCAACTCCACCTATGAAAGGACTAGACGATAAAGTTCGGCACTCTTGGATTGTGATTCGATGATTTGTTTTCTCAGCCGTGATTTCCTGGTACTGATTGCACTCTTGCTTTCATTCATTATCTGGGATATGGTTAGATTATCGAATCCGGCTACCATAAAAGTAATTAATCTAATATTTCTCTCGTTCAATCCTGGAAAGTCACGTTTAATTTTAGTTATTATATCATCAAGATCCTTATTTAACCTGGACTCAAAGCGTTTCTTTTCATAATCCGTCCCGGACAGCTCTGATAAAATTTCAGAGATATATGATTCCATCTCTTCCGGTACGGAAATATAAAGCCGGTTTCTTTTGTATAACTTGCCAATTGAAGCCATGTGTTGTTGATACATTGATACATATGATGCCCAAGCCTGGGATATTTTGGTTTCTGTTTTGATCTTTTCTTCCTTGATATCTGACAGAAGCCTTTGAGCCGAGTTATACTTGCTCTCTATATCTTTTTTTTCTGTGAGGATTGCCAGAACCTTTCTCTGGCTGACTATAATCCATATGAGAGCTAAGATTGTTGCAGAAATTAAGGTGATTAAAAGGATAGTTCTGTCCCTTTTTTGTTTTAAAGCCGAGTGATTTGCAACTTCCGCATAATAATCACTTGTCACTTTCATAAGTGGTTGACTCAATTTTGTCACGGCATACCGCTCTGTTTCTCGCGCATAATTACTAAGATATAATTGGCATTGTTCTACATCCCCCTTTTCGAGTGCAATCTTGTATTTCCACCAGTATGTTTTTGCGTCATCTGCAGAACCTTCGAGTGAGTCAATAATGCTATTACATGAGTGGATATCGCCAACCATAATTAATGCATAGGCATACTGGTATAGCAGATCTGCAGAATATAAAGATCCCAGAGCATGCGCTTGCTTGTAATAGTCTACGGCAAGGGCATAGTCAGGAGAAGGCTTATATATTTCATTGAATGCCATCAATTGCATTGCATATGGGTATTGGCTGCTTTCAGGCTTAATTTGCACAAGAAGGCTGTCCGACTTGGCAAATTCTTTTAAATTATGGTATCCAGTAGCAAGGAAGTGCGTTGCATAGTCGATGTATTTTTGATCACCGTAAGCAAGAAAATAATTGTAAGCTTCTTTCTTATATGACAATTCTTCTTCAAAATTATGGCCTTCGTTGTAAGTCATTCCGATTAACTCTGAGATCATACCTTTAAGCCATAGGTTATCTGTCTTATCAGCATGGCTTTTCGCCCGTAGAAAGTCCATCAGAGCCGAATTGTAATCTCCGCAGTTAAAATACAGTATTCCGGAATAGAAGAAAGTTCTTGCCCTATCTAAATAAGAACCTGTGCGGGAGAAATAGTTTACTGCATCTACAATAAGGTTGCGGTCGGTAGCATCAACTCCACTTCTATGTATTGCCATTGTATGAAGTAGGGAGTACCGGGCTTTGATTCTCTTTCCGTGCATTTTTACCTGAGAGATGTTGTTTATTATTGTTAGTGAACTGTCCGGGCAATCCATCATTAACTGGTCAGCAGTAGCGAGTTGACTGGAAACGTTGGAGCAGATACAACTCGAAACCGTCAGGCATAATGAGAATAAGAACACAAATTTTATGCGGTGTGACATGTTACAAATATATACTGTATTTTTAATATCTGGTACACCAATAAATAACCAGGGCAAAATAATGTTTGCATTATATATAATGCTAATTATCAATCAGTTACGGGAATGGTCGCGCGGCCTCTATATTTGTAATATATTGAAAATCAATGCTTTAATGACAAACAAGGGACACAATTATGTGACAGCTTTTTTTAATGTTTATAACCTCTCAAAAAGAATAATCTTTATATTGCAGAAAACTATTAGTTATGCGTTTCATATTTTGTTTATTCTTAAGCGTTTTTATGTGCTTGTCGTCTTTTTCTGCTCACGTCTCTCAATATGGAGATGGCGTTCCTCTGCGAGATGGTAATCCTCCTGGCAATATTCCCCATGCACCGTCTGTTGTTCCAATCTCATGCTATGTGATAAGTTCTACTGGATGCATTTGGTTTGTTTCTGACCACCTCACGAGCAGTGCCAATATTGAATTGGTAAACAATACAACAGGTATGGCTTCGCACAATAATATCATAATCACATCCATCCCTGAGTCTGTACAACTTTCTGGCCCCGGTGAATACGCACTTGTTATTACACTTCAGTCAGGTGCCATCTTTTACGGAGAGTTTATACTATAATTTCTAATGAGTGTTATTATGAACGTGAGTGGAACGAATCTATTGTCGCTTCTTCTGGTAGGCGTCATTGCTATTACTAATAATGCTTGTACAAAACAAAACCCTCAAAGTATTTCGGCCTCATTTATTGGTGATAGTTTTGCGCAGGATAATTCATTTGTGGGGCTGGACAGAGTGATCGACCGTTTTGGCTCTGAATATGGAACAACTAAAAGTTCTAGCCATCTGGATATACAACCAGTGATTTCGGAGAGTAATGACACTGCTCTCTATATATTAAACTATGGCCATAACAAAGGTTGGAAACTAATCTCCTCGGACGTCAGGACGCCGGCAATTTTGGCAGAGTCTCATTATGGAGCGTTCTCGTTAGAAGATGGCAACCCTGGCCTCTCAAGCTGGATTGATTGTTTGGTAAAAGATATGTCGGACATACGTCATTCTCCAGATTCAAAATTATCGTTCAGTGAAGAAGAAATAGCTGCGAACAAAGCTTTTTGGGGGGATGGCTCGCGAGGAATAATAATTCCTGGTGACGGAGAAGGCCCAGGAGGAGGAGATGATGGCGGGCATTGGTATATTCATGGTGAATCGGAAACTGTTACATATGATACTTCACACTTTGATGTCCCTCACTGGGATCAATATGAACCATACAATAAATACTGCCCATATAAGAGTGGGAACACTACATTTAGGGTTCCTGCCGGCTGCGTTGCTATTGCCGGGGCTCAAGCATTGTATTCTTACCATCAAAAGTTGGGAGTCCCTCAGATGACATTCAGTATGGCCACTTGTACCGGGGACGAAAACAATTACTCTCGAACCTTTACTGCACCTACTTCAACTGTCTGGGATGATATGAAAGAAGCTTATGATGATACTACTTCAAGACCGTGTTATGAGGCAGTTCTTATCGCTTATGTTGGCTATTTGGTTGGAATGGATTATTCGTCAAATGGATCATCTGCTTCAATGGAAGACCTTCGCACGGATGTTTTTATTCCTATGGGCCTAAATTGTTCCTATGGTGCTTACAACGAAACATTGGTTAGAGATAACCTTATTATGGAAAAACCTGTTGTGGTTAGAGCAAGCAATTCCGTGTTGCCGATTTTTGATTGGGGTTCGTCCCATTGTTTTGTATTGGATGGATATAAAAGGACTCGAATCAAGACAACAACTTATTATGAATGGGTCCCAGACATTATCGGCGACCCTGGAGGTTACTTTCATCGCGATTATTCCACCGTGTCATATTCCTCTCCTGTTATTTCTTATGTCCATATTAATTGGGGGTGGTGGACTAAATGGAAGCTCCATTATAACGATGGTTGGTACGCAATAACAGGAGATTGGCTCACTCATGACAGTGGAGGTTCCCCAGCAGGTAGTTATAACTATTATAGGTCAATGATTTATAATTTTTCTTTATATTAGCAACCAAAACAGGAGTCATATTATGAAAGCGATTACAATCATACTTTCAATGTCGGTTGCAATAGCTCTTTCTTGCGGGTGTTCTACAGTGGGCGGTAATTCGGAGAAAGCGCAACCGACTGTCCAAGCTTTTGTCCCCGGAGATTGTGCACAATTGTATATGACGCCGTGGGTATATGCGAATTCAAAGGGTACATATTTCTCCTTGCATTGGTTTATATACATTGATTCAACCAAAAGGGATAGCGAATTAATACCCGGGATGCACAGCTTTTATCAATGGCCTTCTGAAGATATCTGGAGGTCATTTGAAGACAGGAGCAAAATCGTCGAAGAGAATTTTAAATCCCTCGCAAGGGAAATGTTCTCGAATATCCTCACAGGCGGCAATCACATAGTGACGACAGTTTTTCCCATAGGGAGGCAGGTTATTACTGCAAATGTCCCGATATTTGGTATCCCTGCCGGCGAGGATCTTTCTTCATTAATTCTGGATGGCAATTTGGAGCAATATCCTTCTGCCCAGACACTTGATAATCTGACCCTTCATTCTGACAATGGGAATCTGTTGTATTCTGAATTGCTTACTAACGGCAGTTTGGGCAATGGAGTCAGCATTAGGATGAATGCTCCTGATTCTTTTGATCAAAAGATTGTCTTTACTTTGTCTGTTCCTGTAAGGAGAGTCCTTTTCCTGGAGTGGCTCAACCAGCTTCAAAGCAATCCAGACGCTCCAATTCCTTACATAGATGAAGTCATGGAGGCAAGTGGTACATTGGGGCGCTACCGCCCTTCAAAGGAAGGGAACTCGGTAGTTTTATACTGATTTTCTCAAAAGCGCCACGGCTTCATTCTGCCGTGGCGCTTTTAGATACGGATGGTTGTCCTTAGATCCTGTCACGGACCAGGAAGTAGTAGACCACCAGGCCTATCCAGCTTGTGGCGAGGACGGCGATGGAGAGGACGACCTTCCAGAGGAGGCTGAGCTTGGGCTTCTTGAAAATGTCAAGTACGCACCAGATTGCGGCCACGAGGCCGACAATGTAAACGATGGTTGCAAGCATATCAGTAATACTTTAAAATAGAGTTGGTTCTTCGAAAATCAGTTCTATGGGCTCGTCGTCGTTTTCAGGTATGTGAATCTCCTTGCCGCGGATGTCGGGCATGGCCGGAGCGTCGGCTGAATCCTCTTCTGGGGCTGTGACCTGCTCCTCCTGCTCCTCTTGTTCATCCTCCGGAACCGGCAGCGGCTCCGCGAAACGCACGGCCTTGACTTCGCCCCTGTCGACCACTTTCTTGCCTTTGGCCGCGTATCCCTTCTTGCCTATCCAGGCTTCGGCGTCTACAAGGTCTGACGGCTTGTCTTCCAGCTTCCAGACGACTTCGTACTGCGGACGCTTGTCGTCGGTCAGATCCACCAGATACGACTTGCTCCCCTCGGCGATGAAGCTTAGGGGCGTATTGTCGCTTACGATGAAGGAGAACCTCTTGACGTAGAAGGACTTGACCCCGGCGTCCCAGTACAGGGCGGTGAAGGTCTTGTCGGGATCGAACTTCTCTATCCGGAGCACTTCTCCCTGATAGCGGTTCACAAGGTCGAAGGAAGTTGTGTAGAACGTGCCGTTCCGGAATACTGCCAGCACCTTGTCGTTCTCGCTGAATTCTCCGAGGTACAGTCCGTGGCCCTCGTCGTTGAGTTTCTGGATGTCGGTGTCGTACCAGATCTGCTTGCCGGCAATGGTGCTGACGCCTTTGCTTTTGAGCGAGATGCTGCGTATGACGTTCTTGCTCACCAGGTTGCCGCGGGCCGTCTTGCTCTTGATGCCAAGCAGCGAGAAGTCGTATTCGAACGAGGTCTTCTTGAGCTTGGGCTTGGGACGCAGCTGGACCTTTACGGTCTCGGCCTCGCCGTTGTGGTTGGCGGTGAACCATACTACCTGGGAGCCTTCCATGCCGGTGGTCAGGTCGTACTCCTTGTCACGGGTGACGGAAGTTACGGCGAAACGCTTGGCGTAGTAGATGGAAGTCTTGCCCTCGCGGTAGATGACGTTGTAGATGGTGCGGGAGTCGCCCCTGTTGAACACTCCCACGTAGATGAGATCTTTCCCGAAGAAGGCCTTGTCGCTGACCTTGGTGACTATGTACTTGCCGTCCTTGCGGATGACGATAATCTCGGACATGTCGGAGCAGTTGCAGATGAACTCTCCTCCGTCGTCACGCTTGAGCCCTATGCCCACGAAGCCCTCTGCCATGTTGGCGCTGAGCTTGGCGTTGTTGTTGATGACGCGGGTGGCGGCTATGGTCTCGAAGCCCGTGAGCTCGGTGCGGCGCGGGAAATCCTTGCCGTACTTCTTCTTGAGGGCCTTGAACCAGTCTATGGTGAATCGGTCTATGTGGGCTATGTTGTCGGAAACCGTCTTCATCTCCTGCTCGATGCCGCGGATCTTCTCTTCTACCGCCTTGACGTCGAACTTGGATATCTTGCGGACGGGCTTGTCCACCAGGCGGTCGATGTCTTCCATGACCACGGGTTTGCGGAGCTGGCCTTCGTAGGCCTTCATGGCCGTGAGCGTCTCCTCTTTCTGGTCTTCCCAGCTGGCCTGGTCTTTTTCCAGTATCTTGTAGATGCGGTTTTCGAAGTAGATGCGCTCCAGGGATGTGTAGTGCCAGTCGCGCTCGAGTTCCTCCAGCCTGATGTTAAGCTGGCGCAGCAGTATGTCACGTGTGTGGAAGGTGCTGTATTCCAGGATTTCGTTCACCGAGAGGAACTGGGGCTTGTTGTCCTTGATGACGCAGGCGTTCGGCGCCAGGTTGCACTCGCAGTCGGTGAAAGCGTACAGGGCGTCGATGGTCTTGTCAGGCGACACGTCGCCCGGCAGGTGGATGAGGATTTCCACCTTGTCGGTGGTCATATCCTCTATCTTCTTGATTTTGATTTTGCCCTTCTCCTTGGCCTTGAGTATGGACTCGATGATGTCTTTGGTGTACTTGCCGTAGGGAATCTCGGTTATGGCGATGGTGCTTTTGTCCAGCTTCTCAATCTTGGCCCTCACCTTTACGCGGCCGCCGCGCCGTCCCTCCATGTATTTGGAGCAGTCGGCCGAGCCGCCGGTGGGGAAGTCGGGGTAGAGTTCGTAAGGCTTGCCTTCCAGGATTGCTACGGAAGCGTCGAGCAGTTCGTTGAAGTTGTGGGGCAGTATCTTGGAAGCGAGGCCCACGCCTATTCCGTCGGTGCCCTGCGCAAGCAGGAGAGGGAACCGCACCGAGAGCTCCGTAGGCTCGTCGTTGCGTCCGTCGTACGACTTCATGGTGGGCGTGACCTTGGGGTCGAAGACCACTTCCTTGGCAAACTTGCTCAGGCGCGCCTCGATGTACCTCGGAGCGGCATTGGCGTCGCCGGTGAGTATGTTGCCCCAGTTACCCTGGCAGTCCACGGTGAAACCCTTCTGCCCGAGGGTCACGAGCGCACCCAGGATGGACTGGTCGCCGTGGGGGTGGAACTGCATGGCCTGACCGACGATGTTGGCTACTTTGGTGTAGGCGCCGTCATCCATGCGGTACATGGCGTGCAGCACGCGCCTCTGGACGGGCTTGAGACCGTCGGCGATATGGGGAACGGCCCGGTGCAGGATTACGTACGAGGCATAATCCAGATACCAGTCCTTGAACATTCCGGAGAGCTTGAACTTGCGGGCGTCGCTCTCCAGGAGCTTGTTGTATCTGCCACTGGATTCAGCATCCTCGGCGACTTCGATGTCGTCGTCTTCGATAATCTCTTCAGTTACTTTGTTCTCGTCTTCCATCTGTTAGTCTTCGTAGCCGAAGCGGCGTAATTCTCTTCTGTTTTCCCTCCAGTCGGGATCCACCTTCACGAATATGCTCAGGAAGACTTTCTTCTGGAAGAAGTCTTCCATGTCCAGGCGGGCCTGGGTGCCGGTTTTCTTGAGCGCGGCGCCCTTCTTGCCTATGATGATGCCCTTCTGGGACTCGCGCATCACGTATATGACTGCGTCGATGTCGTAGCGGTCTTCGCCCTCGCGGAATGCCTCGATGCCTACCTCGCAGCTGTAGGGAATCTCTTCTTTGTAGTTGAGAAGTATCTTCTCGCGTATGATTTCCGATGCGAAGAAGCGGAGGTTCTTGTCTGTGAAGGCGTCTTTGTCGTACCACGGCGGGCACACGGGAAGGCGTTCCACTACGGACTCCAGAATGGTGTCGAGGTTGAAACGCTCCTGCGCGCTGGCGGGAATCACCACGGCCTGCGGCAGACGCTCTTTCCACCACGAGGCGAGTTCCAGCACCTTTTCCTGGGTGCTTATGTCTATCTTGTTGATGACTACTATCACGGGACACTCGATGCGCTGCAGTTTCTCGACGTAGTCGACGTTCTTGTCGGGAGTCTCTACCGTGTCGGTGACGTACAGGATGATGTCGGCGTCGCCTATGGCTCCGTCAACGAAATTCATCATGTTCTGCTGCAGGCGGTACGAGGGCTTGAGGATGCCAGGGGTGTCGGAATACACTATCTGCCAGTCTTCGCCGTTGACTATGCCCATGATGCGGTGGCGCGTGGTCTGGGCCTTGGCGGTGACTATCGAGAGTTTCTCTCCCACCAGGGCGTTCATCAGCGTGGATTTGCCCACGTTGGGATTGCCAATTATGTTTACGAATCCTGAGCGGTGGTCCATTATACGTAAGCCCCCATCTTGAGCATATTAACCTCGCTGTCCGAAAGATAGCGCCATGCGCCCTTCTTGAGGCCTTTTTTGGTGAGGCCGGCAAAGTATACGCGGTCCAGGGCCTTGACGGTGTATCCCAGGGACTCGAATATGCGGCGTACGATGCGGTTCTTGCCGGAGTGGATCTCGATTCCGAGCTTGCTGTGGTCGCGCTCGTCCACGAATTCCAGCTCGTCGGCGTTGATGAAACCGTCGCTGAGGGAGACGCCCTGGAGTATCTTGTCGAAGTCTTCCTGCGTGAGGCTGCGGTCGAGGGATACCTGATATATCTTCTTCTTGTCGTATGAAGGGTGGGTCAGGCGCTCGGCAATCTCGCCGTCGTTTGTGAACATGAGCACGCCTGTGGTGGCCTTGTCCAGGCGACCTACGGGGTAAACCCTTGTGGGACAGGTTTTAAGAAGGTCCATGACGGTCTTGTCCGCATGAGGGTCGGAGGCCGAGGTGACATATCCCTTTGGCTTGTTCATTACGATGTAGACCTTGGTTTCTCCTTTGAGGCGCTCGCCGTTGAAGCGGACGTCGTCGTCGAATATGTTCACCTTGGTGCCAAGCTCGGTAACTGTCTGGCCGTTTACTGTCACGCAGCCGGCCTGGATAAATGTGTCTGCCTCGCGGCGGGAGCATACTCCGGAGTTGGCGATGAAGCGGTTGAGGCGGATTTCGCTCTTGGCCGTTTCGGGCTCATAAGCGGGGCCGTCGTAAGGCTGGTCCACCTGCGGCTTGCGGCTGATCATCCGCTTGATGCCCTCGTTGGAGGTGTTGGTAAATACGGGCTTGCGTCCGGGACGCTTGCCCTTCGAGGGGCCTGCAGGGCGCGTGGCGCCGTAGGCTTTGTGCTCGCCATAGGCTTTGCGTTCGCCGTAAGGCTTCTGCTCGCCGTAAGGCTTGGGGCTGCCGTAGGAGCGGTGCTCGCCGAAAGGCTTCTGCTCTCCGGAAGTCCGGCGTTCGCCATAGGGACGCTGCTCGCCGAAGGGGTGGGGAGAACCATAAGGTTTGCTGTCGCCATAAGGTTTGCGGTCGCCGTAGGGCTTATGGTCGCCGTAGGGGCGGCTGCCGTAATTACCCTGACGCCTCTCGCCGTAGGGGCGGGATGCGCCTTCTGATTGAAAATCTACTTTTTCGGAGCGCACTGCGTTTCCTGCAGTTTTCCGTGGTCTAAGTTTTCGGCCGTCTTTTGAGAAACCATCCATCATTTTAGGTTGAATATATAAGTTATTGTGCCCTCTTGAAGCGCCGGGGCACTGGAGCTCATGTTGAAGCCCGTTTCCAGGGCTGCGTTGCGGGCGGCGGTCCAGAGCGCCTTGTCGGTGACGGTGGTGCCGTCTGCTCCGGGTACGGCTTTCTGCACTTTGCCGTACTGGTCCACCCATATCTTGACTACGACCTTGCCGCTTTCCTGTGAGGCGTAGACCGGCTTCTTGAGACCGGCCTTGTCGACCGTGCGGCCCTCCAGGTGGGCGTTGGGCTTGCCTTCAGTCTCGCCGGATTTCACGTTGCCCGTGGGCTGGCCGGCCTTGAAGGTCGTTCCGGCCTGCGAGGCGCCGTGCTGTGCGGTGAGGGTGGTGTCTTTCTTGGCCATGCCGGGGAAGGAGGCCCTTGGGTCGAGCACAGGCTCTTCATCCCTTTTGGGCTCGGTCACTGCCACGTCGCCGTGGTCGTCGGGCTTGGTGGCGGGAGTGAGGTTCGGCTTTTTGCTGACGTTGGGCGATTCGCTGCGCTGGATAAGCTCGATCTTTTCTTCCGGATTGACATCCTCGCCGCGCGGGTCGCGGCCGGGATTCTGCACCACGGCCACGGGTTCTTCCTCGAATTCCAGCAGGAAAGTGCTCTCCGGAGGCGGCGGGTAGAGGTACTTGATGCCGGTAAACGACACCAGGACGGCGGCACCGATGTGCAGGGCCAGCGTCATTATGATGCCGGTCATTACGGAGTTGCGCTCCCTTTCACCTCGTTCGCGGAGATACTGTTTCATTCGGGTTGCGTGGCCAGGATTACTTTGTAGTGATTGCGTTTGGCGATGTTCATCACCTGTACTATCTCCTTTATGGGGACACTTTCGTCGGAATAGATGGAGAAGGTGGGATCTTCTTCTGTCTGAAGGAGTTCCACGAGCCCGTCCTCTACCTTCTCAATGGGTACGGGGGTTTCGTCACCGTTGATGTGGTAGGTGTAGCGGTCCTCGCCCCAGTCCTTGATGGACACGCTCACGGTGGCCTTTGCGCCCACCTGCCCGGTGCTCTTGGGGAGCAGGAGCTTGAGCGCGTTGGGATTGACCAGCGTGGATGTGACCAGGAAGAATATGAGCAGCAGGAACACGATGTCGGTCATGCTCGACATGGACATGTTCGGATCTGCCTTTGTGGTTCGCTTGAGTGCCATTATTCTTCTTCTTTTGCGGTTGCTGTGCCGGGCTCGTCAAGCAGGTCCATGAATTCGATGGTGCTGCTTTCCATCTGGAACACCACGTTGGACACCTTGGAGGTAAGCCAGTTGTAGCCGAAGTAGGCGATGATGCCCACGATAAGACCGCCCACGGTCGTAATCATGGCGGTGTAGATACCGCTCGAGAGCAGGGTGATGTCGATGTTGTTGCCGGCCTGCGACATGTTGAAGAAGGCCTGCACCATACCTATCACGGTGCCGAGGAATCCAATCATGGGGGCGCCGCCGGCTATCATGGCCAGGTAGGGGAGACCCTTCTCGAGGCGGGCCACTTCCACGTTGCCTACGTTCTCGACGGCAGTCTGGATGTCGCTCAGAGGCTTGCCTATGCGGTCTATGCCTGTCTCTACCATGCGGGCCACGGGGGTGTCGAATTTGGAACACAAAGTCTTGGCGGACTTGATTTTGCCGTCATGGATATAGTCCCTGATATCCATCATGAAGTCCTTGTCGATTTTGGAGGCCTGGCGGATCATCCACCATTTCTTACCGAAAATGTAGATGGCTATGATGGAGAGAGCCAGCAGCACAATCATGAGCGGACCGCCCTTGACGGCCATATCGATAAGGGAATAGGACATTTCCTGCTGCACCGGAGCGGCCTGTACCGCATCCACGATGTCGGCCTGAAGAAGATAGTTGAGCATATTCGTAAAATCTTTAACTTACAAATATAAGTAAAAATGCGGAAAAAACTATATCACAGTGATGCTTCCTGCCGGTATCCAGCCCTGGCGGCCGTCGGAGAGCTCGATATTCTGCCAGTCGCCCACGGTCTCGAGTATCTTGACCTTGGTGCCCTCGTGGAGCACGAAGAGGCTCACGCCGCTGCCGGGGGAACTCTTGACCTCCGAGACGGCGGCCGTAACCACGGCGCTGTCGTGCCTGAGGGCGTCGGTGCGCTGCCAGAACGCAAAGTCAAGGCTCACAAGCGATAACAACAGAAGGGCGAGCCCCAGGAAGAAACCGAGCTTGCGCTTGCCACCACGTCCAAGAAGGAACAGCAACAGGCAGGCAAGTGCGCCGGCAAACAGCACCAGGCACAGCACCGCCCATGTGTTGGAAGGCAGTGCCCAGCACATTTTCCGGCCCCAGGCTTCGAGGAAGAATTCGGGCACCTCCTCGATGCGGTCCTGGATCTGCGAACGCACGAACTCAAGGTTCACGCGGGCGTCGGAGTGCGAAGGATCAACCTTCAGCGCACGCTCATACCAGAGGATGGCGCCTGCTTTGTCGCCCAGCTTGAAGCTGGCGTTGCCGATGTTGTAATACAGCGGCGCGCTCTCCTGTCCGGCTTCGGCAATCTGCTTCCAGGCATCGGAAGCGTCCTGCCAGCGGCCCTCGGTGTAGGCGGCTACGCCCTGTTCCCACAGGGTGTCGTCCGGGTCGGCGGCGTTGGTTATTGAGGGCGCCAGCATGAGCAGGATGGCCAGCAGGGCGGCCCCGGCTGCACTCTTTGGCTTGTGTTTCATGGCTGAATCAATATCGGAAATAACGCTTACTGCACCCTCGAAGTGGGCATTCATGGCCTCGTGGCCCTCGGAAGGGGCATAGCGGGCAAATTCGCAGGCGTCCAGCAGCTCAACAAAGCGCGTGGCCTGTTCCTTGGACGCTCCGCCTTCGACGAGACGTTCTGCGATGTTCTCCTTGCTAAGGTCGGCTGCGGCCATGCCCAGCTTGTCGCTCACAAAGCCCAGCAGGGCCTTGTGCAGCTCCTCGTAGAATGCCGTGTAGAGGTCTTTTTTGAGGAAGTCGCCGGCAAGGGCAAGGCGCTTGCGGGCCATCTTGGTGGCCGCGCGGTTCTTGCTGCCTGCCACGTCGGCCCTGCGCTCCCAGAGCTTGCGGGTGCCGAAATAAAGTGCGGCAGTCAGGGCGCACAGGACAGCCATTATCGCCCAGAACGTTCCCGAACCCACGAAGAACCATCCTGCCTTTTTGAGGTGCGGCTCTCCGGTGGAAATGAAGCGAATGTCCGAGCCCAGGTCCTTGACGTCCTTGCGGTTGGGATTTACTACCAATTGCCCGCCGTTCTGCGCGGGCGCGGCGGATTCCTCACCCTTGGCTACGGTTATCGGCATCTCCTGGCTGCGGAGGGTGACGAACTTGCCGCTCTGGACATCGTAGTAGCTGTATTCCACGGGGCCTATTACGAAGTTGCCGTGGCTTCTGGGAATGAACGGGAATTCGAAGGTCTTGGTGCCTGCAGACTCGCTTGTCTTGACGTCGTACACCTCGAAATCCGGCGGGAAACTGATCTTTGGAGCCTCCAGCAGCGAGATGTTGCCCTTGCCGCTGATGGTGATTCGCAGGGCCGCGGCATCATGGGTGCGGAGCGAATCGCGGGTGAGCGAGGCGTTCATGCGGAAAGTGCCTACTCCGCCGCCGAAAGAAGCGGGGGCGCCGGCCGGAATCTTGCTCACGTGAACCTTGATGGCTGGCGTCGTAACCCTTTTGCGGATAGTGCGGTACTCATCCTGGAAGAAGCTGTCGAAAATGCTTCCGGAGTTGCTGCTCTGTGTGCGTACATTCACGAGGCAGACAAGCTCTGAAGGGTCGATTACCATCTCGCCGGCCTGCTGGGGGATGAGGGTCCAACTGCGGAGTACGGCGGCGTTGTAGATGCGGTCGCCCACGTTCTCGCGGTGGAATTCGATATTTGTGGGAGCCTGCACTTCCTGGCTCCAGAATCCGTTGAAGGAGGGGAACTTGGCATCTTCGAAGCCGCCGATGTTCACCCTGTGGTAGAGTTTGAGCGTGGCGCTGATGGTTTCGCCCACGACGGCGCGCGTCTTGCTGAGGTTAAGGCGCAGGAAAATGTCGTCGGCGGGCACGGTGCCTGTCTGGCTCGCGCCTCCCTGCTGGGAACCCTGTGCCTGCTGGCCGCCGGAGCCCTGACCCTGCCCTGAGCCCTGTGCTCCGTTGGAAACTACCTGTATGGAGACGTTCCTCGAAGAAATAGTCTCTCCTTTGACGGTGGCGGTGGCGGCAGGAAGCTGGAAAGTTCCGGCTTTCCGCGGCATAAGTACGTATGTATAAGTGGTTTGCGACGATTGCGTACGCTTGCCGTTGATTATGCTGATGGAACTGGAACTGCCTTTCTGGGGCCCCCAGACCAACTGGAAATCATCCCCGGGCTCCCACTCGAAGTTGCTCACCTTGCCCTCTCCCTCAATTATGAAGGAAATGTTGAACTGTTCATCGACAGCCACAAGGTTCTGCACGTTGACCTTGATGGTGCTCTGGGCTCCCAGTGAATATGCGGCTGCGAGCAAGGCCGCAAGTATGCTGCAGATGCGTCTCATGTTTACCAATTCTTTTCTTTCTGGCGGGACTTCAGCAGGTCCGCCTTCTCTTTCTTCACTTTATCCTGAGTCTCTTTCTCCTTGGCCTGTATGGCCTGCAGCATCTGCTGGGCCTGCTGGGGAGAAATCTTCTGCTCTTGCTGATTCTGCTCCTGCTGTTGATCCTCGTTATCCTGTTGATCTTGATTCTGTTGCTGCTGATCTTGGTTCTGCTGCTGATCCTGGTTCTGCTGCTGGTCTTGATCCTGCTGCTGGTCCTGGTTCTGCTGCTGGTCCTGATTGTCTGAGCCGCCTCCGCCGCCGTTCTGCTGGTTCTGGAGCATCAGCTTGGCGTAGATGTAGTTCTCTTTGGCGTCAAGGTCGTCCGGGTTGAGCAGCAGGGCTTCCCTGAATGCTTTCACGGCAGCGGCGTAGTCCTTTTTCTGCAGGGCCACGTCGCCGCTGTTGTAGTGCCATGAATCGGCATGGGAAGTACCAGGGGCGATGTCCTTGACTTGCTCCAGGGCCTTGCCGGCGCCGTCCCAGTCCTGCTGCCGGTAGAGGGCAGATGCCAGATTGTAATTTCCGGCAACTGACAGGGAGTCCTTGACCACGGCCTTTCTGTAGTCGATCTCAGCCTCTTTGTAGGCCTCTTTCTTGAACTTGCGGTTGCCTGCGCGCACCTCGCGGCGGTCGGTCTGGGCCTGCAGCGCCACGGAGGCTGCAATCAGCAGCACGGCAGTATATATCATTCTTCTCATTCGAAAAGCCTCCTTTTGTGCCTTCTTTGTCCTATCAGCATCTCAATGACCAGCAGCGCCAGTGCGGCTGCGAAGAAATACATGAACTGCTCGTCAAAATCTTCAAAGATGATGGAGTTGTACTTTTCTTCCTCCATCTTCTTGATGTCCTCGATGATGGGCGTAAGGCCGAACTCCTCGTTGCCTGCGTGAACGTAGGCGCCTCCGCCCTCGGATGCTATCTGCCTGAGCGTGTTCTCGTCCAGGCGGGTTACGACTATGTTGCCCTGGCTGTCCTTTAGCAGCTCGCCGTTCATGGGTATAGGCTCGCCGCGCAGGGACCCTACACCTATGGTGTAAACCTTTATGCCGAGGCTGGCGGCTTGCTTGGCGGCCTCTACGGCATCATCTTCGTGGTTCTCGCCGTCGGTAATGATTATGATGGCGCGGCTCTTCTCGCTCTGGGCGCTGAAACTCTTGGCGGCGGTCAGGATGGCGTCGCCGATGGCTGTACCCTGCACGGGCACGGAGCCGGTGTCTATGTTGCCCAGGAACATCTTGGCCGACACATAGTCGGTTGTAATGGGCAGCTGGACAAACGAGCTGCCGGCAAAGATGATGAGGCCTATGCGGTCTCCCTGAAGCCTGTCTACAACCCTGGAGATTGCAAGCTTGGCGCGGTCCAGGCGCGAAGGGGAATAGTCCCTGGCCAGCATGGAGTTGGAGACGTCCAGGCATATCATTATCTCGGCCCCCTTGGCCTCATGTTCCTTGAGTTTCGCGCCCATCTGTGGACGTGCAAGGCCCAGTACGAAGCACATGAAGGCCAGGTTCCACAGGATCACGCGCACCCAGCCCTTGGCACCCGACCAGGAAGGCATGAGGGAACGCACCAGGGATTCGTCTCCAAAAGCGCGTATGCGCTTGAGCCTCAGGGCTCTGAGTATGCCGTAAAGCACCGGCACCAGGGGTACCAGAAGCAGCAGCCAGAAATATTGCGGGTTGGCAAAATACAACATTATGGCATCCTCCTTACAAACAAACGCAGCACCAGCTCCAGCAGAAGGCACAAGAGTGCCGCCAGGGCGTATTTGCCGAATAACTCTTTATACACAGGAAAGCTGTCGATGGTGGTGCGGGCCTTCTCCATCTTGTTGATTTCGGAATAAATCTCCGAGAGCTTGGTGTTGTCGGTGGCGCGGAAGTACCGGCCTCCGGTCACGTCGGCAATGTCTTTGAGAAGGGCTTCGTCAATCTCCACTTTCATTTGCTGTACATCCACTCCCCAGGGAGTCATCACCGGGTATGGGGCCATGCCGTTGGCTCCTACGCCTATGGTGTAAACTCTTATGCCGTAGGTCTTTGCTATTTCGGCGGCCGTTTGGGGAGAAATCTCTCCGGAGTTGTTCACACCGTCGGTCAGCAGTATCACCACGCGGCTTTTGGCATCGGAGTCCTTCATGCGGGCCACTGCGGTGGCCAGACCGTTGCCTATGGCGGTACCATCCTCGATGAGGCCCGTCTGTACCTCTTTCATAAGGTTTATCAGGGTGGCGCGGTCGGTGGTGAGAGGACACTGGGTGTAGCTCTCGCCGGCGAACACCACGATGGCCATGCGGTCGGAGGGCCGCTGGGCTATGAATTCTATTGCAATGTCCTTGGCTGCGCTGATTCGGTCGGGATTGAAGTCACGGGCCAGCATACTGGTAGAAACGTCCATCGCCAGGGTGATGTCGATGCCTTCCGTATCAATTTTTTCTATCTCGGTGCTGGAGCGGGGCCGCGCTATTGCTACGATTATGAGGCACAGGGCGGCCGTGCGCAAGATGAAGGGAAGGTGGCGCAGCCATGACAGCGCCGAAGTGCCTCCTTCGAGCCACGGAGCGGCCTTCGACACCCGCATGTGGGGCTTCCTGCCGCTGAGCTCCATCCAGATGTAATGCAGGATGAGCAGTGCGGGCACGGCCAGCAGCCAAAGCAGTTTCGGGTACTCGAAATACATCAGTTGGCCGCGGCCTCCTCTCCGTTCATTTCTTTTTGAATGTCAGCCTGATAGGTGGTTGTCACGAAGCTCACTGCAAGGGGCAGCGCCTTGGCGTTGTCCTCGTCGGAGACAACGTGCTTCGCAAACTTCACGAAGTCGGCCCTCTCGAAGAGGTCCTTGAGTTCGGAATACATCTGCGGAGTGATATCCTTGTCCGACTTGAGCGCGTCGAAAAGCTCGGCGGTGGTCATCTCGGGAGCATCCACGCCGAAGCGGTCGTCGATGTAGAACTTGAGGGCGTCGGTGATGCCGGAGTAGAAGGCCTTCTGCTTGTCGGGGGCCCAGAACTTGTCGGACCTGTACTTGTCCAGCTCGCGAAGGGCCACGATGTAGGCGGGATCCTTGGGCTTGGATGCTTCTTCCTTGCGCCTTCTGGCCCTGATAATCAGCCAGATGGCCAGAGCGATGAGCCCGGCGGCTGCAAGGCCGCCTCCGATCCATGGGAGCAGCTCCTTGAAAGTTACCGGATAAAGTATCTGGCCCTTGATGTCGTGAATCTCGAAGGTCGACGTGTCCACCGGCATGGTTTTGACTTCCATTTCCAAGCCTTTGAACAGCAGGGTGTCCTCTTTGCCTCCGCCGGCGAGCAGAACCGGGATGTCAGGCAGGGCGTAGCGCCCCTTCTCGAAGAGAGCAAGCACTATGGACGCGCTGATATCGAAGGGTTTGAGCAGAATCTTGGCCGCTGCTTTGGAATTGCGGGAATGTATTGTCCTGCCGTTCTGCATCGTGTCCAGTTGCCAGCCTCCCACGAGGGCCAGGGTGTCGCTGGATATGGCGGAAAAGTCGGGCAGGGCAATCTGACGGTCCTTTTCCACGCCTTTTATCACTACTCCGTAACGGACCTGGTCGGCAATCAGTATGGAGTCCCGCTTCTGGAGCTGCACAAGGGTTGCATCTCCAGAAGGGACTATGTCGAGCAGGGCCGTCAGTATAATAGTCAACAGGTTCATTTATGGTGGAATAGTGCCATCAGACCCTTGACGTAGTCCTGGTCGGTGGCAATGTCTACGTTGTCTATCTGGTATTTATTGTATAGCTTCTCTTCTCTGGCGCCAAGGTCCTGGAACCAGCGGGCGTATGCTGCGCGTACCTTGGGAGAGTCTGTGTTCACCCAGGCTGCGCGTCCGCTTTCGGCGTCTTTTATGTGCACCAGGCCCACCGGGACGAGGGTACGTTCGCGCGGGTCGTGCACCTTGATGACGGACAAGTCATGCCTGCCGGCCGCCACCTTGAGGGCGTCTTCGTAGCGAGGGTTGCCCTGTTCATCCACGTCGAGCATATCGCTGAGTATGAAGGCCGTGCACTTCTTCTTAAGGGCGTTGGCAAGGTAGCGCAGGGCCAGTCCCACATCCGTCCCGTCCGACTGCGGCTGCAACTGGAGCATCTCCCTTATGATGTGCAGGAGGTGGCTCCGGCCCTTTCCCGGCGGGATGAATTTCTCTATTCTGTCGCTGAAGAAGAGAGCTCCCACTTTGTCGTTGTTCAGGATGGCGCTGAAGCTCAGCACTGCGGCTATCTCCGCCAGCATTTCACGCTTGGTGGTGGTCGCTGTCCCAAAGAGGCCGGAGCGGCTGACGTCCACCAGCAGCACCACCGTGAGTTCGCGCTCTTCTTCGAACACTTTGACATAGGGGGTGCGCAGGCGGGCCGTGACGTTCCAGTCCATGGAACGGACGTCGTCTCCCCACTGGTACTCGCGCACTTCGCTGAAAGCCATTCCCCTGCCTTTGAAGGCGGAATGGTATTCTCCGGCGAAGATCTGGTGCGAGAGCGCCTTGGTCTTGATCTCGATCTTGCGGACTTTCTTCAGCAGTTCTGTTGCGCTGTCCATTACGGTACTATGACTGCGTTGATTACCTTTTCGATGATTTGTTCTGTGGTAACATTCTCTGCCTCAGCCTCGTAGGTGAGTCCGATACGGTGCCTCAGCACTTCGTAGCAGACGGCCCTCACGTCCTCGGGGATGACGTAGCCCCTGCGCTTGATGAAGGCGTAGGCCTTGGCGGCGAGGCTCAGCGATATGCTGGCACGGGGTGAGCCGCCGAAAGAAATCAGGCTTTCAAGCTCTTTCAGGCCATATTCGGCCGGAGTCCTCGTGGCGTAGACTATGTCGACTATGTAGCGCTCGATCTTTTCGTCCATGTAGACCTCGCGGACGAGTTTGCGGGCTTTGACGATATCCTCGGGGGAAACCACTGCGTTTGGGGTGGGGAACTCGCCGCTGTTGTTCATGCGGACTATGAGTTTTTCTTCTTCCTTGGCGGGATAGTCTACGATGCACTTGAGCATGAAACGGTCTACCTGGGCCTCGGGCAGGGGATATGTGCCTTCCTGCTCAACGGGATTCTGGGTGGCCATGACCAGGAAGGGCTCGGGCAGACGGTAGGTCTGGTCGCCCAGGGTTACCTGGCGCTCCTGCATGGCCTCGAGCAGCGCCGACTGCACTTTGGCGGGGGCGCGGTTTATTTCGTCGGCCAGCACGAAGTTTGCGAAGATGGGGCCTTTGTGAACCTCGAACTCCTCTTTTTTCTGGGAGTAGATAAGAGTGCCGGTGACATCGGCTGGAAGGAGGTCGGGGGTAAATTGGATTCGACTGAATTTGGCATTGATTGCTTTGGACAATGTGCTGATGGCTAATGTTTTGGCGAGGCCGGGCATACCTTCGAGAAGGATATGGCCGTCTGCCAGAAGGGCTATGAGAAGGTTCTCCACCAGACGTTTCTGGCCCACAATGACCTTGCCCATCTCCAGCCCCAGGATGTCCACGAAACCGCTTTCTTTCTGGATGCGGTCGTTGAGCTCTTTGATGTTTACACTTTCCATATATAGATGTTGGTTATTATCGCGCGCGGATTCTTGTTGCAAAAAATGTGCCCGGCAGCTATGGCTGTAATTTAAAAAAGGGCTATCTTTGTGAGTCTACACCAAATGGAGAATGAGATACAGAATTGACATGTCATATGACGGCGCTCCCTTCTGCGGCTGGCAGGTGCAGCCGTCGTCACCGTCGGTGCAGGGGGAGTTGGAGAGGGTGCTGGGGGTTTTGCTTAAAGCTCCCGTGGGAGTCGTGGGTGCAGGGCGGACCGACACCGGCGTAAGCGCAGTGCACTACGTGGCGCACTTCGACTGCGACACTCCGTTCGACTGCGGCCAGCTGCGCTACAAGATGAACGCCATTCTCCCCAAGGCGATCGCCATTCAGGGCATCAGTCCCGCGCCCGACGGCTTTCATGCACGTTTCGATGCCAAATGCCGTCAGTACCAATACTTTCTGCACCGCGTCAAGGACCCTTTCCTCGAGACCAGATCATACTATTTCGGCTATCCCGAAGTGGATTTTGAAGTCATGAACAAGGCTGCCTCGGCGCTTCTCGGGACGCATGATTTCAGCTGTTTCGAGAAAAGCGGAGGGGACAACAAGACCTCGGTCTGCACCGTATCCCGCGCCATTTGGGAGCCTTTCTGTCCTGAGCTGTCAGTTGCGCGCTTGCAGTTTGAAAATGAATTGATTACAGGGGCCGGTATGCCGGCAGACGGGCTTTCTGCAGGTGGCGGCGAGCCAAGTTTCTGGAGGTTCACCATCGAGGCCGACAGGTTCCTTCGCAACATGGTCCGCGCCATCGTGGGGACGCTTCTGGAGGTCGGCCGCGGCCGCCGCACCCTCGAAGATTTCGTCTCCCTAGTCCTCCCCCCCGACCGCGGCCTCTCTGCCAATGACTCCTCGACGGAAGTTCTCCCGCCCGATCGCGGTACTGCCGCCAATGACCCCTCGACGGGAGTAATCTTGCCCGACTGCTGTGACTCTGCGAACAGAGCCATTCCGCCAGCTCCCAAATCAACCGTGTCCCTTCGCTCCGCCGCCGGCGAATCCGTCCCCGGCCACGCCCTCTACCTCACCGACGTCCGCTACTGACGCCCCCTCTTTTTTCGTCCTCGCCGTCATGTTCAGTCGGATGAGGCAGATACTCCGGAAAAATGTGCCACCCTCGGCAACATAAGAGGGAGGGGCCCACAAGCGGGTAGGAGCATAGCGACAGAGGGGTTCAAGGGGAACCTTCCCCTTGTCCCTTGGGGGTGCAGGGGGATTGTAGTCTTCCTGTCAAAGACAGGGAGGGGTCGCGTAGCGACTTTTTCCGGAGTATCTGCCTCCTCCGACCCCAAACTCCGCACTCACCGTCGTCTGGGGTGCTAGCGGATGGACCTCAAACGCCGGAAACAGGCGAAAACGTCGTCTGGGGTGCTGGCAGATGGACCCCAAGCGCCGGAAACAGGCGAAACTATCGTCTGGGGTGCTGGCGGATGGACCTCAAGCGCCGAAAACGTGCGAAACCGTCGTCTGGGGTGTCGGCAGATGGACCTCAAGCGCCGGAAACGTGTGAAAACGTCGTTTGGGGTGCAAGCAGATGGACCTCAAACAACGAAAGTGGGCGAAAACGTCGTCTGGGGTGCCGCCAAATGGACCGCAAACGCCGAAAACGTGCGAAAACGTCGCTTGGGGTGCCGGCGGATGGACCTCAAACGCCGAAAACGGGCGAAAGCGTCGTCTGAGGTGCCAGCGGATGGACCCCAAACAACGAAAACAATCTCAGCGGTGGAATTTTGGCGGGCGGAGGGGGGCTGGGCGTCAGGACTTTTTGGGAGGGGCTTGGGTGGTGGCTATGATGTTGTGGGCCAGGTTGATGCGTTGCTCGGCGAATGTGCGGAAGTCCTCAAGGCGGTAGAAGTAGGCCGTGCCGCAGTCGGGTATGGGGAGGGCCAGGTCCCTTTCGTTGTAGAGCATCCTCACAAGCACGTCGCCGGCGTGGTTGCGGTAGAAGATGAACTGCAGGTTGAGTGACATCGGGAAGTCGTATGAACGGTACACGTCCTTGACGTCCCTGATGTCGGCCACGGGAGTGTTGTAGCCGTCCACGTCGAGGAGGGCCAGCAGCGACATGACTATGATGTCGTGGCCGAAGCGAAGGCGCACAGGGCATGCGCCGGAAGATATATCCTCGTCCGCCTTGTCCAGGATGTCCTGCATGGTGGTCCAGGCGAAGGCCCACTGACGGCCTTTCTGGAACAGTGTGTCAGGGCCTTTGGAAGCGTAGAAGCGGAAGTTGTAGCACTCGTACAGGGATAGGAGCTCGTCCATCGGGATGAAATCCCAGAGGCTCTCGGTGATCTTGCCGTTGCACTGCAGACCGGAGGCTGTAGCGTACAGCGCGCACTCCAGATGCAGGGGGTCCCATACCTCTTCCAGGATTCCAAGATCGGTCAGCAGGGGAGTGAATACAAGCTCGGGATGCAGCAGTTCGTCCCTTAGGTCGTGATAGGCTTTCTGCCAGTATGCATATTTGTTGTTGTAACCCTCGTCGGTGGGCTGTACATCTTTGTTGTACAGCGAGAAAGGATTGGTGTAGTACATGGTGGAGTTGCTGGCCTGCATGCTTATCTCCAGACGGGGATTGCAGCGGAGCAATTGGTCGCAGAATGCTGACATCGTGAGGATGCAGCGGGGGACGGTGGTGGAGACGGCATCTATGCGGGCGTTGCGGCGGAAGATGTGCTTGTGCGCCCTGTACATATTGCCGGCTATCTTGTGCTGCTGCTCGAAGCCGCGGTCGCAAAGGTCACCTCCGCACTCGTGCAGCACGGGGTAAATCAGGTCGTAGCGCCTTTTGAGCTCTTTGCCGCGCTCTGTCAGCAGCCCCCTGGCGTCGGCCTTGACAAGCAGTTCGTTGAGCCTGTCAAAGTCCGTCTCGGAGGAGTGGTTGCGCGCTCCGTGCCTTCCATAGTGGCTGATATAGAAAGACTTATATCCGCGTGGGGGCTTTGCGCACGGGGGGATGTCATGATCGTACATGTAGAGTACCGTGCCGGCGCGGTCGGGTTCCTGCCTGATTTCTTCGAAAGCGTTGCGGGTCTGGCCCAGTCCGGTCACCGACAAGCACGCTGCGATGCAGGAAAACAAAAAAAATCTCTTCATTTCCATCTCGTTTACTGGATTGCGAAAATAGCAATTATTTTTGATTATATTTGTGTCTGTATGAGACATCCACTTTTCGTTGCGGCCGCTTTGGCCGTGCTGGCTTTCAGTGCCGGCGTCCAGGCGCAGGAAACATCTTCCCGCACCGTAATCAAGAGTGTCACGGTCGGCTCCGATGGTGGCAAAATGCTGACATGCAATGATATAACAGTCCGGAGGACGGCTCCGTCGCTCAAACCCTTCTTCTGGACTGCCGACTCGCAGCTTGCCGAGCGTCCGGACATGCGTCCGAGGCGCAGGCCAGTGCTTCCGCAGTCGTCCAACCCCGAGGTGTCTTACGGCAAAGTGCCGTCCCGCAACGAATTCGGTATAAACAGCGGCTGGTATCCTTCGCCCGACGGGTCCCTTTTGGCGGTGTACAGGGTGGACGAAACCGCAGTCACGTCATTCCCCCTCACCGACATAGAGCCCCGCACCGGAGGGCTCCTGGCAGTCAAGTATCCCATGAACGGCATGCCTTCGGAACATGTCTCCCTGTGTGTTTGCGACACCCTTGGGCATGTTCTCAACACCCTGGACATCAATGAATTCGATGACGAGCGCTACATTGCCGGAGTGAGCTGGACGCCAGGCTCCGACGGCCTTCTGGTGCAGGTGGTCGACCGCGCCCAGCATCATGTCAAGCTGCAGCTGTACGACGCTTCGGACGGCTCTCTCAAGGCAACCCTCCTGGAAGAGAGCAACGACGCCTGGGTGGAGCCGCGCGACGGCGTATGGTTCATAAAGGGTACGCAGTTCTTCATCTACCGCACCGACAACCGCGACGGCTGGCGGCAGCTCTATCTCTGCGACCTGTCCGGCGGCATACGGCGGCTGACCTCATGCGATGCCGACGTGTCCTATGTGGCCAACGACGGCGAGTATGTCTACTACACTTCAGCCGAAGTGTCCCCGGTCGAAAACCACCTGTTCCGGATTCGCCTGACCAAACTCACGGCGGGCAAGAAACCGCAGAAACTCAGCAAGATACGTATAGGCAAGCCTCAACAACTGACCCAGGGAAGCGGCTCGCACCGGGTGCGCCTGAGTCCAGACATGACGCATTTCATCGACAATTGGAGTTCGGTCGGCATGCCCGGTCGCACAGAGCTTCGCCGCGTCGACGGCACCCTTGAGCGCGTGCTTGACGAGCCTTCTGACCCCATGGCCCCGTACTCTCCGGTAACCGTAGAGATGGGCACAGTGCCTTCGGCGCAGAGCGGCACGCTCAATTACTACCGCCTCATCAAGCCGGCTGATTTCGATCCGGCAAAGAAGTATCCGCTCATAGTATATGTGTACGGAGGCCCTCACAGTCAGATGGTTACCGACAGCTGGCTGGCCGGCATCCGCCCCTGGGAGCTGCTCATGGCGCAGAAAGGCTACGTGATGTACATCCAGGACAACCGCGGCACTGACAACCGCGGCGCCGCCTTCGAAAAGGCCATCAACCGCCGCTGCGGCCAGGAGGAAACGGCAGACCAGATGAAAGGCCTGGAGCAGCTTGTGGCCGAGGGCTGGGTGGATACCGGCAGGATAGGCGTGGTGGGATGGAGCTACGGCGGCTTCATGACCATCACCATGATGACTTCCCATCCCGAGACGTTCAAGGTGGCGGTGGCAGGCGGACCGGTAATCGACTGGAAGTGGTATGAGGTCATGTACGGCGAGCGCTACATGGACAATCCGGACACGAACCCCGAGGGCTTCGCCCTTACTTCCCTTGTGGACAAGGCGCCGGCGATCAAGGGCCGCCTGCTTGTCTGCCAGGGCATGCAGGATGCCACTGTGCTGCCTATCAACTCGCTGAGTTTCATGCAGTCGTGCGTGGAGCACAATGTGCTTGCGGATTATTATCCCTATCCTCTCAGCGAGCATAATGTGGTGGGCAAATGGCGCGAGCACCTGTATCTTAAGATCACCGACTATTTTGAATCCTGGCTCTGATGGATTACGATGAAGTAGTGGAAAGGCTGTTCAGCCGGCACCGCAGCGTGCAGTCGTCCGGATTCAGTTCGGACGCGTACAAGCCCGGGCTTGAGGCCATGCGGGAGTATGCAGAACGGCTCGGCAATCCGCAGGAGCTTTTCCGCTGCATCCACGTTGCCGGTACCAACGGCAAGGGCTCCGTGTGCTCCATGATTGCTGCGGCGCTTGCCGCAAGGGGCTTCCGTACAGGACTTTACACTTCCCCTCATCTGATCGATTTCAGGGAGCGCATTAAGATTCTTGAACCCTCGGGGGCCGGAATGATCCCGAAGGAGGCGGTGTGTGAATTTCTGGAAAAGTACGACCGGGACGGACTTACGTTCTTTGAAGTGACAACCGGCATGGCGTTCTGGTGGTTCGCAAGGCAGGAGGTAGACGTCGTCGTGGTGGAAACTGGCCTCGGAGGGCTTCTGGACAGCACCAACATCATCACGCCCCGGATAAGCATCATCACGTCCATAGGCCTGGACCATTGCGGCCTGCTGGGCGGCACCCGGGCCGAAATCGCCTTCCAGAAGGCCGGTATCTTCAAGCCGGGCGTGCCTGCTCTGGCATGGGGACGCGACGGCGAGACGCAGCCCGTGTTCGAGGAGGTCGCCGCCGCCAAAGGCTCTCCTCTATACTTCGCCGAAGACTTTAAAGTCCCGGCAGGCTTTCCGCCCCTCGACCTCGAGGGCCCCTGCCAGGACATCAATCTCCGCACCGTCTGCGCAGCCCTTACAATACTGTATGGCGGAGGTCCCGCCCCTGAAGTGCAGCAGGCCATCGCGCACGCCGCCGCCCTGACCGGATTCCACGGGCGCTGGGAGATACTGCGGCGCAATCCGCTTACAATCTGCGACATAGCCCATAACCCTCCAGCCCTTGCCGCCAACATGGCCCGCCTGGAGCAGCTTGGCCGCCCCATGCTGATAGTATTCGGGCTCATGGCAGACAAAGACATAGACGCAATACTTCCGCTGCTGCCGGCCGGGGCCGAGTACTTCCCCGTGCAGCCCCGGACGCCAAGGGCGATGACTCTTGACGATTTGGCATTGAAATTGAAACACTTCAGCACAAGTCCGCAGCCGTCGGTCGCCGGTGGCGTGAAAACCGCGCTCCAAAAGGCCGCAGAGCTGCAGGATGCAGTTATTTACATAGGCGGAAGCACTTACGTGGTGTCGGAGGCCATTTCATATTTACAGAGCATATGAAACGTTTAACCCTTACCCTCGCACTAATCCTAACCTCGCTGATGTCATTCTCTCAAACCAAAGATTCCGACGGGCATACCCTTGTAAGCCTGTGGAAAACCTACTACAAGGCCGAGAAGGCCGACAAGCCGCAGGACCAGGCACAGGCCCTGGAGGCCATCAAACAGGAAGCAGCCGCCCGGCATCTCGCCTGGGACTGGTACGATGCCGCTACCCGCTACGTGGACGTCAAGAGCAGCGTCAACTGGAAAGACCGCAGCAAGCTGCAGTCTGCCCTCGAGGCCGAGATAGACAGCCTCGGCGAGCCAGTGGCCGTATTCTACCACCGTCATTACCAGTGGGGAAGCAAAGCTGCGGAATATGTGGACAAGCACAAGGAAACCCTGCTCGCCTCGCACAATCCCGAATTTTACACCCACGACCATTCGGTGTCGGGGAAGGTGTTCTCGCCCGTGATAGTCCCCGGACTCAAGAACGATTATGAGTACGTCCTGTGGAGCATGTATCTGCGCAAGGAAAAATGCCCCCTGCGCCAATACTACGGAGATGCTTATCCCCAGGCGGCCATAGCGGAGTATTTCGCTATTGACTATTGGTCCACCGCCAAGGAATACGAAGAGTGGGGCGCGTTTGCCGAGAAATACAAGACCAAGGCAGTGAGCCTGCTGGCCCGCCAGAACCGTCTGAACTACGAGTTCAATAGTCTGAACAACCAGAAGAACCCCACATCCGAAGACTACCGCGCCCTGCGGGCCAAGTGCGTCAAGTTCGAGCAGGACCGCAAGGCTTTCAGCGCCTCGGAGAAGGTCATGGCCGACTGCTGCACGGCTGTCTCAGACCTGATAGAAAACCTGGACTCCAAGTCCATCCACGCCGAGGTGAAGAACGACAAGATGACGCTCTCGCTCCGTAACGTGCAGTCTCTCAGCTACAAAGTCGTAAAGGAAAAAGACAATTCCGCCGTGTTGCACAAGTCCGACGTCACCAACAAGAAGGGCTCGTACTACATACAAGATACAGTGATAGTGCAGCTCCCAGGCCTGGACGACGGCGACTACCAGATCTACTTCAAGTCCGGCGACTGCGAGAATATGCTGTATTACGGCAAGCATACCCTCTCGATATCGGTCCGGGCCAAGAACGATGGCTACGGAGCCTATGTGGCCGATTACATGACCGGCAAGCCCATAGAAACATGCGATCTCTACATCTATGACTCCGACAGCAAGGAGATCGAGAGCGTAAAGGGTGTTGCGATGGATGGCTTCACGCCTCTTCCCAAGGAGTTCGAAAAGTATTTCACCACAAAGTACCGAGAATACTACCTCAGGGCCGGTTTCGTGGATGACGGACGCCAGCGCTGGAGCCAGCTCATCAGCATGAGGTCCCCCAACCCCGGAGAGGTGAGGAAGTTCAGCAATACCCCTGTCTCCCGCGGCCTTCTCATCACCGACCGCGGAGCTTACAATCCGGACGAGACCGTGCGGTTCAAGGCCGTCCTCTACACCGGAACCTACGAGTACACGCTTTGCCCCGCAGGCACCGAAGTCACCGCCATCCTGCTCGACACAAAGGGAGAAAAGGCAGCCCAGATGGCGCTCATCACCAACGGATTCGGTTCGGTGGCAGGTGAGTTCACCCTGTCCGGCGTGACCCGCGGCGGTATGTATACCGTGTGCGTCGAATCCAATGGCAAACGACTGGCTGACAGGCAGATAAGGGTGGACGAATTCGTCCTTCCCACCTTTGAACTCATATGGGATACCGACGACCAGCTGTACATCAAGGGAGACAAGGTCAAGGTATCCGGCAAAGTCAAGGCCTATTCCGGCCACTCGCTGGCCGACGCCAAACTCTTCTACACCGTAGATGGTGCCGATCCGATAATCAAAGACAGGCCTCTCGCCGTCAAGTCCGACGGCAGTTTCAGCTTTGAATTCAAGAGCGTCGAAGACTACAGCCGCCACTATGGCATCAACGTCAAGATAGTCGACGGAACGGGTGAAACCCTGGAATGGAACACCTGGCGTCAGGTTTACGGTGGACTCCCGCTTGGCATCGACCTGCTCAACAACGTCAAGGGCTCGTACACGGCAAGCGGCGCAGGCGATGAAAGAAGTTATTCTCGCAACTGGATAGTGCGTGAAGACTGTGCGCGCTTCCATTTCTATACGGACGGCCGTACGCGCGACGGGATGGAAATCCGCTATTTCATTAAGAAAGGCAAGGAGGTGCTCCGGAGCGGCGCGTGCAAACCCCAGGAAACAGTGGACGTGAACATCTCCGACCTTCGGTCAGGAATGTATACAGTGGAGGCGGAAGTGACTGCCAACGACTTCAAGGGTAAGCAGTTAAGCTACAAGACCAGTGTCTCTTTCGTCAAGGCGGCAGACACCGATACTGCCCTGGACATGAACGTCTCGAGCTTCTTCAAAGAGCTTGGAGGCGAGGACATCGCCATACAGTTCGGTGCCACCAACGGACCTGTCTGGGCGGTGGTCGAGCTTATGGGCAGCGGCAATGTTCTGCTTGAACATCAGATAGTTGCCCTCAGCGGCAAGAGGGGAGCCAATGGCTCGCTGGCCACGGTAAGCTACACCCGCAAGCCCGAGTATCCCGAAAACCTGTCACTCCACGTGATGTGGTTCCGCGACGGCAGCGTACACGAGTACACAAGGACGCTCAGGCTGCCCATCATAACCAGGAAACTGCCTCTCTCCTTCACCCGCTTCACGGACAGCGCACGTCCCGGAGAGGAATGCCGCTTCGTGATAAGCACCGACCCCGGAGTGGAATGCGCCGTGGCCGTGTTCGACAAGGCGACGGAGACCATCAAAAGCAACTGGTGGAGCGGGATTACTCCACTCCGCAAGCCGGAATCTTCCGTGCGCTACAGCAATGTGTGTGGCTACAACGGCACCGTTTATCGCTATAGGAGGTATGAGGACGGACTTGGAGGCGGCCGGGTGATGATGAGCAAGGCCAGCCTCGGGGCCGTGCCGGAAGAGTCCATGGCGGTGGAGGAGAGCGCCATGAATATGGAACTCTCCGACAGCGCTGCGGATGCCGAAGCCGCCCCCGAGGTGCACGTGCGGGACAATTTCTCCGCCACCATGGCATGGGAGCCGTTCCTTGAGTCCGGTGCCGACGGCGTGATAGATTTCAAGTGCAAGGGCTCCGACCGCCTGTCTACCTATTATGTGCAGTTGTTCGCGCATACCGAGGGCATGCGCAATGCAGTGCTCCGGCAGGAGATGCAGGTTACCATTCCCGTAAAAGTCTCGCTTGTGGAGCCGCAGTTCCTCTATCAGGGAGATAAATACACTGCCCGGGCCTCCATCTCCAACAATCTCAAGGAGGCCGTGAGCGGCCGTGCGGTTGTCCGTTTCTTTGACGGAGCCGACTACAAGACGGCCAAGGTGCTGGGAACAAAGCAGTTGCATTACTCGCTCGAAGCCGGGGAGGCAAAGCCCTTCGCCGTTGAATTCGAGGTGCCTGAGGGCGTCTCGGAACTCGGAGTGCTGGTGCAGTTTGCTGCCGACAACGGCGACTACGCTTCGGACGCCGCCTTTGTGAGCGTGCCGGTGCACGTGCCTCTGCAGACGGTTACCGAGGCCCACTCGGCCGTGCTGCTTGCAGGAGCCGACAGGGCGGCCCTGATTGCGGGCCTGCGCGCTGCATTCGTCAATATAGACGGCTCTTCGCTTGAGCCTGTGGAGCGCGACATCCAGGGCATGATCAAGGATGCCATTCCCGACAAAGTGACTCCTGAGTCCTCCAACGTCATGAGTCTGACCGAGGCTTACTACGCCAACGTGATAGCCCGCCGCCTCGGCGCTCCCGGCCTGTCCGACCAGGAACTCGAGGAAATTCTGGGCAAGATAGCCGCATGCCAGAACAGCAGCGGCGGAATCTCCTGGTTCGAGGGCATGGAATCCTCGCCCATAATTACCGCCGCAGTGCTGCAGCGTATAGCGGCCATGCCCGAAAGGGATCTTGGCGCCATCAATACCATCGCAGCTGTCAAGTATTTGGACAGCAATTACTTCGAACAGTCAGACCGTCCCTGGTGGTACGGCGGCCTCTCGCTTGCAGTCTACCTGCAGACGCGCGCCCTTTATGCTTCGGTGCCTTTCGACGCCCCTTCAGGCAAGGCGTACAGAGAGTTCAAGAAAGAAGTAAAAGCGTATCTTGTTCCCAAGCAGGAGCGTGGAATGAACGGCCAGATACTTGCCAAGGCCAGGCGCCTGCGCACCCTGCAGAGCCTCAGCCAGGGCGGCTCGCAGCTTGCCAAGAGCTGGGGGATACGCCTCTCCAGGAAGATACTCCGTTCGCTCGACGCCGATGTGGAGTCGCTGCTGCAGTACGCAGTGGAGCACCGCAGCGGCGGTTGCTACTATCCCAATGCAGTGATGCCATGGCGCGGCCTCCTGGAAAGCGAAGTCTATGCGCATTCGCTTCTGTGCGACCTCTTTACCGATGCGTCCACCACCCATCCTGCCGCCTCGTGGAGCGCAGTTGCACTGAAGACGGCCGAGGGCATACGCCTGTGGCTTATGATTCAGAAGGAAACCCAGCAGTGGGATACCGATCCAGCCTACATCGAATCCATCGCCTCGGTGCTTCGCGGCACGCCTGAGACCCTGGCTACCAAGGTGATACTGCTCAGCGGAACCTTCACCAAGCCTTTCCCTCAGATAAAGGCGTCTGGCAACGGATTCACGGTCAGCCGCAGCTTCAGCGTGGACGGACGCATCATCGGCGACGGGGATATCCTCAAGGTCGGCGACAGGGTGCGTGCCGAGTACAAGATATGGAACGAGGAGAACCGCAGCTTTGTGCGCCTGAATGCACCCCGCCCCGCCTCGCTTCGCCCTGTGAATCAGCTCTCCGGACGCTACGGCTGGTGGCTTCGCCCCCTGAGCGTAGGCGGCTGGACATTCTCTCCCCAGGGCTACCGGAGCGTCAAGGCCGATATTACCGAGTACTGGTTCGACAGCTATCCCGAGGAGAATACCACGATAGTCGAGGAATTCTTCGTGACCCAGGAAGGTGCCTTCCAGACACCTGCAGTCACCATCGAGTCCCTCTATGCTCCACACTACCGGGCAAATGACGACGGACGTGGGGCGCTCGTATCGGGAAAATGATTATATTTGTGGGATGATTAAAGCGTTCCATTGCAAATACATCATAGACGGAGTCCCGCAGGAGCTTACTCCTGCCGGGATTTTGTCTTCTGTAATGGAGAAGGCTCCCGAGCCTGAGCCCGCCCCTGAAACTATCCTGGACGAGACCCTGGACCCGTCGCCCGGCACCATCCAGCTGGAAGCCTCCAAGGTGGGGGAGTACCTGGATGCAGTGATGCCGTTCAAGGGCCGCATGCAGGTGCCGTTCTCGGCTCCCTGCACCCGTGCCAGGGTGGCGTGGGCGCTTGTCGACTCGGCTTGGCGCAGCGGCAATTTCAAGCTCGACGACCTGCCTTTGACCGCCAAATGGACATTTGAGCAGGATAAGGTCGGAGACATGGCGGCCTTTTATGGCTCTGTGGAGTCGGCCGCCGATTATATCGACGCCATGAGGCTGAATGTTAGGAGGGTAAGTTGCGAGAATGGGCCTTTTGACCTCAAGATTGCCACGCCTTTTTCCGGCGCCCCCAGGCTCGTGGACGACATTCTCCACCCGGACCCGCAAAGCTGGGTGATCTACGTTCCCTTCGACACTTCGGACTACCGTCTCGGCGGCTCCCTGCTCTCGCAGGCCCTGGGACTTCGCGGAGGAATAGCGCCGCAGGTTACGGACGCCGACTACTTCATGGATTGCTTCGAGGTCGTGCGCGAGCTCTCCGAGGACGGAGTGCTCCTGAGTGCAGCCTCTGTGGCCGAGGGAGGCCTGTATGCCGCCCTCGGGCGCATGACGGCCGAGGGTACGGGCGTATGCGCCGACATTTCCGGCATAATGCGGGCCTGCGGCGAGTCAGACATAGTCCGTATACTCTTTGCCGAGGTCCCCGGCGCAGTGATACAGATCCGCGACGTCGATTTTGACTACATAGATGCCGAGTTCCTGCTGCAGGACATCGCATATTTCCCCCTGGGCCATCCGCTGCCGGGCGGGGGAGTGAGGCTGGAACATTCCGCCCGTTCCGGCATACAGAACATACTTGAATCCCTCATGCAGAACGCCGAGGGAGAAGATTGATACACTAAAATGGGAAAAGCTAAAATCTTTGTGCTCGACACCAACGTCATCCTGCACGACCACAAGGCCATAAGGCAGTTCAAAGACAACAACCTGGTCATTCCTACTGCTGTAATCGAGGAGGCTGACAAATTCAAGAAAGGCAATGACACCCTTGCCTATCATGCCCGCGGTTTCATGCGCGACCTGGACATCATCAGCAACGGCCGCTCGTTCGGCAAGGACGGAATTCCCATCGGAAAAGGCCTCGGCCGAATAAAGGTAGAGCCCAATCACCCCTTCCCTCCGGAGCTTGCAGACCTGTTCAAGGACGACACCCAGGACCATCGCATCCTCGCCACTGCCATGTGGGTTCGGGACAATAATCCCGGCACTTTCGTGGCCCTTGTCACCAAGGACGTGAATCTCCGCCTCAAGGCCAAAGCCGCCGGAATGGCGGTCCAGGACTACCTCACCGACAAAATCGAAGAGGACAGGCTGGAGATCCGCCAGCGTGAGGTGCTGCGCATGACCCTCCCTTCGGACGTCATGCAGGCTCTCTGCTACGGTCCGGACACATCCATCGAATGGAAGGCAGTCCAGGCATCCTGTCCCGAGCCCAACCAGCTGTTCCGCTTCGAGTGGGAAAAAGGTGCCGACGAAACGGTCTGCGCCCGCTATGACGCCTCCCGCGACCGCATCGTTCTCATCAAGTCCCGCGAGGCCTACGGCATCCGTCCCCGCAACGACGAGCAGAAAATGGCCCTGGACGCCTGTCTGAACCCCAAAATCGAGCTGGTGGCCCTCACAGGAGGCGCCGGCACCGGCAAAACCCTCCTGGCACTTGCCTCGGCCCTGGAGCAGGAGCGCGATTACGAGCAGATAATCCTTTCGCGTCCTACCGTGGTGCTCGGCAACCAGGACATTGGCTTCTTGCCTGGGGACCAGAAGACCAAGATGAGCCCCTTCCTGCAGCCGCTCATGGACAACCTCAACGTCATCAAGGAGCAGTTCCGTCCGGGGTCGCGCGAGGCTCAGAGGATAGATGCCATGCTTACCATGGAAAAGCTTATAATAGAGCCCCTCGCATACATAAGGGGCCGGTCTCTCGGCCGCTGTTTCTTCATTATCGACGAGGCCCAGAACCTCACGCCCCACGAGATCAAGACCATCATCACCCGTGCCGGAGAAGGCACCAAGATGGTGTTCACCGGAGACGTGTTCCAGATAGACCAGCCTTACTTGGACCAGTGGACCAACGGCTTGAGCCACATCGCCGAAAAGCTTTCCGGCCAGAAGCTCTTCCAGCACGTGTTCCTGCGCAAGGGCGAACGCAGCGCCTTGAGCGAGCTGGCGTCCAAGTTGCTATAACCAAAATATTTTCCTAAATTCGCAGTTTGAAATTTTTGATAACCAATAAATAGTATGTTCGAAAACAAGAAAAGAGTATATCGCTTTGGCGGAAAAACTGCCGAGGGCGATGGTACAATGAGGGAACTCCTCGGAGGAAAAGGTGCCAATCTGGCCGAAATGAGCAAACTCGGAATGCCCGTCCCCGCGGGATTCACCATCACGACCGAATGCTGCGCCGAGTATTATGAACTTGGCGGCGGTTACACGGACCAGCTCAAGAAAGACGTCGCAGCAGCCATGGAAGCTACCGAAAAGCTCATGGGCAAGAAATTCGGCGATCCGTCCGACCCTCTGCTCGTCAGCTGCCGTTCAGGCGCACGCAGTTCCATGCCCGGCATGATGGACACCATCCTCAACATCGGCCTGTGCTCCGCCACCCTTCCCGGAATGATCAAAAAGACGGGCAACCCCCGTTTCGTATATGATGCCTACCGCCGTCTGATCATGATGTATTCGGACGTGGTGATGGAAAAGGCCGAGGGCATAGAGCCCGCCGACGGCCAGGCCATCCGCCAGCAGCTCGACCGCATGATGGAAGAGCTCAAGGAGAAGCGCGGCTATAAGACCGACACCGAAATCACCGCCGAGGAACTCAAGGACCTGTGCGACAAGTTCAAAGCCAAGGTCAAGGAAGTCCTTGGAGTGGAGTTCCCCGATACCGCCGAGGCCCAGCTCTGGGGCTCCATCGGCGGCGTTTTCAAGTCCTGGAACGGCAAGAGGGCCATCGCCTATCGCCGCATCGAGAAGATTCCCGATGACTGGGGCACCGCAGTGAACGTGCAGTCCATGGTGTTCGGCAACATGGGAGAGACTTCCGCCACCGGCGTAGCATTCTCCCGCAACCCCGCTTCCGGCGACAACAAGTTCTACGGCGAGTGGCTCATCAATGCCCAGGGCGAGGACGTGGTTGCCGGTATCCGTACCCCCAACCCCCTGAACGAGGCCACCAAGACCGAGCATAACAAGCACCTGCAGTCCCTTGAGGCCGCAATGCCCGAGGTTTACGCAGAACTCGACGCCATCCGCAAGCGCCTGGAGGATCACTTCCGTGACATGCAGGACATCGAGTTCACCATCCAGGAGGGTCACCTCTGGATGCTCCAGTGCCGTATCGGCAAGCGTACCGGCATCGCCGCCCTGCAGATGGCCATGGACATGCTCTCCGAGGGCATGATAGACGAGAAAGAGGCCGTTATGAGGGTGTCTCCCGCCCAGCTGGACGAGATCCTGCACCCCATCCTCGATCCCGCTTCCGAAAAGAAGGCTGAGGTTGTGGCTAAGGGTCTTCCCGCATCTCCGGGCGGAGCCGTCGGCACCATAGTATTCTCTTCCGAGGCCGCGATGGAGGCCGCAGCTGCAGGCAAGAAGGTCATCCTCATCCGTGAGGAAACCTCTCCCGAGGACATCGAGGGCATGCGTGCATCCGCCGGTATCCTCACCACCCGCGGAGGCATGACATCCCACGCAGCCCTTGTGGCCCGCGGCTGGGGCAAGTGCTGCATCGTGGGCTGCGAGACCATGAAGATCAACCTCGCCGCCAAGACCGTCAGCTTCGGAGGCACCACCTACAAAGAAGGCGACTGGTTCTCCCTCAACGGGAGCAAGGGCTATGTATACGCCACCAAACTTGACACCATGGACGCCAGCGAGAACCCCCTGTTCATCCGCTTCATGGAGATCGTGGACAAGTTCCGCCGCCTTGGCATCCGCACCAACGCCGACACTCCCGAGGACGCCGCACGTGCCCTGGCCTTCGGCGCCGAGGGCATAGGCCTGTTCCGTATCGAGCACATGTTCTACGGCAAGAACTCCGAAGTGCCCCTGGCAAAGCTCCGCAAGATGATCCTTTCCGATACCAACGAAGAGCGCAAGGCCGCCCTTGACGAGCTCGAGCCCTTCATGAAGGCCTCCGTCAAGAGCACCCTCAAGATCATGGACGGCAAGCCCGTGGTCTTCCGTCTGCTGGATCCCCCTCTCCATGAGTTCGTCCCCAAGGGTGCAGAGAAGGAGAAGGAACTGGCCGACGAGCTCGGAATCTCCGTGTCCGACGTGGAGAAGAGAGGCGAGAACCTTCACGAGGTCAACCCTATGATGGGACATCGCGGCGTGCGTCTGCACGTGACCTATCCTCTCATAGCCGAGACCCAGTACCGCGCCATCTTCACCGCCCAGGCCGAGCTTCAGAAGGAAGGACTTCACCCCATGCCCGAAATCATGATCCCCGTCACCGTGTCCGAGCGTGAGCTCCGCTTCCAGAAGGCCATCTGCACCAAGATAAAGGCCGAGGTGGAAGCTACCACCGGTGAGTCCCTGGACTACAAGTTCGGCACCATGATCGAGATACCCCGCGCGGCTCTCACTGCCGACCGTATGGCCCGTACCGCCGAGTTCTTCAGCTTCGGCACCAACGACCTTACCCAGATGACCTTCGGCTTCAGCCGCGACGATGTGGGCACCT